>DASPGM010000009.1:0-37286 GCA_035620615.1 Nitrosopumilaceae archaeon | reverse complement strand
AGTTTTTTGTTTAGTGCTCCTCGAATCATCATTCCTATTTTGCTTAATGCACTAAAGTCTGGATGCTCACCTTTAGAGATTGCCTCAACATCAAGATTTCCCAAAAAGTGTTTCATACCATAACTAATTTGATCGTTTGTGAGTGTTTGTATTAATCTTCGAAATATTTCAAGACCAGCTGTTTTGTAACCATATTCATTGATAAATTCCTTGTTGTATTTCCAAAGGCCTTTCTCTGTTACATCATTTGCCTCAATAGCCTCTGCAACAACTTTTCCTATCAAAGTTCCAGCAACCAATGCAGGTCCAATACCTCCTGCATCAAGTGGTTTTGGCATCCATGCAGAGTCTCCAACAAGCATGTAACCATTTGCGACAAGACAATCATTTTGTCGTCTTACAGATACTTGAAAATTTCCCGATGCGTTATTTTTATCAATTGGATCAGTTGATAATCTAGGATTTTTAATTGCTTTATTTCTATGAAGATATTCCTGTATAAGACTAGAAACATTATCATTTTTTCCGAGCCTTTTGTTTCGTTTATCTAAAATTGATTTTTCAACTCCTAAACCTATGTTTACCTTGTTTTCTCCTTTTGGAAAAACCCATCCATATCCTCCTGGTGCAATATCTTGATCAAGATGAATAATACAATAATCTGGATCAAATTCAGATAGATCTTCTTCTCCTTTATCAAAATACATAATATGTCTCCCAGTTGATTCTACATCGCGCCTGTCAATTTTTCTCTCTATTTTTGTAGTGTTTTGAATTTGATTTCTAAGCATTGATGTAATTCCAGTTGCATCAATTACTATTTTCCCAGTTTTCTTGTATGGTTGTTTATTCTTGTTATCAATTCCTTGTACTCCAATTACTTGATTTCCTTCATACAATAGTCCCGTTAGATTTATTTCAAAATCAAATTTTACTCCCATCTTTTGGGCTCTTTGATTTTGAACTTCAGGAAGTTTTTGTCTGTTAAGCATATACCCATCTCCATCAAATGGAATGGATGTTTCTCTGTCAGGTGAAAATGCCATTACTCCCTTTACATGATGTTCAATTTCAGGCTCTGTCCAGGGAATCTTAATTCGTTCTGTCATGAAATCTACGGTTTCTTTACTAACTGCATCTCCACAGGTCCATCCGCTAATATTTTTTTGACCGGGGGTAAACTCTGTACTTCGATCAATTACCAAAATTGATAATTTTTGTTTAGAATAGTATGAAATCGATTGTGAAGCAATAGTTCCTGCAAGTCCTCCGCCAGCTACTATTACATCATAATCTGTATTCATGGCTACCCAACTAGATCAACTGTATTTAAAATAATCCAAAACCACAAAAACTTTTTGGGTCAGTTCGTCGCGGCTTCTTCAAAGCATATCTGCTCAGACTGGAGCGGCTAATATCTCCTCATTCCCATTCTCGTCATACTAAATAATATTATTAAATTCATCTAAGAAATTTATCTCATTTACTTTTGCCAGTCAAAAGACTGACATAATTTCTAACAGTATCTTTTTTGTTGTAGGAAGGTGATACTATCTTCAACTTTACTGCATCTTTTTCTTCTTGAATCATTTTCCCTCTAATCATATCTTGTTTTCCAAACCTCAAATGCAAAGTAGAATTTTGGAGCCGATTTTCAATATCTTCTATTAATACTTGAAACTCTTCTTTTGGAATTTTTGAAACCAATCTGTGCAAAAAACTCTTAGCTTCCTTTTTTTTAATTTTTATTCGAAGCAATGTAATGGGGTTATCAAAATGGCCAGTAAGATTTTGAGTCTCAAACTCTTCTTTTGGAATTTTAAATATCTCAAAAAATGAATCTAAAATTTTTCCAACATCTTCTGTCGCATGAGCAATTATCTCTACTGTAACTTCAAGCTTATCTACCATTTTTTATCTAAGATAATATTCTAAATTAATTCTAAGCCTTGAGAAGAGCAATTTCAGCTTCTGCTGTTCTGACTAGTTTTACTTTTTCTAATCCCACATGTCTCATTCTTATGACTTTTTTAGTTGCAGCCATAATATCAGAATTAATTTTTCCATAACATGTTGCCTGAACAAACTGATCTATAGTCATATGGGGTATGGTTTTTTCCATTACGTCTTTTGCAATTAATCTAAATGCGTGCTTTCTAGATGTGTTTAGTTTTCTGTGGGTTAATGCAATAACTTTGATTCGAAAAATATAACCATCCTTTGTTTTGGCTTCTAGCATAAATGTAATTCTAGATGATCCGCGTCTAATCAAACTTCTCAAAAATTCTTTTGAATACTCATATCTTTTAAAAACGGTAGTGGCTTTATCTCCATCTACTTTGTGTATTTGAAAGTACATCTTGTATTGATGTTGTGATGGATCTCCTTTTAGAATATCAAAAAGTGTTACCTCTATCACTCTTCCTTTTGCATTTTCATCATCCGTTATAGGAATATACGCAATTGGAACATTGTTAAAAGAATCAGGAGCATAGACATTAACCCATCTTTTCTCTCTCCACTTGTCCTTTACTTTGGTTGTTCGGCGAGCCAACTAATATCGACCTTTTGAGCCAAAATATAAGTCGTACTGAACTCAGATTGTATTTTTTCCAACATATCTCTGTAAAACTTCTGGAACGTTTATGTGTCCATCCTTAGTTTGAAAATTTTCTAATATGGCAACGAGCGTTCTAGTTGTTGCTACAAGAGTACTGTTTAAGGTATGCAAATATTGAGTCTGTTCATTTGACTTGTCTCTAAATCTAATCTTTAATCTTCTTGCCTGGTAATCTAGGCAATTTGAACAAGAAACAATTTCTCTGTATGCATTTTGGCCTGCCATCCATGCTTCAATATCGTATGTCTTTGCAGAAATTTTTCCCATATCTCCACTTGATAGAAGCATTACTTTGTAAGGAATTCCAAGGTTTTTGTAAAACTCTTCTGCATTTGACAGCAAAAGTTCGTGTTCCTTCCATGAATCTTCAGGTCTAGAAAATACAAATTGTTCAATTTTTTCAAATTGATGTACACGAAAAATCCCTTTCTGATCTTTACCATGAGCGCCTGCTTCTTTTCTAAAACATGGACTTACTCCTGCATATCTAATTGGCAATTTACCTCCATCTAAAATTTCATCAGCATGCATAGCTGCCACAGCATGTTCTGATGTTCCTATTAAATAGAGATCTTCGCCTTCAACTTTGTAAATGACATTTTCAAAATCCTCAGCAATTATTGCCCCTTCCATAGAATTCCTATTGATCAAATAAGGTGGTTGGATTAGACCGTATTTTTTTTTGGATAGAAAATCAAGTGCATACTGGATTAAAGCTTGATTTAGTTGAACAAGATCATTTTTTAAAAAATAAAACCTTGCTCCAGCTATCTTTGCTGCTCGTTCAAGATCTACAAGGTCCAAACTTGTTGCAAAATCAATGTGGTCTTTAATTGAAAAATCAAATTTAGGGGGCTCTCCCCATTTTTTCATTTCTTTGTTTGCACTCTGATCTGCCCCAATTGGAACTGATTCATGAATTAGATTAGGAATAGTTAATGCAAGTTTTTTATAATTTAATTCAATTTTATTTTGATTTGTTTCTAACTCTTCTAATTCTTTTGAAACTTCGGACATCTTATTTAGTAATTGAGTAGTATCTTCTCCTGCTTTTTTCCTCTTACTGAATTCTAATGATACATCATTTCTTTTCTTTCGTAATTCATCTGTTTTAATCATAATCTCTCGTCTTTGCTTGTCACATAGAACTAGCCCATCAAAATCAAAATCAATTGCTCTATCTTTTAACATCTTTCGAATAACATCGGGTTTATCTCTGATGATTTTAGGATCTAGCATCACTCTATCACTTTTAGTGCAACTTGAACGTGTTCTAAAACCTCATCTACAGTTGCTATCAATTTCTTCATATTCCCTTGACTTTGAAAATTAAAAACAAGTTTGTTATCAACATTTTCTACTTTTAAAGTCAAGTTTTCTGGGAAATTTACATTGTCAGGCTCTAATGCCAATCTAACAGCATTAGCCTTTTTCTCAGAAATGTTATTGAGAGTTACTAGAACCTTGCACGTTAAGGACATTTTGTTCTAAATAATCCAAGAAACCATCCAATTTGTCTTTAGTTATCCTTGCTCCAGCAGCTGCATCGTGACCTCCTCCTACTCCTTCAAATTTTTCTGCCCCAGTTCTCATTAAATTACTAAGATTTACCTCAGATTTGCAGCTATAAGATTTTCTTGATGAAAATTTTATTGTACCTTCCTCACCACCTGTTCGCAGAATTACTATTTTGCCTGCATTTTTAGGAGAACCTGCAATTAGAGATGAAATAGTTCCTGTCATTGTTTCTGGTACAACTCCTTCTGCATTTACCATAACACAATTTGTTGTATCACTTGTTCTCCATCTTTCGTTAGCTAAAATATTCATGAAATTTCTAATCATCTTTCTATATTCTACTAGAATGTTCTCTCCTTCTTTGAGCATCTTTGTTCTATCTCCCATACAAATGGCAATTCCTACTCCAGCCTTTTGAATTCGTCCGCATGAGTTTAGCATGGTAGAAAACTCTCTTCCATCTCTTAGAAAACTTCCTCTATCCTCTCTTGGGAATGTGTAGGTGTATCCAATTAATTCATTCATAATATCTGTAGCATTTTTTCCAGATGCAAATTTAGAAATTGATTCAATAACCATCCGCTTTTCATCTTCGCCAAGTTCTGCCGGGACACGCCAACGTCCCCCATCTTTTAGTTTTATTCCAGATGAATTAAGTAAAGATAAACAAGCGTCTCTATTCCATGTTAGTCCTTCAATGAAGGGTTGAGATGTAAATGCAAGTGCATCAGGTAATGGCCTTGTCTCTCTACCAACTAGTAATAAATCTAAATCCATTTTCATTTGACCAATATTTTTTGCAGTATTTGCAATTTCCAAGTTTAATCCTTTGAAAGATTTTTTCTCACCTTGATCTTGTCTATCTCCAAGTGCTGAAACTACTGCTACCCATGCTAGATCTGTATTTTTATCATCTAGACATCTTGCTGCTTGATACGCCATTCCACCAGCACTAATTTGGATTCCTCCGTCTATACCGTATTTCCAAGCATTGATAATTCGTTCATTATCAAATTCTTCTTGGGGAATCTGATGATGATCAAGTACCACCCAATTTTCAGAAAGATTCTCATCCAAGTCTTTGCCAAAGCCTCCACCAAGATCAGTAATAACATGAAAATCTCTATGATCATCTTTTAATTTTGCAATTACTTTTTTGTTTAACTCCTTTGTTGTACTTACAGTACAATTCGCACCTTCCCGAATTAATGCTTTAGATATGATACTGCCAGAAGTAATACCATCACAATCAATATGAGTAATAACTGAGATGCTTTTCTTTGATTTAATGCAATCCGTGATTTTATCTTTAAAATTTTTTAATGCCTGCTCAAAAATCTTTTCCATTACTCAAGTTGAGCTACCACTGATTTATATTTCCAAGTTTTAGGAATTCGCCCAATCTTCTTATAGTAAACTGAAAGTCTATGTACCTTGGCTTCAATTAGTTCAAGCGATCTGACATTTCGATTATCATTTCTGTTTGATTTTAAGTGATTTTGTAAACCTACTGCCTTCATTACAATATTATTCAAATCCTCAGGAATTTCTTGACTTGATTTATTCTCATCTAAAACTTCTGCTATGCCTTTGTTGATTATTGGTTTAACCAGAGGAATTGCATGTTGATCTCGTAATTTTATTCCAATCATACTGGGAGGCAATCCATCCTTTCCATATTTTATAATCAACTCTTCAATTTCTTTTGGACTTTGCGTTACCCATGATGGCTTTTTTAGATCTATTGGTCTTGTGGAATGTGATTTTCCGTGATTATGAGTATGTAATCTTCCCATGAAAATCGTGCCTGAAGAACAAACATAAACGTTACTTAAAGCGATCATTGAAAATTTTTCCAAAATGGATATCGAGAAAAAAGTTAAATAGACACTACTAGCATTCCTTCAACAGGTAATCGATATGAACAAAACCTTACTAATTGCAACAATTTTCACTGTCTATATACTTGGTTACTGGGGTGTAAGTGGATTAGTCTATGCCCAGTACATGGGTAATGTAGGCGATGAAGGTGAAACCGGTGCGCGTACTTTAGAAGAAACATTAGAGCTTGCTAGACGAAAAGTCGAAGCAGCTGAGCTAAATCCATCTACTGGTTCTGGCACACCATACCTAGCAGCAGATGGTGTCTTGGGTGCTTCAGCAATTGCAGCAGCAGTATTTGGAGGAATTGCAGGAGCATTGTTCTTCAAAGGAAAATCTGGAAAATACGCAGCTCAAGGAAGAGGTTAAACAACCTTCTCTTTTCTTATTTTAATTATATCCCTAAATTGAATTATTTTTTGATCTCTTCTTGTATAAGAATAAAGGAAATGTATATATCGCACGTGTGTAGTTTTCATTTCAATGATTCCTATACTGGGCACAATCCTAAGTATCCTATCATCAATTACAGGACAATTAGGACCAAATTATGACCCACTATTTTACGATGTAATGGTATACATTTTCGGTACCATAATGTTTACAGTATTCCTACTTGGAATTATTGCATTCTGGTTACGTGTTCACGGATGGTCATACAAAGACAACCGTGAGAGATGGGTAGATGAACTAGACAGACACTTTGAAAAAGAAGGTATCGGTCTAATACCTGACAACGGCAAATACTGGTAAATCATTTTTCTTTTCTTCTTTTCATTATTTTTTAATTTATTAATCAAAAATTATTTTATCCACTTAGAGATCAGGGGGCAAAAAGTCCTTATCTTTAGTTTCATCATAATCTCTCGTTTTAAATTCTGCTTTGTATTGATTACCATCCACTAAAGGGGTACTAAGAAAATTTGGTGATTCAACTCCATTTACTAAAATTCGTGATTTACTTTGATCCATATCTCTCATTGGAAAGCCTCCCTCGTGATACGTCGTCCAAGTCCACAAAAAATGCCCTATTTCAAAAGGAAACTCTTTTTCCCATTGAACATAGATTGTTCCATCGTTAGTAATTGTATAAAGTGAATGTGTACATCCTTCACTAATTCCAATATTTGCAGGAATCTCTGCTTTTTTTCCATCTACAAATAATTCTAAAGTGGCAGAAATTTTGTAAGGCGTATTTCTATCATCTATACAAACTCTAAGAGGGTTATCTGCATTAAGAACTCCCTGTAAAGCTGAGCTTCCTAGTCCTACTGCCACAGCAATTCCAGCGGTAATTAGTAGATACCTTATTGTTTTTCTGCGTTTTGTAGGATCCCCCATTCCTGGCCAAATCATAGATAAAAAATCCTTTAGATTTACTTAAAGTCCTTTCTATAATAGTCCCTTAACGTCGTCTATAATTTCAAGTGTATCAAATTTATCCTGATGATCTGCAATGTAAAATGTTATTTCATCTGAGTCGATTTCTAACCATTCTGATTGGCCTTTGTATGGTAAATAATCCTCAATGAAAATATCTTCTGGTCCTACAAGTCTAACTAACATTTTTTCATTTTTTATTTTTGGTTCAAAAGGTAGTTTGAGTATTTTCCCCCTTCTTTCATTTTGTATGTTAATTGTATATTCATCGCCCCTAAAATCGACTTTGCCTTTAAAATAACTTTCATGGATATCTAGGTGTTTAATTTTAAAACTAATACTCATTATTTTTTCTAATTCTTTTTTGGATATACTTCGAGATAAGATTTAATATCATAAAGTATGAGCATGTATGTTTTTTTTAAAGATAAAATGAAAAAAGGGGAAGTTTTAATTTTAGATTACTTGCCAAGGTCGTGTCGCAAATGTTATGACATATGCAACTCCAATCAAAATTGATTGATATGCAATGTTTGTGTATGGAATTGGTTTTAGGATATATTCTCCGTCAACGACTACTGTTTGTCCAGGTCCAAGTCCAGGGCCAACTGATGCTACATTGAGTTGAGTATGTACGTGATATACTCCTGGTTCAAGTGCCTTTGCACATATTTGGTATGGGACCACTCCGTTTCCTGGTAGATCAAATACGTTGCCAGGTGGGTCTCTTGTCATAATTTCCCATCTATTTCCAGCATTGGTTGATTCAGAGAAGATTGAGTTCCATGCTCTAAGATCTCTTGTAACAAGACTAACAAATTTTCCAGAGATGCATAATTGTTCTCCTGTTTCTAGAGACTGTCTGTTAAAAGACTCGTCTTCAATTCTTACGAAACGACTTTGTAGTTGTGCTTGGACACCGTGTGCTTCAGCTGATGGAAGTATTGAATCAATCCAATTGAATCCAATTGTTCCAAGTGCTAGTACAACACTGAGCCCCACAACAATTATTTTTTTATCGACCATAGTTATCCCGTTAATTACAAAATGAGCCAACTAAGAACGATATATGTTTTACCTTAATTATACTCAATCAGGGATCAGATCTATTGATTATCGTTAATGATTAACAATGAAACCTATTTTTGAACCGATATAATTTTCCCATATTTATACACTTAAAAATATAAATTCTTATGATTTTATTCTATAATTTACTAATTTATTATATTAAAAATCGATTTTTTCTAGCTCATGCCTTATATTTAGAATTCAGTGTACTATACGTATGGCACAAATGCCGGCACTAATTCCCAAAGAGGTCGAAATCCAGAGACTGAAAAAGATCTGGTTAATCGTAATCGCTATGGGATCAACTGCTGCATCGGTAGAAGTCGACAACTTTGTTGACGGTTCTCTACATCAAACCTCTATCAGAGATAGTGCATTTACTCCAGCTCATTGGTGGCTATATTCACACTTTATCGCATTGCCACTTGGATGGGGTGCTGCTGCAATCTATGATAGAAGAATACCAGTTCTCAGAGGTCCAAATAACTCAATGAACACTGGTTTGAAGATGACTATTCTAGGTTATCTTGCTACCATGTTTACAATTGGAGTCAATGAGATGTGGCACTTTTGGTTTGTAGAGGAAATCTTTGCAGTACCAAATCATTGGATGTTTAACATGGGTGTTGTAGTAGCCTTTATGGGCGCTCTTGCTTACGTAGTAAGAGTATATGCAAGACTAGTTGAACTTGGAGCAGAAACCCCAGGTGAAAACCCCTATGTTGCTGAAATGTACAAGATGGCCCTAGAAGGCAAACTGTACAGCAGATCCATTCCATAAACAAAAGAATGCGAATCATCGCACTTTTTTTCTTTTTATATAAAGCAACTAGATCGTTCTATCCACGCAATTTAAGAAAGACTTAAAAGTATTCTCAATCGTATAAACCCAAATGACTCTACCGAAGGGATTTGGTTCAGCGGGTGGTTCTGGAGGAACTAGCGCTGATGTTGAGCGAATGATTGGCCGACGTGTCGAAAACATGACTGGTATGATAACTATTTCATTCATCGCAGCATGGTTAGCTACATTTGGCGGAACAGCAGCAGGATACTTCTATTATCCATGGGCATATCCAACACCAAGTGGTCACTATGCTTTCATTGTTTTGACAATCGTTGAGGCAATTGGATACATCTTCTGTGTTAAAGTTATGGAAGAGGGTACTAGAAAGAATAGTAATGGATTAGTTGGCGGAGTAATAGCTGCCGTAACTGTAGGCACAATTTTAATCTCATTATTCGTCGGAAACTAGAAAATCATTCTTAATTTTTTTCATTTTTCTTAATATTTACTCTATATACCAGATCGATTATGTTGTAAAATTTTATATACTGACCCTTTCATCTACCTGATAATGGTCTGGCTTAGACGATGTACACACTACTTATTCATAGTGGTAGTCGCAGTCAACTCCACTTTACTAACAATTAATGCAGGAGATTATATCTTCTACACAGATTGGGCTTGGACATCATTTGTAGTATTCTCTATATCGCAAACATTGATGCTTACGGTAGGGGCAGTATACTATCTAACATTCACTGGTGTTCCAGGTACCGCTACATACTATGCATTAATTATGACGGTGTATACTTGGGTAGCAAAGGGTGCATGGTTTGCACTAGGTTATCCATATGACTTCATTGTCACTCCAGTATGGATTCCATCAGCAATGTTGTTGGACTTGGCATATTGGGCTACAAAGAAGAACAAACACTCGCTCATTCTGTTTGGTGGAGTAATGGTTGGAATGTCTTTACCGTTATTCAACATGGTCAATTTGATTACGGTAGCAGATCCACTTGAAACTGCGTTCAAATATCCAAGACCCACGTTACCACCATATATGACACCGATTGAACCACAGGTAGGAAAGTTCTACAATAGTCCAGTTGCACTTGGTGCAGGAGCTGGTGCTGTGTTATCGGTTACGTTTGCTGCGTTAGGTTGTAAGCTTAACACATGGACGTATAGATGGATGGCAGCTTGGTCAAAATGGGACTAAATCCCACAACCTTTTCCTTTTCATTTTAGTTCACTAAATGAACTTGTTATAATTTTTTATTCGTAATATTTTTTGAAAATAAAAGATGATAAAAAAATATTGCACACCTTGTGATCTTTTGTAACCCTTTGTAACAATATTGAATTAAGGAATTATTATGGGTGAGTCAACAATACCTGCAAATTCCTGTCCATCCAAAACCATTTGTAAAATGGGCTGGAGGAAAACGACAATTAATCCCTCAAATTGAAAAATACATCCCTAAAAAATATAGTTCATATTTTGAACCATTTTTAGGTGGTGGTGCATTATTATTTCATCTTCTTTCTAAAAATAAAAATTTGAAAGGATATGTTTCTGATCTAAACTCTGACCTAGTTTTATCCTACGTTACAATTCGAGATAATCTCGACAGTTTACTTAAATCACTTCAAAAACATTCAGACAATTATTTCTCTGATTCAAATTCTTACTACTATTCAGTTCGAGAATCAAATCCAAAAAGCCAGATTGAGAAGGTTTCAAGATTACTTTTTTTGAATAGAACTTGTTTTAATGGGCTATACCGAGTTAACAGTAAAGGGAAATTCAATGTACCTTTAGGAAGATACTCAAATCCTAACATAGTCCAGGAAGAGAATCTCAGGTCAGTAAATCAATTTTTGAATAATAATAAAATTTCAATAAAATGTCAGGATTTTTCATCAACAGTTGAAAAAGCCAAAAAAGGAGATTTTGTTTATTTTGATCCTCCTTACCAACCAGTAAGCAAAACTGCTAATTTTACAAGCTATACAAATGGTAACTTTGGAATTAATGATCTTAAAAGACTTGCAAAGGTTTCAAACGAATTAGCAAAAAAAGGAGTTAATGTTTTATTATCAAATTCTTCATCCAAACAAGTCCGTGATTTGTTTTTACCAAAATATTGGAAAATTATAAAAATCGAAGCTAATCGTGCAATTAATTCTGACTCTAACAAGAGGACAGGTCACTCTGAACTTTTAATTAAAAATTATTAAAAGCTTCGAGCGGGAATTGAACCCGCGACCTTTACCTTACCAAGGTAACGCTCTACCAGGCTGAGCTATCGAAGCATGCAATTCTGATTTATTGACTCTTTATAATTTTGATTATAGTATCTTTAATGGAATAAACTGTTAAATTCTGAATAAATTTTAGCTATTACGTGGAGGGGTAGTCAAGCCTGGCCAACGAAAGCTTATGCTTTTGGATACGCGAGACTTAAGATCGAAAAATGGGTGATCTCGTCTCTTAGGGGTTCGTGGGTTCGAATCCCACCCCCTCCATATTATTTGGGATGTTTAATTCCCTTTGAATTCAAAACTTCGTAAACGTCAGGAAGTGAAAATACAAATCCAACATGGAAGCAATTTTTTTCTTCACAGAGTTGACAATAAAGCTCACCTCTCTGTATGGTGACTTCGGCAATTCTGTTTTTGATATTATCTTTAATAATTACTCTATCATCATCAACAGAGATTTTTTCTAGTTTAGGAGCATATCTTGCAAAAGTCTTATCTTTTAACATCATATCTTCGAGCGTATATGTGATATAGCCTGCAAAACTATTGACACCCTTCATCATCAGTTCAGGTTTATTCTTTTGATATACATCAAAGAATTTATCGTAAACTTCTTCAGAAATTGTAATTGATTTGAATCCGGCTTTTGGCATTTTACTTACTCTTACCGTACGTTAAAGTACTCAAGTATTTAATGTTTTTTCTTTACGGTTCTGTCTAAATGGTTGAAGATAATTCTACATTTGACCAAAAAAGAGATAATTCTTAGGAATAATGAAAATTAGACTTTATACTATACTAAAAATCTAAAGTGGTATGGCAAAAGGCTACCAGACACAGGATCTAAAACAAAAACTAGTAGAGGTCTTATCAAATTCTAAAACTGGACTTTCAGGAGTTGAGATTTCAGAAAAACTTGGAATAAATCGAGTTACGATGACAAAATATCTTAACATATTTGCAACTGAGGGTTTGCTACACCAAAAAAATATCGGTAATGTTAATTTATGGTTTATCGAAGAAGATACAAAACAATTTGAATTTCCCAATGATTATTTTATTGTAAAAACAAAATATCTGGAATTACTAACTTCATTAAATGAACAAAAAACCTATAATTTAATTCGAAATTGTATTCATTCTAATGTAAATACTACAAAATTAATTACTCAAGTAATTATCCCATCCATTGAATCTATTCAAGAGCTTTTTGTACAAGGAAAAATTAGTAAATCAGAAGAAAAACTACTTGGAAAAATAATCTCAAATTCACTTCAAATGCTTAATCTCATTGCTACAGAAATTAATCCTAGAAAAAATGTTATCATTATTTCTGCTGACTCTAAGAGTTCCTTAATTTCAGAATCAGCCTCTGCCACATTTCATTCAGAGGGCTGGAAGGTTTCATTACTAGGTGATATGTCTGATTCTATTGATGTAATCTTTGATTTAGATTTACAGAAATTTCTCGGAAAAGTATGGACAAAAAAGAATGGAGTAATGATAATTATCATATTCTCTGAAACTAATGATGGTTTGAGGTTTTTTTCTCAAGCCGTAAATTCTGTGAAAGGAAAATTTGGAAAAAATCTTAATCTAATACTTTGTAGCAAAATTAAAAAAAATTCTGCTCTCAAGGCTGATTTATTTGCAGATAATTTAGAAACTGTTTTACAATGGTCTGAAACAACATTTGAAAGAATCATCTCTTAAAAAATCAAACATGGGCCGAGTGAGATTCGAACTCACGACCTTTCGATGTCTGAATAAGTTTATCAGTCGAACGCTCCAGCCAAGCTGAGCTACCGGCCCTGAAAAATTTTCAGAGAGCCAGCTCATTTAAGTTTGCTGTTCTTTCCATTTTATTGAGCAGCCAATAGAGGGATCAAAATCTTTTTTGATTTTTTCTCCAGATAGATATTGATCAATGTTATTAATCATGGTTTTTTCAGTAGCAGTGTCTTCTGGTTTCATCGCGTTATCAATTCTGCCATGAAAGATTAGCCTTCTTTCATTATCAAAAAGGAATGGGTCAGGAGTACAAATAGCCCCATACTTTTTAGCAATTTCTTGAGATTCATCTACTAGATAATCAAACAATATTCCTTTTTCTTTAGCAATAATTTTCATATTCTCAAAACTATCATCAGGATACTTTATGGAATCATTACTGTTTATTCCGACCACAGCAATTTTATCTTTAAATTTTTCATGCACTTCTTTTATTGCATTAATTTTTGCTTTGACATAAGGGCAATGATTACACATGAAGATGATAAGCAAACCTTCATAATTTTTGTAATCGTTTAAGGAATGTTTTTTTCCATCTATTCCCATTAGTTCAAAGTCAGGAGCATAATCTCTAGTTTTTAGTTTAATCTGCGATTCGAGGAGAACCATAAAAAAATCTCCTAGAATGCAAATAAAATCTTTGCCAAGCTAGAAGAGAACAATTAAAATCCACACACCAATCATCCAAGCCATGGGCTGATAGTTCAGACTGGTAGAATACTCGCCTTGCACGCGAGGGGTCAGGGGTTCAAATCCCCTTCAGTCCATCCTTAATTTTTAATTGGATTTAGTAAAAATTCAGTTTAGATTTGATTTTACATCTAAGCGATCATTTTTTAGGTTATAACTCTAAGATGGATTTAAATATGATATCTTAGAGCATTTTCTCATGGCAACACCAGCAGACGGATGGCCCGTATGGATTCCTCTTATAGTTGGATTAGCGCCAGGTTTAGTTTATTGGCTAGCTATTACTGCTATGAAAAAACGAAGATAAAATTATCAAATCTTTAAACATCTTTTTCTTATTTTCATTTAGAATGTTAATAGGTAAAACCTTACAATGCACATTGTTGACATTATGATATATTCATCAAGATTAATTGCCTATGTCAAACGTTTCTATATGAAAAAGGCAATTCTCGTATTATTTTTAGTATTTACATTATTTCCAATTAGCTCGGGTTTTTCTCAAAAGACAGATACTCCACCATCTTTAGGCATTGTTCTTACCAGTACTAGCCCATTTAATTACAAAGATGCAGATGGTTCAACTGTAGTTCTTGGTGAAGTCTCAAATACCAAAAGTTTTCCAGTAAGTGGAATAAAAATTTGGGTAGGATTTTATGATAATAATGATGACAAACCATTGGAAACAACTATTGGTACCACAATTTTAGAGGTAATCCCACCATTTGGAAAATCCCCATATATGATAAAATCACCAAGTCCAAATTCTCAAATTACTAGTGTATCTGTAAATTTACTTGGTTTTAGCTCTTCACCAGAAAAAAAATCCCTTTTGAAATTTGATCTTGATACTCTAAACGTAGGGGAAAATTTATCGTTATCTGGAAAAATAACAAATAACGGTCAACTAAACAGCACTAATACAAAAATTTACTTAATCTCATATGATCCATTTACTCCTCCAAGAGTTTTAGGAATTGCCACAACAGAAATCTCTAATCCAATAAAAGCTGGCGCTTCAAGTAATTTTAATTTTAATGTACCTCATGATGCTCGTGCAACCATTTTCAAAATTATAGCTGAATCAAAAGATTTCACAAGTGGTCTTATTGATGTGACAAAAACTAGTGGAGATTTAATTTCTAAACTAGTGACAATAAATGACATTGCTGTTCTAGATTCAGAAGGAAATAGATTACCTGAATTAACTGTTAACACACCTGTTAACATTTCAAGTGAACTAGCCATACAGTACTCACCTAATCAAAAACCTGAAGCTCAACCATATGTTTATTATATTCAAATCAAGCAATCAGGAGAAAAGCCCTTTGTAGAATATATTGGAAAAGCAGAAAATTCGTTTAATTCAACAGGCTTACAAATTCCATCTGTTCCTTGGATACCTCAACAAAATGGATTGTATTTTATTGAAACTTTTGTATGGGACAAAAATGGTATTCCACTTGCTTCCAAAGGTCCCATTGTACTTGTACTTGTAAACTAGTAACTTTATCTTTAGAGATTTCAAAATTAAATTATGTCACATTATGAAACCGTTGCACTAGGTGGAACATTTGATATTATACATAAAGGACATTTGGCTCTTTTAACTAAGGCTTTTTCAATTTCTTCACATGTTATAATTGGTCTAGCAGGTGATGAACTTGTTGCAAAAATGGGTAAGAATCTTGTTAATAATTATTCAAAGCGACTTGAATCTCTAATATCTACAATTCATCAGAACTTTCCAAACTCAGCATATTCTATTAGTAAGCTTGAAAATGATTTTGGACCAGCTGCAATTGAGGGAAAGGTGGGTGCATTAGTGGTAAGTGAGGAAACAAGTGGCAAGGGTGATACTTTAAACAGTATTAGAAAGAAAAAAAATCTACCTTTAGTAGATGTTGTAATAATCCCAATGGTCTTAGCTGAGGATGGGCGTAGAATTTCAACTTCAAGAATCAAAAAATCAGAGATAGATACAGAAGGAAAATTGTGCTGATTTGACAAGTCACTTCTCTAAGTTTGAGTAAATGGAATAAAACAAAAAACCTCAACTAGCAAATCTTGACTATAATTAACCACATGTTAAAAAAAATAGGAAATGATATTACTATTCTTAAGGATGGTCTTGATCCAGAAAATCTTGCATACTGGTATCAAAAAATAATTTCTGAAACTCGTGAAATGGCTCCCCCTTGGCTTACTGATAAAATTAATGTAAAACAAGATTCAATTCTTCCAATGAAATTTAATATTGATATTTCTAAAAGAGCAGTACGATATCTAATAATTATAATTGATAATAATTTAGATAATATGCCCTACTCAACAAGACTTTATTTTCTAAAAGTGCAAGAAATTATGAGCTCTGAGATGGATAAATCACTGGTTTAATCTTATTCTTTTATTATTTCAATTTCATTTTCAGAAATTAACGTATTAACAATTTTATGTTCATTTTCAAGAACAGATTGAATAAAATCTGCAAAAGATTCTACTTCATGTTTATCTTTGAAAACAACACTATGAGCTGAATTATCTTTGATTTTTACAATTATCTCATTTTCGATAATATTCAAAATTTCTGTAATAAACGTCTCTTTAGCTTCCTTGATAAAGATTAAACTGGCGAGTTTTTCTGCTTCATACTTGTCAAGACATTTAATTTTCCTTTTCATGAATTTTCTAAAAGAAATTTACTTAACTGATTCTTTGCCTTTTCACGTTTTTCCTGGTGAATTTTTAAAAATCCGTTAATTTTTTCGATAAGTATTGATTTTAGTTCCCCCGTTAACATTTTTCCAGATTTATAATCATCATAGATTTGTTTTAATTTATTATCATCTGGTTCAAAAAATATTCTTAGATACTGAAATGAAACATCAATATCTGGATTTCCACCTTTTTTTCTATGTTCTTCTATATCTGGCTGTCCTCCAGAAAATGCAAATTTATTAATTTTCTTTTTTACAACTTCTGGAGAATCAGTTGTATAGATTGTTCCATTATCATCAGATGCAGACATTTTTCCTCCTGGACCTTGTAGAGCAGGTATCATAATGTTGTGTATTAAAGCAGGTTTTTGTTTTCCAATCTTTGGCGCAACATCTCTAGTCAATCTGAAATGTGGATCTTGATCTACTCCAAGTGGAATTAGAACTGGTTTATCTTCTATAAAACAAGGAGCAGACTGAAGCGATGTATAGAAAATCATTCCGATATTTGTCTCATTTGAAAAACCAAACACAGCTTTAGTATTTGAGAAGTTAATCTTTTTTGCTACCTCAGCTGCAATTGGATATAATGTCTTGATATTTTCAGTATTAATTATAATTTTAGTATTTTCTGGTTTGAATCCAAGTGCTATAAAATCCAATGCATTTTCAAAAGCAAATTCTTTAGTTTTTTCTAAAGTCATGTTTTGTTTTGAAAAAAATTTTTCATCATCAGTTAATTGAAAGTACATTTTTGCATCAAATTTTTCTTGGATCCATTTTGCAAATACCCATGGTACCAGATGACCAATATGAGTATGACCTGAAGGTCCTCTTCCAGTATATAGGAAAAACTTGTTACCTTTTTCATATTCATTTAAAATCAAATTTAAATCTCTATGGGAGAAAAAAATTCCTCTTCTTAACATAAAATGAAGATCCCCTGTAATTTTTTCAATCCTGCCAAGTAGCTGTTTTGTAATTTTTTCAGTTCCAAATCGTTTTATCAATTTGTCATAATCAATTTCACCTTCTACATGCCAAGGTGTTACAATAAACTCATCAGCAGGCATATTCATGTTTGAGTTAGGTTAAGGTTTAAAAAGTCTTTTTGGAACTTTGTCATATTGTCACAGGTTCTCCATCCAATCGAAAAACAAATAATTAAATCATTAAAATTAACAAAAAACGCAACTCCTGAAAAACTAGTTGAAACAACCAAACTTTCAATTGATCAGGTAAGACGTGGCATGGAATGGTTAAAACTTAAAGGTCTAGCAGAAATTCATGAAACCGAAACAACATTTCTTAGACTTAGTAAGAATGGCTTGGAGGCAAAAAATAATGGATTACCAGAAAGAAAACTTGTTAATGAAATTAAACAAGGCCCTAAATCATTTGAAGAAATAAAAAATGTATTAAAATCTGATTTTAATGCCGCAATAGCAAATGCTAAAAAAAATGATTGGATTCAAATCGATAAAGGAGAAACTACGAGTAAGATTACACTAAAGGGTGAGGCTTTACTCTCACCAGAAGAAAAACTAATAGATTTTTTCGGTACAGAAGAAAAATCACTAAACGAAATTACCGATACTGAATCTTTGACTTTGCTAAAAAAAAGACCAGATTTTATTACAGAAAATTCTACAAAACTTAAACTCATATCTCTTTTAGAGAAAGCCAAAGATATCGATGTTGATTCTTCCACCGAAGCAATTGATGTTGAGGCAAAAGTTCCTTTAACCAATATTGCAAGAATCCATCCATTAAAAGAAACTATAAATGAAATTAGAGAAATTTTTGTTAGTCTTGGGTTTTCTGAAGTATTAGGAAGCCTAACACAACCAAGTTTTTGGAATTTTGATGCACTATTTACACCACAAGATCATCCAGCAAGAGAAATGCAAGATACTTTTTATCTCAAAGATATGAAAGCAATCAATTTTGCATCTACTTCTCAGACAAACCAAGTTGCTCGCTCACATAAGAAAGGTTGGAAATATGATTGGAATATGTCCGAGGCTCAAAAAATGACTCTTCGAACTCACACAACATGTGTAACTATAAAACATCTAGCTGATAACAAACCAGATGAAGCTAGAGTATTTTCATTAGGTAGAGTTTTTCGAAACGAAAAAGTTAGCTACAAACATCTTGCTGAATTTAACCAAGTAGAGGGAGTTGTTATAGGCAAACACGTTACATTGCGGGACTTGATGGGATTACAAGAGGAATTTTATCGAAGGATTGGTCTAACCAAAATTAAATTCTGGCCAACTTTTTTTCCATATACTGAACCATCATTACAATCGATGGTTTATAATGACAGATTGGGAAAATGGATAGAACTTTTTGGAATGGGAATTTTTAGACCTGAGGTAACTAAACCACTTGGAATTACAAAACCTGTTCTAGCTTGGGGAGGAGGAATTGAAAGAATTGCAATGCTAAAATATGGATTAGATGATGTACGGGAATTTTATAATAATAATCTTAATTGGTTACGGAGTGCAACAAAATGCCAGTAGTTCAACTTTATCTTAACCGAATACAAAAACTAGTAGGAAAAAAATCTAATAAAGAAAAAATTCTTTCTAAAATTCCATTTTTAGGATTAGATATAGAAGAACAAACCAAAGAATATCTTCGAGTAGAATATAGTCCAAATCGACCAGACTATGCTACTGACTTTGGTATAGCACTAGGGCTTCAAGGACTACTTGGAATTAAAAAAGGGATTCCTAAGTTATTCATCAAAAAGGGTAATTATTCTCTTAAAATAGATTCTTCGGTACAAAAAATACGTCCCTACATTACTTCAATAGTTGCAAAGAATGGAGTCATTGATGATGAAACTTTACTACAACTAATCTCGCTTCAAGAAGATTTACATTTTGGAATTGGTAGAAGACGTAAAAAAACATCTATAGGAATGCATGATTTAGACAAAATAGTTTTCCCTATAAAATACACCACTGTTAATAAAAACCATAAATTTATTCCACTTGATTCTTCTAATGAAAGTAGTATTGATGAAATATTAGAAAAAACTGAAGTTGGAAAGCAATATGGTTCAATTTTGAATAATTCTTCTAATAATCCAATAATATTTGATGCCGCTGGAAATACAATTTCATTTCCGCCAATAATTAACTCAGATCTAACCAAAGTATCGACAAAAACAAAAAATCTTTTGATTGAAGTAACTGCCACTGAAAAAAACGCTGCGGAAGATACACTAGCTGTCATGGCAACAACTTTACAGGCAGCTGGGTTTGACCTTTATTCAGTAAAAATTTCTGGAGCCAAAAATAGTACACCATTACTTAAACCAAGAAAAATAATTTTATCTTCTGAATTAGTAAACAATATCTTAGGTTTGAAACTCTCTTCCTCAATAATTGCTAACTCTCTAAGAAAATGTAGAATTGATGCCACAGCAAAGAAAAATACTATTTCATGTATTATTCCTAGATTTCGCTTTGACATCTTTGGTCCTATGGATTTAGTAGAAGAGGTTGGACTAGGATATGGAATAGAAAATCTTAAACCATCTCTTCCAATTTCAAACTCAGTTGGACAAAAAAACCAAATTACAAAAGTTTTAGATTCATTAAGTATGATAATGATAGGACTAGGATATACTGAAGCACTTAATTCTAGTTTGGTTAGTGATAAAATACAATATGAGTTAACTAATAGAAATAATTTAGAAGCAATTCAAGTAATTGAATCTAAAAGTCTAGAACATACAATTCTTCGTGATGCAATCATTCCAGGACTTTTAGAAAATTTAGCAAAAAATGTACATGAACAATATCCGCAAAAACTTTTTGAAATTGGAACTGTTTTTTTCAAATCAAACCCCATACAAGAATATGCTCATCTTGCAGGAATTTGTGCTCATAAAGATACCAATTTTTCTGAAATTAAATCAATTCTTCAATCTTCCCTTAAGATTGGATTTAATATTGAAAGTGAAACAAAAACTTCATCTCATCCAATTTTTTCTGATGGTAGAATGGCAAATATTTTAGTTAATAACAAAATCGTAGGAGTGTTAGGAGAAATAGACTCTAAAGTAGTTGATAATTTTAAGATACGAGTTCCAGTGACTGCTTTTGAAATACAACTATCTGGATTAATATTTGACTAACACTATATAGAAAATGCCCAAAAGAGCATGCATACAGACGGATTAGGATGATGTGGATCGTATGATGATTACAATGATTTCTAATTCACCCAGGTATGCAACATCGGGCAGCCCCGGTTTTAGAGCCAAATGAGGATTATGGCTAAGACCGATGAGTTTGTGTGAGTCAGAACCGGGGAACATTTTTTCACTTTTTATTAAAATAGTAAGAAAATCATACCAAAAGTGAATAAGGGAAAAGATTTATTGATATAACCGTTATTTTATACATTAGTATGGCAACAGCTTATGTTTTAATAAATTGCGAATTAGGTTCTGAGGAATCTATTATCCATCAGCTCAAAAGCCTAGAAGGAGTTAAGGAAGTTCATGGAACTTTTGGTGCATACGACATCTTAGCAAAAATTGAATCTCCCACTGTTGAAACACTTCGTGAAACAATTACTTGGAAAATTCGCAAAATAGAAAAAATTCGTTCAACTTTGACCTTAATGGGTATTGAAGGCCAAACATAATCACTTCTTTTTCATCTTATGTTACTGCATTTTATTTTCCTAATTAAAGAAAGTGAGCTAGGTAAACGAAACAAAGAATTTGAATACGTAAAAGAAATGTCACATTTTTACAAAGAGTGGATAAAGAACACTTTTTCAAAAGATGTTGAAGTACAATCTGATGAGATGGTTACAAAACCTAATGGATTGCTTAGCAAATTAGATACTCACCACTTACTCAGAGATCATAGAGCAAGAGGTGAAGATGTATATCATTTTTATCTTACATATTTCCGACCTTTTTGGACTGATTGTACTTGTGAGGGATATCACTCAGAAAATTTTGGAATGTCACTATGGAACCATCCAAAAAATGACGATGATATTTTGTTTTTAGCTGAAAAAAACTGTACTACTGTGTCCCATGAAATTGCTCATGAATTATTAAGACAAAATGGTAACCAAAAATATATTGAGTTAGTTCATGATGTTTGGACGAGACATCTTTTTGATAATTTACCTTTTGAACAATATGGAAAAGATTTTAAAAAAACTACTGACATTCCTTATTTTTTAACAATTGATTCATCAAGTTTTCAGTAATAATTAGAACTTTTGAAATTTGACAAAATTTGTATCTGAATTTTTTGAAATTCAATCATTATTTTTAATTATTAATATTTTTTTAATATTTACTATACTAAAAATTATTAAATGTTATCTTTACTTTATTAAAAAGAGCATAATATCCATTTTAAGAAAATACATTCGTTATCAAGAAACATTTTAAAAAAATATTAGTTTTATTTAATTATACTTGAATTACACTAACACTTTGTAACCGAATAAATTCTATTTTCAAAGTTAGCGGTTTTAAACTCTAGCTTATTTTCAGGATCTTTTTTCCTTGATTTACTTAATTTTTCAAGTTCAACAAGTGAATCTCCTTTGAATCCTACCGAAGAACCATAAACTGCATCTGTTAACATAGTTCCATGATCTCCTTTCTTAACATCATCAGCAATTGCATAAAATTTTTCAGCTTCTCTCTTCTGAACAGGAGTTCCTGTTGCCTTATTGAATGCAATTGCAATGTACATTCCATTACTTTTAACAGCTACAGGAATTTTATGATTTTTTCCAGAACCCCCTGGAATAGATTCGTTAATTAGAATTTCACATTTATGGTACATGCTTGAAATATAAGCAAAAAATCTATACTGGGCAAATTTACCTTTATCATCCTCTTCGCAATCAACAAAGACTTTATGTAAAACCTCTAAAGCCTTATCATTCATACTTTGTAATCTATCATCAATTCTTCCTCGCTCAAGTAAATCAGAGTCACAATCTTTTGCAACTAGAGCTAGAATAAAGTCAGGTAAATTGTAATTTTTTAGTGTAGCGACAAAAGATCCAGCCTGTGACATACCAAAACTTGGGAAACCTTTATTGACCATCTTTAATCAAAACCCCACTTTTATAAACAAAATTTGGGCACCTAATTTTATCTTATTTGACAACTACTTTGTAAAGTGGTTTTTCGTTTATAATTGTTAGGTATTTTTTCCAATTCAAACATTATTTTCTACACAAATTCCATTAAAATTTGAAATAATAAATTGCCCATTAATATTGAATAGTTATGGATATAGAAACTACTCCAGAGCTTGTATTGCAAGTCTACCAAAAAACAAAGAAAAATCTTTCAACTTTTCGCACAATAGTAGGAAGGCCTCTTACACTATCTGAAAAAATTCTAGCTGGCCATTTGGTTGAAATTGAAGACAAAAATCTCGACGAGAGTGCCAACTATGTTTATCTAAATCCTGACAGAGTTGCATTGCAAGATGTCACAGGACAAATGGTTTTGCTGCAGTTTATGCAGGCCAATTTAAAACAGACAAAAATTCCAACAACTGTTCATTGCGATCATCTTATTCGAGCTCAAATTGGGGGAGACACAGATACAAAAACTGCTCTCAATGAGAATAGTGAAATATACAAATTCTTAGAATCAGCTTCACGTAAATATGGTATAGGTTTTTGGAAGCCAGGCGCTGGAATTATTCATCAAGTTGTTTTGGAAAACTATGCTTTTCCAGGTGGTTTAATGATAGGTACCGATTCTCATACTCCAAATGCTGGTGGTCTTGGAATGATTGCAGTTGGAGTTGGTGGAGTAGACGCTGCTGAAACAATGGCTGGCCTTCCTTGGGAAATTCTTTATCCAAAAAGAATTGGAGTTTTTCTTACCGGTGAAATTAATGGTTGGACTGCACCTAAAGATGTAATTTTACGTGTTGCTGGCGAACTAACTGTTTCAGGTGGAACAAATTCTATAATTGAATATTTAGGACCTGGCACTAAATCAATTAGTTGTACTGGAAAAGCCACAATTACAAACATGGGTGCAGAAATTGGAGCAACATGTTCTATCTTTCCTTACGATAAAAGAATGGAGACATACCTTCGAAGTACTGGAAGGGAAAAAATTGCAGATATAGCTAACATCAACAAAGAATTACTAACACCAGATCCAGAAGTAGAAAAAAACCCAGAAAAATTTTTTAATAAGGTAATTAGAATAGATCTTTCAACCTTAGAACCACACATAGTTGGTCCTCATACTCCTGATCTCGCTAGACCAATTTCAAAGCTTGCTGACGACGTTAAAAAAAATCAATACATTGACAATATTTCAGTAGCACTAATTGGAAGTTGTACAAATTCATCCTATGAGGATATGTCAAGAGCAGCAAATCTTGCTGAACAAGCAAGAGCGAAAGGAATCAAGGCAAAAATTCCACTTCTAGTAACTCCTGGTTCAGAACAAATACGTGCAACAATTGAACGAGACGGCCAAATGGAATCTTTGAGGTCTATTGGAGCCTTGGTTCTTGCAAATGCTTGTGGACCATGTATTGGACAGTGGAGCAGACCTGAGCTAAAAAAAGGTGAACAAAACACAATTGTGACTTCCTATAATCGAAACTTTCCAGGAAGAAATGATGGAAAGCGTGAGACAATGAACTTTATTGGAAGTCCAGAATTAGTAATAGCTCTTGCACTAGGTGGAAATCTTTCTTTTAATCCTTTAACCGATTCGCTTACCACTCAAGACGGTTCTAAATTTCATCTACAGCCTCCAAGTTTAGCTCCTGAAGTACCAACTAATGGATTTAAAAATATCGAGGGAATTTACATTCCTCCCGCAGATAATCCCGAAGATGTTGAAGTAATTATTAATAAAAATAGTAAGAGATTGCAAAAACTAGAACCTTTTTCTCCATGGCATGGTAATGATTTTCATGAATTACCTATACTAGTAAAGGCCAAGGGAAAATGTACAACTGATCATATTTCACCAGCGGGAGCTTGGCTTTCTTACAGAGGTCATCTGGATAATTTGAGTGATAACATGTTACTTGGTGCCATTAATGCATTTAATGATGAGGTTGGAAAAGGGAAAAATATATTCAACAATAAGATAGAACCTTTTCCACAGATAGCAAGAGAATATAAAAAAAGAGGAACATCTTGGGTGATTATAGGCGATAGTAATTATGGTGAGGGTAGTAGTAGAGAACATGCTGCTATGACTCCAAGATATTTGGGATGTGTTTCTGTAATTTCCAAAAGTTTTGCTCGTATTCATGAAACTAACTTAAAAAAACAAGGAATTCTTGCACTCACGTTTGAACATCCAAATGATTTTGATAAAATAAAAGAAAATGATAAAATAAGTATAATTGGATTAAATGATTTTCAAGCTGGAAAAACTCTAAAATGTGAAATAATTCATGATAATGGAACAAAAGATGAGATCAATCTTAAACACTCTTACAATAATATGCAAATTCAATGGTTTCGTGCGGGTTCAGCCCTAAATGTTCTACATTCGAGATGATCCTTTTTTCAATTCACAAAAAAGACGTGGGGCCGACCGGAATCGAACCGGCGACCTACGGGTCACTACAGCTCCAAACTCACATCATCTTTTCATCAGTAGCTTAGTTTAACCTCTGGAGCCCTTAGCGGTGATTATTGTAGACACTGTCGCCCTACCAGGCTAGGCTACGACCCCACAATTAATGAGAAAAATAGACTAGAATTTTAACTTATTTTACTAAGATTTATTTGCATAATTAAGAGTAGAAATTATTCCGATAAATCATGGTTAGAATCTCATTAATAATTATTGGTGCGATACCAGTAATTATAGCAATAATTTTTGGTGTTTCTATAATCACTCATCAAGAAATTCCCACTACTGCAGTAGTACAAGAGGATGAAATTTCTATAGAATATACAAAACACCAGCTTAAACTTGTTTCATTTGGTGTTTCTGAGAGAACTGGATCTCAACTCACTGAAATTTTAACAATTAAGAATGATGGTGAAATAAAATATAGTATGATTGAAGAAGGATATCAAAAACCAGATAAAAAATCAACCATATCTGGAGATAAATTAAAAAAAATAACTGCATTGATTAAAGAAACGGGTTTTATGGAAATTCCCTCGGAATCTTTTCCTGTAAAGGATGGAATTGAAAACTATCAAAAAACTACCATCAAAGTAACTTTAAACGGACAAATACGACAGATTCAATGGGTTGAACAAAATGCAACTGATAAATTTGTTCCTCCAATCATATCTATTATAGAATTAGAATTAGACCAAATCATTGATCAATTAATAGAATAAATACCGAAGGAGTTAGTTAGTATTATGATCCCACTCTCTGGAGACTTAGCCAAAGCAAAAGGAATAGTTAATGAAAAAATCGAATCAAATTCTATTACGAGGGGTACATCTACTCTAAAACGTGGATTAGCTCACATGCTAAAAAACGGAGTTGTAATGGATGTTACAACTGTGGAACAAGCACAAATTGCTGAGGATGCTGGTGCCGTGTCGGTTATGGTATTAGATAAACTTCCTTCCGATGTTAGAAAAGTAGGAGGGGTGGCAAGAACGGCAAGTGTTAGAGTTATCCAAGAGATTATGGATGCTGTAACCATTCCAGTTATGGCAAAATGTCGAATAGGTCATGTTTACGAAGCAAAAGTTTTGGAAGAAACAGATGTTGATATGATAGATGAATCAGAAGTTTTAACTCCAGCAGATGAGAATCATCATATTTGGAAATGGGATTTTACAACTCCTTTTGTAAACGGTTCGCGTTCCTTAGCTGAGGCACTTCGTAGAATTGAGGAGGGAGCAGCAATGATTAGAACCAAAGGAGAACCGGGTACGGGAAATGTTGCAGAGGCTGTTCTTCATATAAAAAAACTCAATGATGAATTACGAATTATTAAATCAATTTTTGATTCAGGAGATAATCAGGATTTAGTTAAGATGGCAAGAGACTTTAGAGTTTCATATGACTTGGTAAATGAAACAGCTAAAGTTGGTAGATTACCTGTGGTAAATTTTGCAGCTGGTGGAATCTCAACACCTGCTGATGCAGCTTATTTAATGATGCTTGGATGCGATGGAATTTTTGTTGGTTCAGGTATTTTCAAAGCCGAGGATGCAAAAGAACGTGCACGTGCTATCGTTTTAGCTACTACATTCTGGGAAGATCCTGATAAAGTTAAAGAGGCACAAAAAATGATTGACGAGCGTCAATCGATGCTTGGACTTGATATAAAAGAATTAGAATTAAGAATGCAAGAACGTGGTAGTACTGCATGAGTAAATTAAACATAGGAGTTTTATCAATTCAAGGAGATGTATCCGAAAACGTATCCTCAAGTGAAGCAGCATTAACAGAACTTGGAATAGAGGGAAAAGTTTCTCAAGTTAAAACACCTGAACAAATTTCAACATTAGATGGCTTGATTATTCCTGGTGGAGAAAGTACAGTGATGGGGCATCTTTCATTAGTAAACGGATCTCTAAAGAAAATAAAAGAAAAAATCGAATCAGGTATGCCGGTTTTTGGAATATGTGCAGGATTGATTTTACTTTCTAAAAAAGCCAAAGATAGGGTCATCGGAGAAACCGATCAACCACTATTGGATTTACTAGATGTAAAAGTTGAAAGAAACTCTTTTGGAAGACAACGAGATTCCTTTGAAGCAGAAGTTTCTTTGGACTCACTAAATATATCAAAATTAAATGGAGTTTTCATTCGTGCACCATCTATTACTTCAGTGGGAAATGAAGTTGAGGTAATTTCTAAATTTAATGAGAAAATCGTAGCTGTAAAACAGGGTAATATTCTAGCGATTGCTTTTCATCCAGAACTGACTCCTGATATTTCATTACATAAATATTTTGTAAAAATGTTACAACAATCATTAAAAGAATAAAACAAAAATTCTAGTATAATTTGAAACATTTCTACGCAATGCTTTTTAATAAATAATGGACGTAAATGGATGATTGAACCAAAATAATATTCATTTTGAATTATTTTTTTTAATCCTATTTGTTAGCCTTTTAGGCTCAAATATTGGATTAATTGCATATGCAGATGATTCGGCTAAAAATAATGTGGATGAAAAAATAGATGAAACAAAACAAGAACGTGAAGAAAAAATTAAAGAGCTAAAAGAACAACGTGAAGAAAAAATAGCAGAAACAAAACAACAAAAAGAAGAGCTAGTGGATGATTATAAAATTAAATTAGAAGAAAAGAAAAAACAATTTATAATTTATGAAAAAGAATTAAAGGAAAAATTTAACATTTTAAAAAAAGAATTTAGAGAAAAATACCAGCAACTTAGTATCTCAAATTTAATGCTCAAGACAGATGCCTCAACTACTGAAACAAAATCTTTATCTGATGATGAAAAACTTGAATTTGAAATCAAACTCAAAGAACTTAAGTTGTTAGAATATGAATTCCGTGAAAAAATTAAAAATTTAAAATTAGAAGCTAAAGAACAATTTAAGGAACTTAAAAATGAATTAAAAATTCAAGATGATGATAGAAAAAATAAAATTCGTGATAGGATAAATGAATTAAAAGAAAAATATAAAGATAAAATTAAAGAACATACTACACATGATTCAGATCTACTAAAAGAATATCATGATGAGTATGAAGGTAAAAAGATAAACGTTTGCCATTTTACTTCGGAAAATCCTGACGATGCTCATACAATTAACATTTCAATTAATGCATTAAAATCTCACATGGCTCACGGAGATTCTATAGGTAAATGTGATGAATCTGAACAAAATGATAACATAGAAGAACAGGAAGATGAAGAAGGAAAAAATATTAAGATTGAACTTGAAGAAACAATTGGAATATCCCAACAATAAACATTAGATTGCTATGAAGATTCTTACAACTAATTTTAGAATAAAAAATATCTATATGGGAATATTCTTTTTACTATTTTCTTTAACCATCTTTACTGTACCTGCATATGCAGCTTCCTTTCTAGTAGAACATCAATCTGTTAATTATCAAATTGAGGGGGGAATAGTGAAGGATATGGTTATTGATTCTGATTTTATTGAATTAATTGTATACATAGATTCTACTGAGGATGGACTTTTACAAATTTCATTTCCACGAATACTTTTGGATGCTAAATTCAATGATTCTGATGACATTTTCTTTGTTATTGTAGATGGTTTTCAAACCGAATATGTTGAAATTAATAGTGACATGAAAAGTCGTACTATAATAATCCCGTTCTTTTCTGGAGATACTCAAATTGAAATTATTGGAACAACTGTTATGGAGTCAAGTCTACAAGAATTTATTTCAGAACCTGAAATTGAAATTCCACCATGGATTAAAAATAATGCAGGATGGTGGGCTGATGATTTAATTGGAGATTCTGATTTTGTTTCAGGAATTCAATTTTTAATATCTGAAGGAATAATGAGTGTATAATCTATTTGAGATTATGCATTGCAACTAGATCTTTTTTGAAAATTTCAAGAGTTGAAGGTATAGAAATTTCAATTGAATCTTTTAGGGAAAGACCTCTATTCTTCTTTTCATTCCATACTCTGGAATTAAATTCAATAATTTCTTTTGTATATTTTTGCATATCTTTGTACGATTCTTTTTTTATCTGATTCTCTTTGTGAATACTTTCTTTAGAGTAAAGCTTCTGCCACAAATGTTCAGTAATTAATGGAGTAATTGGGGACAATAATTTTAGAATAGTTGATAAAGTTTTATGTAATGTGAAAATTGCTGCATTTTTTTCTTCTTCAGAAAAACCTATTCCATAGGCACGGGCTTTTACCATTTCAATATATTGCGCCGCAAAAAGATTCCAAGTAAATTCTCTGATTGCTACAGAAGGAATAAAAAAATTATACTCATCATAGCCTTTTTCACATTCTGCAATGAGCCCTTCAAGCTCAGATAATATCCATTCATCTGAGGGGGTAGTTTTTTTCGTTTCAATAATTGGAAAACTGGATAAAAATCTAGAAACATTCCATAACTTACTTAGAAATTTTCTTGTTGATTCAATTTTCTGTTCAGAACATCTAAAATCATGACCATGATTTATTTCACTTGCACTCCAAAACCTAAACGTATCTGCTCCAAATTTTTGGATTATTGGTAGTGGATCTAGGGCGTTCCCTATACTTTTACTCATTTTCATTCCTTTTTCATCTAATCCATATCCCATTATCCATGCCTCTGACCAAGGTTTTTTTCCTGTAAGCTGTTCACAACGTAATAATGTATAGTAAAGCCAAGTACGAACAATATCTTTTGCTTGTGGTCTTATTGAAGTGGGATAAGTTTTTTTGAAAAACTCTTCATCTTTTCCAAATTTTGTTACAAAAAGTGGTGACACACTAGAGTCCATCCATGTATCAAAAGTTCTATCTTCTCCTACAAATTCAGACGCTCCACATTTAGTACAGTTGTTTATGGGACATTTGTCCTTCCAAGGCTTGTAATATTTACCAGGCTCAGGGATATGTGGTTCCAAACAATTCTTACAATACCATATTGGAATTTCAGTTCCATAAAATCTTCTTCTAGAAATTGGCCAATCAATTGCAATTGATTCAAGCCAATTCATGAGAATATGTTTATGCATCTCAGGATAAAACCTAATTTGATTTCCTAGCTTTTTCATCTTCTCTATAGAATCTAATTGTTTTAGATAATATTCTTCCATGGGAATAATTTCAATTGGGTTTTTACTTCTCTCAGATACCGGAGTTCTATGAGTAATTTCTTCTATCTTTTCAATAAATCCATTTTTTTCTAAATCTTCAATTATTTTTTGTCTTGCTTGTTTTGGTTTGAGACCTACATAATCTCCAGAAACTTCAGTTAGTTTCCCATCTAATCCAATTGCAACTACTTCTTCTAAATTCAATTCTCTAAATAACGCAACATCATTTTGATCACCATAACTACATACCATAACTGCTCCAGAACCAAATTCTTTTTTGGCTGAATGATGAATTCTAATCTCAACTTCATGATTAAATATTGGAACAATAGCTTTCTTGCCAATTAAATCAGCATATCTCTCATCATCTTGATTAACGATAATTGTCTTGCATGCACATAACAATTCAGGTCTTGTACTGGCAATTCCAATCGTTTTTTGTGATTCTTTAATTGCAAATTTCATATAGACAAGTTTTGTGGGTAAATCTAGATAGGTAATTTCTGCATCAGCTATTGTAGTTCCAGATACCCAATCGTAATTGTTTGGTCTATTTGCACGATAAACCAGACCCCTTTTCCATAATTCAATAAAAGTTGACTGTGTGAGCGTTCTGTATTCTTCAGAATCTGTTCGATAATAATTCGTAAAGTCTGCGCTAATTCCTAAACTCTTCATAATTTGAATCATTTCAGCCTCCAAGTCATCAAGTGCCTCTCTACAAAGTTCCAAAAACTTTCCTCGTTCTGTTTCTCTCATTCTTATGCCATTTTTTTTCTCTGTGTAAAGCTCAACTGGTAAACCATTTCTATCAATTCCTATTGGAAAATAGACATTTTTCCCAGTCATTCTGGCCGTTCGTGCAATCATGTCTATTTGTGAATAATGTGATGCCGCACCAATATGCCATGGACGCCCAGATGGATAAGGCGGTGGTGTATCAATTGTAAAATTTTTTTCCTCAAGTTGAAATTGATAAAGACCAGAATCTTCCCATTTTTTTATTATATCTAATTCTAATTCAGGATTCCAAGCTTTCTCTTCTATTTTTGGTTCCATTTCCTATGATTTTGCTAATTGTGAAATGATATGAGCTCCTTTGTTATATCCTTCGTAAATGTATACTCCAACTGCCTCTACATTTTTGGGCAATTTAGGAGCAAGGATTTTGATTATTTCAGTAGAAAGATTCTCCACTGTAGCTTCCCCTTCTAACAAATAGGTTGTTTCCTTTGGAACTTGTAGCTCAAACATACCTTTTGGTCCCTTAAATGAAATATTATAATGAGAATCATCTTCTTTTTTTAGATATTTTTTGTTAATGAAAAATTTATGATCAAGAAAAGAGATTGCTTCTTTGATAATTTTTTTTGCATCACCAAAATCTACCAGTAAATTATTTTTCATCTGCCCTACAAGCTCTACCATCACTGAAGAGGTGTGACCGTGAAGAATTGAACATTTTTCTACAAGTGGTAAAATATGTGCATAGTCAAAAGCAAATGATGGATCCTCCATGAAGATTGAACCTGTTTGAGGTTCTTTATCATAAAATACAATTTCTTTTAATTCTTTTATCTGTGCGGCATATTTTGGATGCCCCACTGCCATAATTTTTGTTTGTGGTGACATTTTTTTAATTATTTTATATTTTTCAAGATCTTCATCATTATCTATAACTTCAATTAAACCATTTTTTGTTTTAAAATCTACCAAAATTATTTTTCCCTCTAGTGCAAATTTATGATTATATTCATATTCTTGTTCAAGAAAAGAAAGCATTTGTGCAATAGATAGTTCCGTTCTTGATTTCATCAAGATTCCATTCTTGTCAATATACCTAAAATCAGAATCTAGGATAGTTGGGGAAGTAGTCATTTGAAAAAATTGGCTTTATTCTGTATATAAAACGTGGTCTTTTTTAAATTAATGAATTTAGAGTCTTTGCAAGTTTAATGTCATTTTCTGTAATCCCGCCTGCATCATGAGTAGTAAGATCTATGATTAATTTATTGTAAACATTAAACCATTCTGGATGATGATTCATTTTTTCAATATGCATGGCAGCTCTAGTCATAAACCCAAAAGCTTCATTGAAATCATCAAATTTGAATTCTTTATGCAGCTTTCCTTCTACTACTGACCAGCCATCCATGTTTTTGAGTGCATTTTCAATTTCATTAGTAGGAATTTTTGTCATTCCCATGACCTTGAAACTTTAATGTTCAATTAAAAGATAACCGTAAGCACTTTGTATCCCATCTTTAGATTGTATGTATTGGAAAATACCGCATCTATTTTACAAGAACTACAAAAATCAATTAAAGAAATTTTACCCAAAAAGAAAATTGGAATTGCATTTTCTGGAGGAGTAGACAGTACACTTTTAGCAAAAATTTGTAATGATCTAGGTTATCAAGTGACTCTTCTAACAATTGGTTTTGTAGGTTCCCATGATATCTCATTTTCAAAAAAAGTAAATGAAATCATGAAACTATCCCACAAAATTCTTGAAATTGATCCTAAAATATTTCATAAAGTTTCCTTAAAAATTAGAGCCAAAATAAATTCTAATAATTTATCTTGGAATGAGAATTGTATTGCATTTTATTATGTTTCAAAACTTGCCAAGAGCCTTAATCTGGATACCGTATTAACTGCAAATGGAATAGATGAATTATTTTGTGGATATAATGCATATAGAGATGCAATAAAAGAAGGAAAACAAGTAGTACAAGATTTAATGAAAACTAAAATTGATAATGAATTAAAAATGATGAAAGCAGTTTCTGAGGTATCATCTGAGTTTGGAGTAAAAATTCTTCAACCATTTTTATCAGAAAGTTTCATAAATTTTTCTAAAAAAATCCCTCTCGATTATAAAATTAAAGATTCTGATGATTTATTACGAAAACACATCATCAGAAAAGTGGCTAAAGAAATTGGGGTTCCTGAAATTTCTGCTTATCAAAGAAAAAAAGCATTGCAATATGGTACTTTAATACATAAAAAACTAATCAAGACTAGATAAATTTTTTACATGTATTTTTAACTGAATTTGTAACGTTTTTTATTATTGCAACTGAAGAACCTAGATGATTTTCAGGTGTGAATATTGATTTAATTTCTTTTTCTGTTATTTTAGGTGCTAAAGATTTATCATTTCTTATTGCATCCATGTATTCTATTCCTTTATCATGAGCTTCAAATGCTATTCTTTGAACATCTCTATACGCTTTGAATCGAGGAATTCCTTTTTTGATAAGTGCCTTTAATAGAAATTCAGAAAAGATTTGGCCTTTTGTTACATAGAGATTTGTAGTAATCTTTTTTGTGTTGATTTGTAGATTTTGTATAACGGTAATCATAGTTTCAATCATTTCATCTAACAAAATAGAACACATAGGAATAATGAATCGCTCATTCGCTGAATTAGACAAGTCCCTTTCATGCCAATGAGGAATATTCTCAAAACTCACTTGTACTTGACTTCGCAATAATTTTGATAAAGATGTAATTCGTTCACTTTTAGTTGGATTTCTTTTTACAGGTACTGCACTACTTCCCATTTGACCTTTTTTAAAATGTTCTGCAACTTCTCCTATTTCGGTTCTTTGAAGATTTCGAATTTCTACTGCAATTTTTTCAAGTGTTGAGCCTAAGAGTGCCAATTGGAAAACATATTCTGCATACCTTTCTCTTGGAATTATTTGTGTAGATACCTCTGCTGGAAACAAACCAAGTTTTTTTGATACTTTTTTTTGTACCTCAAGTGCTTGTGAACCCATTAAAGATCCCGTACCTACAACTCCAAGAGTTTTACAGATTAGAACTCTTTTTTTTATTTCTTCAATTCTTTCAACGTGCTTTGACATTTCAAATGCCCAGTTTGCAAATTTTAATCCAAAAGAAATAATGCTTGCATGTTGTCCGTGTGTACGACCAACTGCAGGAAGTTCTTTGTACTTTACTGCCATTTTTGCTAATAGTAAAGCAAGCTTTCCTACTTTAGGTTGAATAATTGCCAAAGCATCTTTCATTTGCATTGAATTACTTGTATCGACAAGATCATTGCTTGTTAGCCCATAATGTACCCAAGGCCTCGCTGATAGTTTACATTTTTCACTTAAAGCTTCAACTAGAGCTGCTGTATCATGATCACTTTTTGCTTCAAGCTGTTTGATACGCTTTGCTGTAATTTTTCCCGATTTAGCTACACGATGAATCTCTTTAGCAGCTTCCTTTGGAATCATCCGTATTTCACTTTGTGAGATCGCTGTAGCTCCTTCAATTTCTAGCTGATAATTGATTTTTTTTTGTTCCTTGAATATAGCAACCATCTCTATGGTTCCATAACGCCCACTATCAATTGGTAATATTGACAATATGGAATCTTATTTTATATCGAAAATAAATCTACTTATGATTTAAATTATCTTGGCATGACCATTTACCGATCTTAATGCCTAGTTTAATTCCGAAAAAAATTGGAAATATGACATACAAAATTGAAAAAGATGAATCAAGAGGAATGCGAGTTCCTGTTATTATTTACGCTGATGACCAACTTCTTGAAAAAATGATGAGTGATAGAACAATTGATCAGGCCATCAATGTATCTACTTTACCTGGTATACAGCAAAACGCTGTCGTATTGCCTGATGGTCATGAAGGATATGGTTTTCCAGTAGGTGGTGTAGCCGCTATGGACGCAGAGGAAGGGATGATTAGTCCTGGTGGCGTAGGTTATGATATTAATTGTGGAGTGAGATTATTACGAACAAACCTCAAAGAAAAAGACGTTAGACCAAAATTACAAGAACTAGTAACGGATCTTTTCAATTCAATTCCTTCTGGAGTGGGTTCAAAGGGTGCAATTAAACTAAGTAGCTCACAACTTGATGAAGTGTTAGTTAGAGGCGTTCCATGGGCAATAGATAACGGGTATGGCACAAAAGAAGACGCAGAAGTCTGCGAAGAATATGGTCATATGGAAAATGCAGACCCAAACAAATTTTCTGATAAAGCTCGTAAACGAGGAGCACCTCAGCTTGGTAGCTTAGGCTCCGGGAACCACTTTCTTGAAGTACAAAAAGTTGCAGAAATTCATGACGAGGAAGCTGCAAAAAGAATGGGAATAGAACTAGGCCAGGTAACAATTTTAACACATTGTGGTTCACGTGGATTTGGTCATCAAATCTGTAGTGATTATCTTAGAATTTCAGAACAAGCTCTCAAAAAATATAATATTTCATTACCAGATAGAGAACTAGCATGTGTTCCAAATACATCTGAAGAGGGGGAATCATACAGAAAAGCAATGTTTGCAGCTTTAAACTTTGCTTGGAGTAATAGACAAATGATTACTCATTGGACACGAAAATCATTTGAGAGAGTATTAAAACAATCTGAATCTGATCTAGAGATGAATTTAGTCTATGATGTTGCCCACAACATTGCAAAAGTTGAAAAACACACTATAGATGGCAAACAAAAATCAGTTATTGTTCACAGAAAAGGTGCAACAAGGGCTTTTCCTGCAAATAAAGAAGAGGTTCCTCGAAAATACCGAGATTTGGGTCAACCCGTGTTTATACCAGGCTCTATGGGAACGGCAAGCTGGATACTACTTGGACAACCTAATTCTATGAGTCTTACTTTTGGTTCTACTGCTCATGGTGCAGGAAGAACAATGTCTAGAACAAAAGCTAGACGTGACTATACAGAATCACAAGTAAAAAAATATCTTTCAGATAAAGGAATTGTTGTAAAGGCCTTAACTAGAGACGGCGTTGTTGAAGAGACTCCCCAAGCTTACAAAGACGTAGATGCAATTGTTAATGTCTCCCATGAGCTAGGAATTGCTACTCGTGTGGCAAAATTGATTCCAATAGGTGTGATTAAGGGATGAGTGAAGAAGACAAAGAACTTGAACTATTAAAGAAACGCCGTCTAGCGGAAATGGAAAAAAATATAGCTTTTAAAAAAATGCAGGAACATAAACCCTCAACAGATTTACAATCTAATCCAAGAGAAATACTCGTAAAAAATTTAGGTTATAGAGGACTAGAAGTATTAAAAAACGCAGAATCTCAATATCCTGCTGAAACAAAAATAATAATTGATAAACTTGCCGAATTACTTTCTTCTGGTGAAATTGATGAAGAAATAGATGGTGGAAAACTCTTAGCTTTGTTTAGATCTGTAGGGATAAATGTGCGAATGCAAACTAAAATCAATATTGAGCAAGATGGAAAATTTGTATCCCTCTCAGAAAAACTTACCAGCAAATCATCAAATAATGAAACTTTTACAGAAGATGTTTTAGATAATCAATGAAAACTGTTTTTGAAATAAGTACCACTAAATACGATGAAGATAAGATACTGCTCATAAAATCACTTAGTCACCTACAAACTCAATGTGAAGTATCTGATGCTTATAAATTCGGTAATCCAGTTTCAAAATTTGGTTGGACTTTTGTTCCTCTTTGGATAACCCCTTCTCTAAGAATAAAAATTGAAGAAAAATTTTCAGATATGATACAAAAAGCAAAGGGTAGAAAAAATGATGAGAAACTCACTAATTTTATGATTGATTTTTTTGAATCACGTGGTTGTAAAATAAAATTAAAACTTGTAGAATCAGACTAGACTCTTCTACCCCTCTTGCCACCTTTTTTCCTAGTAGTGTCATGAGGTATTGGAGTAACATCATCAATTCGTCCTATCTTAAAGCCGCCTCTTGCTAGAGCTCGTATTGCTGCCTGTGCACCAGGGCCTGGA
>DASPGM010000008.1:0-35296 GCA_035620615.1 Nitrosopumilaceae archaeon | reverse complement strand
AATGATAACATCAAGGAAATGGCTAAAAAACTTGCATCTCATGGTTACGTAGTTCTTGCAGTGGATCTGTATGAAGGAAAAGTTGGCACTACATCAGATGAAGCTCGTCAATTAAGGAGCTCATTTGAACAATCACAATGGACTGCAAATATGAATTCAGCAGTATCGTACATACAGGAAAAATATAGTCCAGAAAAAATTGGTTCTATTGGATGGTGTTTTGGTGGTGGGCAATCACTGAATCTTGCTCTTAATAATGACAAAATGGATGCCACTGTAATTTACTATGGTAGCTTGGTAACTGATAGCGAGGAATTGTCATCAATTAATTGGCCAATTCTTGGGATATTTGCAGGACTTGACCAAGGAATCCCTCCTGAAACGGTTGATAAATTTGAAACTGTATTAAACGAGCTTGAAATTCCAAATGAAATTATAATTTATCCTGATGTCAACCATGCTTTTGCTAATCCTTCTGGTGACAGATATGCTCCTGAAGAATCCAAAGATGCATGGCAAAAAACTTTAAGATTCTTAGATGAGAATTTAAAGTAGTTTTAATTTTCATACTAAATTATTTAAATTGAAATAAAAATAAACATAAACTCAGGTCTAGATCGAAGAATATGAAAAGAATTGTGTCCCTACTCATAATTATTCCTTTATTGGTAACTACTTTTTCCATTACTGTTTTAGCTGATTCTTCTTCAATACCTGAATGGGTAAAAAATAATGCCAAGTGGTGGTCTGACGGTTCTATTAGTGAAGGCGAATACATAAAATCCCTAGAATATCTAATTACAAAAGGAATTATCAATATTCCACAAAACATCGAAGTTACTGCAGCACAAACACAATTAACTGATGACGAGCGGGCTCAATTTTTTGTTGTTCATTTTTCAAACGGATTAATTGAAAAACCCTTTGTCGTACATACTTTTTCAAAGTTTGAATCTACTAGTTCACAGAGTAAGGGAACGGAGATATACAAATATCCAATGTATTATTTTAAGGACAAACCCGAATTTTACCTAGAAGGACTGCCAAGCTCTGATAAAAAAGACGTGTACAGAGGAATTGATAGATGGATGACACAGAGTACGACACTTTCTGCTTTTGATGTTGATATCGATGTGGTTTCTGGAGATGGAATTGTTATTCATACTTGGTCTTATTCCAACTGCCAGCCTACAGCATATGGAACATATCTTCAAGACGTGATCAATTTTTATCAGTATTCAGGACAAAACAAATCTGAAATCAGAGATCGTGTAGCTTTTTCCTGTACATCAGTATTATTGGAAGTTCCTTAGAATAATCTCTCTGTTGATTATTTTTTATTTTTCAATAATCTATGGTAAATTATTCTATAAATGGTATATTGACGTAAAAAAAATACACTAGTACCATATATCACTAAGCACGAGTGATATTTTAGTAGATGGCACAAACAAAAGCTCAACGCAGTGCTGCAGCAAAAAAAGCTGCACGTACTAGAAAACGAAACGCAGCAAAGAAAGGTTCTAAAAGTAAAAGTAGAAGACGTTAGAATCAATTCTCTTTTTTTACTAATGTTATGATTTTAAAATGCAAGAACTGTGGAAAGGAATTTGAATTATTTACCAGTGAATTTTGTTGTATAGAATGTGTTGAAAATTACTATAAGAAAGCACATCCACAATAATTGATCCGTTTTACACCAATTTAATAAGTATATTTTCCTAATTAAGTCACTTTATCTGCATTTTTACCCCATGATTATATACGTACTAAACACTACCAAAGTGTGGGAAAACGTCAAGTAAAAAGTGAAAGTGAACTAAAAACAATCCGTTTGCCTGAACAAGGTGAACTTTTTGGTAGAGTACTAAAAATGCTTGGAGGAGAAAATCTCATTGTAAAATGTTCTGATGGAGTTACAAGAAGAGGAAGAATTAGAGGAAAAATTAAACGAAAAATTTGGATTCGTGATAACGATATTGTAATTATAGCCCCATGGGATTTTAAAGAAGCCGAACGTGGAGACATTTTGTGGAGATTTACATTACCTCAAGTTGATTGGCTAAAACAAAATAAGCACATTCCAACGGATTTCTAAAAATTAAGAATTATTTTTAGTAAAAAAAGAATTAGTGGCTATGTCCACAACCACAAGAGTCATGACCTGCTTCAGAATGTGGTTCTTTTGTAGCACATCTAGAGCATTTATCAGAACCTGTAGGTGAAAAGAATCCAATTCCACAAGATACACATTTCATATTTGCCATACTGGATTCTGTTTTGTTCTAGTATATATGATATTATTCATCATATTTACAAATCATTTAATTTGATTAATCTGAATTATACGCATGAATAAGTTTGATGTAGCAATTATTGGTGGTGGAATATTGGGAACCTCTATCTCCTATTGGATTTCCGCCTTATATGATCTAAAAATCTGTCTAATCGAAAAAGAATCCGACGTAGCAATGCATGCAAGTAGTCGAAATACTGGAGTGGTACATTCTCCATTTTACCTTAATCCATCTTCTAAGAAAATTTTAGCAAAATCAGCCCTGATTTCATATGAAATGTGGGAAAATCTTGCCTTGAAACGAAATATTCCATGGAAAAAAACTGGCGTCTTGGAATTGGCATTGGATGAAAACCAGCACAAAAGCTTAGAAGAATTCATGAAATGGGGTTTAGAAAATGGTCTTTTAGATGAAGACTTGGAACTATTATCAAATGACGAGGTTTCAAAAAGAGAGCCAAATATAAAATGCCACTCGGCAATTTTTTGTAAAAAAGAGGTATCAACTGACTTTGGAGCATTTACCCGTGAAATCAAAAAAGAATCAGAAAAAAATGGTACTACATTTCTCCTTGGCAATAAAGTAAAAAAGATTGAAGAAAAAAAAGATGATTCTAAAATAGTTTTAGATGACAAATCTGAAATTTCTTCTAAGTTAGTAATTAACTGTGCTGGAGGAAATTCACTTGATATTGCAAAACAATTTGGATTAGCAAAAGAATACTCTGATCTTCACTTTAGAGGAGAGTATTGGGTGGCAGATTCAAAATTCAATGACCTCGTTAAAACTACAGTTTACACTGTAGCAGAATTTAAGGGATATCCATTCCTTGATCCTCATTGGATAAAGAAAGCTGATGGTACAAGTGAAATTGGACCTAATGCTGTTCCCATTCCAAGTCCTGACACTTACTCTGGATACATTGGAGATCTATCTACATCCTTGTCAAAACTCAAGGACATTGTAACTGGCAATGCAATTAAATTATTGTCAGACCCAGAATTTTTGTCACTAGTTTCAAAAGAATGGTTAAGTTCTGTTTCAAAAACATCAATGATAAATAGAGTTCAAAAATTTATTCCAAAGATTCGTCCTGAATATTTCTCCACACGTGGAACAGCAGGAATAAGAACTCCACTAATTACTCCAGGAGGAAAATTTTTACCAGACGTATTGGAGCTAAAAAATAACTTATCTTTTCATATTATTAATTATAATTCTCCTGGAGCAACAGGGGCTCCAGCTTATTCTGCATTTGTAGTAAAAAAAATGCAAGATGAAGGATTATTAGATTTTACAAAAAAAATAAAACCTTCAATCTGGAATTTTGACGATGTTTTAAACCAAGCTTAATATCTTAATTAAACAAATTTCCTTTAATGTTTCCAGATCGTTGTTCTGTTAAAGAAAAGGGAAGGGATTGTGTTAACCCACCAGAATTTGTGATTTCTGTTATTGAAAAAAATGACGAATACATGGTTGGAGTAACCTGTAAGAATCATAAGGGTAGAATATCTGAAAAACTGGTAATTCTTCAAAAAACAGGTAAAATTCCTCAAGGGAAAATCAAATTCTCAGAACTCAAGCCTGTTGGCACGGATTGTATTAGAGCAGATAAGGACGATTTGATTCAATTATAATTACATAACTTTTGAGGCTAATTTTCCCTTAAATTTCATCCTTTCAAGAAACTTGTAAATATCTAATAAAATGATGATTTTTGGGCATGAAACCAGAGGAGGAGCTAGCAAAAAGAATTGATGAGAATTCACAAATGTTTGAAACCTGGAAAAAAACTTCTGAAAAAATTTCATTAAATGAATTTAAAGAAGCAATTAAAGAATTTAGAAAAAAAACTGAAGAATCTACTGAACTTTTAGGAAAAGATGCTCCTTCAGGGGCAGATAAAATTGCATACAACTTGATTGCAAGTCGTAATGCATTTAGCTCAATTTTACTTTGGGGTGCATCATTGGAACTATATGTAAGAAGATTAGAAAAAGAACTTAAAAGATCAAAATCAAAAAGCAAAAAGAAAAAATCAAAAAAATAATCTGATATTAGTTTATTTACATAATTTAGAATATTATCATATGCTCAAAGAAATTCTTTCAGATATTATCAAAATAGATGATATTTTAATAATTGTAAGAACTGAGGGTGCCATAATCGAAATGAAAAGTAATTCCCTTAGTATTCGCCAGAAAGATAAATGGATTACCATTGGAGAAAATGATGGACCAGGTCATATGCATATTGATTCAAACATTATTTCTGAAGCTCGGTTTATCAAAGAACAAAAACCAGACCGGCTTAGTTTTAGTATTAGATTTTTTGATAAAAATGGAGAAAAACAATTTTCAACTGTATTTGCAAAAATGTATGATAAAGAAATGAATCTTAATTTAACTAGGAAAAAACTCTATGAAGATTTGTATAACAAATATGGTTCTAGAGATGTTCTAAAATTTTCTAATTAATATCACACTGAATAAATTGGTTTTTTGCCAGATAATCCACGTATTAAATTTTCAACTGTAAGCTCTGCCATCTTTTTCCTTGTTTCTATTGATGAGCTTCCTAAATGCGGAGATAAAACAACATTTTGCATTTTGCTAAACGGATGATTTTTTCCAATTGGCTCATAATAAAAAACATCGAGAGCTGCACCTCCAATTAATTTTCTTTTTAGTGCAAAAATTAAATTCCGCTCGTTAATTATCTTGCCTCTAGCGGTATTGATGATAACTGAATTTTTTTTCATTCTTTTTATCAGATTCTTATTTACTAGCTCATGGGTTTCTTTGGAATATGGAATATGAATAGAAATTATATCACATTTTGAAAAAAGCTCATTTATCGATGCAAATTTCACTTTGAGAGCCTTTTCTTGCTTTAAAGAAAGCCGATTTCTGCTGTGATAAAGAACGTCAATTCCAAATGTTTGAGCCTTTTTTGCTACTGCCTTTCCAATTCTTCCCAATCCTAAAATTCCAAGTACTTTTCCATGAATTTCTTCTCCAACATAGGTATCTGCGCCAAATACCTCCGTCCATTTTCCATTTCGTATTAGACGATCTCCTTCAGTGACTCTTCGAAGTAAATCAAGAATCAATGTAATGGTAAGATCAGCAGTTGTATTTGTTAGAACATTTGGGGTGTAGCCAATCTTAATTTTTCTTTTTTTTGCAAAATTTAAATCAATTTGATCATATCCAACACTAAAAGCACTAATAGCTTTTAGCTTTTTTCCAGCCATAATCACATCTCTATCAATATTATCATAAGGAAAACAAATCAATCCATCTTTATCTTTAATTCTTAGTAGTAATTTTTTCTTGGGCATGGGAAAAGGGCCCTTATAGATCTCGGTTTTGTAATGTTTTTGTAATTCTTTAATTGCAAAATCTTGTAGTGTCCGAGTTAACAAAATATTCAATTTTCTAGATTTTTCTCTGCTCAAGCAAATTAACGACAGACCTTAAACCATTTATAAGATCTTGTTTAAGGAAAGCTATGGGTTCAGGAACAAAAAATAATGAGGAATTTGCTATTTGTATTGAATGTGGTAACTCTATAGAGAAATGTGTTTGTGTATGTCCATATTGTGGAGAGCGTGATAAATGTGAATGTGCATTATTTGACGCTGCTACCGGTGGTTAGCTTAATTTGGTAATCACGTTATTAATAACCACTGATAGGACGATCTAGACATGTCTACTGATCTATCATGGTTAATTGGTGGGCCTCAAGGTAGTGGTGTTGAATCGGGTGCAAATATTTTCTCAAAAGTTTGTGCTGGAATAGGGTATCAAGTTTTTGGTAAAAGAGAATTTTATTCTAATATCAAAGGAGAGCATAGTTATTTCGCAGTAAGGATATCTGATAAAAAAATTCATTCCAATGTAAATGAGATTAATCTAATGGTGGCATTTGATGCAGAAATGATATTCAGACATGCAGATGAGGTAGTAAAAGGAGGCGCAATTATTTATGATTCAGATTTAGAGTCAATTAAAGCCGATGAAGTGCATACTCTGGACATTTATTTCAAAACACGCTTGGAAAATTACCTAAAATCAAAAAATAAGGACTTTTCTATAAAGGGAATTTTGGAAAGTGCAAAAGACCGAGGAGTGACTCTACTTCCGGTATCATTTAGGAATATTCTATCCAAACTTGCAGAAGAAACCAATAATCCAAAACTAAAAGGAATGGTAAGAATGTTTAACGTAATAGGAGTTTCCCTTTCTCTTGGAGTTCTAGGACTTGATTCCAAGCCACTCTTTGATTCAATTGATTTTATTTTTTCTAGAAAACCAAAGGTTGCTGAAATAAACAAAAAAGTAGCCAACTATGCGTATAATTATGCTGCAGCTAAATTTGATAAAATAAATTTTGCACCAAATCCAGTAACTAAAGAACCAAACACTATACTTGTACAAGGTCATCAGGGAACTGCAATTGGAAAAATGGTTTGTGGATGTAGATTTCAACCATACTACCCAATTACCCCTGCTTCAGACGAAAGCGTTTACCTGGAATCAAATGAAATTCTAAATGTAAATGAAGATAGGCCAGGTTCCACCGTAGTTGTACAAACTGAAGATGAGATTTCAGCTATAGGTATGATGATTGGAGGTGCACTTACTGGTACTCGTTCTTCAACTTGTACATCTGGGCCTGGATTTTCACTTATGGCTGAAGCATTAGGTTGGGCAGGAATAAATGAAGTACCTTCAGTAATTACTCTCTATCAACGAAGTGGACCATCAACAGGTCTTCCTACAAGACATGGCCAAGATGATTTATTATTTGCAATTAATGCAGGTCATGGTGAATTTCCCCGTATCGTTTATGCTTCTGGTGATATTGAAGAGAGCTTTTATGATACTGGTAAATGTTTCAATTTTGCAGATATTTTTCAAGTCCCTGTAATCCATATGTTAGACAAATTCATTGCAAGCTCCGTTATTACCTGTAAAAGGTTTGACCCTACACTAGTTACTATTGATAGAGGAAAGTTATTAGAAAAAATTACACAAAAACCCTACAAGCGGTTTGAAAGTTCCCAAGATGGGATATCCCCAAGATCTAAACTTGGACTAGAAGATGGTGTCTTCTGGAATACTGGTGATGAAAGTGATGAATATGGACATATTTCTGAAGATCCTTTTGTGAGAATTCAAATGATGGATAAACGCCTTTCAAGATATAAGATAATTCTGGAACAAATTCCTAAGGAGGACCAAGTAATATCATTTGGAATGGCTGAATACTGTATAATTAGTTGGGGCTCTGCAAAAGGGCCAATTATTGATGCAATAAATAAATTAAAACAAGAAAACATACATGTCGGCTTTATTCAAATAAAACTATTATTTCCATTTCCCACAGAATATGTAGAAACTCTTCTAAAAGATGTAAAAACAATCATTGACATTGAGGCAAATCACACAGGACAGCTTGGAACTTTGTTTAAACAAAATCTGGGTAAAGATGTTGATTATTTTATCTTAAAATATACTGGAAGAACAATGACTAGTACGGAAATTTACGACTCTTTAAAAAAGATCATTGATAACAAGGCTCAGAAAAGGGAGATTCTAACTCATGGCGCTTAAACTTTCAGACTATAAAACCGACGTTCATAATGACTGGTGTCCTGGTTGTGGAGATTTTGGAATTGTAAATGCAATTCAAATGGCCTTAGCAGAAATGAATATTCCAAGACATAAAGCAGCGATTTTTTCTGGAATTGGATGTTCTGGTAAAACATCACATTTCATCAACACATTTGGAGTCCATACATTACATGGACGAGTTTTGACTTTTGCCCAAGGAGCAGCCATATCTAATCCCGAAATGACAATCGTAGCTGCTGGTGGTGATGGAGATGGATTGGGAATTGGAGTGGGACATTTTGTAGCTGCAGGACGTAGAAATGTCAATATGACATACATTATTTTTAATAACGGAGTTTATGGTTTAACAAAAGGTCAAGCTTCTCCAACTCTCAGGCTTGGAGAAAAAACAAAATCATTGCCTACTCCTAATACAAATTACAATGTAAATCCAATTGGTTTGGCAGTTGCTAGCGGGTATACATTTGTAGCGCGTGGCTATTCCTACGATGTAAGACACTTAAAAGATCTAATTATTGCTGCCATCAAACACAAAGGACTTTCATTTTTAGATGTTTTACAACCTTGTCCTACATATAATGACATTAACACAAGAGATTGGTATTCTGGAACTGATATTTCTGATGAAGCTGCAATGGAAACACATTCTAGGATTTACAAATTAGAAAACACTGGATATGATCCTGTTGTGCACTATAATGAAGAGGCAGAAATAAATGAAAAACTATCTCAGGCCTTGATAAAATCCCTAGAATGGGGAAACAAAATTCCTACTGGGATATTTTATAAAAATGAAATTATAACGCCATATGCAGGACGATTGATGGATAAAATCCCTAATTATCTTGAAAATCCCCCCGCCCAACAAAAAATTTCCTCAAAAGGGAAACCCGTAACTGATGTTTCTGAAATCTTAGATTCATTACAGGTCTAAAAATCCTTCAGGACTAAACCTAATGAATTATTAGCAAGTTTGGGGAGAGATAACTTTATCATTGAATATTACAGATGTAAATAAAATATTTAGGAAATCAATAATCAAGGGATACTTTGAACCCGAACTCCTAAACCTTGATTTTAAAAAATCTAATGTAAAACATCCTACAATATCAGAAGATGGTCTTATGCAATCAAATCTACTGCATATTTTTTTTGATGTAGATACAGGTTCTGATTACCCTGATGGAGATGAATGGTTTATTGTTGATCTTTTATTTCCATACAGTGTAAAAGTTCCAGACAAGATTAAGGGTCCAGATTATTTTACAACTATTGCAATTGAAGGAGACAAAAACTTTTGGCATCATCGAGAAATGATTCGTTACAAATATGGAAAATCTAAAAAACTACTTGAATCCCTGAAATTCTTAGAAAATAAATACAAAGAATTTCATGCAATGCTTGAACCCTTGGAAAAAGATCTCAAGTAACTATTTTCCATTCATTATTAGTGAAAATAAATTTTTTTTCTTTTACTAACGCCGAATTTAGTCTCCATCTTGCAGATTCTGGAGCATAATGATAAATAATTTCTGTAACATCATTTGGTAATTTTTCAGGATCAAGGTGGTATGGGAGTAATTCTAACAAAAAATCAATTTTTTCTACTGAATTATTGAACCACTGGCTATCTTCCGCATCCAACACAAATCGGATTTTTGGACTTCCACTAAAAATAACATTAATTTTTAAAGCATTTCCACTGCCTCTCCTTCTTTTCATTTCTTTGAAAATTGCTTTTACTTTTTCCCATCTCCTATAATCAAACCATTTGAAAAATTCTTCATTAAATGCAAGTGGAATTGGTACATCTAACATACTTACAAATTCTGATTCTATTTGTTCAACTTCTTCTTGTTTTACTTGAAATCTATCTTTGAATAATCCATAGATTACTTCAATCTCCCAAGGAGAAATTCCATAATACTTGAGAGGAATTATTAATGAATCCAAATTATACTTAAGAGATTTTTAAATTTATAATTAAAGGTTCTAGACTATTAGGAATTTTTTTAATTTTGCTCTCTCAATTTTTTTTCTAAAATGTCGATCACTTCATTAACGATATAATCGCCGTCTCGTGCATGGTTTATTCCTGTTATGTCCTTCATTCTATTCATTGTTTCATTGCTGATTTGTAATTGAGGCATACAATACTATACCGCCATCGCTATATAAGCCAAAGTATTTTTTTATTTCATCAAAAAATCATTTCCTCTCCAAATCCTACTCCAAAAAATTCTACTGGAGAAAATCTATATTGTTTGGATATATTTCCACAAATAAAATGATCCAACTGTAGCTATTACAAATACCAATGGTTTCCAGGCTAATACTGGAATGTTGGGGGTGTTTAGCTTTATTTTATAATTATCAAATATAGTTTGAACATATTTTCTTATTCTATTATTCCAAATTTTATAGTCAATTTGATACTTTTTCATTAATGATTCTATTTCATAAATTACAGGAGTTCTTTGGCAAAATAGATGTTGTAAATAATCTCTTGAAACTTCAACTTCGGCATGTATGGCGATCAATCCTTTTTTCATTTCAACTAATCTTACATGCATCTCCCAAGGTTTTTTGAGTTTTAGAGAGAGACCATGTCCAATCTGAAATGGTTGTTTATGTTCAAATTTGACTCCCGTAAATCCTTCTTTTGAAAATATTTTTAGAAGCTCATCTACATTTTTCTTTACTACTACGGTAAGTTGCTCAACTCCAGACTTACCATCTACACTTATCTTTTCTCGAATTCCATCAAAAAAAGATATTGTCTTAGGATATGTTGTCAAATATTCCATAATCTATGCCCGAAATATCCTCTATTTAAAGGACTGCTGAGGAAATTTTTACAAATATGTATTAAACTATTTTTTTAAAAGTAATTCCGTTTAAATCAAGCATTTTTCAAACCACGAACATAGACACATTGGTCATGTGATACTGCTACCTCATTTGGTTTAATTTTTCTATCAGTAAGTACTGCGCCAGAATCTCTCACGATTGCAATAGGTTGTGATTCTGAACCCTCACCCATTTTATGATTAGCAATAGATGCTAAATTATCGACAACTGCCTGAAAAGTTACCTTGAGGGGATTTCCTTCCAAATCTTTTTGTGATCTCATATCTACTACAGGTTCTATTCCGGAACAAGAAATTGCAATACCTATTGTTCCGACTCTAGATGGCATTAATCTACTATCGACAATAATGATGCCAACATGAATCAAATATTTTAAAAAAAACTTTCGCCTTAGTTGTTCTGCTACCAAATAAGGATCAAAAGGATAAAGAATAATTTTTCCTTTCTTTGCATTTGATTTATCAATTCCAGCATTAGGAGCTAAAATATCATCAGATGAAGATATGACAAAGCCAGAAATACCACCAAAAATTTTATCAGATTCACGGATAATAACTTCGGCTAACTGTGGTTTGATTCGAAATTTTTTAGATATTAAATTACTTTGATTTGATGCCTTAACTGAATTTAATTCTAATAATCTACCTTGAGCATTTGAAACAAATTTACTAGAAATTACAATAACATCTCCATCCTGAATTGTATAGCCGTTATCCACTATTGATTTTGAAGTTGTTTCAAATAGGTCAAATTTGTTTTCTTTTTTTTCTACACTTATTGGTAATACTGTCAATGACATACTCGTGATTTGGATTTCTTTCATTTTATCCTTCTGAAAAGCTTTTAATCTAAAGAAAAAGCCTTTTCGACTATGAATATCACCGAAAAGATCCTCGCACGTGCTTCTAATAATAAAAGCGTAGAGCCAGATCAAGTTGTTTTTGTAAATGTGGATAAAGCCATGTTGCATGATGTTTCTGGACCTGGAGTAATTACAGTATTTGATAAATTACAAAAACAAGGAATTAAGGTTGAAAAATTATGGGACTCTTCTAAGGTTTGGGTGGCAGAAGACCATTTTGTACCTTCTGCAGAAAAAGTTTCTGCTGAAAATATCGTTAAACTATCAAACTTTACAAAAAAATACGGAATTGAAAAACATTTCAAGTATGGCATGGGTCAATATGGTATTTGCCATACCTTGTCTCACGAAGAGGCTTTGGTGCTTCCAGGAGAAGTATACGTTGCAGGTGATTCTCATACAAATACTACTGGTGCCTTAGGGGCCTTTGCTTGTGGTCTAGGACATACTGATATGGCATATGTCTTACTTCATGGAAAAATTTGGTTCAAGGTTCCTGAAACTTTGTATTTTAAGCTAAATGGAAAACTTCCAGAGCATGTAATGGCAAAAGATTTCATTTTGCAAATAATTGGCGATATTGGAACTGATGGAGCAGCATACAAGGCAATGCAGTTTGGAGGAAATGGAGTTTATGAAATGTCTGTAGATGAACGACTTACCCTAACAAATATGACTACAGAAGCAGGTGCTAAAAATGGAATTATTGAGCCAGACCAGAAACTCAGGGACTATCTTAAAGCTAGAGGCGCTACAAATTATTCAGCCATAGAAGGAGATTCTGAGGCACAGTTTGCAAAAATTTTTGAATATGAAGGTTCAGAATTAGAACCAACCGTTGCAAAACCTTTCTCGCCACAAAACATTTCGGTTGTACGAGAAACATCATCAATTGAATTAGACAAAGCTTACATTGGTTCTTGTACCGGCGCAAAGTTTGAAGACTTGCAAGCTGTAGCAAAAATTCTCAAAGGTAGGAAAGTTAAAATTCGAACAGAGATATTGCCTGCAGCTATTTCAATTTACAAAAAAGCATTAGAAAATGGACTCGTTAAAATATTTCTTGATGCAGGGGCCATGGTTGGTCCTCCAACTTGTGGGGCATGCTGTGGCGCCCATATGGGCGTTCTTGCAAAAGATGAAATTTGCATTAGTACAACTAATAGAAATTTTCCGGGAAGAATGGGTCATGTTGAATCTCAAACGTACCTTGCTTCCCCATTAGTAGCTGCAGCATCTGCTGTTACTGGTAAAATAACAGATCCGAGGGACTTGAATTGAAAGGTAATGTAATAAAATACGAACTTGATAACATAGATACTGATGTAATTCTTCCCGGTACATATCTTAAAATTCATGATTACGCTGAACTTGCAAAACATGCAATGGAAGGCCTTGATCCTGATTTTCATTCCAAAGTAAAAGAAGGAGATTTCATAGTTGCCGGAAGAAACTTTGGATGCGGTTCTTCTAGAGAACATGCACCAATTGCATTAACTCACTCTGGAATTAAGGCAGTGTTGGCACTTTCGTTTGCAAGGATCTTTTATAGAAATGCAGTTGATGGGGCCTTTCTTTTACCTATTGAAATAGGCGAAGATGCCTACAAAGATATTGCCAATGGAGATGAAATTGAAATAGATATCACAACTAATGAAATCAATAATCTTACCAAAGATAAAAAATACAAAATGAAACCCTTCTCAGAAATAATTGGAAAAATTATAGCAGCTGGTGGATTATTCAAATTCAATCCGTAATTTGGGGAATCTAACTAATGTCTAAAACACTATTTGAAAAGATCTGGGATTCCCACTTGGTGATGGAAGAAAAAAATGGTCCTTCATTACTCTACATTGACAGGCACATGATTCATGAGGTTACTTCACCTCAAGCTTTTGAAGGTTTAAGATTGAATAACAGAAAGGTACGACGCCCTGATCTTACCATTGCTACAGAAGACCATAATGTACCAACTAGCGACAGATCCCTTCCAATCGTAGATCAAATATCTTCAATTCAAATTCAAACTTTGGAAAAAAACTGTCGAGATTTTGGAATTCAATTATTTGGAATTAATAATCCCAATCAAGGTATAGTCCATGTAATAGGACCACAACTTGGAATTACACTTCCTGGAAGCACGATTGTTTGTGGTGATAGTCATACATCTACACAGGGAGCCTTTGGAGCTTTAGCATTTGGTATAGGTACAAGTGAAGTTGAACATGTTTTAGCGACTCAAACAATTTGGATGGAAAAACTAAAACCATTTGAAATTAAAGTAGATGGAAAAAGAAAAAATCCCTTTGCAGTAACTGCAAAAGACATCATTCTTTCAATAATAAAACAAATTGGAACTGATGGTGGTGCTGGTACCGTTATTGAATATCGTGGAGATACAATATCTGAACTTAGTATGGAACAAAGAATGACAATATGTAATATGTCAATTGAGGCTGGTGCACGTGCTGGTTTAATATCTCCAGACGAAAAAACCTTTGAATATTTACGAGGTAAAAAATACACTCCTAAAAACTATGATGAATTAGTAGATGAATGGCGAGAAAATTTAAAAACAGACACAAATGCAAAATTTGAAAAGAGTTTTACACTTGATGCAACAAATTTAGCTCCTCAGGTAAGCTGGGGTACAAACCCTTCTATGGTATCTGATATTACTGAAAAAATTCCACACCCTGAAGAGTTTTCTGAGGATTTGAGTCAACAAAAAGGAGTTGAAAAAGCCTTACAGTATATGGATTTAAAACCAGGAACTTCAATTGCCGATATTTCAGTAGATAGAGTTTTCATAGGTTCATGTACAAATGCACGCTTAGAAGATCTTATAGAGGCCTCAAAAATTGTAAAAGGGAAAAAAGTTTCGTCCAAAGTTCGAGCTATGGTTGTTCCAGGTTCTCAAATGGTAAAAAAACAGGCTGAAGAACTTGGAATTGCTAAAATTTTCATCGATGCTAACTTTGAATGGCGTGACTCTGGATGCAGTATGTGCTTGGGAATGAATCCAGATATTCTTGGACGCGGTGAAAGATGTGCAAGTACTTCAAATAGAAATTTTGAAGGAAGACAAGGAGTAGGGGGTAGAACCCATTTAGTTAGTCCTGTTATGGCTGCAGCAGCTGCTATCTATGGACATTTTGTCGATGTACGTGAAATGGATTTGAATTAAATGGACAAATTTAAAAAAATAAAAAGCATTGTTACTCCTTTTGATAAAGTAAATGTTGATACAGACCAAATTGTGCCAAAACAATTTTTAAAATTAATTCAAAAAACTGGTTTTGGAAAATTTCTATTTTATGATTGGAGATTTAATAGTGATCAAACACCAAATCCAAACTTTATCTTAAATGATCCCAAATACAAGAATTCAAAAATTCTAATAACTAAAGATAATTTTGGCTGTGGTTCCAGCAGAGAACATGCTGTTTGGGCATTGCAAGATTATGGTTTCGCTGTAATAATTGCTCCTTCTTTTGCAGACATCTTTTTCTCTAATTGTTTTAAAAACGGACTGCTTGCAATAATATTGGATTCAAAAATTGTTGAAAAGCTCTTAAAAATACAAACCGAAATTGAAGTTGATTTAGAAAATCAAAAAATTATTACAGATTCAGAAATAATTCCTTTTAATATTGACCCTTACAAAAAGAAAAATCTTCTCAACGGTTTAGATGAAATTGCCCTCACGTTAAAGCATAACGACAAAATTTTAGAATATGAAAGAAAATCTACTATCTCATCTCTTTTATGATTTGCTTTACTACTTTTTTATTTCTTTCAATAATTGTTGGGGACTCTACATCAAGCCATGGTTTTTTTTCTATATCATACGCACTAACTTTTCCTTGTTTTGATAAGTCTTGAAGAATATCATAAGATAAATTTAGATCTTTTTGACTTTTTTTTCTTTGAATCTTTTTTAGAATATCTGACCCAAGAATATAGATTCCTAAACATTCTGCCATCTGCATTTTAATTGTTGGTTTTTCTTTAAATTCTGTAATTAGATTATCCTCTACTATTGCAAATCCTGTCTCTTCTTTTCTTATAGTTCTTGTAGCAATACAGGCTAAACTTTTTTTTTGTTTGAAGATTTCAATCATTTTTTTTATGTCAATAGCACACAGATTATCTACAAACCACAAAATAAATTCCGATGAATTTTTTAATGAACTTGATGCGTGAAGGAGATCTCCAGCAGTCCCGTTCCCAGAATCTTGGATAAATTTTATTTTTGTCTTAATCTTTCTATTTTCAAAATAATGTTTTATTTGTCCTCCTAGGCCCTTAAAATCAGAAACAATCAATATTTCGTCTATGAATCTAAATGACGAAAGATAACTAACAATATGATCAACTAGTGGTTTTCCTTCTACAGGTATCAATGCTTTTGGGAAAAAATCTGTAAAAGGTTTTGCTCTTGTTCCTTTACCTCCAGCTAAAATTATTGCCTTCACGTCTCTAACGATATGATTTTTGTTTTCTTCTTCTTGCTCCGGGTCCACCGAATTTCTTTGGCTCTTTTCTTCTTGCATCTCCACTAATGAGATACTTGTCAAATTCACCAATTCTTTTTCTTAAATCATCCCTAACTGTTTTTGTAAGTGGATGTTCTTTTGGTTCTTTTTTTGATTTTGTCCAACCAGTTAATGCTCTTGAAATGGCAGTTGCTGCAGCACTAGCTTGTCCCATAAAGCCTCCACCTTTTACTCTCACTGAGATGTCTACTTTATTTCTTAAATCTCCTGAAATTTCTAGTGGAGCAAAAATAACTTCCCGAGCAGTTTCTTGAGGAATCATCTCAACTGGTATGTTATTGATTCTAACTTTACCAACACCTTTGGTAATGTAGACATGTGCCCTTGCAGTCTTTCTAGTTGCATAGTAAATTTCAGTTTTTGTTGTAGTCATTCTGTCCACCCAATGGTTCTTCCAAGTTCTGCCATACTTGTATAATATGCATTTGATTTTCTAATCTTAGCATTATCGAATTGAATCTTTTCAAATGATTTTAATTCTCTTGGAACCCCAATGTAGGCACGTAATCGCTTTAGTGCAGATGTTCCAGATGGTTTTTTCCTTGGTAACATTCCTCTAACCATTCTGCTAATTATTGTATCAGGTCTTCTGGGATGATATGGTCCGTGTTTTGGATGTAAGATACTTGCAATTTCAAGAAAATCTTGGTATTCTCCGATTATACTCTTTCGTTTACCACTCATCATTATCTTATCACAATTTACTATTGATACATTATTTCCCTTTAACAATAATTTAGCTACATTTGAACACAATCTGCCGGCAATTAGATTAGTACCATCTATTACAATAGGTCTACTTATTTCAACTACTTTTTCTTGTTTGCTAGCCAATAATATTAACTCCTTTTCCTGTGGGAAACTTTTCAATCATTTCAGAAAAACTGATAATCTTTCCACCTGATTCTATAATTTTTTTTGCAGCAGAATTTGAAATTGAAAATGAACTTAATGTTACTTTGTGCAAAACATTTCCAGTTCCCAATACTTTTCCTGGTACGACAATCACATCATTTTCTTTTGTGACATCATTAATTTTAGTTAAATTTACTACTCGTCTAGCTGAAGATGGTTTTAAAGCAAGTTTAGCAAGTTTTGACCAAATTGGAGCATCATTTTTTGCAGAAGCTTGCTTGAATACCTTTACCATTTGTATAACTACTTGATTAGCCATTTGATATTGACTTTTTTAACCCAAATATAATATGTATGCTTATTCTGATTTCAAATCAGACAAAATTTGTTTAAATTCTTCTAGCCTTCTTGATAATTCTTCAACACCCCCAAGTATAATCTGTTGAGGTGAGATAGCACCAGTTGTTTCTACGGTTAGAACATATTCATCCTCACTATCAGAATTAACCAATGTAGCTATGTTTGATGAATTCCATTTTGCATGTTCAGTTCCTCGACCCAATCTTGCATATGCTTCAATTTTTAGACGCTGACCAGGGGCAATTACAACAATTGGAATTTTATCTGACGTCGGTTTTACAAATTCATCTTCAGAAGTTAATTCGTTTGAGGTAATAGTTCTAGTTGATTCAGAATCTCCAGAGTCAATCATTAACATTACTCTACAATTTGAACAGCCAGATTCACTATTGCATTTACATTTTGAATGTTCAACAAATCTTGCAGAATCCGTTTTCAGAGGAATCATTCCAAGTCTATGTGAAATTCCTTCATCTGCCAAAACTGAGGAATTTTCAATAATATCTACAGTGTCAATTGCAAAAACGGGTACTCCGTTTAGACAAATTCTTCGTAATGCGTTGGCATATTGTAAGGGTATTCCTTTTAGCTTTACTGACATTTTTTGTTTATTTTCACTAATTACTTCTAAAGAAGGCAAACTTAATGGAAAACTCTGAAATCCAAATAAAAATCTAGCGAGTTTTATGTAGAGATAAATATCTAAGTCTTATAGTATCTAAATTAGTTATGGTAGACAAAGTCACAGTCGTAAGATATTCATTTGAGGGTGAAAAGTTTGAAATTTTAGTTAAACCAGATCCTGCTTTAGAGTATAAACTTGGTAAAAGAAAAGATATTTCATCAATTTTAGTTTCTGATGAAATTTACACCGATTCTAGTAAAGGAACTAGGGCATCTTCAGAAAAATTGCTCAAGGCCTTCAAAACTGAAGATCCGACAGCTATTGCCGAAAGAATTATTCAAAAAGGTGATCTGAATTTAACTACAGATCAAAGACGTAAGATGATTTTAGAAAAAAAGAAACAAATTGTTAACTATATTGTAAAAACCTTTGTTGATCCCAAATCACATCTACCGCACCCACCACTTCGAATTGAACAAGCAATGGACGATGCGAGAATTTCTCTTGATCCTCAAAAAAGTGTTGGAGAACAAGTTAATGAAGTTGTAGAAAAACTTCGTTCAATAATACCTCTAAAATCTGAAAATTTAATTTTAGAAATAATTATTCCTGCACAATTCGCATCGCAATCTTATTCCGTTTTAAAGTCAGCAGGATCTTTGCAAAAAGAAGAATGGCAATCAAATGGTTCTTTAAAAGCAATACTAGAAATACCAGCTGCCGCAAGGCCAAATGTGATTGATAGATTAGGTTCTATAACAAAAGGTACAGCTTCTATCGAGGTAGCAAAATAATGGGTGATAATAAACGAAGATTCGTTATTCCTGGCGAAGTAATAACAACTGGACCGTACAGACCAGAGCAAAATGTAATTCTTGAAGGTAACAAAATTATTGCTACAAAAATTGGAATTTCAGAAATATATGATGATAGTGTAAAAGTTATACCATTAACCGGAAGATACACTCCAAAAAGCGAAGATTTGGTAATTGGAAAAATTATTTCTCACAGCTCTCTTTCCTGGGAAGCAGATATCAATTCATTTTATGTAGGAATGCTTCCAGCATCTGATGTTTTTGGAAGAAATTTTCAACCTGACACTGATGAACTGACATCAAAACTAAAAAAAGGAGATTTAATTGCAGCTAGAATTGTAAACTTTGATAGATCTAGAGATCCACTAATTACAATAGCAGATAGGGAACTCGGAAAAATTGATTCTGGAGAACTTGTGAGCATTTCTCCAAGCAAAGTCCCAAGACTGATTGGAAAGCAGGGAACTATGATACAGGCAATTGAGATGGCAACTAATGCAACTATTACTATTGGACAAAATGGTTGGGTGGTTGTTTCTTCTGAAAATCCAGATGAATTATTAAAGGCAAAAAAAGCAATTCAAATGATAGATGAGCAAGCACATATGGCAAATTTAACAGATAAAATAAAGGCAATGTTAGAATCAAAAAGTGTTTAATTATGGGTGGAAGAGATTCAAATCTAGTTTTACTGGATCAAAACGGGATTCGTTGCGATGGACGAAAGGTAGACGAAACTAGAAAAATTACAATAAAGGCCGGAGTTCTAAAAAATGCTAACGGTTCTGCATACATCGAATTTGGAGATAATAAAATTTTAGCTGGGGTTTTTGGGCCAAGAGATGTGCACCCAAAACACATGTCAGATACAGATACTGGAATAATCAGATGTAGATATCACATGTCCCCATTTTCTGTTACTGAAAGAAAAAATCCAGCTCCATCTAGAAGAGAAATTGAAATTGGTAAAGTCATCAAAGAAGCGCTTCGACCTGCTGTAATGCTTGAAAAATTCCCACGTACCGCAGTTGATGTTTATGTTGAAGTTCTTCAAGCAGATGGTGGAACAAGATGTGCAGCACTGGATGCAGCTTCTGTAGCCCTTGCAGATGCAGGAATTCCTATGAAAGATTTAGTCTCTGCCTGTGCTGCTGGAAAAGTTGCAGATACAATCATTTTGGATGTAAATAATGAAGAAGATCAAGCAGGGCAAGCAGATATGCCTATTGGGTACATGCCAAATCTTGGCAAAGTAACGTTGCTACAATTAGATGGAGTTTTAACTCCTGACGAATTCAAAAAATGTCTTGAAGTAGGAATCGATGGATGTAAACAAGTTTATGAAATTCAAAAACAGGCTTTAAAAAATAAATTCTTTGTAAATGGTGAACAGCAATAATGACTTCTACTTTTGTTCTTGATCAACTCAAACGCAATAAAATTATTGATTTGCTTGAGAAAGGCCAAAGATTTGATGGTAGAGCATTTGATGAACCCCGTTCGCTTTCTATTGAGACCGGAGTGATTCCAAAAGCTGATGGTTCTGCACGCGTACGTTTAGGAGATACTGAAGTAGTTACTGGCATAAAGATACAACCTGATAGACCTTTTCCAGACATGGGTGATAAAGGAATTTTTATTTGCACTGCAGAGATTTTACCTTTAGCACATCCAACTGCTGAACCAGGACCACCAGGTGAGGATGTAATTGAACTTGCACGGGTTGTAGATAGAGGTATCAGAGAAAGTGGAATGATTGATCTATCCAAACTTGTTTTGGAAAAAGACAAATCGGTAATAGGAGTTTTTGCAGATAATAGCGTAACGGATCATGATGGTAACTTGTTTGATGCTTGTTCATACGCTTCTACTGCTGCTATTTTAAAATGTAAAATTCCAAAATGGGAAATTGTAGATGAAAAACCAACTTTAGTTGAAGGACAGAAATCTGACCCACCAATCACAACAATTCCTGTTTCTGTCACTATGGCTAGGATTGGAGAACATATCATTGTTGATCCAAATGCTGACGAATGGGCATGCATGGATTCTCGAATTACTGTTACTACTAATTCAAATGGTAGTATCTGTGCTTTGCAAAAAGGAGGAGATGATGGATTTACGCCTGAACAAATTATAAAATGCTCAGAACTTTCAATATCCGTAGGAGAAAAAATAAGACAAATGATTGAAAAATCAGGGAATGGAAATTAGAAAAATTGGCAAAGAAAAGAACATCACTAAAGGGGCTTGGTGCAAGATATGGCATTAAACCTAGGAAGCAATTCACTCAGGTTCATAATATTTTAAAAGAAACAAGAAGATGTCCTGATTGCGGTTCTACTAAATTTGGAAGACAAGTGGTGGGAATCTGGCGATGTAAAAAATGTGGTTTTAAAATAGCCGGAACTGCATATGACGTTAAGCTTTAATGCAAAAATTGAGATAGACGCAAAAGAAAAAACTCTAGCCCTATTTCATTCAATTAATACTGATAACAAATTTTATCCAGAAAATCCAACTGAGACAAAAATTTCATTTGATAAAAAATTAATTATTGATATCGAATCAAATCAAATCCCACACTTAAGAGCAAATCTTAATTCAACCCTTAGATTACTGCAGGCAAGCTATGACTCTATTGAATCGGTAAGATTATAAGAAAACATTGGATGAATTAATTCTATGTCTTCTGGTCAACAAATTCCCCCTTGGTTACAAGAACAATTATCAAAAATGCAGCAATCACAACAAAATCTTCAGTCTATAATGTATCAAAAACAACAGTTAGAAATTGAAAATATGGAAACAGAAAAAGCATTAGAGGAGCTAAAAAAAGCTGCAGACAGTGATACAGTTTACAAACATGCCGGTTCTATTCTAATTAAATCTAATAAAACAGACTTGATAGCAGATCTTGAAGAAAGAAAAGAGCTTTCAAAAACCAGGGTTACTGTTCTTTCAAAACAAGAAGAAAGGGTTAAAGAAAGTCTTAAAGAACAAGAAACAAAGATAAATGAAATGATGAGAGCAAATACTTCAGGTTCTACTAACTCACAACAAACAACCAAAACAGATTCATCCAAATAAGATATTAACAAAATCATTTGAATGGTTTTATGACATTAGCAAAGTTGCGCATTATAATAGATGAAAGAGAGAAAAAAAGTGGAATTCCTGAACTCCTCAGAGCTGTAGGTGTAAACATTGAGATGAAGATGTTACCTTTGGGGGACTATATTGTAGCCCCAGAAACAGTTGTTGAAAGAAAAACCATACATGATTTAGTATCATCTATTTTTGATGGTAGATTATTTGATCAATGCTCTAGACTAAAAGAACATTTTCAAAATCCAATAATTTTGATGGAAGGAAATGTCGATGAAATTGAAAATATTTCAGAAAATCCCCTAGTATTCTATGGGGCACTTGCATCAATTGCAATTGATTTTAAAATTCCAATTATTCCAACACCTGATGCCTCACATACAGCTAAACTTTTGGTATCTTTGTCTTCCCGAAAAGAATCTACAAAAGGCCCTTTTCTTAAAAAAATAAGAAAATCTAATGATCTACAAAGGCAGCAACTATTATCCTTGTGCAGCCTTCCAGGAGTTGGAGATAAGACAGCCTTGCGAATGCTTGCTAAATTTGGATCACCCTTGAAAGTTTTTGCTGCTTCTTATACAGAACTTGCAAAAATTGAAGGGCTAGGTGGGGTTAAAGCAAAAAAAATAAAAAATGTTCTTGAAAGTCAAAGTAAACACTTGGAAAAATCAAATCAAAAAACACTTCACGATTAATTATTATTTTATTTTGCTAATAGGAATCGAGGATTTGTCTTTAAGTAATTTTTTTCGTAGTTGACTACCACAAATGGGGCATTCAGAAGAACGCTCAAAATTTTTATGACAACCAGGGCAATAATGTACCCAATTTCCAACATTTTTTATTCCTGCAGTCATCAAAGGTTGAACCGTTAATCCAAGATTTTTTGACACATTTGAAATTGCAAAATCATCTGTTATTAGCTCTCCATTAAGCTGAAGACAAAGTGCTATTGATGATAAATCTTCTTTAGATAATTTTTGAAAATCTCCTGTAACTTTTGCCATTTTTGTTACAAGATCTATGTATTTTTTTTCTGGTTCAATTATCTGCAGCCTTTTTGTTTCTAATAAAATACCTAAAGCATCATGATTTTTTTTAATATGTTTAATTTCATCATAAATCAATGGCGTGGTGTAACACTCTATTTCTGATCCAAATGGAATGCCAGCATAAAATGCACTTGCGTCTAATACTCTAAAAACCAAGTTTACTCATCTGTCTTAGGCCCTGTTTTTTTAGCCTAATAAAAACAGCGGGTTTTTTATATCTTCTAATAGTGATGCATTCGCCAAATCCTGCAGACTTTACAACTTGTGCATCCATTACAATATTGCAATCTTGAGAACAGATAACATCAATTTTTTCGTCAGGGACAACAATAGATGCTAAACGATAAACTGGTGCAACTGGAGTAATAATTAGTACATCAAGACTTTCATGTAAGATTGGCCCACCTAATGAAAAAGAATGACCTGTTGAACCACTAGGTGTGGAAATGATAACTCCGTCCATTTTCTGTTTAACTGTATCATTTTGAAATTTAATTTCTACTTCTGCAGTCTTTGTTAGATTTTTTCTATTAATGTAAATTTCATTTAATGCTGGTGGAAAATCTTCTCCCCCACATGACGCAACAACTCTAGTTCGTTTATCTAAAAAGATTTTTCCATCCGTTATTTGTTGGATTGCCTTGTCTATTTCATTAATGGTAATTTCTGATAAAATTCCTCTATTTCCACCAACGTTTATTCCAAGCAGAGGAGTCTCATCATGAATGTATCTAAAGGTTCGTAAAGTTGTCCCGTCTCCTCCTAAAGTTATCACTAAATCTAATTTTTTATTTTTTAATTCTTTAGCAGTTTCAACTTGTGTTGCACCTGTAATAGATATAGGAGCAATTGTAAAGACTTGGATTTTTTTTGTGATTAATTTTTTGGCAATTTTCTTGCCAGCTTCCTCTGCCTCTTTAGAACCAAACTTACTTACCACTGCAACTCTGTTTAATTTCAAACAGAACTCTCTATCCTACTTCATTTAAAAATCTAGTTTTTGTAGCCTGGAATAAGCACAAACAATTAAGTATGAATTATGACTTTTTACTAATGAAAATAATGAGCTACGCACACCCAGAAGTTTTAGTTGATACAGAATGGGTATCTAAAAACCCCCCAGATAATAATCGAAAACTAGTTGAGGTGGATTATGATCCTGAGAATGGATATAGAAAAGGCCACATTAAAGGCTCAAGTTTAATCTGGTGGAAACGCGACATTAATGATCCTGTTACTAGAGATATCATTAACAAACAACAATTCGAAGAATTAATGGGAAGAAACGGAATAACACCTGATGCTGAAGTTATTCTTTATGGTGACTTTAACAACTGGTTTGCCGCCTTTGTTTTTTGGGTCTTCAAATATTATGGACATAAAAATATCAAAATAATGAATGGTGGAAGAAAAAAATGGGAATTAGAAAACAGAGAGTACACAACTGAAGAACCTAATATCCCAAAAACACAGTATGTAGCTGTTCCACCTGATGAAGGACTACGTGCATATCTTTTTGATGTTAAACGGGCACTGGAAAGAAATGATACGGTTATGGTTGATGTAAGATCTCCAAAAGAATTTACTGGTGAAATAACTGCACCACCCGAGTATCCTATGGAACACGCACAAAGAGGTGGACATATTCCAGGGGCAAACAATATTCCATGGGCAACAGCTGTAAATGATGCAGATGGGACTTTCAAATCTGTTCTTGAACTTAAACAAAATTACGAGCCCAAAGGAGTTACTCCAGATAAGGATGTAATCTGTTATTGTAGAATTGGTGAAAGATCATCTCATTCTTGGTTTGTACTCAAATATTTACTTGGATATCCTCAAGTTAGAAATTATGATGGTTCTTGGACTGAATGGGGTAACATGATAGGTAATCCCGTTGAAAAATAAATGAGTCAAGAATTACCAATTCTCAAAAAAGGGAGTTTCTATTTTATTAAAGAAAGTAATACTGATTTAATTTTAGAAGATAAAACAAAAAGAGGACTAACAGTTCGTGAACGCTCAATTGATGAAAAACTAAACGTCCAGGCAGAGAAGGGAATGATACACGATATGGATGGAATTGGTCATTGGGTTCCAATTAGGTGGTATTTTCCAAAAAGCCAACATACTCTAAATCAAGTCATTGCTCACGCTGAGATAATGGAAAAAAAATACACTGATCTAAGAGAACTTACTTGTCCAGAAGACCTGGACTAGATAAGATTTTTAAGCAATCTTAGATTATTCAAATCAAATGTCTCTTTTACTAAAGGATCGAGTTTACACTATGGAGGCTCCCACTGCAAAAAGAGGGGTGTATCCATTACATGGATACAAACTAGGACTCTATAGATTACCAATAAAATTAGATGAACCTCTGGAGATACAGTCGGTTCATGATGGCATGAAAAATACATTTGCCATGGATACTTATGCTGATCGAATTTATGCTACTTACTCTTGGAAAGAAGAAAATATGCCAGACCCAGATGCTAAGGGTTACGAGCAAGTTGAATTAAGCATAACAGTTGAAATTGTAACTGGTGAAGTTGTAGATATTATTTATCAAATATTTCCTATCGAAAAATTTGGTGACCCACAATGGGTGAAAGATTATCGAAAGAAGGCAGATTATTTTGCAAAAATGATAATTGATACAATATTACGAAATACAATTCTTGCTGACAAGATGGTAGAGAGTCTTGTAAAATCTGAAAAAATTTCTGAAGATGATGCATTAAAAAAATTAGAACAAATGACACCACTTGCAAAAATTGTACCAGATGCTAAACCAATTCCAATCAAAAAAGAAGAGCAACCAGAAACTACTGCTAAAGTTGGTCAACAATGGAAGGGTGGTGGAATCAAACCGGGGCCAATTGATGTAGAATACAAATCAAAGATGGGACAATCGGCTCCATATAAAACCCCTGGAAATTATGCAATTAAGACATGGGGACGAGTCGGTGCAGATAATGGAATTATGGGAGTCTGGGGAGAATTTGTATCAGTTGATTATGATATTTGTATTGCTGATGGTGGATGTATTGATGCTTGCCCTGTCAATGTATACGAGTGGTTTGATACACCAGGCAATCCGGCCTCTGAAAAGAAACCTTTGATGGCCAGAGAACCCGATTGTATCTTCTGTCTTGCTTGTGAAGGTGTATGTCCTCCCCAAGCCATTAAGATTTTTGAAAATAAATAGAATCTATAGTCTTTTTTTACCATTTATTCCTCACAAATATAAATACAAAATTAGCATTTGCCAATATTAGGGATGGCTGGCAATTCTTTTACATTTTTCATTTTCAATCTTTTTATCATTTCTGCGATTCTAATTACGACTTATACTTGTAATTTCTATTATTTGGCATTTCTATCTGGCAGACGTAAAGAAAAATACAATATGGCTACATTTGATGAGCCATCAGTAACAATTCATCTTCCAATATACAATGAAAAGTATGTTGCTGCACGCCTAGTAGATGCAGTCTGTGCTATGGATTATCCTAAAGAAAAAATGAGAATAATGGTTTTAGATGATTCTGATGATGATACAGTTGTATTATTAGATTCCCTTGTAAATAAACACAAAAAAAATGGATATGATATTGTTCATGTTCGCAGGGGAAGTCGCGTTGGGTATAAGGCAGGTGCTTTAAAACATGCAATGAAATCTACTAACACAGAATATGTTGCAATTTTTGATGCAGATTTTATACCACCAACATGGTATCTTAAAAAAGCAATTCCATATTTTGCTAAACCAAACATTGGACTTGTCCAATGTAGATGGGGTCATTTAAACGAAAACTATTCTGCTCTTACACAAGCACAAGCTCTTGGAATTGATCTTCATTTTCTAGTTGAACAAAAAGCAAAAAGTAATTCCCACTTGTTTATGAATTTTAATGGTACAGCAGGAATTTGGAGAAAGGAATGTATTGATGACTCTGGGGGATGGCATACGTCTACTCTAGTTGAAGATTTAGATCTTAGTTATAGAGCACAAATGAAGGGATGGAAATGTATCTTCTTACCAGAAATTGTTGTTAATGCTGAATTGCCTGTGCAAATGAATGGTGCAAAACGACAACAGTTTAGATGGGCAAAGGGCTCTATGCAATGTGCTATAAAATTACTTACTGATATTCTTCTTAAACGAAGAATTGCAGTTGAAGCAAAACTTCAAGCCTTTGTTCAGCTAACCCGACATATTGTTTTTCCATTGATGTTAATTCAATTTCTTACAATTCCAATTCTTTTAGCTGCAGATATCAATTTGTATATCATTAGCATTTTACCGGCAATTACAATTGCTGCATACTTTGCAATGGGTCCTGGCGCATATCTTCTAGTTATACATAGGCTATGGAAGAAGAATTGGAAATACAAAGCAAAAGCGCTTCCATATCTTGTGATTTATTCAATAGGCATGTCTGTAAACAACACAATTGCAGTATTTGATGCAATAATTGGAAAGAAAAATGAATTTCTTAGGACACCAAAATATGGAATAATAAAAAATTCAGATGACTGGAGAGACAAGGCCTACAACTTACCTTTTACTAAAACGACATTGCTTGAAATTTTCTTTGGAGTATATGGTATATTTGGAATCCTAATTGCAATTTTCTCAAATAATCCAATTTTTGTGCCAATCTTAGGACTCCATGTGATAGGATTCTTCTATATTGCTCATATGAGCATATTTCATTCAAGATATAAAAGAGACCTTTCTCAAATGAATCACACACAACAAAAGGAAGCAAAAATGGCAAACATCTTTTACAAACTTGCACTGGGGGGAATAATTGGTCTTATTGCATTTGCCGGATATATGGCAATGACAGGATACGAAAATGATGTTTATCCAGTTGACCTTTCTCGCGGACTATTAGATAGTATAATGCGCTCATCAGACCCCAATTCGGTGATAGCTGATCTTAAAACAATTAAAGAACATCTACCAAAAGAAGGAAATCCAGTTTGGATATTTCCAACTGATACAACTGACTTTGCACGAATTCAAAACGATTTAGATTCTTTGATTGTTAATGTCCAAACAATTGCAACTTTACCAAGGGATAGTTCCTCATTTCATACTGGAATGGATGCTGTAAGTGATAGAGCATTTGTTCTTCAAGAAAATCTAATAGATGCAACTCCATACATGTATGTTAGTTTTATCAATATTGTTTTGAGTGCAGTTTGGATTGCAGCAATTTTAGCTATATTTGCAATTCTAAATAAAAAGAAGCGCCAACTACAAACCTCTGATGCAACTGATGGGATCTAAGAAATATTTAGTTCCTGTCTGATTTCATCAACGGCTCTTATTCCAAAAATATCTCTTACTTGTTGGATTCTTATTGACTCTTTTAATAAATCCCGACCCAATTGATTTAGTAAAATCTGAAAAACATCTGAAAATCTAATTTCCCATTTATCAGCACAGTCTAAAATTTTACTTACCGCCCATTGTCTTACTTCATGTGGCAGTGCCATTTTTTCATTAAATTCAATTGATAATTTATCAAATAAATTCACCATCTGAGCAGTCTGGGTTGCCATATTTTCTAGCTCCTTTAGGCTTCCATATTTTGATTCAGAATGCATCCTAATATTTGACTGATATTCGGATAATTTCAAAAGACCTACCATTTCATTTGACGTATGTTCAGAGGTTCTATTTGAGGCATTTTTGATATTTTGTAACTCTTGAATTATTTGGTTAGTTTTTTGATGGAATTCTGCAGATGATGCATCAGAGCGATTAAGAATAGAAGCTAAGCCAGAGATTTTTTCATTCGTCTTAGACGCAATTCCATCTAGCTCATTTTTGAAATTGTTTATTACTCCACTAATATCTCCTGTTCTACCTGAGATTGATTGAATATTTCTTTTCATCTCTTCCAACTGCCCTGTAATTCCAGTCATTGAATTTGCTTTTGTTACAACTGATTCTAATTCTTGTTTTAAATTATTGATAATTCCTCCCAACGATTCAATCTTTTCAGCTTTTCCTGATATTGATTCAATTTTTTTCCTAATCTCTCCAATTTCAGAACCAACAATGGAGGAGGTTTCTGCTTTTGAGGATACTTTTTTCAAATCTTCTCTAACACTGTCAATTCTATCAGAAATAGTCATAATCATTTTTGAATTATTTCTCATTGCCTCGAAGCTATCTGTTACTTTTTGCATTAGGTTCTTTGTTTCTGGAGAATCTTTTTGTGATTCTGATATCTTGTTTATCTGATCTTGTAACCTGGCTGTTTGATTATTTATTTTTAAAACTAAATCTGATTGTCCTCTTACTTGGTTTAAACCTGAAAAAAGCTTTTGGGTGTCTTCTTCAATTATGTTAATTTGTTTTGACTGTTTTTGAATTTGTTCTAATGCAGAGCTTAAAGAGTCAATCATATTTTTCATAGAAACAAGAACTTTCTGATTTTCAGAAAAAATCTTTGCCATTGCTTTGATTTCTTTAGATAATGTTTTTGTAGAGTCAGATACATTTGCAACTTTTTTTAGTAAGGCAGCTGATGTTGGACTTTTGGTTGAAGTTTTAGCTTTTTTAGAAGTTTTTGTATTTTTCTCCTTTTTTACTGCCATATTACAATGGAATAAGTAATACTGATAAAAAAGTTAGGCTAAAAATAAAAAATCTTGGTAGCTACTCGTTAACCGTTTCTGGTTCATGGAGTAGCTCATGGAAGGTTTTTTCAACCAGTCCGTTCATGCTTTCGATGAATCTTTCTGGACAATATTCGCATGTTATCATATAGTTACGGTACGGTACCGTACTATTAATAGTAAGGTAATTGTAAAGTTACCATTTGGGTATGGCAATAAATCGTTTCTATGCACATACATGCGTTTCCAGTGGAACTTTTACCCTAACCTAAAAGAGCAGTCAGATACCCCAGGTCTATCTCTACATTATATTCAGATGACCTACTCATCACTCTGCGGTAGATATCTCATAAAATTCCCTATTAATCTTTGATTGATTTCTTTAAAGGGATATTTTTCTATAATGAACACAATTTAGATTTTATCTCATAAACCCGTATTATTACCACGGCAAAAGACTTTATCCATATTTGCGCGGATGGAAAAAAGAAGTGCTACCAAATTAATGATACATTGGAATTTGCAATGTTAAAAATGAACCCAAAATGTCCTTCTTGTGGAAAATCATTACTTGGATAAAACATGTAGTTTAATATCGATTTTTTGAAGAATTTTTAATAAAATAAAATTGTTTTTAAATGAAACCAAATACTACGATCAGATGGAAAATTTTTTTCTACAAGCTGAATCCCAAGACGGCTTGCAAGATTCCATAACTGGAGGACTATTCAGCTTTATTGACCAAATAAATCCAGTTGAGCTCCCACATACAACTTTTGTAACTGATCTTGCACTAATTATGATTGTAGCAGGAATAGTAACTCTTGCATTTTTCAAAATTCGACAACCACTAATTATCGGATATCTTTTTGCAGGAATGTTAATTGGCCCACTTTCACCTCTGTGGGCATGGATTCTACCAGAGAACGCTGGACAGAGTAATGGACTAGAAAGTATAGCACTCTTATCAGATATATCGGCTTTGAACTTATTTGCTGAAATTGGAGTAATTTTATTACTTTTTGTAATAGGTATAGAATTTCCATATGCAAAAATTCGTTCAATAGGAAAGCTTTCCATAGGAATTGGAACGATTGGACTATTTTCAACGCTTGGTGCTGTTTTTTATGCATCAAATTTAATGGGCCTTAATTTTATGGACTCCCTTTTCATTGCAGCTGCTCTATCTATTAGTAGTACTGCTATTATTGTCAAAATATTTGAAGAATTGGGGAGAATAAAAAAAGAGTCATCAATTCTAGTTCTAGGAATTTTAATTGTAGAAGACGTTATTGCAGTAATTCTTATTTCAACTCTGCAATCAGTGGCTTTAGTTGGAACTGTTTCATTAGAAAATATAATACTGGTGGTGGGAGTAGCTGCAGGATTACTAATAGGTACTTTTACAATTGGAACTAAGGTTATACCGCCTTTAATTGATAAAGTAGCAAGTGCAGAAAATAGAGAGATTCTATTACTTAGTGTTTTAGGTGTATGTTTTGGATATGCTTTACTTGCAAATGTGGTAGGATTATCTGTTGCAATCGGTGCATTCTTAGCTGGAGTTTTAGTAGCAGAGTCAAAATCGTCAGAAGTTTCTAAAATATTGTCCAGCCCAATTAAAGACATGTTTGTTGCCATATTCTTTGTATCAGTTGGAGCACTCATGGATGTAGGCCAGCTTCAACAATTTATCTGGATAGCTCTTGCATTAATCATAGTGGCAATAGGAATGAAATTTGGAGGTAATATGATTGGAAATCTTTTATTTAGACAGTCACGTCAAAAATCACTTCATTCAGCATTTGCTCTTGCAGCACCAAGAGGAGAATTTTCTATAGTCATTGTTAAAGCTGGTGTGGATGTAGGAGCCGTAAGCGCTTTTCTATTCCCACTAATAGGAGTTATATCGATTATCTCCTCTTTTATTACGCCATTCTTATTTAGGATAGGCGATAAGGTCATTCCAAAACTGATTAAGGAATAGAAAATGTCTCAAGATGAATTAAAAAAACTACTAAGCCAAGTTCACAAGAGTGTTTCTATATTCAACTATAACAGTAATAATGTTCCCTGCATAATTTTAACTGAAAGACGATTTTCTGAAATAATGGATAAGATAGCTGGAAGACCAGTCTCAGTAGATACCAATCTGAATATTCTTCAAAATGGATTGGGAAACGTCTTTGTGGAAATTACGCTTGATTTCTCTAATAGTGAAATTAAAGAAAAAATATTGCTTTATGCAAATAATTCACTTGATTTTTTTGAATCATTAGCAAAAACATCCATGCTTGCTTTATCATCCCCCCATTCTCAAGTTGGTCAAGAAAATGTCTTTATGATTCAACTTCCAAAACCTGAGAAAGCAGTAAATGCACTTGAGGTAATTAAGCGAGGATTAAAGGCTGGAGAAAACCAATAAATCAAAATTTTCTAATATTTAGAAAAAAAGTGAATGCAGTTACCGGGATTTGAACCCGGGCCACGAACTTGGCAAGCTCGCATAATAACCAAACTATACTATAACTGCTCAATCGATAATTTTAATTTTCTATATTAAAGCGTACTGCTAATTCAAAGATTGTTTTTAATCTTAGATGATTCTAACTATAGTATGAATGATAACCTTAAAGACATTATAGAACAGAAGATTGATTCTACTTTTGAAAGACTAGATGAAATTATCAAAATTACTGAATCCTTGGATAAATTATCTGTAAAAGATAATGCATTTGCTTTTGGAATTATAATTGGGAGATTATACAACTCTTTTTTTTATCAATGTAGAAGAATATTAAAAAGAGATCCAACAGAGCAAGAGTTTTTGGAATTTTTAAAAATTTTAAAAAAACGACAATCTGAATTTCTTGAAAAATTAAATAAATAATTATTTTAACGGAAAAACTTTGATGGTAGGAGTTCCTGGTAACTTTACACAAGCACCCCTCATTGCTTTTTTGGCCAATTCAAGATGCTCTTTTTTAACATGCATCTCCATTATGCATTGACCAGCCTTTACTCTTGCTCCTAAATTCAACGCTTTTCCAAAGGCTCGTCTCATACCTTCCTGTAATCTGTCTGCACCAGCTGCTGCAATCATTTTATTTTCTCTTAATAAAATGTGGGGATAAACTCGAAGCTTTGAGTAAAAGCCGGTCTCTCCAGCAACATTTTCTACTGCCTTATTTGCTGCAAGCCTTGCTGATTCAATTGCAGTATGAGTAATTTGCAATTTTTCATTTAGCAATAATTGTACTTTGAAATCATAATTTCCTGCTTTTCCCCCTTCAAATTTTGCAATTTTAATTTGAGGCTTACCCTTGATGTACTTTTTTCTCGTATATGGTTGCCCATTTCCTCTTCTATAATTTGCGCCGTGCATCAAATCACCGTTAAAAGCTTAGCTAAGATGCCCATATTTTAACGGTTAGTCTTTAGAATTTATTTCTAATGGCTTTTTGATTCGACGCACCCATATATGGAATCCTACAAGTTTCCATATGTCTATGGACTCTGAACCAGAGGTTGAAGGAGAATTAGTGGAAGATCAAACTCTGATAACTAATAAGACAATGCAGCAGAACCTTGAACAAAAAGGATATGGTGAACTAAGCAAGAGCAAATTTTTTCTCAAACCTTTTGAATCCCTTTATCTGATGTACTATGACAAGCTAAAACTTTCAAAAGGAAAAAAGAACATTAATTTCGATTCATTGCTGCAGACATGCATAAAACTAGATGGAGAATCATTAACCAAATTTCTAATTTATAGAGATTTGCGTACTAGAGGATACATTGTGAAGGACGGATTTGGATTTGGTTCTGATTTTAGAGTTTATGAAAGAGGAGATTTTGGCGAAAAAGGTGCAAAATATCTTGTGTTTGGACTAAATGAAGGAAAACAAGAAAAAATTGGTCTGCTTCAAAAAAAGATTGATCAGATTACTCAAATGGGAAAAGAACCAATCATAGCTGTAATTGAAAGAAGAGGGGAAGTAATTTATTATAAAATATCTAAAATAAATTTTCTAGAAAATAAAGAAAGACTTGATTCAAAGAACTTGAGCTTTTGAATCGCTACGAATTGAGAACCCATTCTGTTGAATAACTAAGAAGATTATTTTGTAACGCATATTCAAAATCATAAATTGCAATATTTTTTGTTTTGTTTTGCCACAAATTTTCAAAATCTCGAATCTTTATTTCTACTCTAGATTTGTCATTCCAAGAGGTAAAAACATCGATGGATTCAAAGTTCTTACTTTGAGGATCGAATGTCTCATTTGATGTTCCAGTAAATGCAACTGCGTCATCATTTTCATCATGAAAAATCCCAATCTTTTCACTAAAAGAACCAAATATCTCTTCAGAATTTGGAATTGCAATTTTAATTTTGAGTTTATCAGTCTTAATCATTTGATTTAGACTAGAGTATTTTTGTCCGAAGGAATTTGGTTTCAGATCTATTTTGCCGTTTTTCTGACCGTATAGTTTAGATAAAACATTTAGATCTGTGGTTTTTAATCTATGGCCAATTACAAACCTTAGCTGTACATTATTTTCAAGAAATTTTTCGAGAGAAAAATAAAATGCTGTTAAACTATTAAGCGAGGCATATTCGACTGCTCTATCGTATTCTATACAACTATCAAGACATGGAATAAAAAATTCTTCAAGTAAATCATCCCTATCAGATCTGTAAGCCTCTTTAAGTGAAAGATCTCTTAGTCCCATACAAGCAAAAGTATTGTTTATTATTTAAAGAAAAAATCTATTATTAGTATTTCATATATACCTAGGATGATTTCTCTAGCACATGGATAAAAAAATTAATCTTGCCGTTCTAATTAGTATAGTTCTAGTTTTTGGATTTGTATTGATGCTATCCCAAATTAATTCTAATGCTGTGGCGCAAGAAACAACTCCATTTCCTTCACGAGAAAAAGTAATCTCAGTTACAGGTACTGCAACTTCTTCAGTTGATCCTGATTTACTAGTAATTCAATTTGGAGTTGAAACCCAAGAAAAGACTGCAAGTCAAGCTCTTGCATCCAATTCAAATCTAATGACTAGTGTGGTTGGGGCAATTACTAGTGCTGGTATAAGTGATGATGAGCTAAGTACATCTAGTCTTAATATTCAGCCAATCTATGACAGCTATCAGGATAAAGCTACAGGAAAATACACTCAAGAACTCATAGGCTACAGAGTTTCCAATATAGTTATAGTTGAGACAAAAAAACTTGATTCTGCTGCTGAGATCATTGATGGAGCAGTTTCAGCTGGTGTAAACCGAATTGATAGTGTTTACTTTACACTATCTCCACAAAAACAGCTGGAGGTAAAGGATAATCTTATTTCTCAAGCAATAAAAAATGCCGAATCAAAAGCAAATAAGGCTTTATTGCCACTTAATCACAAAATAATTGGAGTCAAATCTATTTCCTTATCTGAGTTTGGAATTCCATATCCTCCAAATACTTATGCAGAAGCTGCATATGATGTCTCTTTTGCAAAATCATCCACACCTGTGTTTTCATCTAATCAAGATGTAAGTACAACTGCAAATGTAATATTTCTAATAGGAAGTAACTAG
>DASPGM010000007.1:0-50745 GCA_035620615.1 Nitrosopumilaceae archaeon | reverse complement strand
CAGAGGCTTGGCTTGGCAGACAGAAAAACCATAAGATTAGAATTGAAAAAATTAGGAGATGGTTTTTCATTAACACGGCTTTGAACTTAAATAAGTTCATAAACTATTCTACGAACTTCTGGGTAATCCTGTATAGATTATCCGGTAAAGACCGTGGTATTTTCTTTAGAAACTTTTTTTGATTCTAAAGCCTTATTCCAATCCCTTGACCAAATTATAACAAATCCAGTGTAGATTATTACAAAAATCAAAGTCACAATTAAAGACTCTTCATAGTATGGAACTAGTTTAAAAAATACTGCAAACTCACTTACTTGCTCTACCGCAAAAATTGCAAGGCCAATTCGTAGTTTATTGATTCTGTAAAGTGCCCACCAACTAAAACCTGGAAAAAAAGAGGCGATAATTTGCCAGGTAATGCTAACTTTTTTCTTTTTGGGAAATGGACTTAATTGATTTGCTTGTTGATAAGCAAACCTTAGAAATCCAACAATAGATATCGCAATTCCAACAAATGACCCAAATATTGCAATAGGGATCATAAAGAAAACCGTAATGGCATTTTCATCATTTGAAAAAAATTTTTCCAAGCCAAAGTGCAAGTCTGAACGCATTTGGCGAATATCAGACATTGTTGGATAACCTTCAGCTCCTGCAAAAATAGACATAATAGTAAAAGCGAGATATAGCCCCCAGAACGAAAAAATTCCAGCTCCGATTACAATTGTGGAATAGCTACTAATAGACATGGATTAGAAACTAAGAATTCTTACAATAAGCTAAGTATGTGATATTTGCACAACAAAGTCCTATGTATAATCATAGTAAGATTATCCGAGAAAAATCAAGTCTTAATCTTTAACTAGAACCCGTTAATCAAGAAAAACCGTAGTATTTCCTTTTGATGGATATTCTTTTGATTCAAATGATTTATTCCATTGCTCTGACCATTTTCTAACCAAGTATGCATTTATGGGTATCATGATGGCTGTATTAACAGTAACATTTGTAGTGAAATCTGGGATCACATATCCAAGTAAGAAACCTAAACCAAAATATCCAATTACAATTAAAAAATACTTTCGAAATTTTCTAATCCTTCCAAATGCAAAAAATTCTATCAAAGGTATTATTGCAAAAATTGTCTGCCAAGTTAGATTAACTTTTCTTGTTGAGTAAAACCCTATAGGCTTTTTTCGTAGTTTATCTACCGCTAATAAAATACCTCCAATAACTGTGATAGGTATTCCTAAACTCATAAAAGCACCCATAAGTAAAATGCTAAATTTGAAAAATTCTTCTTTCATTAAATCACTGAAAATCTCATTTATTGATGGTTCTTGTGGATCTTCTAATGTGGTAATTATTGTATTTAGAAGTGGAGCAAACAGGATAATTGCAGCATATAGAAAACTAAATCCAATTAATAATAATAGAGTGCTACGAGGAACTGGTAACATCAATCAAAAATGGCATTGCTATTTTATATTCAGCCTGTAGCTCTAAATGCACAACAAAAATTTGTTGGCGTAATCCTCATTCTTGGGTATCGGGTAATCCTTGTAGGATTATACGGTTCGAATCCTTTACCGTGTGGTATTTGTTTTCATTGGTTCATAGTTGCTTTAATCAACTATTGCTCCTCTATCTCTGAATTCTTCGATTTCAGATAGGTTTTGCACATCCTGAAGGTTTGTGTTAAGAAGAATGGTATTCCTCAAGGTAACCCCATCCAGATTTGCCCCAGATAGATTGGCATTTGTTAGGTCCGCATTATGTATATTGACGTATGCCAAATTTGCTCCCGATAATATTGCACTCTGCAAGTTTGCATACTTTAGGTTGGAATATTGCATGTTGGCACCTTCAAAATTTAATTTTTTCAAAGTCATTTCAGAAAAATCTGAACCCTGCAAGTTTGCATTTTTGAAATTTGTTCCATGTAAATTAGAACTTGAAAACCTTACCCCAGACAAATCCGCATTCTGAAAGTTTGCATTCTCCAAATTTGTCAATCCCAGATGTGCACCTTTGAGGTTAGCCCCCTCAAGATTTGCATTTTTTAGAGTTGCATTATACAGGTAAGTATCACTAAGATCTGCATTACGCAGATCTGCACCTTCAAAATTTACATCTTGAAGTGCCTTAAAATCAACAGTCACTCCTCTAAGGTCTGCTTGTTGAAGATTTGCTCCTCTTAGCATGACTCGCTTTAGATCAATTTCACGCAAGTCTATTCCTTTCAGATTTATGCCTTCAAGACGAATATAATCTTGATTCAGATTCAATTCCTGTTTTAATTCGTTGAATTTGCCTACTTGCCCCTCTTCTAATAGTCGAATTAGTTTTTTGATATCTGCTTGCCTTTCAATGTTTGTTTCTTGAGATGTTATACTAGAATCATTAGATGTTAAAGAATCAAGATACACCATACTTGCAGTAATTCCTATGATGATAATCATTGCAACTAATGCAATCATTTTTTTAGTTAACAACAATAACGGGATCACTTTTGATAGATTTAAAACAATTACTATATTTCGAATCCTGTTAGGATTTGAATTCGGATATCATAGTAAGATTACCATTCAAAGTTCGAATCTGTTAAGTTCAGAACTGGGGAACTCTGTAGGGATTATCGTTTTGTAACAAGAGAATTTGAACTCATAATTGGAATTATCTATTCATTAACGATTTTTTCCAACCTTGCATTTCATTATCAAAATTCTTTAGTTGGCCTTCAAATTGTTCAAATGTCATTGGTTCAGGTCTGATAAATGTAAATGAAATTGCAGAACCACGTTCATTGGGCATAACCCTACAAAATACAGTCCACTGGGAATCACCAGCTTTAAAATCATGATCAAAAATTCCCAACTCTTTGTTGGAATGAAACTTAATTTTTGCAGGACCTAAGGGAGTATCCGCATTCCACCATCCATCATCACTTTGCTGTACGTTTCTGATTGAACTTCCATTTTCCCAATTTTTGGGATTTATAAAAAATTCAAACACAGTTGATGGATTGCGGTCAACTACCATAGTTTTTACAATTATCTCTCTAGGTTCTTTGCTCATGAGAATTACAAAAATATTTTATAATTAAACTTGTGGTTATATCAAACCCATTTTGACTTGGGTAATCTTAGTAAGATTATTCAAAAGTTCAAATCTGTTAAGATTTGGTACATTATATGATTAATCCTATTGAGCTCAGATACTAATTGATAGCAACTCAACAGATTTGATTCTTCAAAACAGATTCATTTTTTAGCATATTATAGAAAAATCAAAAATTTTTCTTTCATTGTTTCATTTTACTACAAACTCCTCAAGTTATTTTCAGATCCAATTTATCTATAACTCATACGATATGAGCGTATATCATGAACGAAACAACTGAAGATTATCACATCTTTGTTTCCTACTATGAATATACAGCAGATGATAAAGCTGAAAGAATTTATCGAGTACTAACTGATGCTGGTTACAAAGTTTTTGTGGCACATTTAGAAAGACCTCGTAGATCTGGGAATTTTGAAAAATATGTTGACGATGCAATTGCTAGCTCTGATACATTTATTTTCATAAACACAATTAACGCATTATCTAGGCCGCAGATAATTCGTGAGTTCAAACAATCTTTTCCAAATGGAGACTTAACCACAAGAAATCTATGGGTTTTCAAACATGATATGGATGATATTCCGCATGGTAGCGAGGATTTTAAAAAACAAACTAATATTGATTTATCTTTAGAAAATCAAACTCCTTTTAAGACTCTCGCAGAATTAGCATATTCTGCTTTAAGTAGATGTAAGAAAAAACGATTAGAAAAAAGCTCAGTAAATGAATTTGTAAAAAAAGATGTAAAATTAGATGAAGAGCAAAGAAAGGAATACTCTGAGCTACTTCATGAGAAAACTTTTGCCAAAGAATTTGTAAAACATGGATATATTGCAGAATTTCAACGAGAAATTGGGAATCATCTTTCTGCTGATTTAATTTTACAAAAAAATAATCAATGGATTATTTGTGAATTTAAGACAAATGCTGAAAAAATTTCCAATAAAATTTTTAGCCAGCTATTAAAATACAAAAATGAAGTAGAACATATAGATAAAAATATTTTAACGGAATTATGGCTAATCGGTAATGGAATATTTTCAGAGTCATTAAAACATGAATCTAAAAAATATAACATTAAAGTTATTGATGATTCAAACATTCACGAAGTCCTTGGTGAAGAACTTGTGCATATCTCCATTCCAAAATCTATAATACTATACGGAGAATCAATGAAAATTAATTTTCAAGTGGATAAAATAAAAAATGAACCAATTCAGCTAAAAATTAAAAATGAAAAAGGTATCATCATAACTGAACAAACTTTTGATGTAAAATCAACAAATTGGATAGAATATGAAATTATTGCTGAAGGAGATAATTGGAAAGTACCTGGAGAATTATTTTCAATAATTGTAGAGTACGGGGGAAAATCAGCTTTAGCTACTATCTGGCGTTCTAACTTTGGCGCAGCTTTGGAGTTAGATCAAAAAGTGTATACTTGGACAGATAAAGTGTATATTACTTTAGTGGCCCCTGACTTCACTCATAATGAGACATTACAAATAGATGTTTCAACTAATGAATCTAAAATACTAAATTATAAATTAAAACAAACTGGTAAAGAAACAGGCATATTTACTGGAGAAATACGATTATCAGGACTAAAAAAATATTTTTCTAGTCATCCAAAATATCTAAAAGATTTCTTAGGAACTACAATGGGAAATGGACCATTTAATGGACTAATCGCATGTAATAAAGATGATGGAATACAAACTTCTTTTCGACTTTCTGAAAAAGAACATGTTGTTGCAAATGCATTGGTAAAATGGAATATTGGAGAAATACAATGGGTCGACGCATCTTATCCTATCAATGGAATAGGAAGGATTCGTGTTATTGATCCTGATATGAATTTAAACCCCGATGAAATAGATACTATTGAAGTCAAAGTTTGGTCTGATTCTGATGTTATTAAGAAATCTATAATTTTAAACGAAACTCATGCTAATACTGGAATTTTTGAAGGAGAAATAAAATTTGATTCAAAGAAATCAAATGAATCAGTATTACGTGTATCAGAAGGGGATACAATCATTGCAGAGTATGTTGATTATACCCTTCCTGATCCTTATACCTCTTCAGATGAATTGCAAATTGCAGGTACTGCGACCATTGGACAAATAATTTTTCCATTAGAGCGATTCACAATTAGTAATTTGAAATTCTTAGATGAAAATAAAAATGAGATTACCGAATTAATTTCTGGAGAATCTCTATACATTTCTGCAACAATAAAAAATAATCAAGATAGGGTTCAAAAATATGCATTTATTTCACAAATAAAAGAAGATGACATTACATCATTGATAGGCATTCAAACTGGAATTTTAAAAAGCCATGAAAGCAAGATTGATTTTATAAAATGGATTCCTGAATTTGGCGGCAGCTATATTCTTTCAGCTTATGTGTGGGAGGATGTGGATAATCCGTCTGCTCTTTGTTCTCCTTTAGTAAAAGAAATATCAATTAGTGGAAAAACAGCAAAGGATCTTGGCTTTACAAAACCACTCTTTGAACAACGACCAGAAATAACTAGAATTTCAAAGAAAGCAAAATTAGTAATTATTCCTCTTGGGACTTCTGTTCCAGGATGTGAGAAAACTGGAAAGTGCTACATTCCTAGCGTTCTTGAAATTAAATTAAACGAGGAAGTTGTTTGGCAAAATAATGATACTGCTGCTCACACCATTACAAGTGGCACTCCTGACATGGGACCTGATGGAGAATTTGATAGTAGTTTTTTCATGTCAGGAACGACTTTTTCACATAGATTTACGCAAAAGGGGAAGTATCCTTACTTTGATATGACTCATCCATGGCAAACTGGAGTAATAATAGTAAAATAATTAATTCTTAATCTATTGGAGATATAGTAATCCCTCTAGATTATACAAAGATTCGATGCAAACTTTCTTGACTTATTTTACTAAGGAATTATTATAAAACACGTGATACATCAAAAAGTTTGAGTAAATACGGACAACACTCTTAATTTTGAATATGTGGTTTTGAAACATTATTTACATAAGGGAATTTGGGCTAGGGTTGGATTAATTGATTTGTTAATAGATGAGACAAGAAAATATTCAGAGAAGTTGACACAAGGGGACCAGTCAATACAATTCGGATTAACTAATAAAGAAATTACATCCGCATTACAAATTTCTATAATCTCACATATTATGATGTTAATTGAAGACATCGCCGTATTTTGTAAATCAATTGGTGAAGGAAAAATAGATTATTACAAATATTTAGATAGTTCAGGAGATGAGGACCTTGGACAAATAATTAAAAAATTCTATGATAATATTAAACAAGCTTCCGATGAGCAGATAGCAAAAATATTATCATATGCGGATGTCAATTCATTTGAAATCAAATTAAATGAAGAAAAAGAAATTGTAATGAAAATCATTAAGCTCATGATCGGAAAATCTAGAGAATTCTTTGAAAGAGCAATATTCTTCCGAGAAAATCATATTAAAATTTATAGACGTTATAAACATGCAGGATTTCCTATTTTATTAGCCCAACAGTTACCTCCTTCTGGGGATGTATACAAAGGATATGAATTTGCTGCGTTAGGTCTTACATCAAGAACAAGTTTGCAAGGAGAAATTGTGCCTTTGCCCTATTCTAAAAAAGCTATTGAATCATATACAAATCTAAAAAAAGATATTTTCTCATTTCTTGGAAACGTACTTAATTATAAAATGATATGCATTGAAAGAAAAGTAAATGGTCTTATCCCACATAAAAATAATCTATTTGGTATTAAAATTTCCAAGAAAGAAGAAGAGATACTTGATGATGTTTGGAAGAGGATTGAAATAAAACATCCCATATCTCAAGGACAATCAGAAATCGGGGTTTCATCTCAAACAGAAATACTACGATGGTATGAAGAGATAGAAATAACGTCAAAACGATTATTTCCTGTTTAAGAAGTTTAATGCAATAATGTAATTGTCATTCAAAGAATTGTGTTAAATGTAAGGACACTTTGAAACATGAAGAATTCTAAAATAAGTAGTGAAATAAAAACTACGAGAGTAATATGTTTGGTTTGACTTATGAATAATTTTTCTTTTTCATTTTCATCATAATCGACATATTCCTTTGGTTTGATACCGAACCAAAAATAAAGAAACCAAAATACAGTCACACATACTGCAAAGACAGCCATCAACACTCTTCCATAATCATCTACTTTTAAGAAATGAAAAGATGCAACAGTGGGAGTTATTCCAACAATTAACATTTCCATCGAATCTACTAGATGTGGATTAAGACCATAATGCCTTTTTAAGACGAATAAAACCACAGCAAGAACAGAAATTGCAGTAGTAGAAATAAAATTTCTTAACTCAAGTTCAAAACTAAAATGTTCTGCAAGTATTCTAGGACCAAAAAAGAGCCAAATTGTAGCAAAAATAAGGAATATGCCAAGATTTTTGTAATTAATTTTCATTTATTATTAAAATTTGAAATTTGGTTATAACAATATTCCAACAAATCATATATCACCGAACCTAAAGTGGCTCAAAATTGGAGTGGGACAATAGTTATGAAGCTTAGCAGACTTGTTCTAATCCTTTCAAAAAGGCGCGTTTTTTGTCCTCAGGTAAGCCAAGCTCAAACAATGCAACAAGTGCCTTTCCAAGAATTTTTTTCTCCTCAGGTATGTCATTATTCAACATGCCTCTTGCATATCTGGCAGCCCTTCCCTTGGGGCCATACTTGATTTCCTCGATTTCCTTTTCTGATTCAGCTAATCTTTTTTCCAGCCTCTTGAATACGTCACTATTTTCGTATCTCTTTTTAGATTCCCTTAACTGCCTGTTTTCAATCTTTAATCTGTATTCGTCTGAGATTGTCAGATCATGGGCAACGGAAAGGTACTCTTCTACAAGCTCCGTAACATTTGTCTTGAAATAATTCCTGTCAAGCTTAACAAGTCCTACGTGGCCCATCATGAATTCTTTTTTTATCAACGATGCAAGAGGAGAGTCCTTTGATAATCCTTCCTTGCATGTTTTATTGCAAAATCGTCTAAATCCATTCATAGTTGGTACATCGTATCTTCTTTGCCATTTTTCCAATGCTGGACGAAATCCTGCCTTTTGTGCCATTCTCTCTACACGCTTTTTGATTGAAGCTACACTTGCTCTCTTGAGAATTTGTCCCTCCTTTTTGAAGATAGGCTCCTTTGGGTCAGGTACATGTCCTATTTCTCTAATCCAAACCTGTTTGTAATCCTGTAATGCTTGATATGCTTCTGCGGTAATGAATGCTGGATATTGTGAGCTAGATCCGCAATATACTGAAAGCCTTCCACAAACAATCTTTGCTTTTTCTTTTTCTGGTTCGGTAATCTCTAGTTTTATCTTGTCATCTACTTTGTAAATTGGAACGACATCTTCCCAATTCAAGTTGAGTCCACCAGATCTTATCCCAGAGCTCGCTGCAATCAAGACAATTGCCCTGTCAATCGCACCATTTGCATAATTCAACATTTTTTGAATTTCTTCTCTTGTCCATCCTCTTGTCTGAATGATATTGTCAATTTCAGGAAACGTGGTGTAAAGTTTCTCCCATGAAAACGTGACATCGTTCATGTCGAATAATTTTTTGATTGGCTTGAAGATGTTGGCGATTGAAGAAGGACTCAAATAATCGTCGTGCTCTTTCGGCAACTTCGTTCTTTCTCTGAGCATCTTTGAAATATTTAGAAGGAGATCTCTTACCCATTCTGGTTCTTCCTTTGCCATTTTTACAATCTTGTCAGCACGCTGCTCAAAACTTCCCTCAAAAAATTCCTCCAAGATGTCGCAAAGAATTCTTTTAAGAGTTCTCGTGTATTTTTCCTTAGTTTCCTCTGACCTTATTCCCTGCCAGAATAGTTCCAGTGCAGGCTGTTCCTCTGATCGCTCAAACTCTTCTTTTCTTATCTTCATTTGATCCTCCATATTCGTGGAACCATAAAAAGGACACCAAAGTAGTGGACCGGATGGGATTTGAACCCATGACCTTAGCGAGATTTTACATCTTTACGCCGTGTGAGGGCGTCATCCTAGCCACTAGACAACCGGTCCAATGGTTTTAGAATATACGAACTTTTTGTATCTTTAGGTTATGATAAAATTTACTTCTTTATGCCAAGTGTTCTATTTTTTAATCTAAGATAGCTGTTATGACACTTTCTACATCTTGTAGCGTCAATTGAGTTTCTTGCTCCGCAGTAAAAACAGATCTTTAGGTGCAGTCTTGCTTTTTGAGCAAGCTGTTTTTTTTCAGGGTCTGTGATTGGCATTTCTTTCTCTCCATTTTCACTTACTTTTAATTTAATCGGATTTTTCCAATTTTCCTGCTAGCAACATTCCCACCTGCCCTGGTCTTTTAGCAACAGGGATGTTAGCCTTGTTAAACATAGATACCTTTGACTCTGCTGAACCATAATTTCCATAGACTATAGCTCCTGCATGCCCCATTCTCTTTTCTTTTGGGGCGGCTCTACCTGCAATATATGCCACAATGGGTTTTTTGAAATTACTGTCAATAATTCGTTGAGCCAATGTCTCTTCTGCATCTCCACCAATTTCTCCAACAATTACCATTCCTTTTAGATTTGGCACATCTTTGACCATATCAAATGCATCAATTAGCCTTGTACCATTTATTGGGTCTCCTCCAATTCCCAAAGTAATTAGCTGCCCAAAACCAGCCTCAGTTAGGTTGTTTGCAACTTCATACATCAATGTACCGCTTTTAGAAATCAAAACTATATCTCCTGATTTGAAAGGACTGGCAGGCATTATTCCAATTTTAATAATTTCTGGAATCATTATTCCTGGAGTGTTTGGACCAATGACTATTACATCATTTTTCTTAGCTAGCTCAAGCATAATTAGCGAGTCCCTTACAGGCACATGTTCTGGGATTGCAACTAGAAGCTTAATTCCTGCTTCAATTGCTTCTTTGGCTGCTCCCAAAAAAAACTTTGCAGGAACAAATAAAATTGAAATTTTAGCTCCTGTTGCATTTACTGCCTCCTTTACTGTATTGTAAATTGGAACATTTTCAAATTTTTGGCCGCCCTTTCCAGGAGTAACTCCCGCTACAATGTTTGTTCCATACTCTAACATTAGTTTTGTATGAAGCGAACCAAATTTTCCTGTAATTCCTTGAACGATCACTGGTTTTTTATTGTAATCTGTCTCTCCTTCTTTTCCTTGTAGTAATTCAAAAATGTTAGCCACTTTTTTTAACCTCCATTACTGCTGCATTAATTGCCGATTCAACAGAATCAAACAGTTTTGTCTTTGTGTTTTTTAGCATTTCTTTTGATTTATCTGATTCAGCTCCCATTAATCTTGCAAAAACTGGTTTGTCAATTATCTTATCATCATATGCTTTGATAAATGCAGATGCAACTGTTGTAGTTTTTACTATTCCGCCAAAAAGATTAACAAGAATTCCTTTTACTTTTTTTATTTTACTAATTAATGTTAATGCTTCGTATACTGATTCTGGTGTAGCCCCTCCTCCAACATCAAGAAAGCAAGCCGCTTTTCCACCGTTATCAGAAAGCATATCTAAAGTTGACATCACAAGTCCTGCACCGTTACCAATAACTGCAATGTTTCCATCAAGCTCAATTAATGTAAAACCACTTTTTTCTGCTCTAACTTCAAGCTCTGAGCGTTCTTGATATTTTTCTAATTCTGGGTGTCTAAAATTTGAATTATCGTCAGTGATTACCTTGCCATCTAAGGCAATTAGAGAGTCATCATTTAAAATTGCCACAGGATTAATCTCTGCTAGCTCTGCCTCTTTTTCAATAGTAAGTTTGGATAATTTTTGAAGCATTTCAATAAACTCAGGTACAGATTTTCCCTTAAGCCCGATTTCGTTTGCAACATCTTCTGCAGTTTGTTTATCAACTTCACCTACTCCAACTTCTCGTATCACTTGATTTTTTACAGATTCAATTTCAACTCCTCCTTCAGAAGATGCAATAATTGTGTAGCAACGTTTTCCTCTATTCAAAAATAAAGATAGATACAATTCTTTTTTGATTTCTGCCATCTTTTCAAGTAAAATGGTTCTAGTTTTTTCCCCTTTGATTGACATTTCTAGAATTTGCGGATATTTTAGATTAAACTCATCTTGATTGTGACACTTTTGAATAGCGCCTGCCTTTCCTCTTCCCCCTACTGGAACTTGTGATTTTATTACAAATGGAAATCCTAATTCTTTTGCATCCTTTTGGCCTTGTTCTATATTTTTTGAGGTTAGGCCTTTTGGGACTTTGATTCCAAATTCTGAAAATAATTCCTTTGCCTGATACTCTAATAGTCGCATCAAAAAATTCCTAACTTTGATCCTTATATTCTGTTATGATTATTTCAGATTTTCTTCCAGCAGATCAACTGTTTGTAAGAATAAATCCCTGCTTTTTCTAAGTAATCTATCTGGAAACTCACTTAGAGGAAAAATCAATTGTTGGTGAAAATTTGGTGGGAGTACCCCTCCTGAAATTACCAGCTGCTCAATCACATAATCCTTTGTCAGAGTACATACTATCTCTTCATAAGACCCATCTTCCTCTTCTAGGGTTTGGCGATATAATACAATGGGGGTGTTAGTTTTTGCTACAACTAAAGACCCTTTTTGAAGCAATTCTGACAAGTGATGTATCTGCCATGAATCAAGGCTGATCTGCTTAACCAACACCATAATTACGCAATTTTCTTATTTATTATCCCTCATGCGCTAAAAGCTAACCAATTACTCTACTGAAATTCTTATTTTTTGACCATCAATATCGTCATCTTTATACATTTTTCCTGATTCTTCAAAGTTTACCTCTTTTACCCTCACAAGAAAAGCAAGATCCTTCGCTTTTTCTCTGACCATTTCTAAAGACTCTGAATCAAGATCAAGAATTGATGCCTTATTCAAAATGTCTGTAGGATTGTATCCGCGTTCCTTTCTTAGGGTTTGGAGTCGTCTGGCAAGATCTTTGATGAGTCCTCTTGCCATCATTTCCTGATTTCGTTTCGTGGATATGAAAACTACAAACTTGTCTCTTTTTGCAACTGCAAACTCTTCTGCTGCCTCAAAATCAATTACAAAATCATCTGTTTCTAATACAATTTTTGTTCCATCAATATCAAAGGCAAATCTTGAATCTTTTTGTAATTTGGAAATTATCTCTATGGGATTTGTTTCGGTAAATTTTTTTACTAATGCACCAAGGTACTGTTTAGCCTTTGGGCCAATTTTTTTTCTATCCAATTCAATTTTTGGTAACCATGGAAGTTTTAGTTCCTCAAGCTCACTTATTTGATTTATTCCAGAAAAATTTTCAATCTCAAATATAGAATATTTTTCTACATTTAGCTGTGATTTTAATAACTCTGAAAGTGATTCAAGTTTTTCTTTTTTATTTTTTTCAATGCAAATCAAGGCCTCATTTAGTGGCCATCTTCTTTTGAGTTTACCCTTCATTCTTGCTGCAGCAGAAACAGATACTACCTCTTTTAACAAATCAAATGATTCTTCAATATCTTCTGCAATTAGTGAATCCTGAACTTTGGGCCAAGAATCTAAAAGAATACTTTTCTTTTTTGCAAAAGTTGTTTGATAGAGATATTCACTGGTAAATGGGCATAATGGATGCAATAAAATATCTAAGGTTTTTAAAATATCATGCAAAACAGCATAAATTGAAAACCTTCTCTCTTTTTTTGATTCATTCTCATCCCATAATTGACCTCTTGTAATTGGAATGTAAATTTGGCTTAATGAATTAATTATAAAATCATCAAGCGCTCTTGCAGCCTCATGAAATTTACATTTATCATTAAGTTCATTTGAGTTTTGTATTACTTTCTGTAATTTTGATAGTAACCAAATATCTGCTGACTGTAACAAGTTTTTTGATTGTGCCCATTGTACTGTCATTTTAGATTCATCGAATTTATCGTATTCACTATTTTGCTTAAAGTAAAGGTGTAAATGGTAAAGCGTACTTAGTACTTGGTAAGGCCTTGACATTAACTCATCTGTACTAAAGTTTAGTGGTTCAATTGGGCTTGATTTCCATATGAAGTAAAATCTAATCAGATCAACAGGATAATTTGTTAGCAGTTCTTTTGCATCAATTACATTTCCTAAACTTTTACTCATTTTGTTTCCATTTTTATCAAGCACATGGCCTTGAAACAAAAATGATTTGTATGGAGAAATGGGCGCATTGTTTAAAATTACATTTTCAATTAATAGCGTATATGCCCATCCTCTAGTTTGATCAATCCCTTCTGTTAGAAAGGGAGCTGGTATTCCGCTAGAATATTCTTCATCTGTAAGAGAAGAGTAGGGGGCTGAACCACTATTATGCCATGTATCTAAGACATATTCTTCTCTAACCGTATTGTCGCTTCCACATTTTTCACATTTTACAGATATTTTATCTATCCATGGTCTATGTAATTCAAAATTTGGTCCATCAGGAAGTTTTGATGCTGAATCAACAATTTCTTTTCTTGAAAATAATGCCGTCTGTTTGCCACATTCCTTGCAATCCCATATTGGAAGAGGGCATCCCCAAAATCTCTCTCGTGAAATACACCACGGATGTTTTTCTTTTATAATTCCTAAAAATCGATTTTTTGGTTGCTCGAAAAAATAATTTACACTCTCAGCTGCGGCTATCGCTTTATCATCAAGTCTATCAAGCTTGTAAAACCATCCTTTTCTTGCAAGCCATATTATTTTATGCTGGGATCTCCAGCATAATGGATATTTGTGCTTTATTTTTCCAATTTTTACAAGGGATTTGGCTTCTTTAAGGTCTTCTACAATTTTTTCATCTGCGTCCCTGACAAAAAGCCCTTCATACTTTCCAGACTCTTTTTTAAATTTAACTTCATCATTAATTGGATTAAAGATTTTGACACCTCTACTGTTTGCAATTTTAATATCTTCTTCTCCATTTGCTGGGGATAGATGTACTAATCCACTACCTGTATTTGCATCAACAAAATTTTCAGCAACGGTTATGTGATAATTTAATTCCTTTGCACATTCTGCAAGGCCAGGGATATTTTCTAAAAGAGGATGAATGTAGCGTTTTCCCTCAAGATCTTTTCCTTTAACAATTTTTTGTTTAGAGAATTTTTCTATCTTAATCTCTGCCATAAATTCTTCTAATCTTTTTTCCCCAACTACCCAAGTTTCATCATTGACTTTAACATAGGCATAGTTTTCTTCTGGATTAAGACCTACCATAGCATCAGTTACAAGTGTAAATGGCATTGTAGTCCACACAACTAAGAAAATATTTTCATCCTGTAGCTTTACTTTATAGTAAAGAGATGGATCTTTTACCTCCTCATACCCTTGATTTACTTCCGCATGACTTAACGAAGTTTGGCAACTTGGGCAGTATGCAATTACTGTGTAATCTTCTTCCAAAATCCCATTCTCATGAGCTTTTTTAAGAAACTGCCATTCTCTTTCAATAAAACTATCTCTAAAAGTCCAATAGGCATTTTTTTGGTTAAATGACATTCCAAGGATCTCATCAACTTCGACCCATTTTGCATTATATTTTTGAACCAATTTTTTACATTCTGAAACCAGTTTTTCAATTCCGATTGATTTTATGATTTCAGTTTTTCCTCCAGATACTCCTAATTCTTTTTCAGCTTGAAGTTCCACAGGAAGACCTTGAGTGTCCCATCCCGCATTAAACACTACCTTGTTTCCTTTTAGTGTCATGTATCTGTACCACAAATCCTTTATCACTCTACCTCTAAGATGTCCTGCATGTGGTATCCCATTCATTGTAGGAGGCCCTTCAATGAACATAATCTTATGAATCTTCTCAGACGATTCAAAGATTAAATTCTGTAAATTAAAACTTGAAAGATATTCTTTAATTTCTTTTTCAATTTTTTTTGAATCAAATTGTTTTTCTAATTCCATCAAAGTCATTGGTAGAACCATGATATTATAAAGATAGATTAAATTTCAAATTTTTTTTAATAATGATTTTTGTGGAATCAAATCTTGGATTATATAATAGGTTTAGACACCAAAATCATTGGTAAATATTTTAATTATTGGTTCTGGAGGCCGAGAACATGCTTTGGGTTGGAAATTATCTCAGAGTCCTAAAGTAGACAAAGTGTATTATGCTCCAGGAAATGGGGGAACCAAAAATAATATTCCAATAGCGATTGATAAAATTGATGAGCTAGCCGAGTTTGCCAAAAAAAATAATTGCTACACTGTAGTTGGCCCAGAAACTCCTCTTGCTTTAGGCATAGTTGATTTTTTTCAAAAAAAAAATTTAAAGATTTTTGGACCAACCCAAAAAGCTGCTCAACTAGAATCAAGTAAAATCTGGGCAAAAAATTTTATGAGAAGAAATAGTATTCCAACGGCATCATTTGAAATTTTTGAAGCTCCAGAAAAAGCAATTGCTTATGTAAACTCTATCAAACATCCTGTTGTAATAAAAGCAGATGGCCTTGCTGCAGGAAAAGGCGTAATTGTATGCAATAGTAACGAAGAGGCAATATCTGCAATCAAAACAATATTAGTTAAGAAAACATTTGGTGATGCAGGCAATAGAATAATTATTGAGGAAAGGATTGATGGAATTGAGGCATCTTACATTTCATTATCTGATGGTATTTTTGTACTCCCAATGGCTACTAGTCAGGATCATAAAAGAATCTATGATAGTGATCTAGGGCCAAATACTGGGGGGATGGGCGCATATTCTCCTACTGGAATAATCGATGAATCTATGGCTAAAAAAATTCAGGATTCTATCATTGAAAAAACAATTACATCTATGAAAAGAGAGGGTATTCTCTTTAAGGGATTTCTTTACGCCGGTGTAATGATTAAAGACAACATACCTTATGTTTTAGAATTTAATGTTCGTATGGGGGATCCAGAATGTCAACCAATAATGATGCGAATGGATTCCGATTTGTATGATTATTTAATTGCAAGCTCTGATGGTACTCTTTCATCATTGCCACCGGTTACGTGGAAAAATCAGAGTGCAGTGTGTATTGTTTTAGCTTCAAAAGGATATCCTGAAGCATATCCGACAAATGAAAAAATTTCTGGATTAGATTTTTCTTCAAATGATGCATATGTTTTCCATGCAGGAACAAAAAACGAACATGGCAACATCCTGACAAGTGGGGGAAGGGTCTTGGGAGTAACCGCACTTGGGAATTCGTTAGAGCAGGCAATTTCTAATGCATATGCTGTTGTGCATAAGATTAACTGGCCAAACAAGTATTTTAGAACGGATATCGGAAAAAAAGGATTAACTTATCTTTGACGTCTCAATTGATTCATCTTCTGTAACAATCCAATCAATTTTAATATCATTTTCTGAAAAAGGAATTGATTTTACTAATTGTTTTGAATACGTTAAAGAAATAGTCTTTGCATTTGATTTTGCTAGGAACCTATCGTAATACCCGTAACCATATCCTAATCTAATTCCATTTTTGGTTATCCCTACTGTAGGAACTAATATGACATCAATATCCTCTACAATAGGGCAGTTGACTTTAGGCTCCATTATTCCAAATCCCCCCTTTTCCAAATCCTCCAAACCTATTATCTTTCTGAATTCAATATCATCTCCAACAACTTTTGGCAAACAAATTTCTTTACCATTTACAAGAAGTTCTTGCATAATGTCTTGAGTCATTACTTCACTTCCAATAGGAAAATAACATGCAATTTTTTTTGCATTTCTAAAAACCTGAATTTGCTTTAATCTATTATGAATTTTTTCACTGGCAAGCTTAATAAAATCAAATGATGTCGAATCTCTTCGTTCAAGCAATACTTTCCGAAGGCTAGATTTTTCAGTATTGTTTTCCAATTCCCTTGGCTAATGATGCTGCAGTTATAGTGTTTTTCAATAACATTGCTACAGTCATTGGGCCCACTCCTCCTGGAACAGGTGTTGCAAAAGACGCTTTTTCAATAATTTTTTCATAATCTGAATCTCCAACTAATTTCCCATTATCTCGAGATATTGCAACGTCAATTACTACGGCATTTTTTTTTATCATTTCAGGAGTTAGAATAAATTTTTTTCTGTCTCCTACAGCTGAAATTATAATGTCTGCACTTTGGCAAATTTCTTTTAGGTTTTTAGTCTTTGAATGACAAGTAATAACGGTTGCATTTTTTTCTAATAACATATGATATAGAGGCTTCCCTATGAGATTACTTCTATTAATTATAACGACATTTTTTCCATTCAAATCAATATTGTAATATTCAAACATTTCCATAATTCCTGATGGGGTACAAGCTTTTAGAATTGCTTTTCCCATTGATAATAATCCCACATTATGGGGGGTAAGTCCATCCACATCCTTCATTGGAAAAATTCTTGAGATTGTGGTAAACTCATCTAGCTGTGTTGGCAGTGGTAATTGAATTAGTATTCCATGAATTGTTTGGTCGTTATTCAATGAATCTATTAGTTTATTGATTTCGTGCTGAGAAATGGAGGATGATAATTTATGATCTTTCGTTAGGATTCCAACTTCTGAACATGCTTTGTGCTTATTTTTCACGTATGTTTCTGAAGCCTGATTGTTTCCAATTAATACAGTTGCTAAGCAAGGTTCTATTCCATTTATTTTTAATTCATTGACTGCTTTTTTTACTCGGTCTTTGACCGATCTTGCAACTTCAAGCCCATCAATTTTTTTTCCAGACAATATGTTTGTGTTGTGCTGTTGATATTTAATTCTAGGTCTAAATTTAGGAATATTCTCAATCTTTAAAGATAAGGCAATAACATATTGTTTGTGAATTTAGAATTTAACACTAATGAATACATTAACAAAATTAAAAAAAATGGCGATAATTATTTTCATACTTTTATTTCTAAAGACAGTCTAGCTGCTGGAATTTTATACCTAAAACCTGGAGAAAAAGATACTCAAGAACCACATGAATCAGATGAAATTTACTATATCATTAAAGGTAATGGGAATCTAAAAATTAATAAAAAAGATTTTCAAGTTTCTGAAGGAAAAGCCTACTTTGTTGCAAAAAACGTAGAACATTACTTTTTTGGAAATACCAAAGATTTGATAGTGTTGTATTTCTTTGGCGGTCCAGACTCAGAATAATTCCTTTATCATTTTACAATTGCTGACAAAATATTTTAGAAATTATAGATTTTATTGAATAAAATACGTCTGTCTCTGAATAGGTGAGAGTGGAATCGCCTCTTTGAGTGAGGTCCATACAAATGTTTCAACTGTATAATTTCCAGCTTTAGTCGGGCTCCACGATTGGGCTACTTCCAAATCTTGGTCTGGAGCCATTTCTCCTTCAATCCAAGATAATGACACTACAGAGTTCTCCGAATCTTTAATCTGTATTATAAACATAAAATTCTGTTCATAATTTTGATTGTTATGAATTGTTCCAGCAATTTGAAGCTGTGAATTTCTAGTTGGTGCAGTAATTACTTTTCCAGTACTATCCGCGATAAAGCTTCTCGTTATTGAAATTCTTTCTATAGGAGGAATATTTGAAACAAATTTTGCTTCAGCTGAAATTTCTAAAATTTCTGATATGCTATAAGGTGAAGGAAGAGTATGATCATCATATTTAGCTTTTAATGTATCATCGGGAACCGCATACAGTCTATTCCCACTTGAAGTATGTGTCTGGGAAAATGAAATTGATGCTTCAAATATCCCAGAGTTTTCGGTTGTTTCTATAGCAACAACAGAAATCCCCGCAGTATCAGAGTCAGAAGAAATATTTATCTCGATTTGATCAATTCCCTCTGGATTAAGATTCATGTCTTGGTCTATTACCTGTATGATTGCAGTATCGTCAATCGAGTGATCTGATTTTAGGAATCTTATTTCTCCAATAATCCAACTAACATTAATCGATTTTGTTAAAACCACTCCATCTGCAAACTCAAATGAAATCGTAATACCTCCATCTCTTTGTGTTTCTAACATCCCATTTGTTGGTCCATTACCACTAGTCCTGGGATTTGTATCCATTTTACCATCCCCATTGACGTCATGCGCAAACCCTGTGAGAATTACTTCACCAGTAAATATTCCGCTACTTGGCTCAGTTTCGGTTAATCTGTATGGTTCTAGTTTTCCTTCAGAGGATAAAATTTTAATAAAATGCCCTTCATCATTTCCAATTTCATCAATCATATGTCTATCGGCATCCCAGCTAGGAGCAACTATAGTTATTACAATCTTATCTGTCCATGAATACACCTCCTTATCGGTAAAAATAGGCGCATATGGGTTATCATAATCTGGGATACTCTCTGCATATGCATTAAAAACAGATAATGAAACAAGAATTAGTACAAATGCTATCAAATTCATTCTTAGATGGACCTTGGCTAATTTATTAATTGAATCATATCTAGTATAATAGACTCAGGAACAAAACAAGAGTAATGTTTTATTATTATTTAAAAGGGCTCTGACTGTGTTAGGAAAAATCTTAGGCCTTTCTAATATTTTCTATGTAATTTTACTATCCTTACTGATGTTTGGGAATCCTTCTGTTATTGTGAGTGATTCAGAAATACTGGGTCATTCTGCTACAATTAAACTAGACAAAAGTGCCTATCCAATTCCAAATGAATCAACTGATCTTATTATTCAAATTAGTATCTTTGATCCAGATTTTAATACATCTCCCACTGGTATTGACCAAATCTCACTTGACGATTCCGGTGTAGGTCCTGTAAAGATTTCAATTATTAGATCCGAATCGCTGGTTTTAGGTTATGCCGGAGGGACATCATCTAATTCCGGCAAACTTGATTCAGAACCAATTGCAAATTCTGTATTAGAAAAATCCCAAATTCGACAATTTGGACCAATCACAGAAATAGCCCCTTCATCAGGAATTTTTGAATTTAGCATTTCGATAAAATATATTGACGGTCCAGCAAGTTCTAAATGTCCTATTTCAGGAGAAACTCAATTAAGGTTTGATGACCCAGACCCATCTTCAAGGCATTGTATACTGCAAGGTGATATTCTTTTAGTTGAATATTTAGATCCCTCCGATGCATCGGGAAATTCTAAAAAAGTAACTGCCTCTTCAACATTTAGTCTCGATGCGAATCCCTCATTTGGAACAAATTCAGAAAAAATTACTGCCTCCAAAACTGTACGTATTGGCCATCCTTTAACTTTATTACTTTATGATTCAAATTTGAATTTAGATTCAAATAAAGCTGAATCTTATTCTCTAGACCTAATTCAATTTGAGTCAGAAAATATACGCACCACATTGGGCCCCTCTGGAGGGGTTCAAAAGGAATTTGATCCACAACCTACTGTTCTGAGGGAAACAGGAGATAATACAGGTACTTTCTATTCTGTTATCAAAATCCCTAGAACCATTGATGGTAAAAGAATTGACGCCAATGAAAAAATCGAATTTGAATATGTTCAGAGAGGATTTGGTGCATACTTAGTAGTGACTCATGATCCTATTTCTACTTTATTGGCAAATCTACCAAAAACTTCTGTCAATACCCTAAATGAAAAAGAAAACCCAACATCACATTCTTTTGAAGAAATTGTTTGTAAAAATGGTTTTGTAAAAATCGTCAAGTATGATGGAACTCCTGCATGCGTAAAACCCAAAACTGCCGAAAAGCTATCAGAAAGAGGATGGACTAAAAACTAGTCTTTTATTATAGTACGTCTGCCTATAATTTTAATTTTTTTCTCAGCAAATAATTTTACAGCTTTAGGATATATCTGATGTTCTTTAGATAGAATTTTTTTTGAAAGAATCTTTTCTGTATCTGTATTATTTATCTTAACTACTGCTTGCAGAATAATTGGTCCTGTATCTACTCCTTCATCAACAAAATGGACAGTGCACCCAGAATACTTGGCTCCATAATCAATAGCTTGCTTTTGCGCTCCCAATCCAGAAAATGAAGGCAATAATGCAGGATGAATATTCATAATACGATTTTTATATTTTCTAATAAATTGCGGACTGATAATTCGCATAAATCCTGCTAGGCAAATTAATCCATTTTTTGGGGTTACTCCATATTTTAGAAGAATAGAAACGATTTTTTTGTCATACTCCCATCTATCTTTAGTAAATCCTGCACTATCAATTATTTCTGTATGGATTCCAAGTTTTTGTGCAATTTTAATGCCTTTGGCATCAGGTTTGTTTGAAATTACTACTTTGGGAGTTATTGGAATTTTTTTATTTTTTATTGATTTTAAAATGGCCTCCATATTACTTCCTCTCCCAGAAATCAATATTGCGAGATTTTGCAAGTATAGTCAACAGTTGTTCAATCCTGCAATTTATATCAAATCTAAATATCGTGATTTTGATTGCAGCAAAGCATACGTAGGACAAAAAATGGTATTTCATTCCAGCAAGACGAATTAAAAGTGTACCTTGATCCAAAAAATGTTGTTTCCGATGGAATAAATTTTATTTCTCATGCACATTCTGATCATCTTCCTTCCAAAAATAGGGGCACAATACTCACATCTTTTGAAACTAATGAAATTGCTAATCTTCGTGGTTTTAAAATGGAAAATTTCATCGAAACCCTTGATAATTTTTCATTAACTGATAGTGGGCATATTTTGGGTGCTAAAGGCTTGTTATTTGAAGATGTATTTTACACAGGCGACATTTGTACTAGAGATAGAGCATTTCTAAAAGCTGCAACAATTCCAAAATGCAAAACACTAATCACCGAATGTACTTTTGGACTCCCTGAATTTATTTTTCCTAAAACAGATGAAATAAAAGTAATGGTAAATGAAATCATCTCTAATCTTTATTCAAAGGGAAAGCCAGTACTTCTCTTGGGTTACCAATTAGGAAAGGCACAAACAATTTCTAGTCTCTTTGGACATTGGAGACCTCTTTATTATCATGATTCTGTAAAAAAAATGAATGATTTGCATCGAAAGCTAGGTATTTCTCTAGAAGACGGATTAGGTCACACTGAAGCAGAATCTACTGGGCTGTTAGAAAAAAAACCATGGGTAATGATTGCCCCTATGATGTCAGAAAAAAACGCATTCATAAAATATATGAAAAAAAAATATGATGCTGTTACAATTGGGTTTAGTGGGTGGGCTAAATCATCAAAATTTTCTTTTGGAAGAAGATCTGACTATTCAATTCCACTCAGTGATCATTGTGATTTTAATGAACTTTTAAATTTAGTTCAAAAGACTGGCGCTGAAAAAGTATATACAATTCATGGTTTTGTGGAGGAATTTGCTTTACATCTTAAACAAATAGGTATTGATGCACAACCATTACGTGAGCAAAGTCTTGATGACTATATCTAATGCTATTTTATTTTTACAATGATCTTTTCTTTAGAACGAGTTTCTCTAAATCGTAGCATACTCCCATATCTTATGGCAATTATAGCAAAAATGAAAATTCCACCAATAAACGCACCTACTGCTAAACTAAAGTAGTTTTCAGAACCAATTCTTACTGTATACGTTGGATCACTTAGAAGAAAAACTTCTGCAATTAACATTGATAAAATCATTTGCAATTGTGTTATGGGAAGGATGATCATTTTATTATCATCTCCCTTTTTTGATGAGATAGCCCCTCCATCATATATGCCCAAAAGCATTTTGTTTAGATAATCAATAAAGACACTGGAAATTTTTCAGGTAAAATCATTCCGAATTGGCAATTAACGATTAGCTTAAGTATTCATTTTTCTATAAAGGGCTATGAAATCTATTACTAATTCTTTTTTTGTATCTGTGATTATTCTAGGACTATTATTATCACCAGTAATACTCAATGTAAATGCTCAGGACATCCCTTCTCCACGTAAACAAATGGAATCTGGTATTGCTGCAGAAGACGTTGAATGTAAACTAGGTTTAGTTTTGATGATTCGTTCAACAAATGGGGCTGCTACTTGTGTTAAATCTTCTTCTTCATTAAAATTATCTAATGCAGGATGGGGTTCAATTACTATTGATGATGAATCAACAGAAATAAACGAAGACGAAATTATTGAAGATGAAAAAATTACAAACACAACTAATACAAATCAAACTAATCATAAGATAATTCATCTCTCAGAAGATTTGTCTATGGGAGAGGAGGAAAGTTCTGGGGATGACACTATGAGTGAAGAACAATTGAATATTGGGGGATTTGATTTATCTTATGCTGCCCCCGTTGAAGGAGATGCAGATGCACCAATTACAATAATTGAATTTGGGGATTATCAGTGTCCAAAATGTAAAGCATGGTTTCAAAATGAAAAATCAAAAATCACTTCAAAATATATTACAACAGGTAAAGCAAAGCTTTACTTTTTAGATTCTACTTGGCTAGGTGCTGACTCTATTAATGCTGCCCAAGCATCATATTGTGCGTCAGATCAAGGTAAATTTGCTGAATATCATTCTATCTTGTATAATAACCAAAAAGGAATTCAGGATGGGTGGGCAAGTATTGATGCGCTCAAACAATTTGCAATTGATATTAAAATTGACTCCGAGATGTTTAACGAATGTTTAGATTCTAAAGTACATACTGATAGAGTTTCTTTTAACACACAAATTGCTTCATCAAATGGTGTTGACGCGACCCCCTATTTTTTCATAGTTGGGCCGGAGGGTGATATTAAAAAAATAGCTGGGCCTCAACCATCTATTGTATTTGATGCCGCAATTAACTCATTAAGCTAAAAAAATTAATTTTTAACAGAACAAGCTAGCTAAAATTAATAAATGATTTTTTGATTTATTACAAATAATGTTAATGGTCTGCCCAATGTGTAAAAGGGGTAAGGACATCCCACTCGATTTTAAAACTGATAGGCCAAAAAGGGGTGTAAAGTGTGAGCATTGTACTACAAAAATTACTTAAATTTTAAACCCAAAGACTGAATTGGATTCAAGCATTATTAGGTGTTTGATCAAAATGATCATAATTAGACTTAATTCTTACAATTGTATTATATTGTTAGGAACTAATCCACACGTTTCAAATTCGGGTATTCCTATGTTCTTTTTAGGATACGTCAGGAGAATAGGGTTTTTCCCCCTATTCTCAAAAAACTCAAAAAATAAAAAGAAATTTTTATTTCATTACTATTATGTATCAATCGCACATACAAGTTCCTATTAATCCTGCAGGTAAATTGTTTTAGAATTCATTCTACCAAAGAACACGGACAGGAATACATTTCTGCCGTAGTTCTTGGTTGATTAATTACCACTTATTTTGATAATTTTTATATTCACTAATTATAATGATTTTGAACTATTCCATAAAAGGTTACAGAGTGTGTAGATATTGTTCACCATTTCTTTAGAATTTGTTGAAAAAGCAAAATCTGCCTCTATACTGGAATTTTCATAGTCTTTTGAGGCAGCATCCGCCATAATCATTTGGTTATTTTTTTCAACAATCATCCTCCCTTTAGACCTCACTTTTCCAACTCTTGTCTCAGTTGCCCCAAATCGTTTAACAAATGGTAATGATTTATCATCATTTAATTCAGTTAGAAGTAAAACTCGACCTCCATTTTTTTCACAAATCTTTATTTTTTCAGGAATGCTTGTGTGATACATTCTTGCAATATCTTTTAGTGTAGTTACAATATAGACTATATCGGTGGAATTTTCTATTAACTTACTAATGTTTGAATAAATATTTGCTCTACCTTGGACTATATGAAAAGTGGGCATATTATGTAAATAATTATTAGGGATCATTTTCTTAATTTTTTTGACAACATCTTCTCTTGTTTCTTTAAGTAATTTTAAATCGTCTTCTTTTTTCTGTAGAATCATTTTGAGAACCTCTTCGGGTTTAGTTGCTACACAAAGTTTTGGTTTGGAAAATGTTGTCGAAACTATATTTTGATTTAAAAGTTTTTCAATGGTTCGATAAGTTTTTGTTCTTTCTACATCGATTTCTTTTGCAAGTGCGCTTGCAGAGATCGGACCAATTCTTAAAAGATTAAGATATACATGTGCCTCCATTTCTTCTAACCCCAAAATAGAAGATAGTTGGGAACTCAGAGTTTCAATATGTTTGTTTGACTCTAATTCACTGTTTTCTTCATGCTCCCTCTTTAATTGATTCACATACGTTCTTTGTTCTAACCAAGATGGTTTTAGTGAACTGGTGTTTTTTTCCTTAAACATTGCATTGATTTCAGTATTTGCTTGCGTAATAGATAAAATTCAGATTTTTCATATAACGTTCACGTATAAATTATCAGTACGATCAAAAAATGGAAAACTCCTCTTTTCGACTTTTTTTTGATAGATCATAAAACTGATCCATGAAACAGAATTATTCTATTAATTGAGACTCATTTTCTAATATATTTCCAGTTTCTAGATTCCAAAATAAAACTAATTCGATGCTTCTAGCGCACAATCTTCGGAACAAAAATCACTTCTCATATTCTCAAATTCTCTTCCACAATGCATACATTCTCTAAGTGATCGCATAATTACCTATTCTTATACGTTAATGGATCATATATCTTCGATCCAAAAAGGACATATACTTCTAAAATGTGTAGTAAAAAATTATTTCTGATAGCCTGCAACTTTCAATCATCTAGACCATTTTTAGAAATAAAAATTTTTTAAAATTAATTTAATTTTCTGAGTGCTCGATTATATGCAACACCAAATCTATGAGCCTCATCTCTTGCATACTGTAAAATTTTTAATCCAGAACTACTTCGCGGAATAATTATTGGATTTTTGCTTTTGGATACAAATACCTCCTCATTTTGTTTTGCTAATGATGCACACTCTACTTTGACACTTAGACTCTGTAAAGCTTTTTCAGCAGCTCTTAGATGGCCTTTTCCACCATCAATTAAAATTAGATTAGGTAATTCCAAGTTTTCTTCAGATAGTCTGAAATAACGTCTCTTTACAATTTCATCAATCATTGCATAATCATTTCTACCAGAAACTGTTTTAATTCTAAATTTTCTATATCCTGATTTATCTGGTTGTCCATTTACAATCCTGGACATTGATCCTACAGAATATTGAGTTCCGTGATTTGATACATCAAAACATTCAATAATTTTTGGAAAATTTTCTAACTCTAAATATTCTTTTATTTCATAAATTCCTGGGTCTATTCCCTTTGATTGAATTAGATTGATATTTTTCATTACCAATCCAATCATCTCTTTTCTTTTTCCTTTTTTTGGAACAATAATATTTACTTCAAATCCAGCTATTTTTGAAAGTGCATTTTCTAAAATTTTTTTATTTTCAGGAACGTCATTTACGATAATTTTTTTAGGAATAGGTCGCGTTGTATAATATTGATACAGAAAATTTCCAAAAGTGTTATCTCCAATAAGATCAAAAGAGAATCGATTACTATCTCTAATTATACCATGAGTTTGTCTAAGTGACATTATAAGTGCAGTTTGTTCTTCAATTTTAATCCCAATGTAGTCTTCATCTGGTGCATTTTCTACATATTCCATCTTTTGTTTAGTCTGAAGGCTACCCAGTCTGTTTAATGTGTCCCTAATTTCCTTTGCTCGTTCATAGTTAAGCGATTCAGATGCTTGCTTCATATCATTTTGTAATTTTTCTGCAAATTCTTGCATCTGCTTTTTTCCTTTCAAGATTAATTCTAATTCGTTTACATTTTTAGAATATTTTTTTTGAGCCTCGATGAATTCACATGGTGCTTCACAATTTCCTAAATGATATTCAAGACATGCTTTTTTTGGAAGTGTCTTGCAAATCCTTATCTTGAATGTCTTACGAAGGGTTCCTATTGTTAATAGCTTTGAGCTACCTGAAGTAAATGGACCAAAGACCTTACCTGATCCTAAAAATTTTCCAGTTCTCATTCGTCTTGCCACTAAAAGTCTTGGATATTTCTCTTCTGTAAGACGAAGGTAAGTATAGCGTTGCTGATCCTTTAATTCGATATTGTAGATGGGCCTGTATTTTTTAATCATGTTTGATTCTAGAATATAGGCCTCGCCTTCATTATCAGTTAAAACAAACTCAATATCGGAAATTTTTTCAACAAGCTTTTGTGTTTTATAGTTTTGATTTTGTAAAAAATATGATTTTACCCTTTTTTTCAAATTTTTTGCCTTCCCGATGTAAATTATTCTACCATTTTCATCCTTCATCATGTATATCCCAGGATGGCTTGGAATTATGACACTAGAAATATCAAAGGTCATCTTTGCATGAATTTTTTAAGGAATTTTCCTGTGTGAGTATTGGTTTCTGCTATTTGTTCAGGAGTACCTGTAGCCATGATCTGTCCCCCATTATTTCCTCCCTCTGGGCCAAGATCGATTATCCAATCTGAATTTTTAATTACATCCATATTGTGCTCTATCACAATTACTGTATTGCCAAGGTTTACCAGGCGATTTAAAACATCTAGAAGTTTCTGAACATCTGCAAAGTGAAGTCCAGTTGTAGGCTCATCTAATATGTAAAGTGTATTTCCAGTAGCTCTTTTTGATAACTCTGAGGCAAGCTTTACTCTTTGTGCTTCTCCTCCAGATAATGTAGGAGATGACTGTCCAAGTTTAATGTACCCTAAACCTACATCGTAAATTGTTTGAAGTTTTCGTTTAATTGAGGGAATATTTTCAAAAAACTGTAATGCCTCAAATACTGTCATATCTAGAATTTCTGCAATATTTTTTCCTTTGTAGTGAATAGAAAGTGTTTCAGAGTTGTACCGTTTTCCCTTACATTCATCACATTTTACAAACACATCGGAAAGAAACTGCATCTCGATTTGTTTTACCCCATCTCCTTCACAAGCAAAACATCTTCCATCTGGTACATTAAATGAAAATTGTCCTGGGGTGTATCCACGTTCTTTTGAGGCTTCTGTATTTGAATAAAGTTCACGAATAGCAGTAAATGCTCCAATATAAGTTGCTGGATTTGATCTAGGTGTTCTACCAATAGGTGATTGGTCTATCGCAATCACATTATCTATTTTATCTAATCCAATAAGCTCTTTATGTTCTCCAGCTCGTCTAGTTGTTTTGTAAAATTTAGATTCAAGTGATTTTAGCAGAGTTTCATTAATTAAAGTTGATTTTCCAGAACCTGAAACTCCTGTAATGGAAATGAATTTTCCTAAAGGAAATTCTACTGTTATGTTTTTAAGATTATTTTCTTTTGCTCCTTTGAGAATTAGTTTGCCTTTTTCTTCACGTTTTTTATCTTTCAAACTGATTAGGGATTTATTTTTAAGATAATCTCCTGTAATCGACTTGTGACCATTTAAGATTTTATCTACTGTCCCTTCAAAGACAACATTTCCGCCATTAATTCCTGCACCTGGACCTAAATCAAGCATCCAGTCTGAATTTCGTATAACTTCCTCGTCATGCTCTACAACAATGACAGTATTTCCAAGATCTCGCAGCTTTGTTAGCGTTTTAATTAATCTAGCATTATCTCTTTGATGCAACCCAATTGTTGGCTCATCTAAAACATATAACACTCCAGTCAAGTTTGAGCCAATCTGTGTAGCTAGCCTTATTCTTTGTGATTCTCCTCCAGAGAGAGTTGAACTTGATCTATTTAGTGTAAGATATGTCAATCCAACATTTTTAAGAAATTCTAATCTTTCTTTAATCTCTTTTAACACATCCCGTGCAATGTAAGATTCTGTTTCAGTTAACTTTAGATTTTGAAAAAAATTGTAACAATTATCAATTGATAAATCACACACATCCATTATTCCAAAGTCATTGATTTTTACAGCCAAAGCTTCTGGTTTTAATTTTTTTCCATTACATGAATTGCATGGTGTATCTAGCATGAATTGTTTGAGCCATTCTCTTTTTGATTCTGATTCAGTTTCAAGAAAAATACGATGTAAATTTGCTAATACTCCTTCAAAATTATCAGAATATTCCCAATAGGAATCACTTGATTTTGATTCATATTTGTAATTGATTTTTTTATCTGTGCCATACAAAATTGCCTCAAGTTGTTTTGGTTTTAGCTTATTTATTGGAGTCATTAAATCAAATCCAAATTTTTTGCCTACCGCTCTTAGTTCTTGACGTCTAAATGATGATGCTCTACCACTCCAGGGAACTATTGCTCCATCTAAAAGTGATTTAGTTTTATCAGGTATTACTAGGTCTGGGTCAAATTCCATTTTAACTCCTAGCCCATTACATGCTTTGCAAGAACCAAATGGTGAATTAAATGAAAAAGTTCGAGGTTCAAGCTCTCCAATGGTTAATCCACAATGCGGACAAGCATTATTTTGTGAAAATATTTTATTTTCTTTTTCAGATGCAATCATCACCTCCCCTTTAGAAGCTTTAATGGCATTTTGAATTGCCTCAAAGAGTCTGCTTTTTTCAGTCTTTGACGTAGTAATTCTATCAACAATAATTTCTATCCAATGCCATTTTTGCTTATCCAATGGGGGAATATCTTCATCAAGTGAAATAACTTCACCATCAAGACGAATTCTAGAATATCCGTCTTTTTTTATTTGTTCAAATAACTTCTCATACGTTCCTTTTTTTCTTTGAATGATAGGTGCTAATACCAGAATTTTTTTTTCATTAAAATCCTTTAAGACAGAATCACAAATGGTTTCAATCGATTGCGTTGAAATCATTCTACTGCAGTTTGGACAATGCGGAATACCAATTCTAGCATATAGTAGCCTAAGATAGTCATAGATTTCTGTGGTAGTTCCTACTGTGGAGCGGGGATTTTTACTGGTTGTTTTTTGCTGAATTGATATGGCAGGGGAAAGTCCTTCGATAGAATCAACATCGGGTTTATCCATCATCTCCAAAAACTGTCTGGCGTATGCTGAAAGTGATTCTACATATCTACGCTGACCTTCAGCATAGATGGTATCAAACGCAAGAGTGGATTTACCAGAACCTGATAATCCTGATATTACTATAAGATTGTTTTTTGGAATATCGACATCAATGTTTTTTAAATTATGATGTCGTGCACCACGAATCTTTAAGATATCATTTTTCATTTTTCTTTTCAATTTCCTTTTGAATTCTTTTTAATCGTTCTCGACACTCAATTGCTCGCTCAAAGTCAAGATCCTCTGCATATTTTTTCATAGATGCTTCAATATCTATTGCATCTCTTGCCAAATCGTTAGTTGATTTATGCTTAATGTCATCTAGTATAGTTTCTTGAACTGGAATCGACTTTATGATTGTTTTTGGGGAAATCCCTAATTTTTTGTTATATTCTAATTGTTTTTCTCTACGCCGATTTGTTTCAGAGATTGCATCTTTCATGGATTTTGTAATCGAATCTGCATACATGATTACTGTTCCATCTATGTTTCTTGCAGCTCTTCCAAATGTTTGAATCAAACTTGTATTATTTCTTAAAAATCCTTCTTTATCTGCATCAAGAATTGCAACCAAAGAAACTTCTGGAATATCTAAACCCTCTCGTAACAGATTTATTCCAACTAATACATCAAACTCCCCTAATCTTAATTGCCTGATGAGTTCTGTTCTTTGCAAACCTTCAATCTCAGAATGCATATAACGAACTTTAACATCTTTTTTTGAAAGATATTCTGCTAAATCTTCTGCCATCCTTTTTGTTAGAGTAGTGACTAAAACCCTCTGGTCTTTTTTTGTTCGTTTCCTAATTTCCTCAATCAAATCATCCATTTGGTTTTTTGTTACTCTGACTTGAACAACTGGATCAAGCAATCCAGTAGGTCTAACTACTTGCTCAACAATCTGAAAAGATTTTTGTTTTTCATAATCTGATGGTGTAGCTGACGCAAAAATAGCCGTTTTGATATATTTTTCAAATTCTTCAAATTTTAGTGGTCTATTATCAAAAGCACTTGGTAGCCTAAATCCATAAGTGACTAACTCATTTTTCCTTGAATGATCCCCTTTGTACATTCCATGTAATTGGGGTAAGGTAACATGTGATTCATCAATCACTAGTAAATAATCGTCTCCAAAAAAATCAAGAAGACAAAATGCCTGCTCTCCAGGTTTTCTTCCATCAAAATGACGTGAATAGTTTTCAATTCCTGAACAATATCCTAATTCTTCTATCATCTCTAGATCATATTTTGTTCTCATCTCCAAGCGTTGTCGCTCTAGTTCGTTAAGTTCAGGTAATCTATGTTTTAGCTCCTCCTTAATTGACTTGATTGCTCTTTCTCTTACATCTTTTGCAATAAGATAATGTTTTGCTGGAAAAATTTTGATAGATGATACTTTTCTTTTTTCTTTTAGGGACACATGATCTAACAATGAAATCTTTTCAATTTCGTCTCCAAACAATGCAATCCTAACAATGTCTTCTGAATATGCCGGAATAACATCTATAGTGTCACCTTTGACTCGAAAATTTCCTGGAGCTAATTCTACATCATTTCTTTCATATCTTGCATTAAGAAATTTTTTAATAATTGCCAAACGATTAACCTTATCTTTATCTGATATTCTAATTGCCATTTCTTCCCAATCTTTTGGATTTCCAAGTGAGTAAATACAAGACACTGTAGCAACTATAATTGTTGGCTCTTCAGATAGTAGCATCGCAGTTGCTTCAAGCCTCAATTTTTCAATTTTTTCATTAATTTGTGTATCCTTTTCTATGTATGTGTCTGTCTGTGGAAGATAGCTTTCGGGTTGATAGTAGTCATAATATGATACAAAATAGCCCACATTATTTTTTGGAAAAAACTGTTTAAGTTCAGAATATAGTTGTGCTGCAAGGGTTTTATTATGTGATATTACAAGAGTGTTTTTACCTGTCTGCTGGATTACATTTGCAATAGTAAATGTCTTCCCACTTCCTGTTACACCAAGCAAAGTTTGAATTTTATTTTTCCTAACTCCATTAACCAAAGTATCTATTGCCTGAGGTTGGTCACCTGTAGGAAAATATTCTGACAGTAAGTGAAATCTTTGGATTTGTTGCACTGGATAATTCGTCTAAAAGTGAATTTAAAGGAATGGTAATTTGATAAGCAAAAATTGTTTTAATATCACCAGACAGGCTCACTAGTCATCTCGAGACCTCTCTCTGTTATAGAAAATCCCATAATTTTTAGGGTTTCTTTAGCAGAAAATGAATTTCGCTCAAGAATTTTTTCTGCAAGTTTTCTTCTTGCATCTTTTTGCAAATTCTGACCAATTTTGTATTTTCCATGAATTGTCTCAGGCGTTACCTTGATTATTGCCACTTCGTCTAAAACCGGCATTTGTGGTGAAATTGGTTCATATTTGCCTTCAGGCTGGTATTTTTTCATTAGACCGTTAAGCGCGTTAGTCTTTTCTTGCTTATCTTTTACAATTTTTCCTTTTCCCTTGATTACTATTGAGATGTACAGAGTATCTGCAAGGGAGGCATCTTTTGGATCTTCAAAATAAGATGGGAGAAATTCAAGCTCTCTATCTACTTCAAATCCTACCTTGTCATTGCGGGCAACGTTCTCTAATTTTTCACCCTTTGTATGAGAATGCATATAAATTTCATCATTAAGAAATACAAAATTCATTGGAATTACTTGGGGATATCCACTTGAATCAATTGTTGCTATTCTACCAACATGCTCTTTGTCTAGAAACTCTTTAATTTTTTCTTTTGATTTAATTTCTAGCCTACCTAGAAGCTGCATGTTAAAACATTTCTTTTTATCTACAGGCCACTTAAGAAAGTTGCCGAAGTTTCATCTTTTTGTTTAAGGTGTGGCATTACATCTGATGCAAATTTGTCAATACTACCAAAGTAGTTTTTACCCCAAAATCTAATTACAAAATGGTTTACTCCAGCTTTTACGAATCGCTCAAAGGTTGGAATTACATCATCAGGCGTACCAACAGCAGTAGAAGAACGTGCAACTTTTTCAGGAATTTTTGTTGCAGCCTCTCTCATCTTCACAATCCATTCTTGATTTGACATTGAATATTCTGTAAAATATTTTCTAAAATCAAAACCTTCAATTTCTTTAAGTCCATGAACTCTCAAAACCTCTGGTTTAAACAAACTTACCTTAACAGCTTCTTTCATTTTAGCCCATGACTCTTCAGCATCTTCAGAAAAATATACGTCTATATCTAATGCAAATTGAAAATTATCCTTTTCGGCGTCTGTTCTTCCATTTTCATCCATTGATTTTTTTATTTGTGCTGCATGGTCTTCAAATAATTCTGGTGTATACCCTATTGGAAGCCAACCATTTCCATATTTTCCTGTCATCATTAAGGTACGGTTTCCTCCAGCTGCCATGTATGTTGGAGGATTTGGTTTTCGTATTGGTGGAGCTTGAAGACACGCTCCTTCTAACTTGTAATATTTCCCTTCAAAATTTACAGTATGATCAGGACTGGAAGAATACAATTTATGGATTACTTGTATTTGCTCCTCCCATTTTGAAACAGGATTCTCAAAGGGAATGCAAAATTCTTTAAGATTTTGTGCCTCTCCAGCACCTATTCCTAAACATGCTCTTCCATTAGACACTCTATCTAATGTAATTGCAGCAAGAGCAATATTTGATGGATGTCTTCTTATTGCATCAGTAACACATGTTCCTAATTCAACATTGCGAGTAACTGCTGCAATTGCAGATAACATGACCCAAGGATCCAAAACTATAGCTTTTTTCCATTGAGGAACATTTGTGTGGTCCATATACCAAACTGAATCATATCCTGTCTTGTCAGCCAAAATACATGCAGTAATTATTTGGTCTTCAGTATATCCTGCCCTTGCTACATTTAGACCGTTTTGAATCCCAAATTTTATTCTGCCCAACTTAATCCTTTATGCTAATATGGTATAGATCTAAGCTAATTAAGTTTAGATCATTTGATGAAATTCGTACATTTTCAAATTATATTAATAAAGTAAAAAATTTGCAGTTTTTTATAAATTACCTGCTTTGATATCTTCTAGACATTTAATCACATCTTCTTTTTTGATTGGAATTGGATTTGGATCAAGATGTCCTCTATCTGTCATCACAGTATCTGCAGCTTCAGAAACATCTGCTTTGAGTTTAAGTTTTTCAAATCCAAGCTTTTCCATAGCCTCTTTGAATCTTTCATAAAAGATTGATTTATTGAATTTGTGAGCAACTGTAGTACATGATGACAAGGAATATCCATGTGGAACACCTTCATTTGAAAAAACATATGATAATGCGTGGCCAAGTGTTGTAGAGCAATTTCCAAAACCCATACCGGATAACATTGAACCATAGGGGTAGTTTTCAGGTTTATCATTCATAATTGCGTCATAAAGTACATCAAATGCCTGTTTGCACAAAGTTCGGGTTAAATCATTTCCAAGTTTACTGTCATAGCCTTCTGTTGCTTGTGCACATGCATCACATACAGAGTTGTTGATAATTTGTTGGGGTGTTCCATCCATAAAATATGAATCAACTACTGCCATATCAGCTAAAAATCGATTTTCATGTAATAATTTCTTTTTTCCATCAAACTTTAGCACACAATATGTAGTCATTTCAGCTCCTGTACCAAAAGTTGTAGGAATAAGAATTTTTTCTACTCCAAAATCTTGTGCAGCATACTTTACAACATCCATTGAACTTCCCCCTCCTAAACCAATGAGCGCTGAAGGTTTTTTTCCTTTAAAATCAGTAATTAATGATTTTACGTCATCAATGGAAGGCTCTGGAGTGACCTTATCAAAAAGCATGTAATCTTGTATCCCCATTTTGTCAATCCATTTTCCAGAAAGATCTGGTGGTGCTGTAGTTACTATTAACGCATTTTTTGGATATTCGGTTTCAGATAATGCATTTTTTCCAAAATTGATAACTTTTGGAATTCTTACTGTATGCATATAGCAGTTGAAACTTTGAGTATTATTATATCTTACAAATCATTCATAGAGATTGTAAATGATCATTCAGAATTATAGGGATTTAGCTAAAGATCCAGCAAAAATTAATGCATTGAAAATAATTAATGCTGGACTTGAATCTGCTATTCCTGAAAAACATCTTCAAAAAATTATTACTTCAAAACATCTATGCTGTGGGAAAAAAATTATTCATTTTAAAAATTATAATTCCATCTATCTTTTAGCTTTTGGAAAAGCAGCAGATTCCATGTCTAAAACTGTCAGCGATATAATAAAATTCAAAAATGGTATAATTGTAATTCCCAAAGGACTAAACCCCACAATAAAAAACAAAAAATTTCTAATCTTTAAAGCAGGACATCCTACACCTGATGAAACAAGTCTATATGCAGCAAAAACAATTATGAATTTTTTAGAAAAAAGATCTAAAGGGGACCTAGTAATTTTTCTGGTTTCAGGTGGAGCCTCCTCTCTGTTAGCCTTACCTGATGGGATTTCTCTCAAAGATAAAATTCTGGTAACTAAGAAATTACTTTCGTCTGGAGCATCCATCCAAGAACTCAACTGTGTTAGAAAACATCTTTCAAAAATTAAAGGTGGGCGATTAATCGAATCTCTGAAATGTGATGCTGCTTCTTTGATATTATCTGATGTCATTGATGATGATCTTTCTTCAATAGCCTCAGGTACTACTTATTATGATAAAACAACATTTTCAGATGCAATTAAAGTAATTAAAAAATATCATTTAATGTCTAAACTTCCAGATTCCATAATTCATCGATTAAGATTAGGTTTATCAGGGAAAATTTTAGAAACTCCAAAAAAATCAAAAATTCCTCATCATATAGTATTAAGAAATCGAGATTGTCTTCAAGCAATGAAGAAGAAATCAAACGAATTAGGATTTTCAAGTAAAACTATATGCATTTCTGGAAATGTTCAACATGCTGCAGGTAAACTTGTTTCACAACTTCCAAAGAAAAAAAATTCTTGTATTATTTTTGGTGGTGAAACTACTGTACATGTAAAAGGTACTGGTAAAGGAGGCAGAAACCAGGAGATTGTCTTACATATTTTAAATAAAATACAAAAATCAAAAAAAGAGATTGTTGTAACCTCTCTTGGAACTGATGGCATTGATGGTAACACAAAGTATGCGGGCGCAATCACAACAAATATCTCACTGCCAAAAAATGAAATCAAATTATTCTTGGACAATAATGATTCGAACACTTTTTTTAAAAAATATGGTGGACTAATAAAAACAGGTTATACTCATACAAATCTTATGGATATTGGTTTAATTCTTTATTAGCCTAAAGTAACTTGGATGCCAAATTTTCTTCTGGGTCTATAAGATGATAGTTAATCTTCAACTTTCTCTGTTCTATTAGTTGTTTGATAAACCACACTCTATTTTCAATAAAAATGTCTGATATATCGGAATTACCTTTTAGATGTTCATACATTGATTTTGAATCAAGCATGACATTGACAGTGTCTTCATTTTTTATGATGAATCTTCCAATTCCCCAGAAAATTCCAACATGTAATGTAATGTATTTAGACTGTTCATCTGTCACTTTATCCATGTATCTATCTACATGATCTCTTTCTTGTTCATCTACAGATTCTCCAGACTGGATGACCCAAGAAATTCTTTTTGTATTTCCGTCAGAAAATAAATTATGTTTCATATGTCAACCAAAAAGGCGTCTTTTGTCTATATATTTTGAATTCTCAACTTATGATCTTAAATTGAAAGCCTCCAATAATGCTTGAATCCCATTCCTTCTTTACAAAGATGGTTGATGAGCTAGTTGAATTTTCAGAATATGACCCTGAACTTGCTGATGGGATTAAATGGCTAGATGAGCAAGCACAAAAGAAAGGTATCTCGTTTTATGATATGGTTTTTGAAGTATTATACAAACACGATGTGACTTCAAAAGCAAAACAGTGGTTAAATTCAAGAAATTAACCGGTTGTTTTTGTTTCAGCCCTTAAATCAAGCGGCATGTACTCACATCCTTGAGGGCCACAATATTTTCCAACATACACAGCTTTTGGTCTATACAAAGCAGGTTTTGGAGCAGCCTCTGCAAATTTTTCTTCAATAATATGCGCTGCCCACCCTGCAACCCTTGATATTGCAAAAATTGGTGTATTAAGATCCATTGGAATTTTTAGCATATAATATACTGAAGCACTGTATAGATCAACATTTGGATAGATATCTGCCCCTTTTCTTTTTTTCATTTCATCAATTGTAACCTGTTCTACTTTTTGTGTAATGTTAAACCATGGCTCCTTTGTTTTTGCTGCCAGTTTTTTAGATAACTCTTTTAATACCAATGCCCTTGGATCAAACGTTTTGTATACTGCGTGTCCCATCCCCATAATTCTTTCTCCTTTATCCATTTTTTCTTTAATCCAAGATTCTACTCTATCTTCTGTTTTAATATCTAACAACATTCTCATTACCTCGTAATTTGCCCCTCCATGTAGCTCTCCACTAAGTGCCCCTATTGCTGCACTAACTGCAGAATACATATGAGCTCGGGTTGATGCAACTTGTCTTGCGGCAAATGTAGATGCGTTAAAAGTGTGATCTGCGTGTAAAATCAAACATACATCAAAAATTTTTTCAATCTCCTCATCGGGTTTTTCTCCAGTTAGCATATGTAGGAAATTTGCTGCATGACTTAGATTAGGATCTGGATCAATCAACTCTTTCCCATTTCTAATTCTCTGCCAGCTAGCGACTATTGTTGGAAGTTTTGCAATTAGGCTGGCTGCTCTTTCATAACTTGATTCTTTATTTGAAAATTCCTCATCATAATATCCCGCAAGAGCAGCAACAAATGCCTGTAACATATCCATGGGGTCTGCGTCCTTTCTCCAATTTCCCATGTTAATCTGCATTTGTTTTGGAATGCATCTAGCACCCCTTAATTTAGAAACAAAGTCTAGATATTCAGATTTTGATGGAAGATCATCATGTAGTAAAAGGTAACAAACCTCTTCAAAATTCGATTTTTTTGTAAGGTCTAAAATATCATACCCTCGATAAATTAGCTTTCCTCTTTCCCCGTCAATATTTGAAATTCTTGTATCTGCAACTGGAATTCCGCGGAGGCCTATGTTTTTTGTATCCATAATGGTTAATTCCTGAAAAGTCTTTTTAACTCTTTAATCCTATTTATCAATGGACATCAATTTTTGTTTTTTTCAATTTAGCAGTTTGTCTAATCTATCAACTCTTAGTCATATAGCATAATTTTTAATTAGTAATTAATGTCAGAAGCCGAACGTGAATATATCAAGACTGTAGATGAAGCAATCCTTAAGGCGTCAGGAAAAACTCTAAAGAAATTCCAAGACCTAGACATTGAAACTCAACTTCATTCAAATACTTTTTATGATGCATATGCCCTACATAGTGAGCATAAAAAAGAAAATGTCCCCTCTCCCCAACAGCATTTTCGTAAAAATAAATGAAAGAGGAATTTCTTGGTTTAAATGAGGGCCAGTAAATGATTCGACCGTATGGCATCAAAAAAAACCAAAGTGAAATCACAACGAACCAAAGTTGTCTGCTTATCGCATAAAGAAGATGCAGATGGAATAAGCTCCGCTGCATTAATCCGGGAAGCTTTTGGAGGTGATACAATTCTAGAAGACTATCCAGGCTTAATGGATGCGTTAGAAAAGATAAAAAATGATGAAAAAATAAAAAAACTGTTTATTTGTGATCTTGGATTAAGTAATAAAAACCAAGACGAATTTGTTAAATCTCTAAGTGAACTTAGAAAAAAGAAAGTAACGATTACTTATATTGATCACCATGACTTGGATTCAAAAATTATTAAACAATTAGAAAAACTTAAGGTAAAAATGATTCACGATATTAACGAATGTACTACAGTTCAAGTTTACAATGCCTTTAAATCAAAACTATCTGAACATGCATCATTTGTTGCAGCATGTGCAGCAATTACTGATTACATGGAAGATCGACCATTAGGTTCAAAACTTTTGCAAATCTACGATAGACAATTTGCTTTAATTAATGCCACCGTTTTGACTTTTAATATTGTTGGACATCAAAAAGATCCAGATTATTTGTTATATCTCGTAGAAGAATTATCTGAATCAAAATACCCTCATGAAATCCCAAATACTTTTGAATTTGCTCAAATTCAAGTTGATAAACTAGCTTCAATGATAGGCAAAGTGAAAAAATCAATGAAAATGATGAAAAATTTAGCTTACATGGAAGTTCTTGACGCAGGTGCTAGTGGTGCAGTGAATTTTGTTCTCGGTCTATCAGGAAAAGATGTTGGCGTGGCCTATAAAGAAAGAGTTGATCATGGGATATATGCAGTCTCTGTTAGGGGCTCAAAATCGTGTAAAATTCATCTTGGGCGTATTGTAAATCCATTGGCTACTAAACTTGGGGGTTCAGGAGGGGGACATGATAGAGCATGCGGTGCAGTAATTCCAAAACCAAAGATCAAACAATTTCTAAAAGAGTTTAACGCGCAAATTGCATAAAACCACATTTGCAAATTAGGTATATTATTATTAAACCCATATTAGATTTGTAAAACATGGTAAAGCTCCAGTGTAAAGACTATGGTTTTGAGTGTAATTTTGCAGTAGAGGGAACTGATACAGCTATGATAATTAATGATTTTGGGAAGCACACTGAGGAAGAGCATGGTATCGAATATTCAAAAGAAAGTATTATGCAATTTATTTTAAGAAAAGGATAATTTTTCAAATTCGTTACAATTTAATTATATAATAAATGAACTTATTCTCTGTGTTAATTAAATGACAAGTTATCTTATGATTGGAATTATTATTTCTGGAATTGTTGCATCTATGGGTTTTGGCACTTACATGTATACTGAATATCAGCCTAATTTTATCTTCGCCCAATCCAGTCAACCAATTCAAGTTGGTCCTGTGGTATACACAATTGAATATGTTGGTCAACATTCTGGGGATAAAGACATTCAGCCAAAAAATATTTTTTTTAAAATTAAAATTACTGCTGAAAACATTGGTACTCAAACAACTCTTCTAAGTGGAGGACAATTTTATCTCCTTGATGAAGCAGAAAAAAAATATAGTGCAGTTTATGGGGAATTTAATGACGAGGATCTTTTTAATGACAATCTTAAACCAAATGTTCCAGTTACGAGAACCACTCAGTTTGACATATTATATGATGAAGATGAAAAATATAGAGTTGGGATTTTGCCAACAAAAGAACAATCTTCAAAAGACATTGGAATAGTTTGTATTAAAAACTGTTAAAACATTAATTAATTTCTAAAATCATATCAATTTCTACAGTGGATCCAAATGGAAGACTCGCTACTCCAACTGCAATTCTTGAATGTTGACCTTTTTGACCAAATATTTCAAATAACAAATTGGATGCTGCGTTGATTACTTGAGGATGTTCTGTAAAATCTGGTTCAGAATTCACAAACCCAGATACTTTGATAATTTTTGAAATCCTATCAAGACTACCAATTTCTGCCTTTAATTGAGCAAGTGCATTGATGATACATAATTTCGCCGCCATTTGAGCATGTTCTAAGGTTTGCTCTTTAGGAATCTTTCCTTTGTATACTACTTTTCCATCCTTCAAGGGAATTTGACCTGATACATACACAGTTTGATCTGATATTACAACAGGAATGTATGCCCCTGCAGGTTTAGGAGGAGTAGGAAGTGTAATGTTTAGTGATTTTAGTTTATCATCAATCATAATTCTAAATTAAATTTGTAGTGTTTTTAGTTTTCGTTATTTTGAATTAATTTTTATGTAGACTTTTTCACCTTTCTGCGAATTGTTTTGAAAAACCATTCTTGTTTTATATCCCTGTTTATGCAAATATCCATCAAGGATAGATACCCAAGGCAATGAGTGTCCACTATTAATTTTTGATTCAATTGTAATGTTTTTGCCGTTTGGATTGTAATTTACATGACCTGAGCATGTAATCTGTAATGCAGAATCAATTAATTCAATTATATCTTCTAAACTTTTTGATTTAATATTTATTCCATTTTTTTCAAGTAGTGCTGAAAAATCAATCTCTACGTTTTTTGAAACTAATGCAGAACTTAGAATGTGACTAAGACCATTATTTTCAATAACATTTATCACCCGAAAGACTTCTTGAGCATCATTTTTGCTCATATCTGAAATGCATTCCACTTTTAAAGCATGTTTCCAAATTTGCATAAACATTGAAGATTGATTATTTCCTAAGACCTCAGTTGAGGAAAATAATGCACCTTTGCCATTCTCGCTATCAATAATTAATAATTCTGTATTATCAAATAAAAAACAATTCTGACTAATGTCTGCTATTCTAATTTTTGTACCATCTGGGATTATTCGAAATGCTTCAGAACCAATTTGGGATGGAACAGTTATGATTTTAACATCAAGATCTCTTCTAATTACCCCTATGATCTGTTCTTTGCATTCAGCAAGTAAATTTAATCCTAAAGGGTCTGCCATAATGTGAATTGAGGTCTTTGAACCCTCAATCATTTTTCGAATTTGATTTAATACATTATTTGCATTTAAGTGAAAATATCTTTTCTCCTCAGATCCTAGTGTTTTTTTAGTGTCTTCGCTGACTTTTTTTAGATTTGTTACAAGTGAATTCATTGCGTTTACTTTGTCTATTTGTTCATGAATAATTTCATCAAATGCATCCTCTGGTGCAATTGCTGTACACATTATCGGTTTACTTTTTGAAATAATTGCAAGTTTCTTTTTTTCTAGTTTTAATAATACCGGATACACCTTAGTGCGGGGAAGCTCTGCGTAATATGCAACCTCACTGGCAGAAATTGTTCCCTTTGTAATCATAGTAACATAAGCACGAGCTTCATAACTGCTTAATCCAAATTCTTCAAGACTAACCGTGATACTTTGCTCTTTGCCCATAATGTCTAATGATTGATTCTTAGGTAAGACGAAGAGCTAAATTCCTTTATTCATTTACTCAAAAAAGTTCAAAATTGTACCTCTTGGTTGATGTCACTGTGGTTAATAACTAAAGCGTGACAAGGTGCTCAAATAGAAATTTCACTCTTTATCTTTGAAGGATGGCTACCAAGTTAGCTAAATTCGATGCCTCCCGCAAATTGATATTTTAAGGCAAAGTTGCCTCGTTTGCTATTGCGATTGGCTACTTGAAGCATCCTCATTTTTAGATTAAGCAAAATTGATTGTAGACTCTAAATTAAGCACGTGCTACCCTAATCAAGACTTTGTTAAAGAAACTCATGATAAAATAACATGACTAACTTAAATTCACGAAATATCTCAAAGGACCTAAAGAAAATTCGAAGATTTTCATCAATTATTGAGAAAAAAATTAGTCAACTTGATAATAATGATGAATCAAAAATTGAAAAACTTTCTCTCGAGCAGTTACAGGATTTAAATCAACTTGTTCATGTTGCAAATTACATTCTTACTAAATATGAAGATAACAAGGAAGTTTATCAATTACTAAAGGATTTTGTTGAAATGATTAGCAATTCTACTGAATCTATGGGAATTTTAAATGATAAAATAAGTGAGTTAGTGGTATCTGCAGAAAATTCTATTTCTAGAATTAAAAATATTCAAGGAGAAGTCTCTGATGGTTTCTCTTTATTTTCAACCCAAGGTACTCTGGAGAAAAAATCTGAATTCGAACCTAAATTAAGTACAAAAAATTTAACCAAATCTGCTACACCAGTTTACACCTAAGGATACCTAAGCAAATTTGAAGTAAATTCCGATTAGATAATTTGAGTTTAGCACCACAGGAACTAGAGAATAGCGCAAGCAGATATGCTTCTGAGGCTATCAAGTGTGATTCACAAGGGGCTCGAGGTATGGCTATTGCAAATTATCAAAAAGCAATAGATTCACTAGTGAAATTAATGCAACTATACCCAACAAACAAACTAAACAAAATTTATACTGAAAGGATGGGTTCCTATCAAAAAAGAATTACGGCATTACAAGCCACACATGGTGTACATATCGAACCAGTAGTTGACCCTAATGCTTCTCCAGAGGAGCGTAAAGAATCAATGAAACGACATGCCAAAGAAGAAGATGATAACAAATTTGAAGATTTGGTAATGAAAGAAAAGCCTAACATTAGCTGGAAAGAAGTAATAGGATTAGAAGATGCCAAAGGAGCTTTACGTGAATCTATAGTTTATCCAACTAAAAGGCCTGACCTTTTTCCATTGGGATGGCCAAGGGGTTTGTTGCTCTACGGTCCTCCAGGATGTGGAAAAACAATCCTGGCTGCTGCAACCGCAAGTGAAATTGATGGCTATTTTGTAAATGTTGATGCAGCATCAATGATGAGTAAATGGTTAGGTGAGGCAGAACAAAATGTTTCAAAGTTATTTAAAATGGCACACAGTCTTAATGAAAGAGAGGGAAAACCTGTGATTTTATTTATTGATGAGGTTGACTCTCTATTGGGAACAAGAAATAGTGAAGTTGGTGGAGAAATAAGAACAAAAAATCAATTTCTCTCCGAAATGGATGGCGTTAATGGAAAAGGAAAAGACGTAAAATTATACGTAATTGGTGCAACCAACAAACCATGGAGCCTTGATTGGCCATTTTTGAGAAGATTCCAAAAGCGAATCTATGTATCTCTTCCTACTTTGGAAGCACGAGAGAATTTATTTAATTTGTATACAGCACCACTCAAAAAAGATATTAGAGTAAAAACTAATGAACTTGCAAAACTTTTTGAAGGATATAGCGCAAGTGACATTAAAGATATCTGCCAAGCAGGACAGCTCAAAGTGGTACATGAATTATTTGACTCTCCTGAATATCGAGAACCTGTTGAGGGAAGAGCTCCACTACAACCAAAAAGTCTGACCATGGCTGACTTTAGACTCATTAAAACTCAAAGAACCCCAAGTGTATCAATGGAAATGATCCGTGCATACTCCAAATGGAGCGAAGAATTCAAGGCTCTTTAGCTCTGAAAAAATTTTTAAAATTTTACCGCGATCACAGTTCACAAAACTTAAATTTCGAATCTAGATGACTTGTCGAGGGTCACTATTAATACCAAAAAAGCCAAACACGTCAACAAGTTTGGGAAACTGATCCTTTCTGATGGCACTGTTCTAAATGGAATGGGATTTGGATATTCTACTCGTGTTTTTGGTGAGCTTGTTTTTAATACAGGAATGGTTGGATATCCAGAAACTCTCACTGATCCATCTTACAGTGGACAAATTCTTACTTTGACTTATCCCCTTGTTGGAAATTATGGAGTTCCTGATCCATCAATAAAGGATCAAGATGGCATTCCGAAATTCTTTGAATCAGACAGAATTCAGGCTAGAGGCTTAGTAGTCCACGATCTTTCTATGGTGGCTAGTCACTGGAGTATGTCGATGACTCTAGATGAATGGATGAATAAAGAAAATATTCCAGGAATATCTGGAATTGATACAAGAGAGTTAACAAAAAAACTAAGAAATGGAGGTGTTATGATGGCAGCCCTTGTCGTTTCAAGTAAAGATATTGATGAAGAAGAGATAAAAAAACAATTATCTTCTGCTCCTGACTATTCTTCAGAAAAATTCATGAACATCGTTTCAACTAAAGAGGACCAAGTATTTGGAAAAGAAAACCAAACAGTAGTAGTAATTGATACCGGTGTTAAAAATGCAATAATTCGAAATTTACGTAATATAGGATACAAAGTAATTAAAGTTCCATGGAACGCATCGATTGACAAAATTCTTTCATTCAAACCAAAAGGGGTTGTAATTAGTAATGGACCAGGAGATCCCCAAAACTGTCAGGAGACAATAGATACTGCAAGATTACTAATAGAAAAAAACATTCCTACATTAGGGATATGTCTTGGAGCACAAATTCTAGGAATTGCTGGAAATGCTAACACTTACAAACTAAAGTATGGGCATAGAGGACAAAATAAACCCTGCATAAATTTAGAAGATGATCATGTATATGTCACAAGTCAAAATCATGGATATTGTATTGATCCTGATACCCTTAAAAATTCAGATTTTAATTTGTGGTTTACTAATGCGGATGATAATACCGTTGAAGGAATAATTCATAAAAAACAAAAATGTATCGCAGTTCAATTTCATCCTGAAGCATCCCCTGGTCCTTATGATTGTAAGTTCGTTTTTGAAAAACTGAAAACCTTAATGGAGGAGGCAAAACCTGCCAAAAAATGAATCATTAAAAAAAATTCTAGTATTAGGTAGTGGGGCTATTAAAATCGGAGAAGCCGGCGAGAGTCGTTAAAGCGACCGCCAATTCGACTACTCCGGAAGTCAATGCCTCAAAGCAATTCGTGAGGATGGACTGAAAAGTATTCTCATAAATCCAAATGTTGCTACAATTCAAACAGATACTAGATTTGCGGATAAAGTGTACTTGTTACCAGTTAATCCAAAATATGTTGAATCCATTATCGAGTCTGAAAGACCTGACGGTGTAATGCTTGGATTTGGTGGTCAAACCGCGTTGAATTGTGGAGTAAAACTAGACGAACTTGGTGTATTTAAAAAATATGGGACTCAAGTTCTTGGGACTCAAATTTCTGGAATAATGGCTACAGAGGATAGACAGAAGTTTAAGGATTCGATGGTAGAATGTAATGTTCCAGTTCTTTCAGGTTATACGGTCCGTACTTTCGATGAAGCAAAAAAAGTAGCAAAGGACCTTGGGTATCCAGTAATTGTTAGAGTGGCTTATACTCTGGGAGGGAAGGGTGGTGGAGTTGCACATAACGAGATAGAACTTTATGAAATTGTAGGAAGGGGTCTTACTGCTAGCATGGTAGGCCAAGTTCTAATTGAAGAATATGTCGGGGATTGGAAGCAGATAGAATATGAAATAATGCAGGATCATGGAGGAAATAATGTAATTGTTTGTAATATGGAAAATGTTCTTTCTATGAGAGTTCATACCGGCGATAATATTGTAGTTGCTCCTTCTCAAACTATAGATAATCGTGAATATCATATTTTACGCTCTGCTGGTTTACGTGCAGCAAAACATGTTGGAATTGTAGGTGAATGTAATATCCAATTTACTCTTGATACTGAATCAGACAAATTTGCTGCAATTGAAATAAATCCAAGACTATCCCGATCATCCGCTCTTGCTAGTAAGGCAACCGGCTATCCACTTGCTTACATGTCAGCTAAAATTGTGCTCGGGTACTCTTTGTCTGAGCTTGTTAACACTATAACAAAATCAACCACTGCGTGTTTTGAACCATCTCTTGATTATATCGTTTGTAAACATCCTCGTTGGGATTTTGACAAATTTGAACTCGTCAATCGAAATCTCGGACCCACTATGAAGTCAGTAGGTGAAGTAATGGCAATCGGACGAACGTTTGAAGAATCACTTCAAAAAGCAATTAGAATGTTGGACATTGGAAATGATGGGTTAGTACTGAATCGCCTTAACGGTAAAACATATGAAGAAGAAGATATTGAAAATCATTTACTTAATCCAGATGATTCTATATTATACTATGTTGCAGCTGCGCTGAAAAAAGGAATCTCGGTAGAAAAAATTAATAAACTTTCTGCAATAGATCCTTGGTTTATAGAAAAAATAAAAAATATTGTTGATACAGAAACGAGATTACATAATTCCCAATTAGAATTTGGAATCTTAAATGAAGCAAAAAAACTAGGATTCTCAGATAAACAAATTGGCCACGCAGTAAACAAAAAAGAATCAGAAATTCGAGATATTAGAAAAAGTCACGGAATAATGCCAGTCGTAAAACAAATTGATACTTTAGCCGCAGAGTGGCCTGCCAAAACAAATTATCTTTATGTTACTTATGGCGGAGATAAACATGATTTAGAGCTAACCGATCATGATAGAGGAGTAATTGTTTTAGGCGCAGGTCCATATAGAATCGGAAGTAGTGTAGAGTTTGATTGGGGTACTGTCAACATGATATGGGGATTACAAGAGAATGGTGAAAAAAATGTTGTCGTAGTTAATTGTAATCCAGAGACTGTATCTACAGACTACGACATTCCTCAAAGGCTTTATTTTGAAGAGCTCACACTTGAACGCATTTTAGACATACAAGATTTCGAACAGTCTAGAGGAATAGTTACTTCTGTAGGTGGTCAAGTTGCAAACAATCTAACACCGAAAATATTGAAGTATGGCATTCCTCTTTTGGGAACCAATGCCACTGATGTCGATAGAGCAGAAAATCGTTCAAAGTTTAGCCAAGTTCTAGATAATCTTCACATTAAACAACCAAAATGGCAAGCATTCTCAAACATTACAGAAGCAAAAAACTTTGCCATTGATGTAGGTTATCCTGTAATAGTACGACCTTCCTACGTTTTGAGTGGAGCCGCAATGAAGGTAGTATGGTCTCAGGAAGAACTTAAGAAATATGTAAATGAAGCAACAATAGTATCTCCTGATCATCCCGTAGTAATTTCAAAATTTATGCTTAATTCGCTTGAAGTTGATGTTGATGGTGTCTCAGATGGAAAAAATATTGTTATTGGAGCATTAGTAGAGCACATCGAAAGTGCCGGTGTACATTCTGGTGATGCAATGATGTGTATTCCGCCTTGGCGACTAAATAATAAAATCATTGAAACAATTACCGATTATACTGAAAAGATTGCACAATCATTCCATATTAAAGGACCATTTAATTTACAATTTTTAATAAACGCAGGTCAAGTCTATGTTATAGAATTGAACATTAGGGCATCGCGTTCAATGCCATTTGTTTCAAAATTAGTTAGAATAAATCTAATTAATCTTGCATCTAGGGCTGTTTTAGGTCAATCTCTTCCAGAAATACCTTCTAATCACTGGACAAAAATTCGTAATTATGGAATTAAGGTTCCTCAATTTTCTTTTATGCAACTAACGGGAGCAGACATTGTCTTAGGTGTTGAAATGCAATCAACTGGTGAGGCTGCATGTTTCGGTGAAAGCTTCTACGATGCATTATCGAAGGCATTAATTTCAGTTGGTTATAATTTACCCGAAGAGGGAACTGTGTTAATTACAGTTGGAGGTGAAGAAAACAAAGAAAAACTTCTTCAAACAGCTGCATCCCTTAAAGATCTTGGATATAATATAATGGCCACAGAACACACGGCTGAATTCTTATCAGAAAAGATTGGTGATGTAGGAATTGTCTACAAAATTAGTGAACCCGAAAGAAAGCCTAACATCGCAGATTTATTATTTGAGCGAAAAATTGATTTTATAATTAATATCCCGAGTACCTCTACTTTGGAAAAATATGTGGGAATGCTTTACGATGAATATCAAATTCGAAGAAAATCTTTAGAAATGGGAATACCGGTTCTTACTACCCCTGAAATTGCTGAATCATTTGTAAAAACACTCGCCTGGTTACAAGAAAACGAACCAACTAAACATCCACTAGAGCCTTACAAATCCTTTAACTAAAGGATTTTTTTAATTATCGTTTCATCACCTATTATGGAACCATCTAATGTTACTATTTTTGCTGAAGTAATTTTTTTAATCCGTTGTAAAATAGGTGAAATAGATTTTTTATAAAATTTTTTATTAGTTGCATAGAAATATTTGTTATATGACGGAACTACGATAATTTCTAACTCTCCTGAGGTTGATGGAAAAATATTCTGTTTCTCAGTTTTAATGGAAACCCAAACCCTCTGACCATTGAGCATAGAATCCTCTTGAAAAAACACAGGGTGTACATGTCCCATGATTATTTTATCAATCATTGAAAAATTTTCTGTAGGCATTGTATGACCATGAGTTAAAAGAATATTTTCAATTATTACCCCTGCAGGGCTTATTAGTGATACCCCTTCTGGAACAAGTTTTTGAATGTTAGAATCATGATTTCCGGGAATTAGTATAATGTTTACTTTATCTTTTATTTTATTGAAAAATTTTGGAATATCTTCCCATTCAGCTTTTGTTATTGATTTTATACTTGATTTAACATCCCCTAAAAGAATTAGAGTATCTACTTTTACTAAGTCAATAATTTCTCCAATTGAATTAATTGTTTCTTGAGTAGTAGTGTTTTTTCCAATGAAAATTTTATTTGATATTAGATTGCTTTCAAATCCAATATGTAAATCTGATATTACAAGATATCGTTTTTCACCATTAATAATCAATGCGGGATGTGAAGGGACAATTGTTGTTTCTGCCATCAAAAATATACATTACCTTTTGAATTAAATCCTTGTGAATAGTGATCCGAACAAAATAGAATCAGTTCTTTCTGAAAAAAGAATTAAACTTCATATTTTTGAACCAAGCCAACGAAAAATATGGACTATAGTTGGAAAAGAAAAAGAATATTGGTTTGATCCAGACTTAAATTTTTGTTCATGTCAAAGCTTCTACTTTAATTCTATTGAGGGAAAGCAGGAATGCTATCATCTCAAATCTGCAATCCTTGCAAAAAAAGAAAATCAAATTGAACTTATTACTTTTTCAGATGATGAGTTTTTGGATTTTATTAGTGGACTTGTTTCAGATCTATGATTATATCATTTAAAATAATTTATTGGAGTAATTTTAGTCAATAAAGTTTGAAATATTTTTTCCACCTAATATGTCATTTAGCTTTTTCTGTGCTTCTTGTGCTTGATTATTTTTATATGAGTCAAACATATTGTTCATTCTATCAAATCCATGCGCACTAACTGGGTCAGGATTTTCATTTGAAAGTTTTTCATCTATATGTGAACTCTGAATTGTCCATGGAGAATTATGAGTCCAAATATTTCCTTGTTCATCTATACCAGTATCCTTTCCAATCTTTGTAATTTTTATCGGATACCCTTTGTTATCAAGAATAGTTATTATTTCTGGGGGGTTTAGTGATTTTCCAATTACTTCAATTCCATCATTAAAGTAAGCTGTTCTGCTGTTTCTTTCTTTATCCCACACTACAACTCCAATTTTTGATTTATCCAAAGGCTCTCTGAATGCAAAACTAAATGTAATTTCCATTAATCTATCGTCTGCTTTACCAATTGCATTTACATCCATAAGCAGATTGTCTGAATCAGTAGTGCTTACTTTTTGAGTGCCCTCAAAGTCTTGTTCCCATATTATTGAATTTGGTTTTTGTTCATCTGATCCTATCTGATCTAATCCAAAGACTAGCTCAACATGTTCTAGAGTTGAAACCCCTCTATGATTATAGATTTTTAAAACTGCGGTATTTGATTCTCCCACTTGGATAGTTTGTAGTGGCATATGTGTTTTGAAATCATTTACATCTGTTGTAAAACCATTAAATGTAAAACCGTTATCGACGTAGCGATTCCCAAAACTATCTGTTCCAAAAAATGGGGCATTATCTTTTGGATTTTTAGAAGATTTAGATACTAATTTTTGTTTTACTTCTACAACCTCTGGAACTGTTGGTTCTTCAACTACAACCTCTGGAACTGTTGGTTCTTCAACTACAACCTCTGGAACTGTTGGTTCTTCAACTACAACCTCTGGAACTGTTGGTTCTTCAACTACAACCTCTGGAAC
>DASPGM010000006.1:0-150268 GCA_035620615.1 Nitrosopumilaceae archaeon | reverse complement strand
GCAGGAAAAACCAAAAAAACCAAAGTCAAGGCATGCAATAATTGCAATCTATATCTTCAAGCCAACTATCTTCCAGTACTTGTCAAACCCAAAAAGAAAAACTGACCCCGAAAAACAGCTTGCTGAAGCATTTAACATAGCCATTAGAAAAGGAAGTAGAGTGATTGGAGTTGTTCTTAAAAAAAATGAAAGAAGAATTGATATTGGGACCCCAGAGTCGTATTCTAAAGTTTTGGGCTCACTCAAATGATTCTAAAAAATAATTGAGGACCTAAAAGATGAAAAAATTAAAAATTTCCATAATTGGACTGGGGTTTGTTGGACTTTCCCTTGCAGTAACAAATGCAAGAGAGGGATTTTTCACTATCGGTGTTGATTCAAACAAAACTAAAATAAAAAATTTACAAAATGCAAAGGCTGATTTTTTTGAACCAAATGTTTCAAAATATCTTAAAGAATCAATTAAAAAAAATAAAATTTTATTTACAAGTGATCTCAAAGAAATTCTCAAAACCGATATTACCTTCATTACGGTTGGAACCCCATCAACTAAGGATGGAAAAATTGATTTATCATCTTTAAAAAAAGTTGTTTCTGAACTCAAAAAAATTCTAAAAACCAAACAAAAAACCCATCTGGTTGTCATAAAAAGCACTGTAGTTCCAACAACTACCTTAAACGAAGTCTTGCCTATCATAAAAAATCTAAAACATGTGGGTCTAGTCGTCAATCCAGAGTTTTTAAGAGAAGGAAGTGCGATAAATGACCTTTATCATCCTCATCTAATTGTAATTGGTCATGATAATGAAAAGCACTACAAAATTTTAGAATGCTACTATAAACAATTTTACAAAAGGCTTCCTGAAATTCTAAAAACAAATCACACCACAGCTGAGATGATAAAATATGCTAACAATGCTTTTTTGGCAACAAAAATTAGCTATATTAATTCAATTGCAAATATTTGTCAGCAGCTGCCACAAGTAGATGTTAATACAATTTCACATGCAATAGGAAAAGATCCAAGAATTGGTTCCCAATTTTTACAAGCTGGTCCAGGTTTTGGAGGAAGTTGTTTGCCAAAAGATTTGTCTGCATTAATTAAATTTACAGACAAATTCCAGGACATTAACAGTTTTTTTAAAGCTGTTGAAAATGTCAATCAGCTACAATCAAATCAATTAATTCAAATGTTAAAATCAATGAAATTACTAAATCAAAATAAAATAATTGCAATTTTAGGTCTAGCATTTAAGAAGGATACAGATGATTTGAGAGAGGCTGTATCAATTAAACTTGTAAACAAACTATTAAAAAAACAAGTTAAAATTCGCGTCCATGATCCAATGGCATTAGATAATTTTAAAGAAATTTTCAAAGACAAGATCTCATATCACAATAAAATTACTGATTGCATCAAAGGAGCAGATTGCTGTATAATTCTAACAGAGTGGGATGCTTATAAGAAACTCAATACTGGTATTCTAAAAAATCATATGAGAAAACCAAACATTATAGATGCACGACGAGTTTTAGACCCATCAAAGTTTAAAGAATTAAACTATAAGGCAATTGGCCTTGGGTCGTAATAATTGTTTTACACTTTGTAGATTTTTTATATTTTGTAATTAAGACTCTGAATAATTCGTCTAGTATTGTGTTTGTACAAATGAACAAACTAATCCACAAATAAAATATTTTTCTTTTCATAGTCATGTTAAAGGCAGAATTTTTTGAAACTCTGAATTTCAATCTAGTTATTTTCTTGCGAGGTAAAAATCAATGAGTTTATGGAAACGGGGCTTTCTTGAAATAATTGCAGAAATATTAGATTGTATTAAAAGTGGTAATAGCCAAAAAACTCAGATTTCTGCACAGTGTAAATTGGATTCACGTATGGTAAAAAAATATTTAAAATTATTAGAATCAGTGGATTTAGTTAAATCATTTAATGGTGATATGGCATCATTTAAAATAACTGAAAAAGGCATTAGATATTTGGATAGATACAATTCCTTTATGGATATGCTTCAAAATGATTTAAAAAAATTAACGTCAACCCAATTAGTTAGCTTCAAATAAATTTTTAACAGAATTATAATTAAACTATCTAATAATTATAAGAAAACTTTTTTGTATTTGTTTTGTTTTCATCTTTTCCTCTTTGTGTCATATAATATAGCACTGCAAAAGATACTGCTGCAACTGCTGAAAAGGCAATCATGATAAAGTAGTCTGTTGAAATCCCTGCAATTAGCAATGCAGTTGCATCAATTGGAATTGATGTTCCTCCAACACTGCGAGCACTCAAAGATAAAAATGCTGAATGGCCCATTGACATTTCTGCATTTCGCACGATAATATCAGAAAGACGTGTTTGTTTAATCATGTCAATTTGAAAATCACTTAGATCCTCTCTATTTTCATACCAATAACGGTCTCCGTCACGTGATCTCTCAAATTGATCTTTAATAATTGCAGCAAAGGTTGGACCTACCATTCCATTTGCTACTGGTGGCTCGGATATGCCGCCAACCCACAAATCAACATCATTCACATTGCCATCTCCATAAGCTAATTCAAATTTATCTGCCAAAACCATGTCGTTGGTAATATCAGAATAATCATTTACTACAGGAAGCCCATATGCCTGACGAACTACATTATAACTTGGTATTCCGTGGTCTCGTCCTCGTTGAATGTTAAGTGAGGCCAAGTCAAAACCTCCAACTGGAATAGGTTCACCAAAAAGAAAATTTCGAACCTCATCGATAACAAAATTATCGATCTTTTCTGATTTTCCCTTTACTAATCCACGTAAAATTGGTTCTATTCCATCGTCTTTGACTATCTGTGGATTAAAAAATGAACTTGCAAGAGAGAGATGGCCCCCTGATGCTACGGTCCCATCTTCATTGAATCGTTCCAATTCACTTGACAACATTGTATGCCCAACACGAAATCCTGCAGTAGAAAATTCTGTTGAAACTCGTGGATCGACGTTAGGATCATAAGATACCCAATCGTCTAGCATTTCGCTACCCAATATCATAGGCAAAAATTCCTCATAAGTAATATGCTGAATTTCCCCCTCTACAATTGCCTTGGCATTTTGATAAAGTGCATCAGAATAATCATTCTCATTTGCATAATCATTCTCATCTACTTCGCCAGTTTCAACTAGTTTGTCTACTAGCCAGTTATGTTCACGGACAAATAACGTATGAATTACTGTTAATCCAACCTGTTCGTTTACACGGACATCTCCTGCCACAAACATGTCTGCAGGATCATTTCCTGGTGGACCATTACCGTTAGGAAGTAGTGGCATTGCGTCATTTACTGGAAGTAATCCACCAACTAGTTTTAGTTTCCCAGGGTTCGTTGGATCTCGCAGAAAATCTTCTCTTACAGTATCTGAGCCATAAACCATGGAACCATCAATGAACGCTGTAATTGCGTTGGTTTGTTCTCTAGGATTTAGTGGATCCGTTCCTGTTAAAGGATCAAAAATAGATCTAGTAAAGCGCATTTCATCTGGTTCAGGAGGAAGTGCATCATCAAAAATTGGATCACCTGTTGGTATTTGTATGTGAAATGATTCAGCGCCTCCACCAACTTGTGTTAGAGTAAGATCTAAATCATGATCAATGAATTGTCCCCATTGCCATAGCATGTCACTAGCCCCTTGGGGATTTGGAATCGAAACACTTTGTGCAATTACAACATTACTTATTTCTCGAGGACTTGGCAGAGTACTTGGATTATTTCCTCCTCTTGGAATTTTAATTCCATCATCATAATCTGCGGACACTATTCGAAGAAGTTGTTTACCTGGTGTTCCAAGGTCAACATCTAATAAATTATTTCCAGAACCGTCAATTGTTCTTGATGAAAGTGCTGAAGCAGAATTTAATCCAAAATTTCCGATTATTAGTAAACTAAGAAATATTACTAACGTTTTTTTCATAAGTTTTCGAATAATTTTAAATTAATTAAACCAAATGTAGTTCCTACTATAGATCTCCTAATCTATGTTGAATGCAGAGTAACTTAAAAGTGCAAATTTATCTTTATTAGGAAAAAATTTTAGTTTTGAACTATTAATGAATACAATCTTGCAAGGTATTTTTCAATAACACTTTTTCTTATCGTGTTTTGGGTATGGATGGGATTATCTTTTTAGATGAAATATTTTCTAAATCATTTTTAATCATCGTGGTAAACGCATGAAATTTATTTCTATAAAGCAATCCTTTTGGTGTTATAATATAATATGCTCTATCTTGATAATCTCTTCTGACTAGTCCTAAACGTTCAACTAACAATAGATATTTTCTTATTGCACGATGATCTAAATTACATTTGTAAGTTATGTGAGTTTTTTTCAAAGGACTCTCAATTAAGCAATCAAGAATATCTACAATAATATCAAGAAAACCTCGTTTCCATAAACTCAATTTATTATTCCTCCACAATACCTAAATGCATTTAATGCACGCTCAAATCCTCTCAATGCCCAAATTAGTAATCAATCTAGGTGTATAAAAATCTGATCTCAATTACTTTAAAAATATTGAAATAAAATTAGGATATCCACCCACAAACCTTTTCTAGAATTTTTAAATTTAAGATTTCTAAAAATCCCTTCCAATAAAGAATATCCCTAATAGTTAACAGCTTAATAGAATTGTTCTAATTATATTCTAATATGGATTAAAACAATTTAATGTTAGAAATACATCCTGATGTTAATGATCCAAATTGGTCAATTAATTAATGTATAATGCCATTTAGGAACTTTAAATTATTAGATTCATCCAATCTCCTTAATTCTTAATCTTCTTTCATGTAAGTATGGGATATGAGAGTAGGCGTGACACACTAGACATACTGTCAGATTTACTTGAAAATATGTATGAGCCTAGACGATTAACACATCTTCTTTATGCATCAAATCTCAGCTATACACAGCTATCAAAATATCTTAAAATGTTAGTCGAGATGGGATTATCGCAAAAACAAAGTAAACCATTTCATTCATTTACAGTAACTAACGATGGAAAGTATTTTGTAACCTTGTTAAATCGCCGGAACAAAGTAATTAACCCAATACCAAATGTTTCTAATTAGTCAAAAAACTAATTTTTTACATGTCTTGTATATATCCAATATCTAAAGTAAAAAAACTGATTGAATCTTCTCACAAATGATGATGTTGTGATAATCGTGAATTGCAATTTAAAAATAAATAATCTTTATCATATGATTATAATGAAGATTTTTTATAGATAATATCGTAATCTAATGGTTAATTCATTATGCCAAGGTTTCCTCAACCAAAGTTATTCCTATGATTATAAAAAATATGGATTAGATAGTTCCTATTTGTTAAATATTCTATATTATTCATCTATTTGGGGGAGTCCTGCACGCCCAAAATGGAAGAGATTACTCTTCTACTCTCAGTGTCTGGAACCCCCATCAATTGTTTAATTACTTCAAACATCGATACAATATTTTCATTTTCTGAAAATTTATTTAAAAAATTTTTTTCATTTTTTTTGTAAAAAACACAAATAGACACAGAAATTTACAAATAAATATAAAAGAAGGACTTTTCCTTTTTTTGTTAGATGGGCAGACGAAAGACCCAAAAAATCATTAAAACTGGACCAAAAAATGTTACTACAGGTATGTGTCCTTTATGCAAAACAATTGGCAGGATATTCATTTTAGGTCAACCAGGAAAAGAGAGAGCAAAGTGCCCTGCATGCAATCAAGAATTTGAATTGTAGGCAAAAAATTAACCCAGCCCTCAACAATTTTACCCTAATCTTTTTAAGATCTTTTTATTCATATTATCAGCATGAGTTCAGGCGATGCAGAAACAATCTATGAGCGAGTAGCAAAGCTAGAAGATGAGATTGCTTCACTGCGAAACGAAGTTGATGTATTAAAGAAAGCACTACGAAACAAAATTGCAAGACACGAAGTTTCTCAGCTAAAGAAAGGCCGTGACATTACTTCAATTATTGATTAATTTTTTCTCTGATACTTTTAATTAACTCTAATACAAAATCAACATCCTCTGCATTGGGATTTATTTCCAAATATTTATTTAAAAATTCTAATGCCTTATCATAATGTAATAGCCGTTCTTCTAAGATTCCTTTATCCCTTATTTCTTCAGGTGAATTAGGTTCAAGTGCAAGAGCCATGTCGATACATCTCATGGCTTTATCATATGCGTATGACTGAACATAAGAATTTTTTAGATTTCTTAACATGCGAACAAGTATTTGTTCCGTTTCAATATCGTCTAAAAATTCGGGTAAAAATTCAACTTCGTCTCCATAGCTTTCATAAAGAATTTCTCTAAGGTCATCTATGCTAAGTAATTTTCCTTCATTAAATGGATCAAACACCATCTCTTCGCCATATTTTACTACTACATGACTTGGAAATCCAGTAATGTGAAGATCAAGACCAATATGTTTTGCAATTTCTACATAAATTATTGAAAGTGTTATGGGAATTCCAGATTTTTTATCTAGCACAGCATTAAGAAAATTATTTTTAGGATTATAATAGTCATCTCTATCCCCCATAAATCCATGGTGCCGAAACATATGTTCATTTAGCATAGAGATTCGATAAGTTGGATTTTCATTATTTGTTACAGAAAGCTTTAACGCTTTTCCAATGTTATTTAATTTATTAATATATTCTGAAATATCAAGTTCAGGATATTCAAGCATTTGTGAAAGTTTAAGACACTTTTCAACCAAGTTATGATTTTCATTTTTTACAAAGGAAATCCATTCTGCAACAAATGGATCAAATTTTTCATCTAACATTATGCAATATTCATTTAATCCTTGCTAGATATCTTTGCGGATCTTTTAGCTCAAGTGTAGATGGAGGATTTTCAATTAACATCTTAAATGTCTCCTTTCCATGTTTTTCATATATTATTTTAGTAAAATCTCGTCCCATGCTTTTTCGTACCTGGTATGATGAAATGTCAGTTCCCATAAAGGTAGTGAGATAGTTTTGAAAGTCAGCGTCATCTTTTAGAATATTTTGAACTGCATACTCTGCCATGCCCTCCATTATAGTAAAAACTGCATGATGTGTTTGAATTGGCTTGAGCCATCTTTGGTAAATGCCTAATAGCTGAGGAATCATTTCAGATATTTTTGGATCTATCTCAACTTTGGTATATGTCATAACATCTGGACCCAAAACACTAACTATGAAATTATCTGGATTTAGCATAAAAAAGAGATTTGCTCGCTTTGCTGTTGGAAAGTCATCAGGTACTGGCTGTAGTTTCAGATACTCTGTTAGGGTCTCTGTAGTGGAATCATCAAGAGATAAAATAATTTTTGCCAACTCTTCATTTATTGCGTTTACCTCGATTACGGCTTTTTTATTAATGTCATGAAGATTTTGTTGAAGTGAATGAATCTGTTCTTCAAGTATGGTCATTTTGAGTGCCCCATTATACCCTGATCTGACTGATTCAAACCTCGATTCATACGGGGGACCTTGCTTGTACAAAATTATTTGGGGATAGCTTCCAAGAATAAACTTGTTTAGGTAAATTGCCGAATCCAAAAAATCTCCATAGGTAGTTGAAATTTTTGAAATGTATGATTTTGCATAGGTAGAGTAGACTAGAAATTTAGCAGGATCTTTTTTAATCAATACCGCAATTTTTTTTATATCTTGATCCGCTATTGCCTCAAATAATTCATCTACAAAAACTTTAGAGTCATAAGATGAAAAAACCTTCCTTCCTTTCATCTTTTTGAATTCCTTTAATTCTAGATACTCTAATTTCAATAATGGAAGAATTGGTATTCCGAAAAATTCCTCTATCTTTTTTGCCATACTAGGAAAAATTCTCTGACAAATTGTTTCAAGGTCTTCAAATTTTACATTAAAACTTGAATCTTCCTTTATTTTTAAAAACAGCTCAGCAATTTCTTTTTCTTCATTTATCTCAACTGATAATTGATCAAGTAATGCCTCTGCAAATTCCTCGATCTCACCCATTCTGATTAGAGACGGATTTTGACTAAATTTAACATTAACTGGTTCCGTAAAATAATGTATTGCTTTAATTTAAGAAAAAAATTACAAGGTATTTAATATTAGATTTTTTTTCTTAAACTTATGACCTTTGTATTATGGATGACAGGCCTTCCCTGCTCAGGCAAGACCACAATTATTCGAAAACTTCAAGAATCGATTCCAAATCTTGCAATACTTGATGGAGATGAACTCAGAGAGTGGCTCTCTCCAAAAGATTTTTCAAAGGAGGGCAGAGACGAGCATAACAAAAAAGTGGCTCACTTGGCAAAACTTCTCTTAAAACATAAGGTTCCTGTAGGAGTTTCTTTAGTTAGCCCCTACGTTTCAAACAGAGATAATGCAAGAAAGGTAATTGATTCTGGTGATAAATTTTTTGAAGTTTATGTAAAGTGTACTTTGGAAAAATGTGAAGAAAGAGATGTAAAAGGAATGTATAAAAAAGCAAGAGCTGGCCAAATCAAAAACTTCACTGGTCTAGATGATCCTTACGAACCTCCCACAAATCCTGAACTCATTTTAGATACTGAAAAACATAGTCTAGAAGAATGCGTACAAAGTATCAAAAACTATCTTAAAGAAAAAAATCTACTATAATTTTTTAAACTCATTTATAATTTCATTGTGAACCAAGCTATTTGTTACAAGTATCCCATTTTTATGGTGTACCTCTTTGTTGTTATATGATAAATCTTTTCCATACATATCTGTCATCTTTCCTCCTGCTTCTGATATTATGCTATAAGATGCGCAGGTATCCCACTCTTTTATTTTATCTGTGGTTGTAAAATACACCTCTGCATCTCCTGAACTAATTTTTGCAACTTTTAATGAACTTCCAACACTGGTAAAATCTCTTAGGTAAAGTTTTTCTAACAAATTCTTATCGATATCTGAAATATGATATCTGCTTCCTACACCTCTGCATTTTCTTAGATCAGAAATTTTACTTACAAAAATTTGTTTCCAAGAATTATTTGCAAACATCCAAGCGCCACATTTCCTCTGAGCTGCAAAAACCGTATTTTCTGTTGGCCAATAGATTACTCCCAAGAGTGGTTTTCCAGCTTCTGCCAAACTAATCATGACAGTAAATTCCCCAGTTCTTTTTATAAAATCCGTAGTACCATCAAGTGGGTCAATAATCCAAACCTTTTTTTCGTCTAAGCGTTTTTTGTCATCCAAATCTTCTTCTGACAAAATGGTAATCCCAGTTTCGGATAGAATTTCTTTAATAATCTTGTTACTTTTTAGATCTGCTATTGTAATAGGTGAATTATCTTTCTTAGTTGTTGAAGCAAAATCACTTGAATATACTTTAATGATCTCATTTCCGGCTTTAACTGCTGCTTTAAGTGCAATCTCAAATTCCGGAAGAGAAGATTTCATTTTTTCAGGTATATCCCATGCTTGTTGCATGTTTTTGATACATTAGTCCCTCATCTATTAGCGTAGTGAATCAAGCACTTCTAATACAAAGCGTAACTCAAAATGCTTTAACAAATTTTTTTACAAAACAGGTATTAATGTGGATTTGATTTTTTATTTTCTATAATGCAAGAGTGGAGCCTAGAATACCTCAGCTGTATCAAATGTCAAAAAAAATTAGAATTAGACAAACTAGTAGAGGATAAAGAGATTACAGAAGGATTCTTAATTTGTAATAACTGTAACATATCATATCCAATTATCTGCAAGATACCAATCCTCTATGATGACTTTGTAGCATATCTAGTCCGTAGAACATCACTTGGAGGAGAGATGCTACTCAAAGTCTCTCCAAAAATGAAAAGGTTTGTAAAAAATTCATTATCAAAAATAAAAACTAGAGTAGATGATAGAACAAAAACTGAAAGTAACTGGACAAGAATATATCAAAACAGCAAAGACTCTAGGTTCTACAGTTTAGTAAAAAAAACACTTGACTCTGTACCAAAATCGAAACTAGTCTTAGAGCATGGATGCTCTATTGGACTAGTGACAGAACATTTGGCAAAAAATCATGACACTGTCTTTGGAATAGACTCTTCATACTATAGTATACTAGAAGCAAAAAAATCAAAGAAAAAAAATCTAGATTACTTTGTTGCAGATTCACTAGAGAATCCATTTGGAAATCAAAAATTTGGACTAGTAGTTGCACTAAATTTATTAGAAATTATAGAGCCTGCAAATCTTCTTGAACTATTATCCCGCCAAACAAGTAATGCAATCCTACTTTCTTCCCCATATGACTATGAGCGGGGCAAAGATTCTGTAAAAAAACCAATCCTTGAAAATGAGCTACGAAAAAAACTACACAATCTAGGATTTGCAATTTCACCAGGTACAAAAAAACCCAGCTTTATTCCATGGAAACTCCTCCTCAATTCACGTGCCAGTCTTAACTATATGGTGGATTTGATATTAGCAAATCGACGTTCCAATAATGTTTAGAATCGTATTTCTAATATTGAATTAAACTACATTTAGGTTATGTTTCCAAGGTTTTTCCTTTAATAGTAGATCGACGTATTATAGTATAATGTCTCAACAAGAAGACAAAGAAAAGATTAGAAAAAAAATCCTAGAAAAAGAATCTAAAAGCGAATCCTTCCCAGCAACTTGAATGATTATACCTGTACCTGCTCATGCGGATGCCAAAACTCTGCAGATGACTATGTTTGTCATAACTGTAGAATTGGCATGTGTAAAATAGGAATGAAAAAATAGGCGATCAGAAAATATTTTCTCTAAGCTTATTTTACACTCTAGATTTAGTTACAACTGGGTAAGATGTCAATTAAGGAATCAAGGTATTCGCCAAAAGAAGATGAAGAAATTAATGCAAACGAAGTTTTCATGCGAGATTTGAGACGCTCATATCCAGAATTTGCAAAAGAGCTTGAAGAATTTATGAAAAAAGAGCTAAAAAGAATAGACGACGAATAAACTATTTCAAAAATCCAATTTTTAAAAAAATTATTAAAATAATAAAATAAATTTCTATGGGGGATCCAGACACTGAGAGTCGAAGAGCAACCTCTTCACTTTTTGGGCGTGCAGGATTCCCCTTTGGCTCTGAATTCAAATAGTATTTAAAAAGCGCGTATGATTTCTATCTAAAGTTCAATTGTTGAACTCTAACAAATCCTATTTTAAAATTAGTTAATTATGAAATTTTAATTATTCCATTTTGAATTAAAAATTCCAAAGCTTTTACGAATTCATCTTCAGAGATTAGATCATCTGCCCACCATCCAGCATTGTTTCTAACCCATTCTGGTACTGGAGCATCATCTTGAGCAGAACCTGCAGGCTGGCCACTAACAAGGATTATTTTTTCTTGTATCATAAATTGTATCCCGCCAATAAAATCAGAATCGCCAATTTGTTTTTCTGACCACCACTTTGCATTGTTTTTAATCCACGATGGAACCATTTCCTTTAGAATTGATATGGAAAATGACTCTACCTCCTTTGTGTCATATTTTACCTTGACAGTATAGAGACCTGATGCCAAGTCTTCAGGAATGGGGATCTCAGTATCATACTCTCCACTTGATTCAGGTAGGACAGTAAATGACTCACTTGTTCCATCAGGCTTTTCTAAAATCACCTCAAGTGGAACTCCTTTCTTGTATTCTATTTCACCTGATACCGGAATTGTACCTGGCTTGTCTTTTGGTAAGGTCATCTTTCTCAATTCCATTTTTTCTTTCTTGGTTTCTGTTGGCTCTTTAATTGCAGTCTTTTCTCTTTCTATTGGTGATAATACATCTGCAGGAAGATCTCCACATGTTCCTGCAGCATCAGGGCAGTAGGTTTGTTTTTTTTCAGGATCCCATCCTCGAACAGTTACCTTGCCAGGTGTACCATCAGGGTTTATCTCAGTATATTCAACTTCGATTTTTCCATATGATAGTGAAATACTTTCAGTTGGTCTGTCCTCACCGCCAGAGCCACCAGTGGAATAGTTTGTAACCATGACATCACGCAGAGTGTACTTTAGATATTCAACTGGATTGCCACCAGCTTTTCTTACAGTTAGCTTTACCTCTTCAATGTGCTTGCCTGATGCTAATGACTCTAATAATTTTGGAGATGCCTTATCGATATATTTTGTAAAAGAAAAATCTTCCACGATTGCACCACTAACTCGTAAAGTACTTGAGGATGGCATTGCGCTAGACCATTTCAATGATAAAACATCAATTTCATTTCCATGAGTTTTGTCTTTTGATTCACCATCAATGTCCTTAATTTTAATAAACATATCAACTGCAGCAGATGCCTCATTAAATGAAAATCCGAAAATTATGGCAAATAAAACAGATAGTAAGATAATTTGGTTTGACAAAGTTTAGCCTCAGAGGATTTGATTAGACCTTCTTGTTGGCTTTGAGGTCCCATCCAAAATTAACCGAAGCACCTGCACGACCTGATGCATCCTCTTCCACATAACTCATGGAAATCTTTGCAAAATTAAATGCGACTTCTTCCATTGGTCTATCATCTCCACTAGAACCACCAGTAGAATAACTTGTAATCATCACATCAGAAAAAGTAATTACCAAATACTCTGTTTGGCTGCCACCAGGACTTCTAAGAACAAGTTTTGCTTCTTTGAGATGAGATCCTGTTGCTAGTGATTCTAGTAATTTAGGTGATGACTTGTCAATTGATTTTGTAAAATGAAAGTCCTGCATTGAAACCTTTCCTGCACCTCCTCCGCCTCCAGTAGATGTAGTGCTTTGTGATGCGCCCCAACTCCATGAAAGTACATCGATTTCCCCTTTGTGTTTACTATCTTTTGATTCTCCATCTACTCCATCAATTTTTAGAAACATATCGACAGCAGCAAATGCCTGAGAAGATGTTCCTGCAATAATTGTAAAACTAAGAATTGCAATAATTAGGATTTGAAATCTCACAATCGATAGGTTTGTGTTCAGATACATAAACCTTTTTTCATTATATTCCCGGTTTAAACAAAAATTAGAATAAATTATTGCAATTTTTCTAAATCTACATACACCTCTTTATAGATAATTTTAGGATAATCAAAATCCCATGCAATCAACCTTACAGGGACAGTGCCAAATGTGCAGTCAAAAAATTAACATCGGTGATGAGATAGTACGAGTTGCAAGTGGTCTCTGGATTCATGACTATTGTCAAGAAAAAACCCCAGAAGAGAAAACCCCCAAAGATAATTTGCAAGAATTAGGAAAAAAATTATTAGAATCAAAAGAAGAACGACTAAAGTCGCTAAAATGTATTTATTGTGGGAGTGGCTCTTTTATGAAATCAAAAATTGAAACCGTTCCATTAGATGATGGAACAATGATTACAAAAAAATTATTTCCGTGCTACACTTGTGGACATATAATGGAGTTTATTGAAACCCTCAACTCTTAATTTAACAAAAAATATTATTGTCAAGGATTCCAGTGGCAATCACAGTTGCATCCTTTCTGACATCTTACTCTCTTACAGTCAGAGCAGACTTTTCTGTGCCAAATTGGTGCAGTATTCATGGTATTATTACGACATCGTGCCTAATTAACCAACATTACTGACTATATATGAGGGCTAAAGCGAGCAAGCCCATGTTCAAAAATATTATAGCAAAACTGACAAGAAAAGACGAAAAAAAATCTAACAACGATACAAAGTCAAATGAGACAAAGTAATGAAGTGGAACTGCCCAGAATGTAATTTTTCCTGGGAAGGAACGGTCAATACTTTTGACCAGGTACGCAATCATGAAAAAATTCACAAAAAGATCACAAAGGTGATTTAACCTGCAAGGTTTTCTTGGAGACAAAAAAACCAATTTAGTACATCATCTAGGAAACATGAAAAGTGATTGTAAAATACACGATGTGAAAATAAGTGACAAGCAATACTTTGACCCTGATACTCTAGATAATGCAAAAAGCAAGAATTTTTTGCCTTGCAAATTATGCATTACCAATTAAAAAATAAAACTCATAAATTTTTCAAACACCCAGATGGCAATAAAATTTTACCATAATCATACATAAATTATCAATATCAAAGTTATCTAAATCTTAAGTATACTTGGAGTTGATAGATCTTTCCATGAAGGATTATGTGGTCTGGCTAAACTTTATTGAAAAAGTTCTATGATGGGCTGAAGTATATCTGAGAATACATCTAGAATTTTATCTACTATTTCCATTTTTACACCTCTTTTTTAGGCAAGATTGGATATTTTGAGAGGTCTATCATGTATTGGACGTCAATTGAATCAGGTGAATTTGCAAAAACATTGGTCCAGTATGTACTACATGAATCTTGAGAAATTAGTCTATAAGACTGACCAATAAATTCTTCAATATCTGAGCTAATCAAAAATATTGATTGCATCTTACTATTCTTTGTACATGCATCAAATGATATCACATATCGTGTTTCGCTAATTTGATATTTTTGAGTGATTGTGACTTGTACTTCTTTTGGAACAGGTTCAGCAGTTTTTGCAGCCTCTTGTTTTTCATAATACTTGTCAATTTTGTCTTTTCCTTCAAATGTCCAGTCAGGATCATTATACAGCTTTAAGCAATCCTTGACAAATGATTTGAAAGAAAATCTATAGATAAACTCAGATTCCCCAAGTTTTTTAAAACTAAAATAAAGATATTCGCATTGCTTTATCTCCTCTTTTGAGAGAGACTTTTCACTATATGCATCCTTAAATAAAGTCCCAGTTGTTCCAAGCAAAATACCGACAGTCAAAACCACTAGTATTTTTTTAATTATGGTTGACCCTTCTTTATGAATATGAGTTTGAGACATAAGGAGTCATTATCTTGTTTCAGTTCTTATCAGACTAGATATCAAACTAGTTACACCAATGATAATGCAGTTTTGATCCAGTTGAGCGTGATTAAATTAACAGCCCTGTACTCTCAAAAAATTTGAGCGTATCTAGTAGCTCTCTTTGAGATATGGTCTGGTCTATTACCCATTTTGAAACTTCACTTTTCTTAAACCAAGACGGAATTTTGGTTCCTTCAATTCCTAGATTTTTTAAAAACTCTTCATCAGAAACATAACCTTCAGAATAACCTGCCCACTGCCTTAACAAGGAAAATGACAAAAGTGGCTCTGGATCAATTTGTATTAAATCAGATTCTAGTTTAGTTTCATCTTTTTCTGATTCTAAATCTGGTAAATTACTTGTATCCTGTATGGTTTGGACTTGCTCTACCTTAATTGCATCTAAAAATACTGCATCTCTAGAATTTCGATGTATGTCCCATGCTCTAACAATAATGTTTGATGTATCCATTTGTTTTGCAAATGTTAATGAAAATACTGCCTCGAGATTATTATTTCGCTGAACAAATGATACATCTGCATCTGATAGGAATCCATTTTTATCCACAATTTTAATTGGTTTTCCCTTATCATACTCGACATAGGTGTCGCTTTTGTCGATTCGCTCATTGTTTTTCAAGTTGGTGTATAGTCCGATATGTTGTAGTGCAGAGGTGCCAGAGTTTTCATATAATAATACTCTTAATTGGATTTGGGTACCTGTATCTACAATTGCAGTAGGCATTTTATTTGTTAATTGAATCTCTTGACTAAGAATTCCACCAAAACCTATAGTTCCATCCTCTTGTAGAGTTTTTGCCCCAGTAACTGAAAATGTATTAAATGTTGGAGCAGTCTGGTCTCCACTACTTCCCCCGCTACCTGTTTGCGGAACTAGTGGCGCATTTGTAAAATAAATTGAAACAAGAGTAGCAGAATTTATGGTAATTGTATTTACTATTCCATTATAGGTATAACCCGATACCGCACCATCTAGTGTAACGCCATCTATTTCGGTTCCGCTAATTGTAAGCACTGCATCAGTTACTGGAGAATCAATTGTAAAATCAATTTTCTCTGATGTGAATCCAACTAGACTAATATCATATGGAGCAACAGAAACAGAACTGAAATCATAAACTCTTTGTTCTGATAGATCATCAAGTTTGAGTGTCATGCCATTACTTTGCACAAAAATATTTGACAGAGTTATGGCATTTGGAAAGTGCCATGTTGCTTTATCAAGATTAACTGTAATTCCTTCTACGGTAAGGTCTGCAAACGCATAGGTTACAAAGGAAAATGAAAAAAGTAATACAAGTATTCCACAAAGGGATTTTTGTATTTTATGTTCTGATTTTTTCAAAAGAAAATCCTCATAAAACTTGATTATGGAATCTCTGTTAGAAATCCAACACTATTTGCCTTTATAGTAACACTCCCTCCTGGAGGAGTCGAATCTGCCATGAATCTGACAATAAGAGTTCCATCAGCTGAAGGTTGAATCAGCCCTTCGATAATTCCAAGATTATTAGAGGTAGCAGGTGAGTTAGTCACCACAGTTGCTGAATTGTATAGATTTCTACCATGAATAACTCCAGCGGTGGTAGAAATTGGATAAATTACATCATATGTAAGAAATGTTACGGTAGGTCCATTTAGTGTCAAACCTGTACCGATGTTTCCTGCACTTGAATCCCATCTAACTAGAAATTTAAAATGATAAACTTTGCCGGAAGTTACACTAAACGACAAGCCAGTGGCATCTACACAACATGAAGTAGTAGTTGTTGAAACATCACTTCCAAGCCTTACTATGGATGGAACTATTTTAGAGTCAAGCTGCGCCTGAATATCAGAGGTAACTCCATCCAAGTAATCAAATTCCGTATTATCTACAGAACCACTGCTTAATTTTGTAACATCAATTCCAGCTGCAGTTTTAATTTCGTTATCATCGATATTGGAAATATTATTCGAATCGGCATCAATTGTTTTTAGGGTCAGAGTCTGTGAAGTATCCTCTAACACAACTGTTCCAGAAGAATCAGGAAAAACATATGTTCTAAGTGCAGTCAGACCAGAACCTGAAAACTGGATAAACTCATTAATTATTGCCTGCCCATCACTTAGAACTCTAAATAACACATTGCTAGTATCATCAGTTATTGTAAGAGGCGGGTCAGTTTGAGCTGGAGCCTGTTCTAAGTTGATTTGTGGGTCACCATACGCATTAGATATTCCAATTACACATGATACCATAATTAGTGCAAATTCCTTTTTCATATGACTTTCAAGGAAATCTTAGGTGGGGTGATAATAAACAGTCACGGAACATTTTTTTGAACCTATTCCTATTAAAAATTCCACTTTGGCCAAATTTGTAGAGTAAATCCATTTGCCAAACAAATCTATCAAATTTTCCAAAACCATAGAAAAAAAGTACCGGGGGTGGGTTTCGAACCCACGACCTCCAGATTATGAGTATTACCCTTTATGTGGACTGGCACTCTAGGCCAGGCTGAGCTACCCCGGCACAAATTACGCGTATTATTTTGTTCAATTAAATGATTCTAAAATGAAGTTAGCTAATTTCCTAAAAGGCCACATGTTTTTAGACAAATTTCCTCCGTGCTTTAATATCAATTCAATCACAGTAATTTATGAAATTTGCAATATTGCTTTTAGCCATATTTGCAGTATCAATTACAACTATAGTGTATGTGAATGCAGAATCTCATTCACTTGGTCAAATTTTGCCAAAAGATGAACCTAATTTTAAACCAACAATTTCTAAAGGTACCTTTAACGGAAAAGATGTAGAAATAATCGAGTTCAAAAGTAAACTAAAACCATAAACAATCTATTATTACAAATAAACTCTAATTTGCAATATCTTTCCAATCAGTATTTACTGATTTTACCCAAAGGAATTTTTTTTGCAAGGCAGCTGTGTAAAGTTTTTCCCAGTCAGCCTTGACCTCGTTAGTCCATGCCTTAAACACACGAGGATCTATGTAGTTTCGAAGCGATGTTCCCAAGTTATAATCCCTAGTTTTTCCAGCCAAATCAATTGCAAGTTTTAATTTTTCTTTTCTATTTTTTAGCGCATCTTTTTGTTTTTCAGTCTTTGGCTGTGAGTTTTCTAGTTTTTTTAGCACGTCCTTCTTTTTTTGCAAGGCATCCTCAAATGTTTTAGGAATAGTTCTTTTATGATTGCACATCATTGCAGCCTCAAGATTTGCCATCTTTGCATGATAGATTTTCTCATTTTCTGATTTTGATTTAATATTGTCATGCTTTTTCAAATATTCTTTTACTACATTTGTAGCCAGATACGTTCTAAAGACCTTGGCTGTAAGACCTGGAACAATATTTGAAAAAAAAGCATTGACATGTCTTGATGTTATTCCATGAAATATCTCATCTTTGGGTTTTTTATTTTTAATTAACTCCTTTAGATTATCATAAAATTGTTTATCATCGCCAACTGCAGGAATAGTTTCTTGCCATCTGACGCTATCTTTTCCCAAAAAATCAAACTCTATGGCGTTTGAAGTTAGTTTGATGTGCTCTACTCTAAGTGTGGTAGCTCCAACAGTATCTGCTTCATCAGGATCTTTTTCGTCGCCTACTCTCATAGCGGTTCTATAAATCAAATAACATGCAGTTGCAATTTCCATATCTTTAGGCTTTTTACTTTTTAGATTTTTTACCATTTTTTCTTTAATTTTTCCAATCTCTTTTGCCAGCTTTACTGCCTTGTCGTATTTTGCCTGGTCTCTTTCTTGTTTTAGTCCTGCCGTATCTGCAAGCCAGACATATTTGCGTTTTTGAGTTAAAACATCCATCCAGCTTGCAAGCCACATGAAATCTTGATTATGAATAATTTTTCCCCAATTCCCAGGAGGAACCTTTGCATCTTTTCCAAGATTCAAGGTAACATCTTTTGGTGTAACCCTTGGCTTCCATCTACCTCTAATTGGATGATCGCCTCTTCCAATAAAAATACCTGGAGGCTCTGCCATATAGTTTGCAACCTCAACTGGTTTTCCATCCATCATTGCAGTTCCATATTTTTCCTTCATCTCTTCACGAAGTTTTTTTCTTTTAGTAGCTAGGGATTTTTTTGCCTCTTTGCTCATACTTTCTCTAGCATCTTTTTCTTTGTCTACTACTTTGTAAGCTTCAGAAAAGTCAATATCAGAGAACGAAATTTGCTTAAATTTTTCAGGTAAGGTTTTTGCAAAATCAGAAACAAAATTTTTCTGAAATACCTTATCTTGAGAATATGGAGTGTCTTTTTTCTTTGCCCACTGGTAAACCATTTCTTCTTGAAGCAAATCCAAAGATACTTTCTCTCCTTTGATCTTGATTTTGATTCCTTGGGACTCAAAAGCAGGAGGAAAGAGTATTCCATTATGTTCTAGAGTTTTCCATTTCATTTCATATCATCATTTTTGAACAAATTGCGGACTTTGATAAAAACGATACTTTGACGTATATCAATTTAACGTACGATTAGTCACTAAATAGCTCTTTTTTGATATAATTCTCAAATTCAATATCTGTCTTCATCTTTTTTGCCTCTAAAAACATAGAGGCATCACTTCCCACAACATATCTTGGTAGAGGCTCATCTGTTTTTATTGCCTTCATTATGGTTTTTGCAACCTCATTTGCAGGGGTCCCCATTTCTGCCATCATCTTAACCCCACTCATCACTTTTTCAGTAATCTCCTTGAAAGGAGAATTAGGTTTTCCCTCTGTTACCTTCATTGAAGAAAAAAAGTTTGTCTGAATTACTCCTGGCTCTATAATGATGGTCTTTATTCCAAATGGGGATAATTCGTATCTCATAGACTCGCTTAATCCTTCTAAAGCAAATTTTGAGCTAATGTATGCAGGAGTACCTGGAAAACCGATTCTTCCTGCAACAGAACTTACATTTACTATAATTCCAGAACCTTGTTTTCGCATTATTGGAGATACTTTTTGAATTAAACTAACAACTCCAAAAAAATTGGTCTGAAATTGTGCTTTAAGCTCATCGATTGTAATATCTTCAACACATCCAAACAAACCATACCCTGCATTGTTTACTAAAACATCAATTTTCCCTTTCTCGTCCTGAATTTTTTTTACGGCAGATTTTATAGAATCTTCCTTATCCACGTCAAGCTCTAAGATTTTTAAATTAAGATTTTCTTTTTTGGCAATTTCTTTAATTTTTTCAGCCTTACTTGTATCTCGCATTGAAGCATAGGTGAAATATTTTTCTCGAGCTAAAGCGAGGGCTGTCTCAAATCCAATTCCACTTGAGCAACCAGTCACAAGCGCAATTTTTTCCATATTTAGAGTTGTAAAGTGTTACTAATAATTCATAGTGTCTAAATTAATGTTCAAGGCAAAATTCCCCATCCAATAGATACTAATTTTGACGCACTAGAACCAAAAACACAAGCTGGATTACCTGTGGAATGTTTTAGAATTAACGTAAATCCTGTTTTACATGCAACATCTGTTGGGTTTATTCCTGTTTTTACTTGTTTGAGTGGAGGCATGGAGCTATCTCCTTTAATTTTTTCTTCAGAAATTATAGGAATGATTTTAAGTATTCTATCGTCATTTTCTGCAGGAGAGCCTCGCCCATCTCTATTACTTGTTAAAAGATAGAGATTTCCATCTGGACCCATGCTGGCATCACGTAATCTTCCAAAAGAATTTGAAAATAATGCCTCACTGGATACTACCTTATTTTCTTCAATATTCAAATCTAACATTCTAAGATGATTTCCCCTCAATGTAGCCACAAAATACTTGTTGGTCCATTCAGGTATGTTTTTAGAATCATAAAATGTTGCTCCAGAGGGAGCCCATGTATTATCTCCAGTATGGATTATTGGATTTACAAAATTAGGATCACTTTCTCCACCAATTACTTTGGGCCATCCATAATTTTTACCTGATTCTACAACATTGATCTCATCATGTGCAAAACCCCTTTCTCCTGTTGGTCCATGTTCTGTGGCAATTAATTTTCCAGTGACAGGATCCCAATCTAGTCCTTGTGGATTTCTATGTCCATAAGAAAATATCATCGAATCCTCAAACGGATTATCAAAAGGTATTGTTCCATCTGGATTTATTCGTAGAATTTTTCCTGCTAACGAATTTAGATCTTGTGCGGAATTAGAGTTTCCAGCATCACCAGTTGTTATGTATAATTTTTCATCTGGGCCAAACTTTAGTCTTCCTCCGTCATGAACCGCTGCACCTGGAATTTTATCAACTACAATAAATTCATCAGCTAACGAGTTATTTTTTTCAGTAAATCTTACAACTTTGTTATAAGTATATGGAAATTCAACGTACGTGTAATAAAGATAAATAAAATGATTTTCTTCAAAACTTGGATCTAGTGCTAGTCCAAGTAGTCCTCCTTCAACAGTTCCAACATTAATGGTTGCAATAGGTTTTTGAACTAATTGACCGTTCTCAATTACTCTTAGTTTCCCAACTCTTTCCGTAAAAAAAATTCTATCATCTGGGGCAAATGCAATTTCCCAAGGAATCTCTAAATTTTCAGCTACAGTAATTACTTTGACATTATAATTTTCAAACTCTTGTCCGTATGCAGAATCATAAGAGTAGCTAAAACCAATTCCAATAAAAAAAACTAGTAAAATTTGAAAATCAGAATTTATTTTATACAAGTGGTCTATCTCCATCCCTTGGTTCTTCTATTGCTGTCTGCTCTCCATCATTAATTCTTTGTAAAATTTCAAGTGCGGATAGCTTGTGCAAATATTCATTGTTATTACCACATCGATAGGAAAAAGTGCATCTTGGACATCCTGCCTCATTATTACATGGACATTCTTTAACAATATGCATACTGCGCTCTAATGCCTTTTCAAATCTATCATAAAGTGCCTTACTTGCTCCATTTCCTCCTATTGCCGCATCATAAATGAAAATCATCCCAGATGTCCCTAAAGAAATTCCACCTAAATCCTGCGAAACTCCTCCAGTTATCATATTGCTGCCTTCAATTACAACATGTTCTGTTGCGTGGTATCCGCTTGCCTCCACATATTCCTCATCTTCTGCTTTTTCTATCTCAATTAATGGTCTTGGGGCATGAAATACAATGCCTTTTGTGATAAAGTCATAATCAAGTGGTTTGTCAAGCAAAACCTTTTTGCCTTGAATTACCTCCTGTCCTACTTCGATATTTGCATAACCATAAACTCTTTTTTGAATGTGAAGTTTACAAAATGCAACCTCAATTCCAAAAACATTTCTTTTTTCAAAAACTGTTTCAATGGTTGGCCATTCTTCGGTTAGTGCTTTGGTATAATATGGATAGTCTCGAGAAATCCTTTCTAATTTTGCATAATTTTTTTCAGGATATCCAAATTCTTTAACTTTGTATCTAGTCCCTGCAAGAAAATAGATTGCAGATTCGTGTAGCTCCTCTAAAGCAATAGGAAGCACTCTATCACCAAGCTTTTTATCATTAAAAAAAATGTCTATTGATTTACCAATGCCTCTAATACTATATTCATTGAGAAGCTTCTTTACTTTTTCATAGTTAGGGACATATCGATTTTCTTGTAGGACAAGTGTGCCATCATCTACATGTTTTTCAATTACATTTGCATGTTCTCTTAATTCGTGTTTGGCAATTGGCTTGTCACAAGCCATTGCAATTACTTGAAACTCTTCAACAAAAGGATTTTTTGGATCAATGTAGATGCGTTCAATATCATCAAAATAATCATCAGGATGATTTTTGTAATATTGAGAAATAGGATCATTTCCAAGTGCCAAAAATGCATATCCGCGTTGACCCTTTCGTGCCGCACGACCAATTCTTTGTACAAGTCTGTTAACTGGTATAGTAGAAGAAATTATCCCATCAACATTTCCAACATCTATCCCAAGCTCAAGTGTAGGGGTGCATGATATTGCCATGAGGTGGTTGTCTTTGAAGGATTTTTCAACCGACTTGCGATAGTTTGCCATTAGTCCAGCTCGGTGCACTTTGATGTCAACTTTTTGTTTTCTTGCTTGTATTGCTAGTAATTCTGAATTTTTGTGCGAATTACTAAAAACCATTGTTTTGTGTTTTCTCGAAGTTAATTTTTTTATCAAATCCACCATTAATGCTCTTTGAGTTCTTAGAGAAGGAAAAAGCATTAAAAAATCAGTTTCACCTTTTTTACCTTGTCCACGAATCAACTTCATTTTTTCCCCAAACAAGCTTTCACAAAATTCTACAGCGTTTTCAAGTGTCGCAGATGCGGCAATAAATTGAATTTTATCACAAATTCGTTTCAGCCGTTTTATTATATAATGTACATTTGAGCCAAAAATTCCAGAATACACATGAACTTCATCTGTAATCAAAAATTTTACTGAATTTAATAAAGATGCGAATCTAGTTCTATTCCAAAGATGGTAGTGCAGAACATCAAAATTAGTAATCAATAGTTGTGGTGGATTGTCTAAAATTTCATTACGTTCTGATTGTTTTGTGTCTCCATCAAAAACACCTACTGTAATTCCAACACGTTTAGCAAATTCTATAATTTTTGGATATTGGTCTCTTGCTAGTGCTTTAGTTGGATATACAAATAACGCCAAAACCTGGCCAGAACTATCTCTTTTATTTTTAATTTTTTGTAAAACCGGAATAAGAAAGGCCTCGGTTTTTCCTGATGCAGTTGGTGCTTCAATTATTACATTACTGCCATAGATTATTTCATTAATTGCCTCTTCTTGAAATTTATAAAATCTCTGAATATCATTTTGTAACAAGAATTTTGATAGTTCATTATCCAAACCAATCTCGTCTACTTTTGCTCCAAGCTTTGGAAGTGGATTTTTTATTGTCTTAAACTTTGAAATGTAGTCTTTCTTAGAATACAAAACTAATTTAGTTAATTCATCAAGATGATTGTCTCCTATCATATCTTTGATTTCTTTTTCATCTCGGATAATTCCCTCTGTTTTTAAATCCAAATTCATTTGTTTTTTATCTGGAATCTTTCCTTGGTCATACTTTGTCAAAAAATCAAGATATACCTCATCAATATTTTTAGTAAATTCCAAAAGATCTTCTAGGCTACACTTTTCACAAGAAATCATCATTTTACGATTGAAGGTTTTTTGAATGGCTAGACCAGATTTACATCTGGGGCAGGAATACTTCATGCTATTTTCTCCTAGATAAAACCAGATTTATTACTTGAGAAGTATTGATCTTTGTACTATGGCTCAAGGCCTTTTAGGGGGGATTAGCTGCCCTAGGGATCCCCTGTTACATGGATGAACTGTAATGTCAGATCAATTGATACGAAAAAGTTATCTATAGTATTTTAATCGAAGATTGTATGGCTAGCTATACAAATGAGGTAGCAAAAATCCACAAACAATTTAACACTGCTCTAAAAAGAGCAAAATCTAGGCAGTCAGTATTAAATGCATACTGGGCTCATAAAAAACAACATGAGCGCCTATTGCAAAAGCATCTGCGAGAAGAGATGGCCCAAGTAAATCGCATCAAAAATAAGCTGGATTACAAGTAGCTACTAAATAAAAAAGGATATCAAATTTTGGTGGACCCTAGTCCATCATTTTATTTTTGAAATAAGGTTTTCATGACATTATTAAACTACACACTAATTACAAATAATGAAATTGAAAAAAATAGAATTTAACAAAATCTATAACATGGACTGCATCAAAGGGATGAAACTAATCCCTGGAAACAAAATTGATCTAATAATAACGGATCCGCCCTTTGCAATTGATTTTAAGGCAAAAAAGGAAAATTATAACAGAACCGCATCAAGAGTAATTTCAGGTTATAACGAAATTAAAGCTGCTCAATATTATGAATTTTCATTTCAATGGATGAAAGAGGCCTTTAGAATTTTAAAAGATTCTGGAAGCATGTATGTTTTTTCTGGGTGGAATAATCTAAAGGATGTTCTTATGGCATTAGATGATGCTGGCTTTACAACAATTAATCATATAATATGGAAATATCAATTTGGTGTAGTTACATCAAAAAAATTTGTAACATCTCATTATCATTGTCTTTATGTTTGTAAAAATCCCAAAAAGAGAAAATTTTATTCATTTACAAGATTTAAAAAAAATTCAAAAACACTTACTGGCAAAAGTCTTCACTATCAAGATAAAGAGGATGTATGGTCAATTAAACGTGAATATTGGACAGGAGATAAAAAAACTCCTACTAAACTTCCATCAGAGTTAATTGAAAAGATTTTAGAGTACTCTAGTCAAAAAAAGGATATTATTTTTGATCCATTTTTAGGCTCAGGACAAGTAGCCGTTGTTAGTAAAAACAAAGAAAGACAGTTTTTGGGATTTGAAATTGTAAAAGAGTATTACAAGTTTGCAAAAAAAAGACTAGATAAAAACTTGTATAGAATTAAAAATTAAATTAATTGAAATTATTAGAACTATTCTTGGGATTTGTTTCTTGATTCTGTTTTCCAATCTTTCCAGAAATTAATTCTCTTAATTCCTCGTCTGATTTATTTGCAGAATCTATCCCAATAGTTTTTGCAATTGCGTCTAGTTTCGCTCGTTCATTTTGTACTGGACCTAAGACATTAAGATTCGAATTTGTTCCGTCTTTGAATTGTTTTTGTATATCATTTTTTGCTTTGTTATATTCTCCTACAACTTTACCCAACTTTCTTGAAACCTCTGGTAGTCTATTAGTTCCTAAAAGAACAATTAGTGCAACAAAAATGATAATTATCCATTCACTACCCATAATGTTAAGCCAATAATCTAGCACAAATCATCTATGCTTAATCTAAAATTAAAGTTTTAGATACATGAAGCGTTCTAAATTTTTTTGAAGCTTAAATACGATTATAGGGTTGGTTTTTTGCCTATTTTTTTGAGTTTTAAGAATTATAGTTAGAGACCTAAAAGGATGCAAATTAAAAAGTTTCATTTTGGTTCAAATCTAGAGGTGGCCGTGCTGTTAACGGTTCTATTTTTGGTTCCAGTATAAAAAGAATCAAGAATTTTCAGTTTTACACTTTGTGCTAAATGTTAATCTTCAGATTTTTTAGTTACTACGAACATCCAATTCCAACACCATTTAATCCGATTATTATTAAATTAAATTTCTTAGTTGAGACTATTTTCTTCTAAGGAAAACTAGTCCAATTCCTACAACAGATAATACTACTGGAATCATCCAAGAAGCAGTCATCTGTGTGCCTGCTAGAAGAATCATTGTCATATCAAGTGGAATCATTTCTCCACCAACTGTCTGTGGCTGTAACTGAACAATAAACGTGTAATCATGTGGGTTTGCATTGTTTCCATTATTATCTTGACAGGTAAAAGTAACTAAATTGGGACCTACGTCGCCAGCACCTGGTGTCCAACTAAATGTTTGTGAAACAGGATTTGTACCAATCGGTGCGGATACAGACGCCGTACCTGGCAATCCCAAATTACCTAATGTAAGCACATCTAATGCATCCACATCAGAACATCGAACAGGAGTATTAAATGGAACCCCGACATTGAGATTAAAGACAGTGTTATCAGGTGACATTGGAGGAACATCAAAGATTGGAGGATTTTGTACTACTTGTGTGACTTGTATTAAATAATCAACCATAGACCATCCATGTACAGGACCACCAGTGTTTGATTCTTCAATTCTTAATGATGTAGAATAAAGTCCTGCAGCACAATTTTGAGTATTCCAGGTTACTAGACCTGTATTACTAATTGCTAAAGTACCACCAGAGCATCCTCCTAGGCCTCCAGCTCCAGGTTGGTTATTTACTCCGGACTCTGCTGGAGTTGAAAGTCTGTAATTCAAATTATCACCATCAGGGTCTACACCAGGAACTTGGTATTGACAGACAGCATTTAATGGACATTGTACAATTGCTGGTAATGAGCTAATAGGCGAACCGGTATTGCTTGGAGGAGAATTGAAATCAACTAATGTAGAAATTATGTAGTTACTATTTGCATTGTTTATCTCAGTAAATTGTCTATTACCGGTATTAATTTGGGCAGTAAATGGACCTGCAGTGCCATATTGATGTACCCAATTTCCACAAGATGCAGAATTAATGCCATCTGGACTTGCATCTGCAGCACATGTACTGGGATCTACTACATTACCAAAAATGAAGTCGTTAGCAACATCAATTTGTGCCACTCGAATCCATATTGTTCCTGTAGAAGAAGCATCACCAAAATCAAGAGACGAGCCTCCAGTAACCTCTATACAAATATCTCCCACTTGAGCAAGACCATCACCAGGGCTAAATGCGCCTGGAGAAGCACAACCAGATCTTCTCATAGCAAAGTCAAAATCAAATGTTGCCTGATTTACTCCTGACTTTACCCACTTGATATGATCATACCTAAAGTGAGACTGGGGCGATTCTTGAGCCGCTGCCTCTTGTTGCAAAAATGCTGTTAAGGATGTAAACATTAACGATACAATAAGGGCAATTAAAACAGAGTTTACTGCCTTTTTGCCTTTCATCAAAGGTAAATTTTTTTCTATATTAATATCATTTAGGAAAGTCCTAGTCTAGATTTTCTCATCCCTTCGTTTTACCATCATTAGGAGTACAGCTACAGTCAGAGCATCTTATTAATGCCGTATATTACATTAGCTCTTATGATAGTTAAATTTGGGTAATCTCTACAGGATTATACAAAAAAAGAACAGTTATCGTTTCAGACTAAAGTAATCTCTTTAGTTAATGAAAATGGTTAGCCAAATATTCTATCTAAAAAGCCTTGTATACTTGCTATAATTTCACTAAGATAATCAACTTGTTCATTTAGTTCATCGATTTGTTCTTCTTGTCTTTCAAGATCTTCTCTGAGTTTTTTATTTTCCTCAATTAATTGTGAAAGTTCATTATTATCAGTAGCTGTTTCTGACAAGCTTTCACCAGTTTGAACAAAAGAAGATGAGGCTTGGCTTACATCGTTATTGTGTATAACACAGCTAATGTCCTCACCTGGTGCAAGTGAGATGGTTTTCTCATCTAGATTTGTTGGACACTTTGGATCACCTGTTATCTGAACGAACTCATATCCGTCAGCTACTGTTTCATTGATGGCAAATAAGACGTTAGGCGCAACATTGGTAGTAGAGCCAGATAATACAATAGTTCCATTAACTGAAATCTTAAAATCATTTGGTCCAGCTGTTCCCTGATTATCGTTGGTTACTTGTTTGGTTAGTGTGATAGTTGTAGGATTAATCGGGTCATCGTCGTCCTGATCATCACTATCTGGGCATTCTCCCAAAGTATCTCCATGAGCTAAGTGGGCGTTTTTGGCATTACCTGAGACACTTATTGTGTGAGCATTGCTAGGATTTCCAGGTGGAATATGACATATAGTGATTTTATCCTTCTTACCATGATCATCTTCATCTTCATCATCATCTTCTATCTTAATCTCCCAGATATCTTTAATCTCAGATTCACTTAATCCTGTTATCGATTGAATGGCACTGAGAATATCATCCATATCAGTACTTTCGAGTTTCAGTTCTGATTCAATGCCATCGATTTTTATTTCTATTTCTGACTTGCCGTCTTCGATTTCTACCTTGATTTTTTGCTTGCCGCTTTTTTGTTCCTTCTTTTCTTCCTTGTCTTTCTTTTCTTTTTTGTCTTTTTCATTATCATCATCTTCCTCTTCATCATCGTCGTCATCTGCAAAGGCGACATCAATTAGACCAATAGATAAACCATAAAGATTGTGAGAATCAGAATCGAGTTGAGATGTGGAAAAAGTTGGTAAATTTGTTACACTTAACAATAAAACAAGTATTAGAAAAAAACTTGATATTTTATTTCCTTTCACGATCGAACCGTTCTATAATTTGATTTAACCTTTACGTAGCATTTCTCTTTTAGGCATGGACTTAATTTTTTTGTTGTTATGATTATACAACATGGAATTCCTGGGTGCAATATAATGATAAGATTAAGTATCAAAAATTTCCAATGTTTTTGATTTGACAATTTTTCCAAATCATTATCTAGTTTGGAATTACCGAGACCCGCACCAAGACGCCCCATGACAGTACATTACACTTTTTGTTGAAATCATCTCTAAACCTTTGTGATATTATACCAAAAAATATGCAAATCATAAAATTATTTTTGGGTAGGTATATGGATGATAAACCAAGACCTTTAACCAGAGGAACCATAAATGGAATTAAAGATTTTGATTCCACTGTACCTGTAATTTTTTTCTATTTAGAACCAGTATTAACGTCACAATTATGCCAATTACAAAAAAACCAAGATATGGAGCGTCTTTTCCAAATGCCTCTGCTACAATTCCTGCAAATAAAGGCCCTGCAGCCCATCCAATTCCAAATGTTGCCTCATATGCTCCAATTAGCCCTCCAGAAAATTTCTTTTGAGATTTTCGCATAATTATCTCAAATGTTAATGGAAAATAGATTGTAAAACCAAAACCCATTATCAACATGGCTATAGTAAACATCTCAAATGTAAAGGAGTAAAATACAATCAACATCCCGGCTGCAATGGATAGTATGGTTGCAATCAAACTATGGAAGGTCCTTTTTTGCAGGGGCCCGACAAATCCTAGTGTTACTAGTCTTGATATTCCAAAGATAAAAAACAGTAATTCAATATTAGATTCAGAAATTGATCTATCATTCATAAATGCAGGATATATTGTTAGAAAAGTTCCAAACGCAGTGCTACAAAAAATCAACATTATTACAATTATGGGAAATTTTGTAATCTGCTTTATAGAGCCAAAGGCGATTGCACTATGTTGAGTTGTTTTCCCATATTTTGATAGTAACAAACTTGTGACAATTGCAATTGCAATAGCATAGGTAGAGTATTGGAACAAAATTCTATAAGTTACATCAAAGTTTTCAAGCAAAAATGTACCAATAAGAGGACCAACCATTAACCCACCTACAAAAAAACCCATGAATCTTGCAATTGACTTGATTCTATTTTCTGGATTTTCCACTTGAGAAATAATTCTTTCACATGGAGGCCAAAAAAATGCATGAGCCATTCCAGTAAGAGCTCTAAAAAATGCAACTTCTGGAATCGATTGTGATATTGATAGCAAATAGATGGATAATGTGTTTAATGCAATTCCTGCAGATAATAACAAACCATTGTTAAATTTGTCAAGTAAAATTCCCACAAAAAGTGGAATAAACATGTAAGGAAGAAAATTAGTAAGGCCAATTATTCCCAATTCAAAATAGGAGGCGCCAATGACCTCTTTTGAAAAAACAGGAACTATTGGATTGTGCATTCCGTAGGATAGTCCTACAATTAATGCAGTCAGGTAGACTAGAAGAATTGGAAGTTTCATGTCACTTGAATGCAGCTACTATGATTGCGCCACCCATGAGATCCTTTTCAAATTCTACTTTGGAAAATTTCTCAAGAAGTAATGATTCTAGTTTTTTATTTTGAGGCCAACGTTTGTAAGTTCCATATAGAGTGGCAAATTTTAATCCTAATCTTCCTCCAGCAATTAAAGCAATTATTGGTAAAATGACTCTAAGATAAAATGAAACCCCAAATCTAATAACTACCTTGTCTGGTTTTCCCAAATCAACAATTACAAATCTTCCACCATTTTTTAAAACTCGATGAATTTCTGAAATTGCAATTCTAAGGTTAATGGCATCTCGAAGTGAATATCCACATAATACTGCATCAAATTTTTCATTTTGAAATGGAATATGTTCAAAAACACCTGAGGTCAATTTTGGTTTCTCTTCAAAAAATTTACTTGTTTGTTGTAACATGGGTACAAGTGGATCATAAAGTGTAATGTGAATTTTCCCATCTGTTACATCAATTGCAGTCTTTGACATATTTCCAAAACCAGAACCTGCATCAAGAATTACATCTCCACTTTTGACTCTACCAGTAATGCCTCTAATACGATGTTGCTTGTCTTTTCCTAAAGAGATGTAAGAATTGACTTTATCATAAACTGGAATAATCTCACGCAATACATCTAAAACTTCTCCCCAGTAACTTCCTAGACCCACAAGAAAACTTGAATTATGGTATATTATATTTGATGGTAGTTTTCACAAAAATTTACTTTACAAATTTCTGACTAGCATTTTTTGCAAATTTTTCAATTTCACTTTCGGGAACTTTTTCAAGAATCTGTTTATCGAGTTTAACCCAAGACATTTTGACATGCTTTGCTCCTTCCTTTTTTTCACTTTTTACATTAATTGCTGCAGTAGCCAAGGCTGCCCCTTCTTCCAAACTCATTTCTTCTTTATAGTGTTTTTCTAAAAATTCGGTGACCTCTTCAGAGCTTGCTCCTATTGCTACTGCTGCATATGATACATAGGTTCCACTGGGGTCAGTGACATAAATGGAGCCTCCCTTCTGATCAACTCCCGCAATAATCAATGCAACACCGTATGGTCTCACCCCAGAGTATTGAGTAAATTGATGACATTGATCTGCAAGGTGTTTTGCAACGGTTGCAACCTCTACAGGTTCATCATAGGTTAGTTTGTTACTCTGTGAGAAAAATCGTGCATTATCTACTTGAACTCTGGCATCTGGAATGTATCCTGCTGCAGCAACTCCAATGTGCTTATCAACTTGAAAAATCTTTTGAGTAATATTTGAAACCTGTAGTACCCGTGGATTTTCCTCAACTGCCATTATGACTCCATCTTTGCATTTTATTCCGATCGCTAGAGTCCCACGTTTTACCGTCTCAATTGCGTACTCTACTTGGTATATTCTTCCATCGGGCGAATACATAGTCGGCGTCATATCGTAGCCGCGTGATGCCATCATTTCAAAACGAGTTCTATGATATTCAATTTAAGGGTTAGTTATTTCAAATCTATTATCTGATATCAATTTGTCATGAATTTGGACTAGATTTGGAAATACGGTTTTAATGTATTTCACTAATGGTATACTAAGATCATAATGATACAAACTCAACTATTAGAATTCAAATCTTTAATCCACTCTAAATCAATATCACTTAATCGAAAACCAGATCGTGCCACTAGAAAATTATTACTTTATTTGTTCACTGGAACCAAGGGAGGTTACACCAGACTAAAAATCATTATAAATCTTGAGGCACGTCCTTTAAACACAAATCAATTATCAAAAGAACTAGGACTTGATTACAAAGCAATTCAACATCACATGAGAATCCTTGAAAAAAATAATCTAATCACAAAGGTTGGAGACAAATATGGTGCTATTTTTTATCTTTCAAATTTCCTAGAGGTAAATATTGGGGCTCTAGGAGAAGTAATTGAAAGATTAGAACAAAATATGAATTCAAAAAAGGTATACTATTAAATTTTCATTCTTGTAATTTTATTGAAAAAACTATTAGGTTTCCTTTTTTTCTGCTTGCAAATCGTGCAATCCCATCCATAACTCCATACTTTTTTTTCCTCAACTCAAGTGCTTTTTTGAACTCTTCATCTGTTACAAATTTGGCACTCCCTACACCCCAATCTCCAATTACTTTACCAAACAACGTACATGGCGCTATTCTGACATTTGAATTATTTTTTAGACGTTTTACTTTGCCAGTTTTGTCTCTGGTAATAACATATATCAATCCATTTTGAACAACAAACCAAACAGGTGTTTTTACAGGTTGATTATTTTTTTTAAAAGTTTCAAGTGCAATGTATTTTTTTGAATCTAAATTTCTAATATCCATTATAATTCATGTATTTTTTATTAATTTAGACCTAGCGTCTTTTTTTGTAATCTTATAAACTCCCAAAATTCTATTAACAAATTGTTCCTATTCTAGAATTTTTAATGGTCCAGGGTTATTTGGATATAAGATTTAAAATTTATTCGTGTTTATTTTTGGATTTTATGGGTAATGACAACCTCTTGAGAGAATCTAGCCAAACTTAAATATAATCTGGAGATCCTATTTTCGAATAACTTGATCAAGAATGATCCTTTTGCTAACGCAACACAACAACTTGATGATGCATGTAAAATTTTAAAAATCGATCAAGGAACTCGGGATTATTTGGCCATGCCAAACAAAATCATTCGAGTAAAAATTCCAGTAAAGATGGATAACGGAAAAATTCGAGTTTTCACTGGTTTTAGAAGCCAGCATAATAATGACCGAGGTCCATACAAAGGAGGTATTCGTTACTTTAACCCCGAAGGTGGTGTTGAATATATGGAAAGAGAAGTTATGGCACTGTCTGCTTGGATGACATGGAAATGTGCTGTAGTGGATATTCCAATGGGTGGTGGTAAAGGTGGTATCTTTCTAAATCCAAAAACAGAAAAAATTAGTGATGCAGAACTAGAAAGGATCACAAGAAGATTTGCATTTAATATTTCTGAAATTATTGGTCCGCAAAAAGATATTCCAGCTCCCGATGTTTACACAACTGGAAAAGAAATGACTCAGATTATGGATACTTATGGAAAATTACATGGTGTTACATATCAGCCTGGAGTAATTACAGGAAAACCAATTCCAATGGGAGGCTCTTTAGCTAGAAACGTAGCAACTGGACTTGGTGCTGCATATTGTGTTAGAGAAGCAGCTAAGGTAGTGAAACTAAAATTAAAAGGAGCCAAAGTGGTCTTACAGGGATTTGGAAATGCCGCAACATTTGCTGGAGAATATCTTGAGAAGATGGGATCTAAAGTAATTGCTGCAAGTGACTCTAAAGGAGCAATCATAAATCCAAGTGGCTTGAAAACTAGCAAACTTTTAGAATACAAGCAAAAGAAGGGCTCTCTGGTTGGCTATCCAGGCAGTAAGAAAATATCTACTGAAGAATTGCTCACTACAAAATGTGATGTTCTAGTTCCCGCAGCTCTTGAAAATCAAATCACTGCAAAGATTGCAAATAATCTAAAATGTAAAATAATTGCCGAAGCAGCAAATGGACCCACATTGCCTGAGGCGGATCCTATTATTTACAAAAAGAAGATAATAGTAATTCCTGATATTTTGGCAAACTCTGGAGGAGTATGTATTTCCTATCTTGAATGGGTTCAAAATAACATGGGATATTATTGGACATTTAATGAGGTAGCAAAGAAAATGGAAGACCACATTACTCGAGGATTCAGAGATACCTATGCACTTTCTAAGAAACATCAAGTTGATATGCGTAGAGCAGCTATGGTGTTGGCAGTAAGCCGTGTAGTTGATGCATTCAACCACAGAGGACTTTGGCCTTAGAAAATTAATTTTAATACAAAAAAGAATTGTAACAGCTTAGTTCCTCAATAAAACGTATCTTTCCTTTAGTTATTGTTACAAGTTTTTTCTTAAAAGACAGATCAATCTTTATTCTTCGTTCTAACTGCTCAATAATTTTTGTGGTAAGATATCTTCCCTTTCGATCTCTATCTAAAAGAATAATCAAAGTATTGTATTCTGAAACCATATCGACAAATTTCCTCAAACCACGAAACTTGTGAAATTCCAACACATTGCCTGTGAATCCAATCCTACGTAATGCCTCAGAATCGCGTTTTCCTTCTACAATGACTGCGCTATCTGATTTTGAATTCAGTAAACGTACAAAATTTCTAAGATCTTGAATTTCTTGTTCTGAAACTTCCATGAATACGTCTACTACTTTGACATATTAAGAAGTTTTTAAGAATAAAGAAAATGGCAGATGTTTTAGTAATCCAAAATTCTAAAATTGAAGGCATTGGAACCTTGGGAAATCTCCTAGAGTCTGATGGATATAGGCTCCAAACTATTTATGCAAAACAGCAACAAATTCCTGAGGGCGATTTTTCACTTCTCGTAATATTGGGTGCATCAGAAAGTGCAAATGATAATTTACCTTATCTAATAGAAGAACAAAAGTTAATTAGAAAATTTGTAACAAATAAAATTCCTGTACTAGGAATTTGTCTTGGTTCTCAGTTAATTGCAAAAGCATTAGGTGCCAAGGTGTATACCGGTCATAAAAAAGAAATTGGATTTTATGATGATTTGACTCTTGATGGAAATTCAAAATTATTTTCGGGTGTTACGAGTCCTATGACAGTCTTTCACTGGCATGGTGATACATTTAGTCTTCCAGATAAATCAGTAAGACTGGCTCATTCACAAAATTACGAGAATCAAGCTTTTCAAATGGAAAGTGCCATTGGGGTGCAATTTCATTTAGAAGTTGATAAAGCAATTGTAAATTTATGGCTAGACAAGGCTCAAGAAAAACTCAAAGATATCTCCTATGTTAATCCTAATAAAATTCGCAAAGAGGTAGATGAAAAAATTCCAATAGTTCAAAACAATATGGAGATTTTTTATAAAAATTTCAAATCAACTTTCCATTTTTGACCAAAGTTTAATATATGATTTAGATTTCTTTCGATCTGATTATGACCTCTGTTTCTCAAATTTTTGAACAAACAATCAAAACAGATCATAAAGTGATAACAGAAGAACTAGCAAAATCAATTTTAAAAAATTATCACATTGCAGTACCAGGTTATGCTTTAGTAAAATCATCTGAGGAAGCAGTAAAAGCTGCAAAAAAACTTGGCTTTCCTCTTGTAATGAAAGTAGTCTCCCCACAAATTCTTCATAAAACAGATGTTGGAGGAGTAAAAGTTGGTATTGATAATGTAAACGATGTGAAAAAAACTTTTACTGATATGTATGGACGCCTTTCTAAAAAGAAGGGAGTTCATGTCAAAGGAATCTTACTTGAAAAAATGGTTCCAAAAGGAGTTGAGCTAATTGTAGGATTACAAAATGATTCTCAGTTTGGTCCTGTAATCATGGTAGGTCTTGGAGGAGTACTTACTGAAATATTCAAGGACGTATCATTTAGAATGCTTCCAATTAGCTTGGCAGATGCCAAATCTATGTTAAATGAGCTTAAAGGGGCAGAAATTCTAAAAGGATTTCGTGGAAGCAAACCAATTGACATTAACATGTTGGCAAAAGCCCTTGTTGGGATTGGCAAATTAGGTGTTGATAATGCTGGTCATTTTGATAGCATTGATTTTAATCCCATAGTAGTTTATCCAAAATCCTATTTTGTAGTTGATGCAAAAATTCTACTTCGAAAAGAGTATAAGAAAAACGCAATTTCAAAGGCAAAGCCAGATGCAGGCTTTATGGAGAAATTTTTCACTCCAAAGTCTGTTGCACTAGTGGGAGCCTCTGCAACTCCTGGAAAGATTGGTAATTCTGTTTTAGATGCACTAGGAAAACAGGATTACAAAGGTAAAGTGTATCCAATCAATCCTAAACAAAAGGAAATTCTTGGTATCAAATGTTATCCATCATTAGATGCAATAGACGCACAAATTGATCTTGTTGTTGTATGTATTGATCTCGCAGAATGTGGGCCGATTATGAAAACATGTGCTAAGAAGGGAATTCATAATGTTGTAATAGTTTCTGGTGGCGGTAAAGAGCTTGGCGGTAACAGAGCCGCAATGGAGGCTGAAGTAAAAGAATTGTCTCTTAAACACAAAATCCGTGTGGTTGGTCCTAATTGTATTGGAATGTTTAATGCAGCAAATCGTCTTGATTGTGCATTTCAAGGACAAGAAAGAATGGTACGTTCAAAATTGGGAAATGTTGCATTTTTCTCACAAAGTGGAACCATGGGAATTAGCATGTTAGAAAGCGCTGATGTGTTTGGTCTATCAAAAATGATTAGTTATGGCAATCGTTCTGATGTTGATGAAGCAGACATGATATGGTATGCTGCAAATGATCCTCAAACAAAAGTAATTGGATTATACGTTGAAGGCTTTGGAGATGGACGAAAATTCATCAATACTGCTAAAAAAGTAATGAAAGAAAAGAAAAAACCAATCGTTATTTGGAAGAGCGGAAGAACTGCTGCAGGTGCAAAACAAGCTGCATCACATACAGGTTCTCTTGGTGGTTCAAATGCAATCATCATGGGTGCACTAAAACAGGCAGGAATTATTTCAGTTGATAGTTATCAAGAACTAGCTGGAGTCTTAAAGGCACTTGCATGGCAACCTCCTGCAAAGGGTAATCGAGTTGCTATGACTAGTAATGGAGCTGGTCCAATGATTGGTGGAATTGATCATTTAGAAAGATTAGGTCTTACACTTGGAAAGTTGTCACCAAAACTTCTCAAAAAAATGAAGGCTCGTTTTCCACCAACTGTTCCAATTCATAATGGTAATCCAGCAGATGTTGGTGGTGGGGCAACTGCAGATGATTATAGATTTGTTATTCAGCAATTTTATGATGAAAAGAATATTGATATTGCAATGCCATGGTTTGTTTTCCAAGATGATCCACTTGAAGAAACAATTGTTGATCATTTAGCTGCTTTCTCAAAGGCACAGAAAAAGCCACTTGTAGTTGGTTGTAATGGTGGGCCATATACTGAAAAAATGATAAAATTAGTTGAGAAGCACAAGGTTCCAGTTTATCAAGATCTACGAACTTGGGTTGCAGCTGCATCTGCTTTAGCACAATGGGGAACAGTTAAAAATTCTAGATAACATTTAAGTCACTCAAAAATTCGAATAAGATTATGACTCTAGTAACTACCTCAAAATCTGATGGCATTTGTACCGTCAAAATTAACAGGCCTGATAAGCTTAATGCAATGAATATGGATGCAGCCAAAGAACTAGTGAATGTTTTTGAAAATCTCGGTAGGGATGATTCTGTTAAAGTAATTATTTTAACTGGTGAAGGTGACAAAGCGTTTTCTGCAGGAGCGGACATTGAATACATGTCTAAAATTTCTCCTGATGAATCTGAAGAGTATGCTAAACTTGGTCAACTTGTAACTGCAACAGTTGAAAATGTAAAACAACCAACAATTGCAGCTGTTAACGGATTTGCATTAGGTGGTGGATGTGAGCTTGCAATGTCTTGTGATATTAGAATTGCTGCAAATACTGCAAAGATGGGTCAGCCTGAAGTTACCATTGGAATTCCCCCTGGTTGGGGAGGTACCCAGAGATTAATGAGAATAGTTGGAATTGCAAAAGCAAAGGAGCTAGTCTACACTGGCAAGATGATAAAAGCTGATGAAGCAAAAGAAATTGGCTTGGTAAACCAAGTGGTCGAACTTTCAGCTTTAATGGATGAAACATTGAAGATGGCAAAATCAATAGCTGGAAACTCTGCAATTGCTGTAAGAATGTCAAAAGCTGCCATGAACAAAGGAAGAAACGCAGATCTTGATACGGGTCTTGGAATTGAACTTTTGGCATGGAGAAATTGTTTTACTCATCCAGATCGAGAAGAACGAATGACTGCATTTGTAAATAAATCAAAAAAATAAGCTCTTCCTAATTTTTTATCTTAATTTATTGAAATACTACTAGGTTGGGTATGAAAAGCTTATTATAATTAGTAACGACATTTTTAATTTATGGCAACTGAACAAACTGAGAAACTGGTAACCGTTACTCAAAAAGCAGCCGAAAAAATTCAAGAATTTATGAAAGAAGAAGCTGAACACCCTGAATACCTTAGAGTCTATGTTCAAGGAGGGGGATGTTCTGGTCTATCATATGGAATGGGTTTTGAAACAAAACCAGAAGAGGACGATACCGTCATTGAAGAAAATGGTGTAAAACTACTCATTGATAGTTACAGCCAAGACCATCTAAAGGGAGCAAACGTTGATTATATTGAAAGCCTTATGGGTTCTGGATTTAAAATAAACAATCCAAACGTAAAAAAATCGTGCTCTTGTGGTAGTTCTTTTAGTACCGAATAAAGACTATATTTTTACAATTTTTGAATATCTTTAGTGTATACTATAGTCGATTCAAAATTTTTGGTTTCATTTTAGGTGTACAATTTTTTCTGATAAGCACTTATATCCTTGAAAAAAAAATATTGGATAGTTGATTATTAAGGAGAAAATGTATTGCCTCAGTCAGGAATTGTCAAATATCATGTTAAACTATCCTTCGATGTTGATGGGCTCGTTGAAAGAGCAGATATAATCGGAGCTATCTTTGGCCAAACGGAAGGATTGTTAGGCCCAGAGATGAATCTAAACGAGCTTCAGAGAGTATCTAAAGTTGGTCGAATTGAAGTAAATACTTCGTCATCAACTAACACAACTAAAGGTAACGCTTTACTTCCAATGAGTACAGACATTGATACTTGCGCGTTAATTGCAGCTGCAATTGAAAGTATTGATAAAGTTGGTCCGTTTGATTGTAAATTTGCATTAGATTCAATTGATGATATACGAGCATCAAAAAAAGGAGATATTGTTAAACGCGCAAAAGAAATCAAACAAAAGTGGTCTACAAAGTCAGTTAGCGAAGGCGATTCAATGCTAAAAGATGTTCATGAAGGAGACACTGGAAAGCTAGCAACTTATGGAAAAGAAAAATTGCCGTGTAGTGATGGAGTATTTGATTCTCCATGGATTATTCTAGTTGAGGGCAGAGCCGATGTTATTAACTTGCTTCGAGCTGGATATGACAATGCTTTAGCAATCGAGGGCGCAAAAATTGATGAATCAATTAAGGATCTCTGTGATAAGAAAGAAAAAGTTGTAGCCTTTTTAGATGGAGATAGAGCAGGTGGATTTATTTTAAAAGAACTCAAGTCTCTTGTCCACATTGATGTAGAACATAGAGCCCCTACAGGTGTTGAGGTAGAGGAGCTAACTCCACAGCAAATTGATGATATTCTCAAAGATACTGCAGCAGAAATGAACAAGCAAGTCTCAAAACCCGCAATGAATGATCCTGACGATAAACCTCTTGCAGAACTCGCAAGCAAAGTTTATCCAAATTTAAATGAAAGCCTTGAGGCAGTAGCAATAGACTCTAACCAAAAAGAAATTTTCAAGGTTCCTATCAGTGAGGTTGTTGACAAACTGTCAACTCAATCTGGAATAAAATATCTTGTTTTGGATGGTATTATTACCCAACGCTTACTTGATGGTGCAAAACAAGCAGGTGTTGAATGTGTTGTAGGTCATCGTGTTGCTAAACTTGTTAGCAACGATGGATTAAAACTCAAAACCTTTGCTGAACTTGGTATTGCCTAGACTCCATGACAGAACTCAAGGTTCAGCACATACTAACACTAACCAAATTAATTTCTCAAGGTGCTAGGCATAATTTTGTATCAATAACTACTTCATCTTTAGGAAAAAGCATCAATAAATCTCAGCAATCTGCATCAAAACATCTTCGAGAATTAGAGGAGGATGGATTCATCGAACGAATTATGAATGGTAGAAAATTTTCTGTAAAAATTACATCAAAAGGATATTCTGAAATGGTAAAGTTGTCATCTATTCTAAAATCAAGCTTGAATTCTGTTCCATCTTTTATCGAGCTAAAAGGAACTCTAGTAAGCGGAATGGGTGAAGGAGCATATTACATGTCACTTAAAGGATATACAAAACAATTCAAATCAAAAATAAACTACATTCCTTTTCCTGGAACATTGAATGTAAAGTTACATAAGAAAGAGTACATTGAAGCAGCACAACAATTTCGTACTCTAAATGGAGTTCTCATTAAGGGGTTCTGTGATAGCAAGAGAACTTATGGCTGGGTGAAATGTTTTCATGGCAAACTTAACAACTCAATTAGCTGTGAATTAATAATTCTAGAAAGAACACATCATGATGATTCAATAATTGAATTAATTTCAAAAACAAACATTAGAAAAACTGAAAAACTAGAGGATAATTCAAAATTAACAATTCGCATTCCTATAAAAAATTAAAAAATCAATTGTTCTAAAAAAAATCTAAATATCATGAATATTTTCTCCATATTTTTCTTCTATTTTTGAGCTTGATATCTCTGGATTTGGTGACTGTAATCGAGCCACTTTAACTTCTAAATTTAATTTACTACAACCATCTGTAATGAACTTCTCTTGATGAACTTGATCATAGCCAAGTGCAATAATTTCTGGCCTAATCAACTCTACTGTCTTAAAAATATCTCCCTCATGTCCAATTAAGCAAAGATCCACCATTGACAAAGAGTTTACCAGCATTTTTCTTTGTAATTGATTATGTAGTGGAGTTCTGTTTTTCATTTTTTGTGCAGTCTTATCTGTAGCTACTACAACAATTAGTACATCACCTAAAGATTTTGCAGAATTAAGTGTATATATATGACCTGGATGAATTATATCAAATACTCCTCCAGCTAACACTACTCTCAAAGAAGTTCTGCCTACATCTGTTAATGTTTTTTTATCAGACTCTACTAGCCCATTTTTTATAAGATGCTCAATCCTCGAAATAATATAATCTTCAGGTAAGAAATTTTTTTTCTTAATAATTTCTATGGCATTTTCATTAGATAAAGTTGCAACAAACATAGATGATAAAATGATATTGTCTAATGTATCCAATTATTACTTTACCATTCCCTCTCTTTTTTAATTCATCGCTAGAGACTAGCTTCTTGGTTCAAGCCCCTTTGCAATACGTAAAGCATCAACTAGTCCATCTGCATAACCTATGCTTAATATCGCTACTTCGTCTTTGCCTTCTTCAAGAAATTTCTCTGCATCTCTAATATACAAATCAGCATTTTCAAGAACTTCTTGAAATTCCTTTGAATTTTGATAAAGAGGACTAATCTCCTCCAAGGCCTTTCTTACCATTGGAACGTACTTTTCAAGCATTTGATTTGCAATTTTTTTTATATTTTTTGTATTATCAAAAGGTGCATCAATGCATTCGGCCAATGCCTGCAATGCATCTGATTCAGTAAAATGAAGATTTCCTGGAATAATTATAGAGTGAGGCGGCTCTCCTATTTTTTTTTTCAATAGATTTGAAATCTTTCCAGCAGTAATTGCTTGATTTTTGAATCCTATGCGAGAAGCAATGATTGCAAAAGTAGAAGGCAAAATCACTTTACGTTTTTGTTCTTTTTCAGTTTTTAATAAATCTGAAAGTGCCTCAAGTGGTTCGAAAAAAAATTCTGCATCTTGATTATATTCTAATAAAAGTAAAGTGTGATGTCCAGATAATGCATTATTGTATATTGCATAATATGGCGTAGTCATTGATTTTATGTCATTCATAACTGTAACAATTCGGCCAACTTTGTAATAGTGTAGTCCACATTCTCCAACAAGTGATGTTATTGAAGACGCAGCATGGATAGAAAATGTTTTTATTTTTTCCTTTATCGCCCTTGTTCGCAATTCAATATGTGTTGTAGCAATAAAAGGATCTCCATAAGTAAGGAGTAACACCTTTTTTTTCTTTGAATGCTTTAGTATTTCCTTTCCGTCTTCAACAAGCCATCTTTTTCCAATTTTAAATTCACCTTTTACAATTTTTTTGAGTTTGTTTAATTCTAATTTACTAATTGGACTAGTAAACTGTTCAAGATATACAATATCTGCATCTTCAATTAATTTTTGGTTTTTAATAGAAATTGAATCTATTCCAGATATTCCTAGACCTACAAAACCTAGCATTATTTTGTTCTATCGTGTAGTCTTTTTAAATGCTGTAAAGTCTTTTTTAAGACCTCGATTCCTCGAAGGTATTCATCAATGGATACTTTTTCATCAATAGTGTGAGATGCATGTGGGTCTCCAGGTCCATAAGTTACCACTGGGATCTTGAGTTGATTGCCAATTACATTCATGTCTCCTGTTCCAGTTTTTCTAATTAATGTAGGTCTAGAATGTTCTACATCCATAATGCCCAAAGTAAATGCTCTCACAAGAGGAGAATTATGGGGAGCTTCAAAGGGTTCTGTCTCATCTAGTATAGAATGAAATGCTTCTACTTTTTGTTTTTTTGAAATTTCCTGTATTACAGTTGAAATTTTTTCTTCAACCATTTTACAATTCATATCAACTGGAATCCTAATATCCATGACCACGTCACATTCTTTTGGAGTAACATTGTGACTTGTTCCACCTTTTATCTCGGTAACAGTTGCAGTTAGTAGCATTCCTTTTTTCTTATTTTCTTGTCCTGATTCTAAGACTTTTTTTAATTCACTTGTAAATATCAGAGATTCCTCAATTGCATTTTTTGAAAGCCATGGAGCACTTGCATGTGAACTATTTCCAACATTAATTTTTAGATTAATTGCAATTCGTCCTTTATATGCAATAGTTACTTGTTTGATTCCGCTTGGCTCCCCAAATATTGCATAATCAATGTCTAGCTTACTTTTTACAAGATTTTTTATTCCAGTTGCATTTCCTTCCTCGTCAACAGCACCAACAAAAATTACAGTTCCACTATTGTTTTGAATGGATGCCGCAGCAAACAGCATTGCCATTAGTGGAGTTTTTGCATCAGAAGCCCCACGACCGTATAGCCAATCTCCCTCTTTTCTTACCTTAATTTTTCCAGGCACAGTATCCATATGACCGCACAAAAGAATTCTTGGTAGTCCAGAACCCTTTGTTGCTATTATGTTACCTACCTCGTCAATCCGAATATCATCAAAACTTAGATCATCGCATTTGTCTGCAAGAAAATCTGCCATTGGTTTTTCGCTTAGAGAAGGCGTGTATAGTCTAAGTGCCTTTTCTAACATCTTTATACAAAATCTTGGGGTGACTGTAAAAGAAGTGTTCATTTCTTATTTTGATAAATTTACTAAATACTCTATCATCAATGATGGAATATCTACTTTACAAACCCTGACTGTATTTTTGTATTCTGTCGTATTGTTAATTTCATGAATTACCAATCCTTTATCTTTACTTTCCATCAAATCTACTCCTACTATTTGTCCTTGAACTGCATTTTTGGCTTTAATACATATATCTTCCATCTCCTTTGAAACCTTACATTCCTCGGCTATGCCGCCTAATGCCATGTTAGTTTTCCAGGAACCATTTCCTGAACTTCTATAAATTGCAGCTACTATTTTGTCTCCAACCACAATTGCTCTAATGTCTCGTGGTGGCCTTTGAACAAATTCTTCTAAATAATGAATTTGATAAATTGGATACATCTTTTCTCTACTTTCAATAATTCCTTCTGCTGAATCACTATCATTAATTTTTGAGACCATTCTGCCCCAACTTCCAACAGTTGGTTTGATTACTTGAGGATATCCATGTTTTTCTAAAGTTTCAAGCGCAGCCTCTTTAGAAAATGATACTGTTGCAAAAGGAGTAGCAATTCCGTGTTTTTTTAATAGCATATGTGTAAATAGTTTGTTGCCAGCAAATATTCCAGTGTTTAGACAATTTACTACCTTTACTCCCATTCCCTCTAATCCAGCAGTTGAGTGTAAATTTCTATAATAGCTTACACATCTTTGCAAAACTATACCATACTCATCTGGTTTTTTGTCAAGTTCTAATGATAATTTTTTACAATCTAACATTTGGATTTTTACGTTCTTTTTATTACCAGCCTCTAAGAGTGCCTTTTCTTCCCATCGGATGGTATCGTAAAGAACAGTAATTTCAGGGCTCACTGCCCCCAGTCCTCTCCCACTGTTTGGGCAGGTTTTAGATCAAATCCGCTTGCTCCTTTAGCTAGTTCAAAACTTGCCCCACATTCAGGACAGGTTATGATTTCTCCTTCCAAAGCATCTGCTGGAATAGAGATATTTGCATCACATTCGGGACATTTAGTCATATTGCTTCCTACCTACGTTTCTCCCTTGTCATTAATTATCTTTCTTTCAAGACTGTCTTCTAGTGGAATTTCAATTAAATCACCCATTCGAAGGTTTTTGAGACCTAGGGCTACCTCTTTTGCCCCCTCAGCATCTTTTTTTAGTCCTAGTAGAGACATAAGATAGGCTGCTCCAGTTTTTCCAGCTAATTCTCCAAATACAATTCTTCTTCTATTTCCTACAATCTTTGGGGGAATAGGTTCGTATGCTGCTGGATTTTTTAGAATTGCAGCCAAGTGAGTCCCTGCTTTGTGTTTGTATGCAGATGATCCAACTATTGGTTTAGAATCATATGGTCTTATTGATGTATATTGCTCAATAAGTCTTGAAAGATCCATTAACATATCCAATCTAAAATCATTAGGAGATTTGTACAAATATGTTAATGCTACTGCAGTTTCTGCAAGAGAAGGAATCCCTGTTCTTTCTCCAATACCATCAATAGTAGTATGAATTTGATCTGCTCCTGCATCACACGCAGCTAATGCATTAGCTAATGCCAAACCAATGTCATTATGAACATGTGCATCTAGCGGAACATCAATTTCTTTACGAACAGATTGTACAAAATTATACATTCCAATTGGTCTCATAATCCCAACTGTATCTGGAAGGCTAATTCGGTCTACACCTGCTTCTTTAATAGCTTTACAAACCTGAAGTAAAAATTTTGGGTCAGCCCTACTTCCGTCTTCTACAGTGAACCTAATTTTAAGACCGTGAGATTTTGCATACTCGACAGTTTCTACAGCTCTTTTTAGTGCTTCTTGTCTTGAAATTCTCAACTTATCTTTTAGATGTATATCTGAAATTCCTAAATAAGCCGCAGTCCATTTTGCATCACATTTTAGGGATATATCGATGTCTTCTTTTAATGCCCTTCCATGTGAAACAATATCTGCTTTTAAGCCCTGCTTGATAATCGTTTTTGTAGATTCAAAATGATCCTTTGATACAATAGGAGAAATTTCAATTTGATCAACACCAAAATAATCAAGCATCCATGCAATCTGAATTCTTTGTTTGATGCTAAAAGATACTCCTGGATGTTGTTCACCTTCCCGTAGAGTACTATCTAGGATTCGTATCTTTTTTGGTTTTTTATCATATGCATTGTATAGGTCTGCATAGTAATTCGGATCATTCATTGCGGATTTAGTTGTTAAATTCTTAGAATATAAACATATCCGTACTATCTTCGTCGAAATATGAATAATTTGATCCTGTTTTAGTTAATAATAAAAAATATTATCCGAATCTCGTTTTATGATATAGTTCTTAGAATAATCACTGTATTTGTATCAGACACACCAGGAATTTTTCGTAATGCATCAATGCACGCATTAATTTCATTAATGTTTGGCGCACTAATAATTACGGTAATGTCATACTGGCCTGTTATCTCATATACTGTTTTTACTCCAGCTAGTTTGGTTAGCTTTGTTGAAACTTTGGATGTGTCCATGGAAGATTCCACTGAAATCAAAACAATTGCACTTGTTGCATTTCCTTCACCAACTTCAACAGTGAATTTTTTAATGGTACCACTATCTACTAAATTTTTTACTCTTCTTCGTACTGCAGATTCTGATAGTTTTAGTTTTTTTCCAATATCTACAAACGATTCCCTAGAATCATTTTTTAAGAACTCTATAATTTTTTCATCGATATTATCTTTATGCATGATTCTTTTTTTCCTCAGCACTAAATAATATATCTAATGTCTTTAGAACATTTGTAATATCTTCTTCGGTTATAACTAATGGGGGCAAAAGTCTGATTATATTTCGACCTGAATATAGTAACAGCACTCCTTTTTTAATTGCCTCCATTAAAATGTCCTTTACATCAAACTTTAGTTCTACTCCGATCATTAGGCCTTTGCCACGTACTTCGCGAATTATATTATGCTTATCTTTTAGTTGTTCTAATCCATCTCGAAATATTTTTCCCATTTTTTCTGCATTTTGAATTAATCCATCCTCTGTTAGGGCTTTAATTGCAGCAGAGCCAGCTGCACAGGATATTGGATTGCCACCAAATGTAGATGAGTGTTCTCCCTTTTTCATACATGCAAGTATATCAGGTCTAACTAGTGTTGCACCCATTGGTATTCCTCCAGCAATTCCTTTTGCAAGACACATAATGTCTGGTGTTGTGTTCCAGTGTTCACAAGCCCACATTCGTCCTGTTCTGCCAAAACCAGATTGAATTTCGTCAAAAATTAAAAGAACCCCTCGTTCATCGCATAGTTTTCTTACATCTTGTAAAAATCCATCTGGTGCTACGTGAATGCCACTTTCTCCCTGAATTGGTTCTAATATTACAAAACCAGTATCTTCATCAATTTTTGATCGTAATGCTTCAATATCACCAAAAGGCGAAAATGAAACCTTCTCTACTAATGGTTCAAATTCCTTTCTATATTTTGGATTGAAAGTAAGTGATAGTGAACCCATGGATTTTCCATGGTACGAACCATTCATTGCAATCATTCCTTTTTTCTGAGTAAATTTTCTTGCAAATTTTATTGCAGCCTCAATTGCTTCTGTACCGCTGTTGTTTAAATGAACTTGAGATAAACTCTTTGGGGCAATGTTGATTAAATCTTCAAGAAATTTTTCCCTGGTTTTGTTGTATATTGAACTGTGCACTGTAATTATTTTTTCAAGTTGTAATTTTATGGCATTGACCACTCTTTGATTTCTATGACCAACTAGGGCAACCCCATAGCCGCCCATGCAATCTATGTACTCCTTATCATTTACATCCCATACATGAGAACCTAATCCCCGTTCTATAGTGATAGGAAACCTCTGATACAGATTTCCTGTAAATTGTTCTTCAGTCATTTTTGAATTACCGTGCAATTATGATGAGCAATAGCTGCTGATATAGGATTTTCTCTTTGGCCATTTGCAATCAATGCCTCCTTTACACCCATTTCCAAAGCTTCTGTTGCAGCTAAAATCTTTTTTTCCATACCAAATCCCACTTTTGGCATTATTTCTTTTGCTTCCTTTAGAGTCAAGTTGTTTACTAATTTTTCATCCATTAATAATCCATCCACATTTGTTAGAAACAAAACTTTGTCACTTTGAATTTTTCCAGCAACATAGGCTGCTGCCCTGTCCCCATCCACATTTAGAAACTCTGATTCTTCTGAAAGAGCAATAGGAGAAATGACTGGAATGATTTTTTGCTTTAATAATGATTTAATTAATGAATCATTTACATTAGAAATTTTTCCTGTATATCCTCCATCTATTGCTTGCTTTCGACCTTTCTCATTTACAATAAGTAATTTTTTTTTCCTATTAGCTTGAATTATTTTTCCATCTACTCCAGATAATCCCACTGCATTAATTCCATTTTGTTGAAGCATTCTTACTATGGTCTTGTTAATTCTACCTGACATTACCATAGTGAAAATGTCAACAGTTTCTTTGTCAGTATACCTACTTTTTATTCCGCTAGGCGATGTAACAAATTTTGGTTCTATTCCTAATTGTTTGCAAACTTTGGTTACTTCTTTACCTCCTCCATGAACAATAATTATTTCCTCTTTCTCAGAAATTTTTTTAATATCTGATATTGTACTTTGATGTAAATCATCTACTACACTTCCTCCAATTTTGATAGTAATCATTTGTTATACTGGTGTAAGTGGTGTGTATTTTAGACCTTCCATTTCATCATAGCCTGACATAACATTCATGTTTTGTATGGCAGACCCTGCAGCACCTTTCATAAGATTATCCGACGCTGATATTGCAATGAGTCTATGATTATCTTCATCTAAATCAAATCCAATATCACAAAAATTCGAACCAACTACAAACTTTGGATCTGGAAATTTGTATAATCCATTTTTATCTCGAATTAGTCTGATAAACTTTTCATTCCCATATGCTTCACGATATAATTTCCATATTTCTTTTTCTTCAATGTCTTTTTTCATGAATGTATGATTTGTACATAAAATCCCGCGTACAACATCAACTGCATGTGGACTCATTGAGACACGAATTTTTGTTCCAGCAATTTCACTTAGTTCTTGTTCAATCTCTCCAGTGTGTCTGTGTTTTGCAGGCTTGTATGGACGTATAACTCCAGCACGCATTGCATGAGCTGTACCTGATCCAGAACCTGCACCAGAGGATCCAATTTTGGAATCAACAACAATATGTTCCAAATCTATTATGTTATTTCTCACTAGAGGTGCTAACGCTAACATTGAAGTAACTGCCATACATCCAGGACATGATACAAGTTGTGCATTTTTTATTTGCTCTCTATGTAATTCTGGAACCCCAAAAACAGATTTTTTCAAGTAATCTGGATGAGGATGTTCCCAACCATACCATTTGCCATAATCTTCTGGATTATGTAATCTGTAATCTGCGCTAAGATCAATTATCTTCATTCCTCTATCGTACAATGTTTTTACAATCTCTGTGGCAGTTCCATGAGGAACAGCAGTAAATACCAGATCACACTTGTCTGTCATTTTATCATAATCAAGCTCTGAAAATGTAAGGTCTGTAAAACCTTTCAAACTTGGTTGTATTCTGTGCAGATATTCTCCTACATGTTGTCTTGATGTAACCATTGTTATTTCTACCTGGGGATGGTTTACCAAGAGGCGAAGTGTTTCTCCACCAACATAACCTGAAGCGCCAACTACTCCTACTTTCATAGATACTCTCTTCGCAAATTGCTATAATTTATTTCCTAGTAGTGATATCTTTTTTCTTAAATTCCTAGTTTAATAGAGGATGTAATTTAATTACCTGCAATCAAATATACGCCAATACCCATTCCAACCACAATCCCAATTCCAAAGAATAAAAGATCAAAGGAAACTACTTTTCTAAAAGATGCATGAACCATTGTATCCCATTTACTTACCTTGGGCTTTTTTTCTTCCATAATTGCACTATTTTTTTTGGGTTTGATATAGGTTATGGGTGGTATTTAGGCAATATTACTTTCTAGCAGAATTTAAGGCAAATTCTACCATTTCTTTTGGGATATTGTGTTTTGATACTTTTACCAATCCTTTAAACTCGACAGTATTATTTACTTCATGAACAACAAGGCCATTTTTTTCATCTTCCATCAAATCAACTCCTAAAATTCCCCCGCCCACTGCCTGAGACGCTTTTGCACAAACATCTTCAATTTCTTTAGTAATTTCACATAGTTCTGGCTCTGCACCTAATGCAATGTTTGTTTTAAAACCTCCTGATGACTTTCGGTACATGGCAGATATGGCTCTATCTCCTACAGTAATTACACGAATATCTCTTGGAGGGCGTTTAATGAGTTCTTGTAGATAAAAAATTCTATCATGTGGACCATCACTTAACTCACGTAACTCAAACATTGCATCTACTGTGTCTTTGTCCTTTAATGGCATAACCCCTCTTCCCCAACTTCCAATAATTGGTTTTAAGACTAGAGGATAACCAACTTTTTCAAGATTTTCTTTTGCAGATTCAGCTGAAAATGAAAAATATGTTTTAGGAGTTGGAACTCCACCTTTTTTTAAAAGTAAAGACATGATAAGCTTATCTCCGCAATTACTTGCTACATTTAATTTGTTTATTATAGGAAATCCTAAGAACTCTAAGCAAGCTGTAAAATGAAGACCTCTAAAGTAACTAATACATCGTTCTAAAACTACATCGCCAAAATCAAAATTTATTTTTTGACTATCTGTATCAAAATTAGTGATTTTGGCATCAACCATTATTGTTTTGTGACCAAGATCAATTGCTTGTTTTTCAAGCATCTTTTCTTCTAATCTAAGTCGGTCAAAAACGATACCGATTTTTGACAACTACTCTCCCCAATCTTCGCCAACAGTTTCTGCTTGTTTTAATTCTACATTTGTTCCATCTTTTTTGGAGATTTCAAAGTCAGCTCCACAATCAGGACAGGAGACAATTTCTCCTACTGCGGCGTCGTCAGGGATGTTTAGACTTGCATCACATTCGGGACAGTTCATCGATTTCATTCACCGATTCTTATGTAATTTATTAGCTTCTGTTGACTGCATTCCCCACAATTCAACGAATCCTTTAGCTAATTTCTGATCGAATGTAGAGCCTTTTCCATAAGTTGCAATGTCATGTTTATACAGGGAATATCTCGATTTTCGCCCTACCACTCGTAATCCGCCCTTGAACATTTTGAGTTTTACAGTTCCACTAACATATTTTTGGGTCTGATCGATAAATGAATCTAGATCTCTTTTTAACGGATCTTCCCACAATCCAGAGTATACTAACCATGACCACTCATTATCTACAATAGATTTGAATTTTGTTTGATGTTTGGTGTGCACCATTTTTTCTAAATCAGAATGAGCCTCAATAATACAAGTTGCTGCAGGAGTTTCGTAAACTTCGCGAGATTTTATACCAACAACTCTATCCTCAATATGGTCTACAATTCCTATCCCCGCATTTCCTGCTTTGGTGTTAATGTATTCAATTAATTGAACAGGATCTTTAGCCTTTCCATCTACTGCTACTGGAATGCCTTTTTCAAATTTAATTTCAATATAACTTGGAGTTGCAGGTAAATTTTTTGTCTTTACCCAAATAAATGCATCATCTGGTGGCTCCTTATATGCATCCTCTAATACTCCTCCTTCTATAGCTCTTCCCCATAAATTTTGGTCAATACTAAATTTTTTGGCAACAGTATCGATTTTTATTCCATGTTTTTTTGCAAATTCTAGTTCTGTTGTTCTATCTAAATTCAAATCCCTTATGGGTGCAATAATGGGAAGATTTGATCCAGCACGCATAGTAATGTCAAATCTAACTTGATCATTTCCTTTTCCTGAACATCCATGAGCAAGTGCTGTTACTTTTTCCTTTTTTGCAATTTCCAGAACTTTAGTTGCAATTAAAGGTCTTGCAAGAGCTGTAGCTAGACAATATTTTTTTTGATATAATGCATTTGCCTTTATTGAAGGAAAAATATATTTTACTGCAAATTCTTTTTTTGCATCAATATTGTAATGTTTTTTTACACCTAGTTTTTTTGCTTTTGAGGCAATTATTTTCGGATTATCTCCTTGTCCAACATCTATTGTAACTGTAATTACATCCATATCGTGTTTTTCTTGGAGATACTTTACCACTACTGAAGTATCAAGTCCACCAGAAAATGCTAAAATAGCTTTTTGTGTCATAAGGCAGCTCACTGACTGTATCTGTACTTTTATTTTTTGTGTTCTTTTGGTTTAAACAGTATTAGGTGCTCTTATTGGAACTAAAGTTCCTTTTTTGAACAAGAAAATCTCTACTAGCTTGAGCTAAAATCCGAACATTATTTATCCATCAAATATAACGCTGTTTTATGAAAATTCGCTCAGCAGTTACTATTGGAATTTTTGGTTTACTCTTAATAGTTACATTATCTGTTTTCTTCCAATCTACTCAAAGTGAACCCGCCAATAAAGTTAGGATTGCATTTTTTCCTACTGTAAATCATTTAGTTCCAATAGTTGCAATAGAGAAAGGATTTTTTGCTGGTGAACTTGGAACTGAACTGTTTCTTGATTCTAAAATTTTTGATAGTGGCCCGCAGGTTATTGAAGCCATGTTTGCTAAATCAATAGATATCGCTTATGTTGGGCCTGGACCTGTAATCAACGGTTTCTTAAAGTCTGAAACCCGTGAGCTTAAAATTCTTGCTGGAGCCGCTAGTGGGGGAGCCAGTTTTGTAATTCATCCTAATTCAAAAATTAATTCTGCAGAGGATTTGCCTGGAAAAAAAATTGCCGCTCCACAAATTGGGAATTCTCAAGATGTCTCTTTACGTAACTATTTGTCACAAAATGGACTCTTGCCTGCAGAAAAAGGCGGCTCTGTAATAGTACTGAATCTAGAGAATCCTGACATTTACACTTTATTTGTTAAAGGAGATATAGATGCTGCTTGGGTGCCAGAACCATGGGCAACAAGATTGGTTCATGAACTTGGAGGTAAACGCTTATTTTTTGAAGAGGATCTTTGGCCTGAAAAAAAATTTACTTCCGCACTATTAATTGCCAGAACCGCTTACATTGAAGAAAATCCAATAATTATTCAAAAATTGATTGACGCCAATAATAAAACTGTTAACTGGATAAATGAAAATCCAGATGACTCTGAATTAATTTTTAATCAATTTATAGAAAAAGAATTAGGTAAACCATTTCCGCCAGATGTTGTTAGTAAATCATTAGAAAACATAGCAATAACATCTGATCCTATTGAAGAATCAATTTTCATTTTTGCTGAAAGGGCTAATACGCTTGGATACTTGGGTCGTAATGGGTATGATCTGGATGGGATTTTTTATAATACAATCTACAAGGATGTTATGTCATGACAAAACTTGAAGCCAAAAACATTGTCAAATATTTTGAGCATAATGGACATCAGCTAAAGGCTTTGGGAGGTCTTGATCTTAAAATTGAAGCTGGAGACTTTGTATGTTTAGTAGGCCCCTCTGGATGTGGGAAATCTACATTTCTGAGAATAGCAGCGGGTTTATCCCTCCCAGATGAGGGTGAGATACTATTTGATGGCAAGCCAATAACTAGTACTGGCCCAGAAAGAATTCTAGTATTTCAAGAGGGCGCCCTTTTTCCATGGCTTAAGGTCAAAGATAATGTTGAATTTGGCTTAAAAATTGCTGGAATCCCAAAGGAAGAACGTTCACAAATTTCTAAACGATTTTTAGACATGATGCAACTTACAAAATTTACAGATTCCTATACTTTTCAGCTTTCTACTGGAATGAAACAAAGAGTAGCAATTGCTAGAGCTCTAGTTATGGATCCTGATGTGTTACTTATGGATGAACCATTTGCAGCACTTGATGCTCAAACAAGAGACCTTTTGCTTGTCGAATTGCAGCTAATTTGGGAAAAAACCAAAAAAACAATTGTATTTGTCACACATAATGTTGCCGAAGCAGTAGTTCTTGGAAACAAGGTGGTTATTTTGAAAAATAGACCTTCATCTGTTAAAAAAGAAATTACAATTGATTATAATCGACCACGCTTAGTTGAAGATGAAAATCTTACAAAATATCAAAAAGAAATACTTTCTGAACTTAGACCAGAAGTCAAAGGTACCTCATCTAGTGATTAATATGAATAAAAAAGTTTTAGGGAAAAAAATTGCTTTTTATGGAATAATTATAGTGATATGGCAAGTAATTGCAACTGTTGGAATTTGGCCAAATACAATTTTTCCATCCCCTGTAGAGGTGATAGAAGATCTTGTGTTTACTGCAATAGATGCTAGTTTATTTTTTGGTATAGGTACCAGTTTGTGGAGATTAATTATCGGGCTTGCAATTGCAATAATTGGTGGTATGTCACTTGGAATTTTTATGGCAAGAATTAACATAGTTAACCAAACTATAGGTTCGTTAGTTTTAGGATTACAATCAATCCCATCAGTTGCATGGGTTCCTCTTGCCTTACTTTGGTTTGGTGTTACAGATGCTGGAATAATTTTTGTTACAGTTGCAAGCTCTTTGTTTGCTGTTACTATCAATACCTATACTGGTGTAAAAAATATTGATCCAAATTATATTGATGCTGCAAGAAACATGGGAGCAAGAGGCAGTCAATTAATTACAAGTATTTTGATTCCAGCTGCTTTTCCTTACATGATTTCAGGATTTAAGCAAGGTTGGGCTTTTGCTTGGAGAGGAGTAATTGGCGCTGAGATTCTTTTTTCATTTCTAGGATTGGGATTTTTGTTAAATGTAGGTAGACAGTTAGGAGATGTCTCTCAGGTTATCTTAATAATGCTTGTAATAATGGCCATTGGGATTTTGATTGATGGTTTTGTTTTTAAAAAAATAGAAAAAAAAGTCATGTTTAGATGGGGTTTGGGCTAATCTTTTATCTTTAATGAAATTAAAAACCCAAAAATAATTATTGCAATTGCAAATATCATTACATGAACATACTCAAAATAAAATGCAAGTGTTCCTGCAATAACTGGCCCTATTACAGTTGCAATAGAAAGAGTGGAGCTAAAAATACTAGTTGAAGTTGATTTTGGAAAATTCTCCATTAGATAAAAATTTCCTCCTATGAAAAGAAATGCCCATGTTGCACCAACTAATGCCATAAATGGAATTGCCATCCACCATTCTGTAATTAGCATTAGTCCAATGAATACAAATGTAGTTAAGCCAATTCCTATCTTAAATTTTGTAATATTTTTAATTTTAATTCTACTTGCCATCAAATTCATAATGATAAACGAAGTCAAAGTGTTGGCAATAAACACAATTGAAATTTCATAGAGCTGTGCTCCCATCTTCTCCATTAATATTATTGGAAGAATCGTCCAAACAGAAGCTGCTCCTACATGTCTCATTAGCAATGATAAAAACATAAATCTATTTTTTGAAATAATTTTTCTAATAGTTCCTGGACCCAATTCTTTTTCTAACACAATATTTGGTAATCTAGTGGATACAACTAAACCAGCCAAAAAAAATCCTGCGCTTATTAGAAAAATTAATCTATCATCGTTTACAATGCCAGCTGCAACTATTCCAACTAACCACCCAAGTGCATGAAATGAAATCACAGATGCAACTTTAGCTTTTTCTTTTCCATTTTCGTAAATGTAGGCAATCATTGCAGGAATCATAATCCCACTTGCTACTCCTGCACCAAGTCTGGCTAACAATAAAGTGAGTGGATCGGTTGCCCAATAATGTAAAGCAAAAGTTATGGCGCATCCAATAAATCCTGCACGAATAAAAAGAAGTCTTGTTCCTTTCTTGTCTGAAATTCTTCCAAAATAAATTTCAGATAGAATTTGTGCAAAACTAAACGAGGCAACAATTATTCCAATTTCAAAAAGAGAATCAGTTACCCCTCTTGCAATTATAGGCATGAAAATAAAGATAATTGAAATTCCTGCATGCTGAAAAAGTGTGGTACCTCTAACTAAATTATTAATACTAATTTGTTGCATAATAACTAAAACCCTTTAATTGCCTCCTAATTTGAAACATGCTGATTAAATTAACATAAATGTGAATTCAAACCATTTGCAAATAAATTAAACTTGGATTCTACATAAAAATGAGTTAATTGATTAACAAGGACCCATTTTTAAAGGCTCTAGAAAAAAAGATTCTTTTATTTGATGGAGCAATGGGAACTGAAATTCAAAAATTAAATCCCAAGCCAGAAGACTTTCCAGAAGGTAAAGATGGTTTTAACGATGGATTAATTTTAACAAAACCAGAATGGATAAAAAAAATTCATAGGAGCTATCTTGATGCAGGGGCAGATTGCATTGAAACAAATTCGTTTGGGTCCAACAAGTTAAAACTTGATGAATATGGATTTGGCAATCAAACAGTAGAGTTTAATCAAAAAATTGCAAAGCTTGCAGTCGATGTAGCTTCAGAGTATTCTGATAAACCACGGTATGTAATAGGTTCACTTGGCCCAACTGGTTTTTTGCCAAGCTCAAATGATCCTGATCTAGGCCAAATTCCACTAGATGAAATAAGGCAAGCATTTGAGCTTCAAGCAGAAGGCTTGATCTTGGGAGGTGTAGATGCCTTAGTAATTGAAACAAGTCAAGATATCTTAGAAGTAAAACTTGCCATAGAAGGTTGTCATAATGCTATGAAAAAAATTGGAAAAAAAATACCACTCATTGCTAATACAACTCTTGATCAATATGGCAAGATGTTACTTGGAACCAATATTCAAGCTGCATACACTACAGTTTCAGATATGGGAATTGATGTATTTGGGTTAAACTGCTCTACTGGTCCACTTGAAATGACACAAAGTGTTCGATGGTTAAACGAACAAAATACTCATAATTTACTAGTTGTCCCTAATGCTGGAATGCCAGAAAATATTGGAGGACATGCAGAATACAAAATGACTCCAGATGATATGGCAAAAGCATTAAAAGATTTTATTTCAAAATATGGAAAAATCAGAATTATTGGTGGCTGTTGTGGAACAAATCCACATCATATAGCTGCCCTTAGGAAAGTAATTGATGAAAAAGCTTAATCCAATTAGGGTTAAGTATTTAGAAAAATCGAAATAATAGGTAACATTGAGTATCCCAAGAGTAAGTTCTGCATTAAAGGCAGTTGAGCTAAAGCAATTGCCACCTCCCTTAATCATCGGCGAGCGTGTAAACACTCAAGGTTCACGTAAAGCAAAACAAATGGTACTAAATGACGATTTTGATGGGCTAGTTGACTTGGCTAGATCTCAGGTAGAAGAGGGGGCTCATTGTATTGATGTATGTGTTGCAACAACTGAACGTGCTGATGAAAAAGAGTTTATGCTAAAACTTGTAAAAAAAATCAGTTTAGAAGTTGATGCACCACTTGTAATTGATTCCACAGATCCAGACGTTATAGAATCTGCAATCGAACAAATTCCTGGAAGACCAATAATTAATTCAATAAATCTTGAAGGGGATGGTACACGTTTTAAAAAATTAGCACCACTTATGGCAAAATATGGTGTTCCAGCTATCGCATTATGTATTGGCCCAAAAGGAATGGCAAAGACTCCTCAAGAAAAATTACAAACTGCAAAACTTTTGCTAGAGACAGGAAAAGAATATGGATTAAAACCAGAACAATTCCTCTTCGATGTATTAACATTTACTCTAGCCACTGGAGAGACTGAATTTTTAGAAGCTGGCAAAAACACATTAGAAGGAATAAAACTCGTCAAAGAAAATTTTCCACATTCGTATACAGTCCTTGGTCTAAGTAATATCAGCTTTGGACTGACTCCCTATGCAAGAAAAATTCTAAACTCTGTATTTTTGTATCATGCAGTAAAAGCAGGTCTTGACTGTGCAATTGTCAATGCAAAAGAAATCATTCCATATGGTGAAATTGATGCAAAAGAGAAAAAACTAGCAGAAGATCTCATTTTTAATACACATCAAAACGCTCTTTCAGATTTTATCACACACATTGAAAAGGCTGGCCCACAAGCTGGTTCTACTTCCAAAAAGGTTGACCTTGATCCTTCATGGAATGCAGGAAAAAAATCAAACTTTAGAATTGTTAATCGTCTAAAGGACGGAATACAAAATGACGTAGTTACAGCTATTGCCGAAAAAATTGAAAAAACAAATTTGTTAATTGAAAAAGATGGAATTCTTAGTCTTAATGTGCCAAAAGAGATGACGCACGAAGGTGCAATCAAGACTCTAAATGAGGATTTACTTCCTGCCATGAAAGAAGTTGGAGACAAGTTTGGTGCTGGTGAATTGATTTTACCTTTTGTTCTAAAGTCAGCTGAATGCATGAAGGCAGCAGTAGTTGAGCTTGAAAAATATTTGCTAAAAGAAGAAGGAACAAGCAAAGGTAAGCTGGTCTTAGGAACTGTGTATGGAGACGTCCATGATATAGGAAAGAATCTCGTAAAAACAATTTTTGAAAATAATGGATATACTGTTTATGATTTGGGAAAGCAAGTTCCACTACAAAAATTCCTAGAAAAAATTGACGAAGTCAAACCTAACGCAATAGGACTGTCTGCCTTACTAGTATCAACATCAAAACAAATGCAATTTTTTGTAGAGCATGCACGAAAAACTAACATGAAAATTCCGGTTTTATGTGGTGGTGCTGCTATTAACACTAACTACATCAACAGAATTGCAAAAGAAGGTGGAATCTACGAGTCTGGAGTATTTTATTGTAATACAATGTTTGAAGGACTAAAAACAATGGACAAACTAGTTTCTGATGAAAAAGATAATCTTCTCAAAACATGGAAGGAAAAATTAGAAAAGTGGAAAGAAACTTCTAAAGAGCCTGCAGAATTGGCAGAATTCCCACATAGCAAAATCAAGCCTGTGAGTCCTCCTGTTGCGCCGAGTCTAGACACACCTATTCGCTTAAAGTCGTCACAAATTAACATGGATGAGGTATGGAATCTAATTGATAAGAGATCTCTTTTCAAATTGTCTTGGGGTCTTCGAGGAAAAGCAGGAAAAGACTCTGAAGAAGATCATGAGAAGTTATTTGAAGAATGGAAAACACGGATAAAAAACGAAAGTCTTTTTGAACCACAATTAGTATATGGCTATTTCAAATGTCATAACAAAGATGGAAAGTTAGAAGTGGAGCATTCAAGTGGCGAAAAAATTATCTTTGACTTTCCTAGATCATCGAAAGATAAACATCTCTGTCTCTCTGACTATTTTGGAGAAGATGATATTGTTGCATTTCAATCAGTTACTGCAGGTAACAAAGTTTCAGAAATCATTGAACAGTGGAATAAACACGACAAGTATACTGATTCGTACTATCTGCACGGATTATCAGTAGAATTTGCAGAGGCATTAGCAGAATGGGTAAACCGCAAAATAAAATCAGAATTAAACATTGGAGAAAATCGGGGTCTAAGGTATAGCTGGGGATACCCAAGTTGTCCAGATGTAATGCAACATACTCTTGTATGGAAATTACTTGAACCTGAAAAGTCAGGCATGACACTCACAGAATCAGGTCAAATAATACCAGAACAGTCAACTGCAGCAATTATAGTTCATCATCCAGAAGCAGAATATTTTGTTCTATAGTTTAGCAAGAATTTCCTTTGCATAACTAAAATCATTAGGGGAAGTAATAAGAACATCTCCAGCTATCTGATGCACTTGTTTTATGAAATCTTCTACTGAATCTTTGTATTTTGACCAATCTAATTTAAGAAATTCAGCGGATTTGGAATTTTTTTCAGATGGCAATAAGATGCAAGGAATTATTTTAAATCCATCAGGTTTGAGCTTATCCACAATTCGAGAAACTTCATCTGCCGAATGAATTACCTGAGTAATAAATCCTGTAGGTTCAGCATCTATTTTTTTTTGAATCTTTTCAAAATTAGGATAATTAGGTAAAGATAAGAAAATATCTAATTTTTTATTAAATCCCAACTCGTTAAAGTATTTCACAGTACTGCTTGGAATTAAACCCGAATCCTTTTGCTCTGTGGGCGATGCATCCCCTTTTAGAATTAACACCCCATTGATTTTTTCAGCCACAGACTGTTCCATTAACTCCCTCAGTGTAGTAAGATTCTTGTCCCTTACACGCAAACTTACTGTAATCTCAATATTCTGATACGATTTACGAATTAATTTTCCAGCAGCAATAGGAGAAATTCTTGGAATTCCTAGTACAGAATCGGTAAAATGAATGCCATCACAAAATGATTCAATCTCAGAAACTCTCAGATTCACTACATCTAATTGTTTTAGAGAATCTTCTTGGGTCAAAGAATTCTGTAGAATTTTAGGTGGATTGATCTCATATCGAAATGTCATTAGAGTGCTTTCAATTTACTTGATTAAAACCTTTGAACAATAAAATCAATAACGAAGTGATGTATATTAAATCAGTATGGATACAAATATTCTCAAGGCTCAACTATCTAGTAAACTTTTTCCAAACCCAAAACATGATGGAAATACCAAACTTTCCTCGGTACTCATAATCATTTATGGAATGGAGCCAAAAATATTGATGATAAAAAAAGCAAAGAATTTGCATAACCATGCAGGAGAAATTGCTTTTCCAGGTGGAAGATGGACAGCAGATGATATTGATTTGCTTGATACTGCACTCCGTGAAACTGAAGAAGAAGTTGGTTTAACTATATCCAGAGATGATGTAGTTGGTCAATTGGGAAACGTATCTACTCTTAATTCTGGTTTTACAATAACTCCTTTTGTTTGTATACTTGATAATATTCCTAAACTTAAATCCAATTCAGAAGTAGAGTCAATTTTTCATATACCTTTGATTCCGCTATTGCAAACTCTTGACTATGACCGTGACCCAAATCATCAATCAATTCAAGAAATGTATGTTTTCACTTACAATGAGAAAATAGTATGGGGTGCTTCTGCAAGAATCTTAAAACAAGTTGTAAATCGTTTAGCAATTTGAGATTCATTTAAAAAGAGCTTGGCTTGCCTGAATTTTTATGGCTGCACGTAAGCATTCAGGAAGAAAGAATAGATTGTTGAAAAAAACTAAACAAGCATCTTCTGTTCCAGCCTGGGTTATTCTTAGAACTAAAAGATCAGTTCGTACAAATCCTAAGAGAAGAGCATGGCGTTCTACAGACGTAGAGGTTGGTTAAATGTCTCAGGAACTTGAACGCGTTTATACAATAAACTTGGGTAAAGTATTGTTATCCCCAGATAATCAAAGAGCAAAAAGGGCAGTCAATATGGTCAAAGAATATGCTAGACATCATATGAAAACTGAAGAAATCAAAATTGAAGAAAGTGTTAATCATCAGATCTGGAAACGTGGAATAAAACATCCTCCTCGAAAAATTAGAGTAAGAATGACAAAAACTGATGAAGGATTTGTTTTAGTTTCTCCATACGAAAAAGAAATCGAAGAAGCTGTAGAACCAACAAAAGAAAAGAAAATGCCTGAAGTAGAAGAAAAACCAGAATCTGAAACAAAACAAATCGAATCAAGTACAGAAGAAAAAGAGGAACCAACACCTAAAGCAAAAGAACCAACACCAAAAGCTAAAGAACCAACACCAAAAGCTAAAGAACAAAAACCTAAAGCAAAAGAACCAACAAAAAAAGCAAAGTCAAAGGATTCAAAAAAGGCAGCAAGTAAAAAAGATAAACCTAAAAAGAAATCTAAATAAAATTATTTTATTCTAATTGATATAATTCAAGTTCACAATCAATACTGCATTCAGGCTGTTCCCAATCAAGAGTATTTTCTTTGGAAATGACTCCCAAGGGATCATATCTATCAAAATGCGTCTCGCCTTGAACAGAGGATAACATGACGACTTTGGATTTTTCTGCAGTATTAATTGAAGAAATAACACTAGTATTTTCTTGATTAAAAACACCACTTGCAATATTTGTAATAGAGTTTAGTATTCCTCCAGCAACATTATTTCCTCCAAGAACATAGAGTATGGAACGCTTTACACTATTTGGTGGTGCATCCTCATAGAGCATCCTTAACGAATCTTTCAATGACTCTTCTACATTTTGAACGTCTTTACTTGTGGACAAAATGTTAGTCTCTTGAGGAATCGATGTAGTTCCTAATGAGCTAATTACCTGAAAAATTGCTTCATTTGATATTTTATGACAAGCTAAAGGACTTAGCTCTGGATTACTATCAAGTAATGCATCATTATCTAATACAATAGTGCATTTCGAATTCTCTCTTAGTCTTTTTAATGAAATACCTGATTGAAAAATTCTATCTTTTTCAAATTTGAAAGGCATAATTGCAAAAGAAATTACATCTTTGTTTTCTTCGTAGCAAAGATGTGATATGACAGGAGCCATTGCAGCACCAGATTTGCCAGCCAGGTTAGCAAGAATAATTATAGTAGAATATCTTGAAATCTCATTTTTTATATTCTCAGAAACCTGGTATGTAGAGTTTCTAATTAGCTGAACTGAGGGATTTAACACAGATTTGGTGGATATGCTAATTGAGTTAAAATCAGAATTCAGGTCCTTTTGGTCATTGCTTATCAAAAGACAATCCGAGTTGAGGAATGCTTTTGCTTTGGGGGCTAGTTTTGTTCCTACTCCACCTATTCCTATAATTAAAATGGGTTCTGTTATCTGAAAGGTCATTCCACCTATTCTGCAAAATACGATAAAAAACCTTCTTACGTAGCTTTAATCCAATTTCCGATCTAAAATTTTTAACTTGCGATCTTTCCAATAAGACTATGTTTAGTGGCATCAATTATTTCCACTTGACATTCATGTCCAATCTCAACACTATCTTTTACTAGAATTGATTTATAGGCAAAGTTTCTTCCCTGTATTCCTTTTTCAGATTTTTCATCAAACAATACGTCTCCCTTCCAGCCGATCCATTCCAAATTATTCTCTAATGAGATCTGGTTTGAAAGATCAAATACTATTTTGCTTCTACGCCTCACTTCTGAAACATCCACTTGAGTATAATCTGCAGCTTCGGTTCCTGGCCTAGGACTGTATTTAGAAAGATTCACTATATCTGGCCTTGTATTATTTAACAAATCAACAGTCTGTAAAAAATCCTCTTCAGATTCTAATGGAAACCCAACAATTATGTCAGTAGCTATAGTGAATTTAGAAAATTTCTGCCTAAATTTGTATACGATATCAGAATAGGTTTTGGCGGTATGCCCACGCTTCATTGCATTGAGTACCTTGTCACTTCCGCTCTGTACGGGAATATGAAGAAATTTGAAGACTTTGTCATTTTCAAAAGATTGTAAAAGGCCATCTCGAATTCTGGGCATGTACATCGGGTTCATCATACCGACTCTAATTTTGAATTTGAAAGGAATATTGGAAACCTCATTAACTAAAGAGTACAAATCTTCTTCAATATCTAGTCCATAACATCCATTATCAGTTGATGTCAGCCATACTTCCTTGCATCCATCTTTAATTTCTGTTGTGACTTGCCTGACAATGTCCCCAATTCTATAACTTTGTAAATCCCCTTTTGATAATTTTGTTTGGCAGAAAGTACATTCACTCAAACATCCACTTGCTATCTCAACAATGCCTACGACAGGATTGAGTCTTATTTTTGGTAGCCCGATTTTAGATAAATCAGAGTCTTCAAGCTGAACTGTCCTTTCCCCATTCAGAGTTGTTTTGATTACCTGCAATGTTTTTCCTAATGAATTAGGCCCCATCATACTGGCATTTTGAGAAAATTTTTCTACCGTTTTTCTTTCCGCTTTAGGTAAACAACCTGCTACTACAAGAGGCTTTGATTTGAGACTTTTAATTCTATTAATCATTTTATTTGCAGTAGCATCCTTTACAGAACAGGTTACTATCAGATTCAAATCTGAATCTGAAGAATTGACTGCAAGAGTATGGCCACCATTTACAATCAAGCCCGAAATCATCTCAGAATCTGCCATGCTTGCAGAGCAACCATATGATTCTACCCAAATTTTTGCCATTTAGCTTTTCATCCTAGAAGAGAATTGATTTCTTTTACAGTTAACAATTTTTTTGATAGGGCTAACTCTCTTATTGTTTTTCCAGTCTTTAATGACTCTTTGAATAGTTCAGATGATTTTAGATACCCAATTTTTGGTGCTAGCAGCGTTACAATGACTGGGCTATTTTCAATATTTTTTACTAATTTTTCCTTATTTGCTGTTAGCCCATCAATTAGATTTACAGCAAAAATTGGAAGAAAGTTGTTTAACATATCTGTTGACTCTAATACAGATTTTAACATGCTTGGCAACATTACATTTAATTCAAATTGTCCACTTTGAGCCGCATATGAAACTGCAACATCATTTCCTAAAATATTAAAGCATATCATATTCATGCATTCAGCTAGAGACGGGTTTACCTTTCCAGGCATTATTGATGAGCCAGCATGTACCGCTGGAATCCCAATCTCTGATAGTCCAGCAACAGGACCCGATGCCATTAATCTTATGTCGTTAGAAAGTTTGCTAATTTCAATTGCTAAATTTCGAAGTGAAGATGAGACATTAGCTACTGCAAATTTACTTTGTAAGGAATGCTGCATATCATTTTCAGGTTTTAATGTAAGCTTTGAAATGTTTGCAAGATGCGCTATGGCAATTTTTCTATATCCTTTAGGTGCATTTGCACCAGTTCCAACTGCTGTGCCTCCTAATGCAACATATTCTAATTCTTTGCTTGCACTTACAAGGAAATTTTTTGCCTTTATTATAGAAGTTGCATAAGCTCCAAATTCACTACCTAATGTTACTGGAAGAGCATCCATTAAGTGAGTTCTACCGATTTTTTTAAACTTTGCAAATTCTTTTTCTTTTCGCTTTAATGATTTTATTAGCACATCAATTGCAGGGATAGTTTTTTTGAGATTTAATAGAATTGAAACATGCATAGCAGTAGGATATGTATCATTACTAGACTGTGACATGTTTACATGATCGTTTGGATGAAGATGTTCGTACTGTCCTCTCTTTTTTCCTAATTCAATTAGGGCTAGATTGGCAATGACCTCATTTGTATTCATGTTAAATGCCGTTCCCGCACCAGAGTTTATTGAATCTATTACAAATTGATCAAGAAATTTTCCAGCTAAAATCTTATCACATGCTTTGATTATTGCTGTTGCACGTTTTTTGTCTATTGACCTAACTTTGAGATTTGCATTAGCAGCTGATCTTTTGATCATCACAAAAGCCTTAATCAAATTATTATGTGATCTATTCCCAGTAACATGATACTGCTTTAGTGCCCTTCCAGTAAATGGGCCATAATAGACATCAGATGGAATTTTTATTTCTCCTAAAGAATCCCGATCAATTCTATATTTCAAACTAAATTCCCTTAGAATTGCTGTTATTCATTCTTTTTCTACGGTGCTCATTGTCTATTTTTTGAAAATAAGAGGAATTATTATATAAGCAATAGTTCGAACCGAATCCAATGAATAAGCGTTACAGCATGTTATTTACTATTGCAACAGTTGCAATAGTTGGTGCTACGCTATTCGGAAGCACATATACACAAACCCAACTAGGTGGAACTACTATGTCACTTCCTCAAACTAAAGAGGATTTGATGCAAACAATCCACAATATGGGTGGTTTAGAGCTAGTAATGCCTCAAGCATTTGCTGAAACAGACTGTGGCGTACTTGAACAATCAGGCCGCAAGATTCACAACTTTCAACTGACTGGCGAAAGTGTTGACCTGCCTATGTTAGGTCATACTGCTGATAGTCCAAAGACCTACAAGGCAATGACCTTTAGTCAACAAATACCTGGACCAACAGTACGAGTAACTCAAGGCGATGTCATTAAAATGACACTTACAATTCCAGCAGATGAAGCTACCGCACACGGTAATGATATGCACGCATCTCAGATGTCTTCAGCAAACTTTGGAGCAGTACAGCCAGGAACTTCCAAAACCTACTGCTACATTGCAGAGTCAGCTGGTGTTTTCAAATACCACTGTTCTGGTGTTGACCTAGCAGCAATGGACCAACATGTTCTTTCAGGCATGTATGGAGTTGCAATCGTTGATCCTGCAAATGGATACAAAAAACTAATGGTCGAGAAGACTAGTGGTAGCGGGCAAGTGGATAGAAAAATTTACTCTGCAGATGCATTAGAATTCCAGTTACAGTACAACCAATTGTACTTGACTGAGGGAGGATTCTATGATCAACAAGCAATGTTCATGCACCACAACACACATTCAGTTGTAAATGGAATTCCATTTGCTTACGTTCCAAATGGTGTTCATAACCTACTTCTAAAAGGAGACATGGGTAAGAACATCTTCGTAGCTCAACCATGGAATGCTCTTGAACTCAAACAATTCCAATCCCAACTCTTGTATGTTGAACTTGATCAGCATGTGAGAATCTTTGTCGAAAACCATGGTAATGAACCATTGTTCTTCCATATTGTGGGAGAAATTCTTGACAGAGTCGTACAAGGAAACAGAGTGCAATCAGCAGCAACTGAGACATGGTTGCTTGGTGGTTCACAAAACATGATTGTGGATTTGGTATTTGACGAACCAGGAACCTATGCAGCAGTCAATCACGACTATGCAGCAATTTACACAGGTGCAGTTACTGTCTTTGTGGCAGGAGATCCATTTGGTCTGAACCCAAGATTAGTTGATGCAGGTGTAATTGAAGCACCAGTGCCATCATACGCATATGCATTGGGCAATCCAAGTGACGCTGTCCCACCAATGGGTAAAAACAGCATTCAACATCCAGCAGTAAATGTTCATGGTATGTATACTGACAAACGTGCAGCCGAAATAGAAGCATCTGGAGCAATTCCTCTATGGAAAGTTGTTCCAACACTACCACCAATCTAGGTAGTACTCAATCCCCTTTTTTCTCTTTTAATTATGAAATTTAATTAACAACTATATTCGTCATTACTATTCATCATTTCCCAAAATTCTAATGCAGAGTATTGGTTGGAAACAGAAATTGGAATGAAACCAATTATTTGAATTTGAATCTCTGTATCTACCAACATTTTTCTGAGGTCAATGCGTTGTGGTATGGTATCCATGAACATGGCATCAAAATGCATAGATAGGTACTGAACCTCTTCAAATACTTCAGTAGTAAATTTTCCTTGTGTTGTAATCTCTGAATTAGGTGCTAATGATACCTCTGGAAAATTTAGTTCTCCAACATCTCTTCCTTCAAAATTCATTTTAATTTTAAAATTATTAAAACTTGTATAGAATGGTAATGGATTACATATTGAAATTTTTTCTTCATTAATGAATCCAAAAAATCTAAAATTATCTTGGTTTGCAGCTCGGAATTGAATTTGATTGGCAGCATAGATGTTCCATACCCAATATCCTACGATGCTTGCTATTATGACAGATGCAACAATAACAATTACAGTGTGTTTATCCATTTTCAAAATTTTATACAATAATTATCCCTATCTTAATCAAATACTCTAGCGATTTTGCATACTCCTGATCTGAAATCATTCCATCACTCCACCATGATGTAGTAGTTTTTATCCATTGAGGAATTTTTTTGTCACTACTATCTTGACTTTGTGTTTCAGGTATGACAATTATGTTTTCTTTAATTAGATACTCTATTGCAGTTGTATATTGTTCGCTAGAAATTAGATCCTTTGACCACATTTTTCCTACATCTTTAATCCACATGGGAATTACAATTTGACCAGAATCCCTCAAAAAAAACACTGTTTGAGCTTTAGCACCCAAATACTCTATTTCTAGAGTCCATTTACCTTCAGGATAAATTGCTTTTTCAAAAGGAAAAGGAGATTTTTCCACAGTAATTAGCTGAGTAATTGGAAAAGGAATCGGAGAACTTTTTTTACCATTTTCATCTATGAGAAATAAAATCGCATAATCATCTATTATTTCATCTACTTTAACTGTAAAAGTTAGATAATCACCGAAAAAGAAGGTCTCCTTTTCTGTATCAATTGAAACAGAAACAGCTTGAGCTAAAGGAATCAACGAAGTACATCCAAAAATTATCAAAATTAATACTGAAATTATTACAATCTTGTTTGAAAACATACTATTCCCTATTCGTGTATTTTAATTCTAAATAAAAAACTGTGGTTTTTATCAAATTTGAATAATCCCATTCTCAATTAGAAATTCTAATCCATTTACAAATGTCTCATCAGTTATTTTTTCTTCTACCCACCATCCTGCGTTAATCTTAATCCACGCTGGGATTGTAGCTTTTTCTTTTAGAATTTCCTTACTGGGATCTGTCTTGATTATTTCTTCTTTTATTAAAAATTCAATTCCCTTGATAAAAGTCTCATCATTAATTTGATCCTCGTACCACCAAAGTGCATTAGTTTTTATCCAATCTGGGATGAAAATTTTATCTCCTGGATCCCATCCATCTTTAAAGCCTTTGATGATAATCTCCCCACTCTCCCTTGCTCCCACATTAAATGCAACATGCCAATTTTCCCTCTCATCTATACTCTGAATAGACTTTTTTATTTCTCCGTTTACAAAAACATCAAACTTTTCGTCTTCAGAAAATCTTGGAAATTCAAAATTTGTATATGTTTCAAGAGGAAAACTGTTTTGAGTTCTCATAGATAACTCGGTTCCTTCCTCATTGAACTCAGGTGCAGTGTACCATGATGAACCAGAATCATAGCGAAAGTAAAACATTTTTTCGTTTCTTTGAGTAGATAAAGGTCTAACGAATGAATCAGTGACGGCAAAACAGCTATAGTAGTGAGCTTCTGAAATAATAGAAGGATCAGGATACATAGTAAATTCATGAATTTCTCCAGGAGCTAATCGTTCAATCAATTCAATATTTTGTGCAGTATCTAATGTCTCATATTTTAATCCGTGAACAAGTGCAAATACTTTGATGTTGTAAATTGTCTCATTTCCCTTATTGATAATTCGTCCAGTCAGATGATTATCGTCATGTGTAACAAGTGTTTTATCATAAATTACTTCAACATTTAATGGCTCTTTTTCTGTAAAGACATAGGAGATTTTAGGTTCTAATAAAATTGGATTCAAACCTTTTACTTCTGGGATTTTTATTTTAAATGGCAAATCCTTTGAGGGAGAAATTGGAACATATTCCAAAGTCTTTGAAATTAACTCGTGGTTATCTTCAATATTGATAACTACAGTTGGTATGATAGGAAATTGTTCACGATTTTTTATGGCTCCAACTACAGTATAAATTCCCTTAGAGTCAAAATATCCAGTAAATTCATTCTTAGGAATTGTTACTCCAGAAATCTCAACATCTTCACTAGTTTTTTCCAACTGTTCTGCCTCTACAAATATGGTAAATGATATACCAACAAATGCTACTAAACAAATTGAAAGAGCCAAATCTATTGTATGGTTCACAGTGCTAGTCTCATATTTTTTCCCTCATAAAAACACATTCAAAATTTTCAAAATTAATTTAAGATTCTCATAATGAATATATTCAGTGAATAAAGGAATTTTTGTATGGGATTTAGTGATTCAGTTTTAATCTGTGATAAAGTAGATCCAATTCTTAATAAAATCTTAAAAGAAAATGGTTTGAACCTCACTTATGAACCTGAAATAACTCCAAAGCAAATTGAAGAAAAAATTGGAGATTTTAATATTATAATTGTAAGAAGCAGAACTACTTTAACTAAAGAAATAATCGACAAGGCAAATAATTGTAAGATTATTGCAAGAGTTGGAGTTGGATTAGATAACATTGATTTAGGTGCAGCCAAAACAAAAAACATTCGAGTTATTAACGCCGTAGAAGGGGCAATGAATGCTGTTGCAGAACAAGTCTTAGGATTGATGATATCTTTAGCTAGACAAATTCCACTTGCAGATAGAGAAATTAGAAATGGACATTGGCTTAAAAAAGAATTGATGGGAACTGAACTTCGAGGGAAATATCTGGGAATTGTGGGGTTAGGTAATATAGGTAAAAAACTTGGAAGACTAGCAAAAGCACTTAACATGAACATCATTGGATATGATGTAATTCCTATTGACGAAGAATTTTCAAAAGAGGTTGGTTTGATGAAATCTGATTTGGATACACTATTGCAAAGTTCTGACTATGTTTCTTTACATGTGCCACTGTTAGACTCCACATACCATCTCATCAATTCTCAAAAATTATCTATTATGAAAAAAACAGCATGCATTATCAATACTTCTAGAGGTGGTGTTATTGATGAAGATGCACTATATGATGCTCTAAAAGATGGTAATTTGGGTGGTGCGGCATTGGATGTTTTTGAAAAGGAACCTGCCACTGGAAATAAACTTGCCACTTTACCAAATGTAATTTTAACTCCCCATATTGGAGCCCAGACAAAAGAAGCTCAGTCTCTAGCTGCAAATGTTATAGCAGAAAAGATAATACAGATCTTGCGAGGTGTAATTTAAGATTGAATTTAAAAATTGCTTGTTTTTTGGCATCAATACTTTTCTTAATGCCATTATCTGTTTTTGCAGAAGTAGGGTTTGTCTCAGTAGATGTTGATGGAAAAAACTACATAATTAATCTCGATATGGAGGGGGTAGAAGTTCAAAGTATTGAAGGAGATGGAGAAATTGCTATGATATTAGCAGTTGATGTAACCGGCACATCGGGAACTTTAGAAGTTGCTTTTGACAGGGAATTTTTTGATTCAACATTTCAGGGAGAGGATGACTTATTTTTCGTAATTTTGGATGGATTTGATGAAGCAGTAATTGAGGAGACTAAAACTGATAGTACTAGAAGCCTTTTGATAAATATCCCCTCAGGAACTACAGATATTGAGATAATTGGTTCTAAAATATTGGATGGTACATTTGGAAATTTGCAAATAGGACAATCGCCTGAAGTAATTGATGAACCAGAAGTAATTGATGAACCAGAAGTAATTGATGAAGATACTACCCAATGTGGTCCAGGTACTGTGTTAAAAAATGGTGAATGTGTCTTAGATGAAACATGTGGGCCTGGAACAATTTTAGAAAATGGAGAATGCGTACTTGACAAATCTACTGGAGGTTCCTCAATTAAGCTTCCACCAATGAGCCAATTAATCTATGGAGCTGCTGCAGCACTAGTAATTTCTTTTATTGTGATAATCTTTCTTTGGATAATTAGTAGAGGAAGTAGAGAAACTAAATAACTTGAGTAATTTTTTTATTTCTTTTTATCTAAATTCTGCATGATTTTATCATATTCTTGTTTCATTTTTTTAAATTCATTTTTAACTGCATTTAATTCATTTAGTGTTACCTGATTCTTTGAATTTAACAAAACAATCAATGAATTAATTGCACCTAAAATTTTTTCTGATTCTTTAATAGGTGGTAATGATTTTAATTCTTTTTGAATATTGTCTACTATTTCTTCTGCATTTTTAATTTCTGGATTAGATGTATTATAATCTGTTTCAACTAGAGCAATCTCTGATTTTATTCCATCAATTTGTTTGTCTTTATGCGATAGTTCAACATTTGCCTTATGAATTTGATTAGAAAAATGTTCTATTTTTTGTTTAATTAATTCATGTTCATTTTTTATTTGTTCTAACACCTCTTCTACATCGCTAACTTTTAGTTTATTGTAATTCATTCTATCTAGTTGTTCTTTACTTGAATACTTTGAATTAAGAAATGCAATATCATCATCAAATTTATCATGGTTTGTTACAATTTTATCAAGATAATTTTTTTTTTCAAATAAATGTGCATTTAGAAATTTCAAATACTGAGCTGTATTGGAAAATTCATCTTTGAATTCTTTTGTTTTGTTATCTAATCTGTCTTCTAATTTCAAAATTTTATTTCTATTAAAAGTAATTGCTCGGTCTGGAACTGGGAAAATCTCCTCAGAAAGAATTTTTTCTCCAATGATTGGTTGAAAGCGAGACCACGTATCATCATCAGAATTTGGAATTACATTAAAATCTAGTTTATCTTCTGAAATATTTGATTTTTTTCTATTGATATGTTTTTTTTCCAAGATCCTAAATACTTATTACATTGAATAAGACTAGCTCGTAGTCACAAAAAGACAAACAACGATTAATCAAATTTTAATCATTTAACTATAGGAATTTTTTGTATGTCTTACATGAACAGACATGACTTCATTTTGAATTATGTTGAAATAATAATTTAATGCAAAGTGCAGATACCTTAGATGATAGTCAGATAGTAAAAGAGATATCAAATGTAGCTTCTCAAGCTTTTCATGAATTAGAAATTACCAAACAAAGTCTTAAAGAAAAAGAAAGAGAATTAATTGAAATAGCGGAAATATCAAATCAAAAAATTCATGCCGCAGTAAAAACAAATCAAGATTTACAGAACAAAGTACAAATTTTAATGGATTTTTCAAATTCTTTGGAAAAAAAAAATTTAGAATTAGAAGAAAAAAATAAAGAATTTTTTATTCGTGAAAATACTTATAATAAATTAAATCAGGAACTTAGAGAACAATTACTGAATGTGTCAAAAACAGAAAAAGATCTGGAGTTACGTAAAAAATATTTAGAAAAACAAGTGGAGTTAAAGTCTAGTGCATTATTAAAATCACAAAAAATGGCAATAATTGGTGAACTAACATCTAAACTTGCACACGATTTACGAAATCCACTATCAGTAATTAAAACTGCCCATGGAATTATGAAGGAAAAACCAAAGATGGATGTAAAACAAAGATTAGAATATAATGCAAGAATTGATAGATCATTACTTAGAATCATTCATTTGGTCAATGACGTTTTAGGGTTTGTTCGAATTACTGACTTAGAATTAAATGAGACATCGATAAATGCTCTTATTGATTCTTCAATTGATTCAATTGACGTCCCTAAACAAATTGAAATAATAAAATCAAAGGATGATTTTAAAATTAATTGTGATTTTCGAAAAATGGAAGCAGTTTTTTCAAACATCTTAACTAATAGTATTCAAGCAATTGAAAACAAAGGAAAAATTGAATTTCATCTAAGCTCTAATAACGATTCGATTAAAATTGACATTGAAGATAGCGGAGTTGGCATTCCAAAATCTATTATTCCCAAAGTATTTGATCCATTATTTACAACTAAAGCAAATGGCACTGGTTTGGGTTTAGCAATATGTAAAACTATAATCGAGCAACATGGTGGAACAATTTCTGTTAAATCAAATCCTACGACTTTTACAGTTATACTTCCCACGAATCATATCCGACCCAAAAATTGAATTAATATCTATTTTTTCAACCAAGGATGCATATTCAGATATTAAGGGGATTTTCTTAGTTGCGATATGCCTAGAAATCAGGACTTAGTTTGGTTAAATCTTTGGAAACAGAATGCTCCTAGTTTAAGAGAAAAGGCAATAGGCTGGCGTAAAGAAAATGCACTTACTCGAATCGAAAAACCTAGCAGAATTCAGAAAGCAAGAAGATTGGGATACAAAGCAAAACAAGGAATTGTAGTTATTCGCATGCGTGTTGGGACAGGAGGAATGAGGAGAAAACGCCCAGTAGCAGGACGACGACCTAAACATCTTGGTGTAACACGAATTAAAGCAGATGTAAATATGAAAGAGGTGGCTGAACGAAGAGTTTTAGACAGATACCCAAATATGAAATTACTTGGTTCTTATTATCTATACAAAGATGGAATGTATTATTGGCATGAAGTTATTTTAGCTGATCCCCATCATCCTAGAATTTCAAAAGACAAAGAGTTGCGTAAAAGAGTAATTCCTTCCTAGATAAAAAAGTTGTATCAGTTATTTTTAATTTCCATTTTATTATTTTCAGTTACTCCTTTAGCTTTTGGGCAGATTTCGGATAGAACTGGTCTCAAACAAGATTTTACAATTGAAACTGGAGGACATACTTTTCGAATAGATGTTACTTCAAATTTTAATGTCGAAGATATAAACTTCAGTAGTGATGATAGGCGGTTGACTTTTTACATTAACAGTGGACTAGAAAATAATTTAGCTGAGATTGAAATTCCAAAAAATCTAATTAATGGAAATTTTACTTTTATGTTAAATGATCAAGAGATTTTTCCTATTGTGAAGACTAACGAGCAAATTTCTTTTATCACAATGGAATTTCAAGGCACTGGAAAAAATAAACTTGACATTCTCGAGACTTTCAACCTTCCAGAATCTCCTGACATTACCCCTTGGGTTTTATCTGAATTTATTATACTGATAATTGTTGTAGTATTAGTAATAGTTATTGTTGCGGTATTAGTGATAATTTTTACCAGAAAAACAAAAAAATCTCAAATCACTCGTTGAGCAAAGATTGAATCAATGGTTCTAATGTCCCATTTTGACCAAATGAAACATCTCTAAGAACTCCTTTTCTATCTACTACTATCGTAGAAGGAGTTCCATTTAGTGAATATTCCTCAAAAGTTTCAGCAGAATATTCTTTTGATTTAAAATATTCCTTGACACGATTAATTATTTGGTTCCTATAATCTTCTGGCTGTGATTCAAAGTCTGGAATCTGTTTTTTTATAAAATTCTTTATCCTTAATTCATCAATATCTCCGGTTTCTTTAATTAATGAATCCATTCCCACAGGAAAAGGTATTTTGTAAGGCAATTTATTATCATTTAATTTTCCATATTGACCAAGCCCTTCTTTAGTATCTCCAATTACTTCTCCAGTTTTTAACAAAAGTTCTAGATTTCCAATGGTATTTTTATCAAAATCCTCAAAGGCAGTAGCTAATCCTAAAACAGTTACTCCTTCCGAATGATACTTGTTATAGATGTTAATTGCCTCAGGAATTCCATATAGAAAACAACCAGGACAATTTACCTGGAAAACCTCAACTAATACAATGTGATCTTTTTCTTTATCAAAATTGGTAGGTAATCCTTGTACCCATCTTGAAACTTTAAGGTTTGGTGCTTTTTCACCTATTTTCACATTCATGATAATTTTTTCATGAAAATGTATTAAATAAATTACTATCTTGAGAATCTAACTAATAGAATAATATAGGTGACACAAATTCTTGATGAAATGAGTGTAGTTACTGAAGATCGATTAAGACTTTTTTCTGAAATGGAAGAAAAATATGAAGCAAAAGATGCAGATTACTTTGTAAATCTAATAACTCATGATGATTTTGTTATTCGAACACGTGCCACATGCATTCTTGTGGATCTAGGCGGAGAAGATAAAGTTGAATATGTAGCAAGAGTTCTAAAAAACGATCCTAATGAACTTGTAAGACATGAAGCTGCTTTTTCACTAGGCCAGATGGGTTATAGTAGTGGAATTACACATCTTGAAGATGCAACAAAAAATGATCCAAGCATGTTTGTTCGTCATGAAGCAGCAATTGCACTTGGGGTAATTGGTTCTAAAGAAGCAATTCCTACACTTACAAAAGCACTAAACGATCCTGACAAGCCAGTAGTGGAATCCGCAATAGTTGCATTATCCAACATTGATTTTATGGATAAATTAAGTAAAAATGAAAAATTTGCAAAGCTTACTGGTGGCTAGACAGTAGTAACTGTAGTGCCGTTATCGGATGATTCAAATTTAAAAATTTGCTCTACAGTTGAATCTTCAAAAATTTCTGCATCGTGAGTAATTATGATAAACTGCATTGATGAATTTGAAGCAGAATTTGTAATGTCTGATAGTTGTGATAGTACTCCTACAAGAGATTTTCTTCTTTCCTCATCTAGATGCATTGTAGGCTCATCTAGTATAATGAAATTTAAATTAGATGAACCAAGTAGTTGTGCCATTCCTAATCTTAGTGCCAAAGCAATACTTACTTGCTCTCCACCACTAAGTGATTCTAAATCCAAAATTGTATTTTTTGCATAACAAGTGATTGAAACATCTCTTGCTTTTTCTGATAATTCTATTCGCTGAATCTTTGTGTTAAGCATGCTGAGATATTCAGATGCTTTAGCAGAAATCATGCTTAATGCCCAAGACCTAAGGCTTGTTGCAACAGGGCCATCTCGATTAAAGACATTTTCTTGAATTTGCTCTAACTGTAAAACATAATCTTTGACATATGTTAATTCTTTTAATGTATGATTATTTTTTTCTAGTTGATTTTCATTATTTCTAATTTTTTCTAAAATTCCACCAAGTTTTTGATCAATTGAGCTCAACTCAAGTTGTTTGTGTTCTAGAGATTCTTTTAAATCAAAAAATTCAGTTTCATCAAAACCTTCCGTCTCTGATTCTAGTTCTATAATTTTTTGATATAACAATTTAGCATGTGAATCAATTGATGCTACTTCAACTAGTTTTCCATCATTAATTGTTAATGGAATTTTTTGCATATTAGATTTTTTAACAATAATCTCTTGTTTTATAATATTGATTTCTGTTATATTTTTAATTGAATGAGCACGCAGTGTTGCTTCATCTTCTCTTATTCTCTCAATTTTTTGTCTTAACTCATCTCTATTGTTCTCAAAAATAATTGCTTGTTTTTCCAGTGTTATGATTTGTTTTTTCATATTGTCAAGCTCTTCTTTGAGATGTTCTTCTCTAAACAATGGATTTAGATGCTTCACGCTTGAATCACATACAGGGCATTTGCCATCTTGTATGTGTAATTTTCCTGCAAGTGATATCTGCTCAACTAGTGACACTGTTTTCATTTTAAATTCCTGAATTTTGTCTTTAGAATCTTTTATACTGGATTCGGCCATATCTAGGGATTTTTCTATGATTTTTTTGTCATCAAGATGCTCAAAACACCCTTCACAATCACGAATTTTACGCTCTTTTTCAGAAATTTCCTTTTGGATTGATAGTATTGCATCTTTGGCATATTGTTTAAGCTCTGTTTTTCTTGATTCGAGTTGTTTTATCTTATCGAGCTTTGGTTGCTCTTTGTCAATTCTCTGTTTTATTTGTAAAATCTCTTTTTGACGAATTTCTTTTTTGGATAGTAGATCATCTTTTAATGGAATGTTTTGTTTTTTCTCTAATTCTAAATTTATAATTTCATTTTTTAAAATTTCTATATGTGAATAATCATATCCTAATTCATTTTGAATTGATGATCTAAAGTTTTTTAAAACAAGCTTCATGTTTTCAGCTGACAGATCCAACTTGTCAATTCCAATCACTGCATTAATTAGCTCTTTGAATTCTTTTGGTTTTGCCTTTATTATGGAATTTAATTCTCCCTGCTGAACAATTGATGCAATTTTTAGTTTCTCAAAATCTAATCCAATATATTCTTCAATTTTTTTTGTTGTAGATTCTTCAAATTGTTTTCTTTCTCCTTCGACAATTGGAATCCATGTTCCGTCTTTTTCTTCTAAAAATTGCGATGAACTGGTTCCTTTAATATGGATTTTTCTTGTGGCTTGTAATTTTTTACTATTTATGGAAAAATTAACTGTAGTGTATGCTTCATTTTGTCCTCTGCGAATTAACCCTTTGTTGTTTTTTCTTGTATGCTTACCAAATAATGCAAATGTAATTGCATCAATAATGCTAGATTTTCCCGCACCATTATGTCCTATAAATACAGTTACTCCCTCTCCAAATTTTAGTTTAGTATCATTATGTGAGAGAAAATTTCCAAGCTCTATTGATTCTATCATATGTTTTTCTCCTTTCTGAATTGTTTGTAATTTTCAATAATGATTTGACTTGCATGTTCAAGATCATCTGATGTTAATAATGGAAGTAACTCTTTGATTGCAAAGCTTGCAAGTTGTTCTGATTTGAGTGATGCTGTAGCTAGCTTTAGCATCTCATCATCAATTCTGGTAGGTTTTTCCATAAACACAGAAGAGTCACTTGTCTGTTGAGCCATTTTCCAATTACAATAAAGTGTCATTGGCAAAAGACGTGAAATTTGTTCCTGAACTAGGTCTGTTTGTATATCTTTTCCCTGAATTTTCAACTCCATAATTGGCTTTTTCGGACTTTCTTTAAATTTCTCAATTATCTCATCAACTGTCTCTTTAAGATTTTCAAATTTTATTACGGTAGAATATTGAGGTCTACGTTCTAATTCTATCCAAGCGGGTTTAGCTTCTGAAGTTGAAATATCAACTTCATAAAATCCTTTTTTGACATCTTTGATTCCTTCACTAGTTGTCAACTCAATTGAGCCAGGATAAGCTAAAGGGCCATCTAACTTACTAAATGATTTTAGGAATTTGTCATGCAGATGACCCATTGCATAGTATGTGAAATTTTTTGGCAAGTCATTTACACTAAGCTCTCCTGCAAACTTGTGTACCTCTGTTAGTCCTTGATGCATTACGAGAATTTTATGCCCCTTGTGTTGTTTTGCAATAGTCTCAATTTTTTTAAATTTTTCTTCAAAATCTGCCATCTCACTTTTTCTAATTTTATCAAATCCTACCAACATCACATCTTTGTAGTATGTTGGATTTCCTTCTCCAATGTATTTTGAAAATTCTAGCTTGTGATAAACATATGGAACTGGATATGATCTAATTCTACTAATATCATGCTCCCCTAAAATAAAAAATGATTCTATGTTTTTTTGTTTTAATTTTTTTAGTGCGTGAGCCATGTGCATAATTGCTGTTCCTGTAGGCTTTGGTTTATCAAAAATATCGCCTGCAAAGATTACAAAATTAACATGATCTTTAATTGATGTATCAATTGCTTGATTAAAGACATCGTAGATGTCTTTTTCTCTTTCTTCGGAATTATATTGTACAAGACCTAGATGGGTATCTGATATGTGAGAAAATAACATTCTAATCTACTAGCAAGTCTTTTTGAATAAGTTTTTGCGTTGATTCTTTAGCAATTCCATCAAACTTTTTTGCGACTGCCCACTCGGTTACAGCGTCTTGGTCAGCACCCATCGTTTTTTCTTTAACCTCTTCAATGTGTACAATAGATGGCAAATTAACCCACTGTCCAACTAAAATAGCATCTCCTACATTTAGTGATGTTAGTTGCTCAATGAGACTCTTACTGATTGACTCTGCAGCAGATGTAATCTGACTCTGGTCGTCTTCTTGAACGATTTTCATGACTGCAAGTGAGCCCATCTGGCTTACTATGTTGGGATCCAAACTGCGAGGCCTTTGAGAAACAATTCCCAAACCTAATCCAAATTTTCTTCCCTCCCGTGCAATCTTTGATGCCCAATACTTTGCCTGAGTATCTTCTGCTTTAGGAATAAACACATGGGCCTCCTCTATTACAACAAATATTGAAGAGCCAAATCTTGGATTCCTTTTTGAAGTTTGCTTTGCATTCTTTGCTCTAACAGAATCTTTTCTGTCATTTAGTAATTCTTGAAGATAATACGAGACTGCAACATTGGCTTGTTTTTCACTCAAGCTAGAAATGTTTAGAACATTAATTCTTCCCTCTCTAATTAATCCAATGGGATCCATTACATCTGGATCTAAAATGTCTGAAAACTTGTGCTGAGCATCATCTATTTTGTCTTGAACACGTCCTCCAGAGTATGTGTATTCTTTTTTGTCCTTCTTATTTACTTGGATAATTTCTTCTATTTGATCATTGAGTGCTGCCCAAAACTCTTTACTTCCTTTTACTTGCTTTGTAAATGCCATGCGAAGAATTCTTTGCTGAATACTAGCATTATCTCTAATCTCTAAAACTTCTCCAAGTGATTCTGCATCCAATAATCTTGGATTAATTTTTGCATCAATAACATTGATTTTTGGAATTGTCAAGCTACTATAGTCATCATGATAATCAAAAATTATTACAGTTCCACTAAGACTGTTAATCTGTTTTGCAATCAATGATACGAGATTACTTTTTCCCATTCCCGTCATTGCCAATATCCCTACATGTCTTGAAACAATTTTGTTGAGATTTATTTTTGCTATTATCTCTGGGTTTCTTAACAGTGAGCCAATCTTAATCCATTGTGCACCATCGGGCCCAAAAATTTTTTCTAAATCTCTGTTAGTTGCCTCCAGTATTTCAGTTCCAGGAAGTGGAGGAACTGCAGGAACAATTGCCTGGCCTTTTTGTAATTTGTCTAAAAACCCTAAAACCATTATTTGCGATGTGTATCCTTTGTCACGTTTGTTAATTTCGGCAATCTCTTTGCTTTCTACTGCCTCTTCAAAGTTCTTTACATCTGATAACGCAACACTTGAAACAAAAGAGCGCTCAACTAGACCGAGGATTTTTCCTTCTTCAGATTCAATTATAGTATATTCTCCTATTGAAAGTGGTCTTAACGTAAGAGATATGACTTTGGTTGGTTTTGATTCTCCAATAACATATCCAATAATCATCCCAAGACCTCCCTTGAGCCTATCTCAGATGATAATCCATGTAAACTAACTAGTTTTGCTAGATCCTTGCCACTTATTTTGCAATTATTGTGTGCAAGCTTTAATGAATATGGATATCCTCCAACACTATTTTTATAAAGTTTGTTTAACAGCAATTTGATTTCATCTTCTGAATGATCATCGCCTAAAAGTTCGATTTTAATTAATGGCAATGAATCACTTAATCTTGCATAAGTAGATGCGATGATCTTGTCTTTTCCATATTTTGAGTCCTTGAATAACTTGCTAAATCCAGGTTTTGTAGTTGCATGATTGAAATAGAAAATATCTCCTGCTATGGAATTAAATTTTTCAAACTGTGCCCGTGTGTTTGATGTCTTTGATACAAAAACTACATTGTTATTTTTCTTCATTACTTTAATTACAGAACCAATTAGAGATGCTTGTCTAGTCATAAACTGAGAATATAGTGAGCCATCCATCAAAACTAAATCTGTAACATCAATTGATTGTTCACATGCCTGAATCTCCATCTTGCTTGCCATAGATGAAATATCTGATTCTGGGTATCCTAAACCAAAATCATGCAGGTCAGATATTATCTCACCATTTGATTTTATTGACACAGCAGTAACTGCCCACATCTCGGCCCCTTGAAATTTAGTACTGTTAAAACTACTATCAATTCCTGCGACTGATATGTCCTGTTTGCTTGGTCGATATTCTATCCAGTTTTTTTTTGCAATCTCCTTTATCTGGTCAAATTTTGGCCCATTGAGGATTTCTAGTGTTTTTTCACGTCTTTCAATTGCATCTTTGAAAATACTGTTTAGCATACGAATACTTTGTTAGATGAGATAAAATCTTTAGGTTATACAAAACTTTAGCTAATAATGGACTACAATTAATTACAAGAAATTCTCTTTATTGTATTGCATGAAGAGAATCGGTCTATTAGGATGTGGAGTAATAGGCACTCAAATAGCAATAGCTATTGATTCTGGGCAAATACCTGCTCAACTTACTCAAATCTATGATCAATCAAAAGAAACATCAAACAAGTTAATCGCCAAACTAAAAAATAAACCCACAATCGTAGAAAATCCGCATCTTCTCTCATCGGGACCTGTCGATCTCGTCGTAGAAGCCGCTTCCCAGCAGGCAGTAAAGGATGTAGCATTATCTGTTTTACAGAATAAAAAAGATTTGATGATAATGAGTGTAGGTGCATTATTGGATGAATCCATTTTTGAAGTATTAAGTGAAGCATGTATAGAATTTAAAAAACAAATTATTCTTCCGTCTGGTGCAATTGCAGGTATTGATGCAATTAAATCAGTCAAAGACGAGCTTGAATCTTTAACTCTAGTTACTACAAAACATCCTAAATCTCTTAAAGGTGCAAAATTTTTTGAAAGCTCCACCATCAATTTAGATTCTATAAAAAATAAAACTACAATTTTTGAAGGAAGTGCAGCTGAAGCTGTAAAACTATTCCAAGCAAATATCAATGTAGCTGCATTACTTAGTCTTACTGGATTGGGAAGCAAAAATACCAAAATAATGATTGTAGCGGATCCTAGTACAGATAAAAACACACATAATATTTTAGCAAATGGAAAATTTGGGAAATTATCTATAACCGTAGAAAACATTCCAGACTCTGATAATCCAAAGACGAGTAGGCTTGCAATCCTATCTGCTATACAAACACTAAAGCAATACTGTCAAGATGGTGTTTCAATAGGCACGTAATTTGGCAAGAATTGCCATTATTGCCACTTTTTATGAATTTTTATGTTCTCATCTTATTCCTTAAATTGCTAAGAAACAAAATTAATTCAACATGCTAGTACAGCATACAACACATCTAAAAGAAGAAATTCTTAAACTGAAAAAACAAAAAGATGTAGTAATCCTCGCACATAACTATCAAGTACCTGATGTTCAAGACGTAGCGGATTTTGTAGGTGACTCTCTAAATCTTTCTAGACAAGCAGCTAAGGTAGATAGCAAGACAATATTATTTTGTGGAGTTCATTTTATGGCAGAGACAGCTGCAATTATTAGTCCTAAGAAAAAAGTTCTCATCCCTGATTTAGAAGCAGGATGTTCTTTGTCTGATTCTATAACTTTAAATGATTTAAAAAAATGGAAAAAAGAACACCCAAAAGCAATTTGTGTTGGTTATGTTAACACCACCGCAGAGATTAAATCCGAACTAGATTATTGTTGTACATCTTCCAATGCAGTTAATGTAGTTAAATCAATTCCTGAAGATAAGGAAATTCTATTTTTACCAGACATGTTCTTAGGTTCTTATGTTGCAAAAATGACCGGAAGAAAAAATATGTACATTTGGGCAGGTGAATGCCACGTACATGCAGCAATTAGTTCCGCAGATGTGCAAAAAAAACTCGATGATTTAGCAAAGGCCGAATTTGTCATTCATCCTGAATGTAGTTGTACCACATCAATGCTATATGATGTTGCTTCTGGTGACTACAAAAACAGACAGGTTCAAATTCTATCAACCGAAGGCATGATGAATTATGTGAAAAATTCTAATGCACAACAATTTGTTGTTGCCACTGAAACTGGAATTCTTTATAGAATGAGGAAACAAAATCCAGGGAAAATCTTTGTTCCTGCCTCAGAAAAAGCTGAATGCCAATACATGAAAATGATCACCCCTGAAAAGGTTTACAATTCTTTGGTAAATGATCAATACGAAGTTAAGGTTCCTCATGAAATTGCCAATAAAGCACGACTAGCTATTGATAGAATGCTTTCTATTAGTTAATTTTTTTATGATACTTTGAAAGTTTACTAGAAAAATAAATTAATGTTTTTTAGTTCAAGGAATTTCTAAACTAAAATCAATTCCAGCAACTGAATTTGTAATTTCCCCCATGGAGATCATATCGACTCCAGTTTTGGCATACATGGAAACATTTTTTTCATTTATCCCGCCAGATGCTTCTAGTTTAACTTGATTACGAAGTTTAGATTTTTTTAACCGTTTGATTGTATTGATAATTTCTTTTGGGGAAAAATTATCAAGCATAATTATGTTTGCTCCTCCACTTGCTGCTAAAAGTGCATCTTCCTGGTTCTCCACCTCGATTTCAATTTTTTTATGTTTTTTTCTCGCTTTGAAAATTAATCTTGGTATTGATCCTGCTACTGCTAGATGATTATCTTTTATCATTATCATTTCATCTAATGACATTCTATGTTTTTCACCTCCGCCAATTTTAACTGCCTCTTTATCAAAAAATCGTAATCCAGGCGCAGTCTTTCTTGTTGAATAAAGTTTTACTCTAGAATTTACCGCATTAATTTTATCTACGATTTTTTTAGTCTTTGTTGCAATTCCACTCATTCTTGATAATAAATTCAAGGCTGTTCTTTCACAGGAAAGTATCATTTTTGCATAACCCGTTATCTCTAAAATAGTTTGATTAGGTTTTATCCTATCTCCGTCTTTTTTAATAATTTTTACTTTACACCCTTTTGATCTAAAAATCTCCTTTACATAATTAACTCCTGCAATAATTCCATCTTGTCTTGAAATAATTCTGGTCTTTATTTTTTTTCTAGGTAAGAGATTACTTGTAATGTCTCCTCTTCCTATATCTTCAGATAAAAATTTTGCAAGATCTTTTTTTGGACGTTTGTCCAACTTATGTTACCTTTAATGCGTATTTCCCTTTTTCTGTAATTCCCAAAGTTTTTGCTATATGTGATGATTGTGGATCTACAATTAATGCTACTCCATTCCAGTCTGGTGTTAGATCAGATGATTTGCAAACAGGACAAACTTTTCCTACAGTAACAAATTTGCACTTTCTACATGCCATTTCTCTAACCATGATTATTTCTCCTTTACTTCAACTGGTTTTTTTTGCTTGTCAGCTTCTTTTTCTTTAGTTTTCTCAGCAGATTTTGTTTCACTTGATTTTTTAATTTCTTCTGCTATCCATTCATCTGCTCCTAAAAATGGCTGCCTACATGTAATACCTATCTTTCCCATAGATGCAGCTTTTCCTAATGATACAGCTGTGATTCTAGTTCGTATTGTTGATCCAACTTTTAAAGTTCTTCCGCTTTGATTTGCAAGAATAACTCCTGATTGAACATCGCTTTTTAGATAATCATCCATAACCTGTGAAAGATGTAATAGCGCATCAGTGGGGCCTATTCTTACAAAAGCTCCAAAGTCAGTAATATCTACAAGCTCTCCTTGTACAATTTCTTGTAATTTTGGATAAAATGTTAAAGCATCAAATTCTACAATGTGATAAGTTCCCCCATCTCCTGCAATCATTTTTCCCATTGATTCTACCTTTGCATCCATAATCATTATGATGTATCCTAAATCAGCGTTGATCATACTTTCGTATTTTGACTTTAAGATGTTTAGTGCTGCCTTTTTTAGTGTGGTTCCAAACAAGCTTGGTGGAATTCTCACAACATCTTGTAAGGTGGATATAGAAAACAACTGTGCAGTCCTTGACGTATTTGAATTTATGAATCTTTGGGTAAAAATTGCTATTTTTTTAAAGATATCAGATTAAATTCAAAAAATGACCTAATAATTCTAAAGTTTTGGAATAAGATGACTTATCTTTAAATAATGTAATTGGGTTTTTTTTACCCATGGTTGGTGTTGATCAAGTTTTAGAAAAACTTAGTACAGTAATTGATCCTGATCTTAAAAAAGACATAGTATCTATGGGCATGATAAAAGATTTAGAACTAAATTCTGGTAACTTGAAATTTACACTTGAATTGACTACTCCCGCATGTCCATTCAATGTTGAAATCGAAGATGATGTCAGAAAAGTTATCGGTGAACTTGAGGGAATAAATAATTTTGAATTAAAGGTCACTGCTAAGGTTATGGAAGGACGTTCACTTGATGCAGATACTGCTATGGCAACTGTGAAAAATATTATTGGTGTAGCTAGCGGTAAAGGCGGTGTAGGAAAATCTACAGTATCTCTTAATTTAGCATTAGCATTATCTCAAACAGGTGCAAAAGTTGGTCTATTGGATGCAGATGTGTATGGTCCAAGTATCCCACTGATGCTTGGTATGGATAAGGCAAACATGGAAGTAGCTAACAATAAACTTCAACCTGTAGAGTCACATGGACTCAAAGTTGTTTCATTTGGTTTTTTTGCTGAACAAGAACACCAAGCAGCAATTTATCGAGGACCAATTATCTCTGGTATCTTAAAACAATTTTTAGTCGATACAAACTGGAGTGATCTTGATTATCTTATTGTTGATCTTCCCCCCGGAACAGGTGATATCCCATTAACTCTTGCTCAAACAATTCCAATAACTGGTATACTTGTTGTAACTACACCTCAAGATGTTGCAAGCAATGTTGCTGTTAAAGCACTTGGAATGTTCAATAAACTAAACGTTCCAATTCTTGGGGTTGTGGAAAATATGAGTTCTTTTATTTGCCCAAACTGTAATGAGAATCACTATATTTTTGGTCAAGGTGGGGCAAAAAAAATTAGTGAAAAATATAATATTCCATTTGTTGGCGAAATTCCACTAAATTCTGGAATTATGGAGGGTTCTGACAAAGGAAAACCAGTTATGATCACAGCTCCTCAATCCCCTAGTGCTGACGCTTTTAGAAAATCTGCGAAAAACATCGCAGCCCAATGTAGTATTCTTGCTGCCAAACTTCAAGAAGAAATGCAAACAGAAGCAGCCCCTTCTACAAACTAGGAACAAAGATTCTTGTGAAATTAACAGAAAATCTTCGCAAGCAACTAAAAACCCCATTAGGAATTCTTCTCCCTGAAACTCAAGCAAATAAAGAAAATATTTTGAAACATATCAAATTAAATTCTTTTATCATAACTGTAGGTGATGCAACTACTGAAAAGATGTTAAAATTTGGAATTACACCCTCAGTGCAGATAATTGACAATTTAGAAAAAAGAACCCAACGGGAATCCCCTGCCTTAGATATGGTCTCAACACTCATTTCTTGTAATAATCCAGCTGGTGAAATCACCGATGAAAGTATAACTGCAATTAAAAATTCATTTAAATCAAAACTTCCCGTTAGAATTACAATTAAAGGCGAGGAGGATCTTTTAGTAATCCCTGTTTGTCTTTACGCTCCAAAAAATTCTGTTGTAATGTATGGCCAACCAAACGAAGGCCTAGTTATAGTTCAGATTGAAGATAAAATAAGAAAAAAAGCACAATTAATACTTGATTCTATGAATTAACAGGGTATGATGAGACGGTGGCTGTATGATTAATGATTACACTACTAATTTCTCTGACCCTTTTAATTCATTTAGAACAACTCAAAATGAACTAACTTTGAAGCTAGAATTGACTTTAATCGATATACAATGTTTTGATAAAAAGACTTTATGAAGTTAGACCCTGAAATTAAACTTGAAATATTTGAGAAGGTTGGAATTTATTCTAATAGATTTTCAATTCCAGAACCCAAAGTACTGCTAACAACAAGAGAGGTTTTAGAAATGCCAAAGGAAATTACAGAAGGAAGAAGAACATCCGCATACAAATACTATGGGGTATCTTACTTGCAACAAAACTTAATTTTCTTGAATATTAAGAAAATTACTGACGAAAAATCTTTAGAGAACACTATTGTGCATGAGCTAATTCACATGCGATTCCCGTACCTAAGTCATGGAAAACGATTTAACAAACTTGTAAGACAAGGACTAAAAGGAAAAACTTTTCCTCCTTACAAAAAAAGAAAATAAAGATTTAATCATTTTTCTATCAAGGATTTATATTTAACACAAATGGGCATGCAGATATAAAATGGAACCTCAACAGCTTCTGCCTATAGGAGCTACCATTGTATCTTTTGCTGTAGCTGCTTTTTTTGCTTTATGGGTTTCAAAACAAGAAGCAGGTACAAAAGAGATGTTAGATATCTCAAATGCTGTAAAAACTGGCGCATCTGCTTTTCTAAAACGAGAGATGAAAATTATCATTCCAATTGCTATTGCTTTATCTGTAATTATTGGGGCGTTTCTTCAATTATCTAACGGAATTGCCTTTGCTGTTGGTGCTGGACTATCTGCTGTAGCGGGAATAATTTCATTAAAAATAACAGTAAAGGCTGCTGTGCGTTCAGCTAATGCCACACAAACTGGTTTAGGTAAAACATTTGCTTTAGCATTTAGAGGTGGTGCAACGGTTGGTTTGGCGGTTCCAGCTATGGCACTTTTAGCAATTACGCTTCTATACCTTGTCTACCCTGATCCAATTACTATTGCTGGAGTAGGAATCGGTGCTAGCCTTATTGCACTTTTCATTAGAATCGGTGGAGGTATTTTTACTAAAGCTGCAGATATGGCTGCAGACTTGGTTGGAAAAGTAGAGGCCAATATTCCAGAAGATGATCCTAGAAATCCTGCAACAATTGCTGACAATGTGGGTGATAATGTTGGGGATGCAGCTGGAATGGGTTCAGATGTATACGAGTCGTATATTGTAACTATCCTTGCATCAATTTTGATTGCTGCACTAATTGGTTCTTCTGAGAATTTTCTATATCCGATTTTAATTGGAGCTTCGGGAATGATTGCATCAATAATTGGCGCAGCAACAATTGGTACTAAGAAAATTACAGACGTTATGAAGCCCCTTAATAGAGCATTTTTTATTTCAGCAGGAGTTGCAATAGCATTAAACTTTGTTTTTACCTATCTATATCTAGGTCAAACAATTTTAGCATATTCCCTCTTTGGGTGTACGGTAATTGGAGTTATACTCGTTCCAGTTATTCAAAGAATTACTGATTACTATACAAGTTACAAATTTCCACCTGTGAGAGAAATTGCTGATTCTGCAAAATGGGGATATGCATCTCTTACATTAACTGGAATTATCAAAGGCATGCAGTCCACTGGCCCATTTATGATTGCATTAATAATTGCTATAATCGTCTCATTTGCATTTGCATATTCTGCGTCACCTGATCCTTCTCAAGCTCTACTTTATGGAATTTTTGGAACCTCACTAACTGCAATGGCAATGTTAAGCCTCGCTGGAATAGTTCTAAGCATTGACGCATTTGGGCCAATTGCAGATAATGCAGGAGGAATAGTTGAAATGACTGGAATGGGTGAAGAGAATCGTAAAATTACCGATGAAATAGATGCCGTAGGAAATACCACTAAAGCAGTTACAAAAGGTTTTGCTATAGCAAGTGCTGGATTAGCCGCATTAGCAATGATTCAAGCATTTCAATTCGAAGCAGCCCATGTATTTGCAACTGTTTTTGATTATAGTCTTTCAAATGTAACTTTAATTGTTGGACTTTTAGTAGGCGGATTAATTCCCTTCATAATTACAGGTCAATTAATTAATGGAGTCTCTAGAGCCGCCTCAAAACTAGTTGATGAAGTTAGACGACAGTTCAAGAATGATCCTGACATTTTAACTGGTAAATCAAAACCCGATTATGCAAAATGTGTGGATATTGCAACTGTAGCATCAGTTAAAGAACTATGGAAATCTGCTTCAGTTGCAATTGCCGCTCCAATAATTCTAGGAGTTATTTTGGGACCATCTTCAGTTGTAGGCTTGTTGATGGGGGCTGTAGTGACTGGAATCCCTCTAGCGTATCATTTGGCAAATACTGGTGGTGCATGGGATAATGCAAAAAAATTCATTGAAGTTAAAGGGCAAAAAGGAAGTGAAGAACACAAAGTTGCAGTAGTTGGAGATATTATTGGTGATCCTTACAAGGATACCGCAGGCCCTGCATTAAATACTGTTATAAAATTGCTAAATACAATTGCCATAGTATTTGTACCGATATTCTTTGGATTAATAATATTAGGTCAATGAGTTTTCAGACTTTTTTCATCAATTACTATAGTCATATCAAGTTCATCAATCTGAGACTCTATAGCTTTTTTAAGAGAATCATTATGTTCTGAACAAAATTTAAAAAAACCATCAACTGTCTCAAAGCAACCACATACCCATCTGGTCTTTTTATCCCCTTCTATGGATAATCTAGCGTACGGATGTGCATCCATATGATATTTTATAATTTCTTAATAAAAAAAGTTTTAAAAATTTTAAGAAAAAAATTTATGGACAGCCTTCCATTTTTTGGATGAAAAATCCGTTTTTTTCAATTTCCATCGCAACAGGTTCTGGCGCGCCTTGAGAATGACAAAACTGGCATTCCTCTGTTGTTACTTTGGCATTCTCCTCGCCTATAGATGCTAACCATTTTTTTGCATAATCAATTGCTTTTTGATGGTCTTGTTTGTTTGTAATAACATCAAAATGCATTGTATGACCATCGGCTGCTTTTACATATGTATCGTATACATGAATTTCCATATGTTATAAAGAAAGTAAGGGATATTTATTTTAAAGAACTCTTCCTATCGTGAAATACCTAATTGAAGTTGAAATTCCAAAATTATATAACATCAATATAGAATTAGACGATAGCAATTCTCCAAAAACAGTAAAATCCTTTCTCACAAAATTGCCTTTTACAGTAGAGGCTCATTTGTGGGGGGAGGAGATCTATACTGATGCATCCCCAATAGTTATGGAAGAAGAAAATGCAAAACCTCTTGTGGAATTGAATGATGTAGCATATTGGCCTTCAGGCAAGGCAATCTGCTTGTTTTATGGAGCTACTCCTATTGGAGAAAGAAATGAGATTAAGCCTTATTCGCCTGTTAATATTATAGGGAAAATAGTTCAAGCTGATAAAAAAATTTTATCTAAATTAAAAAATGGAACCAAGATTACTTTTAAGAAAAAAATCACGAAATAATTTGAACCTCTATTATTTTTGAATCAAAAATATATGCTTTGAAATTCTTGGTTCTATTTGAAAAAATTACCCATGGGACTGGGTTAATTTCCATAAATTTCCTATCAGTTTCTGAAGGAAATGGCTCTGAGTTAGGATGAGAATGAAAAATACCAATTACTTCTAATTTTTTTTCTTCAGCCATCCTGTACCCTATGATTAATTCCTCATTTGATATTGTAAAATTTATTGGTGACTCTTCAATATTTTTTGTAAAAAAAATCTCCCTAACAACAAGTTTATCATTTTGTTTATTGCCAATCAACAAAGCACATGCTTCATTTGGTTGTTTATCTACAGAGTCCCTGACAAGTAATTCTCTTTGTATGTTAGTTAAAACTAATTGCAAAACTATTCAGCAGTAACTGATCCAGTCATCCATGGATGAACAATACAGTAATAATCAACTTTTTCAGCAGAACTAAATGTATGTTCAAAAGATGCACCTGTATTAAGAATACCCGAATCAAATATTCCTGTTGGCCCTGATTCTAAAGTTCCACTAGTTACTGTATGCATCACCTCGTCATTATTATTCCATTTTATCGTAGTCCCAAGAGTAACAGTAATGTCTTGTGGATCATAGTAGGTTTGGCCAATTTTTTCAATGCTTGCTCCTTGAGGAATATTGACATCTTTTATGACAGGCTCTTTTGGTTCTTCAATTATAATAGATGCCATCATCCAAGGATGAACTATACACATGTATTCGTATGCTCCTATGGCAAGCTCAGAAGTATCAAGAGTGAATTTAGAGGAAGCATCCATTAATCCTGAATCAAATGTTTCTCCAAAATCAAGTGAGCTTGTAACAGTATGGGGCACATTATCATTATTTATCCATTCAATTACATTTCCTTTTGGAACATTAATTACGTCAGGTTCATAATCTGGGTTTCCTTGGATTGAAGAATCTGGAAGAATGGAAACTGTATGTTGTGCCACTTTTGGTACTGCTATCTCCTCGATGGTTTCTTCAATAGTTTTTTCTTCAGCAATTAGATATGGTTGTGGGCCAACAAAACCGAATCCAACATATGCAGAAACTCCTGCTAATACACCTAAAATGAAAATTACTGATACAGGTTTAGCATAAACAGGATATTTCATTGCAACATACGAAATTAAAATAGCTGGAATGGCAATAATTAGCATTATTCCAGCAAACACAGGGATTGTTGATATTGTATTTATTGCCACTGCCACCATTCCAAAAGATAATGCAATTGCTATGATTACCAGTGTGGTAGCTTTTGCTTTGTTACTTGTTGAAACTCCTCCCTCTAAAATTCCTGCAGATAAGAAAATTAACCCAACGAACATTGTAAGTCCAGTTAGTGCATGCATTCCATCAACAAATGTATGTGCAATTCCAGAATAAGATATGAAAATCCCAGCAACTCCAATAGCCGTAAGTCCCATTCCAGGCATCATTAGATCCCAGTTACTCATTCGTGCTAGCTGGATTTTGTGAGATACTTAATTCTTTGGAAACTATAGAGATCGGTAGAAAAAAACCGAATCTAAGAAAATTAAATTATATTTTTAAGTATTTAACAAATATTTTCTAATGTCTATATCAAAAACTAATTCTAGGTCATAGAATCTAGAGTCTTTCGCCTTATGGGAATCCCATCTACATTTACTTGGTCTTTTTCCTCAAATAATAAATGCCATTTCTTATCGTGAGGTAAGAGCCTATTCATTTGTTCAATCTTTGCATTAGTAGGGCTCATGTTTGTTAACGCCCCCCAACGCATACTAGGTATTTTGGGCATTATCTCATTTAATTTGTTAACCACTTCATTGTTTACTTTACGAACTGGAAACTTGTCTTCCATACTTCTCAATTAATATCTTATACTAAGTATTATGTAAAGGTTAACTTGATTTTAAATTATTCATTCATAAAAATTATAACAAATCATTCAAAATTTTTCTAATGTTAAATTAGTTTATCCTAATTATTTCTCATGGCTAATTGGTTTACAAGGTTTGTTGATGTAATAATTCCCACTACTTTATTATTTTCAACAACTGCAAGCTTTCTTATTTTTTTTGAAGACATTATGTCTGCAGCACTTAAAATTGATTCATTAGAATTAATTGTTTCCAAAGGATATGACGCAACTTTGTGAACGGGAGTATCTAAGGGAAATTTTTGTGATGCAATTTTAATTGCAAAATCTCTATCTGTGATTATTCCAGCTGGGGCATCATCTTTCTTAATTATTATTGCACCCACCCCGCCTTTTTCCATTAACTTTGCAATTTGATAAACAGTTGTCATAGGATCTGCAGATATTAACGAATTACTCATAATGTCTTTTACTAATATTTTTGACAGTGATTTTTCCAAATCGTTATTTTCTATATCTGGTCACCAACTTCATCGTAAGTATACGACATCCTTTTACTAAAACTATATGGTGAAATTACATCCGTTTTAATAAAAAATTAACGATTTGTATTGAATTTTAATTAATTTCGAATAGATTAAAATGCCTATTAAATACGCTAAAAGCGAATTGGGTCTCAAAGAAATCCTCGAAATATCAAAACCAAGAATTGTAGTTTTACTTGTTATTACCGCAGTCACATCTATGTTTGCAGCAAGTAAATTAGTTGGCCCAGAAATTGACTACATGGCATTTGTTCACATCATTATTGCAGGCTCTCTTGCTTCTGCTGGTTCTAGTGCATTGAATCATTATTATGATAAAGATATTGATCCGCTAATGAAACGAACCAGTACTAGGCCAATTCCATCTGGTAGGATTAGCGCAAAGAATGTTTTTGTCTATGGCTTGAGTGTAAGTGTAATTTCAGTTCTTTATGCTGCTTTAACATTAAATTTAGCTTCCACATTTTTTATTGCACTTGGAATATTTTTCTATGTAGTAATATACACTATTTGGCTTAAGCGACTAAACTCTTCAAATATTGTAATTGGAGGTTTTGCAGGAAGTGCAGCCTCTATGGCAGGATGGGCAGGTGTTACAGGTTCTATGGATCTTTTAGGATTTTTAATTGGTTTTCTAGTTTTTGTTTGGACTCCTTCGCATTTTTGGTGTCTTGCAATGAAAATTAAAGATGATTATGCTGGTGCAAAGGTTCCAATGCTCCCAGTTGTTATTGGGATGCAAAAAACTTCAAAATATATTTTAGTAAACACTGCAATTCTTCTTCCATACTCTTTAATGCTATACGCTTTTGGTTTAGGTGTTATTTATTTTGCAATTGCGGCAGTTTCTGGGGGGTTGATGCTTGTGTATCACTACAAACTTACTAAAAATCCAACTTCGGAATTTGCCTGGAAGGCTTACAAGGTAACTGCACCTTACCTTACAATAATTTTTGTTGGAATAGCTATAGACGCTGCTTTTCACTTTAGATTATAGTTTTAAAAATACTTAATTATTTTCTGTTCCAGGGAAACTAGCTTCGTAATCATTTTCCATCATTTCTTTACTTTGTGACTCAATTTCATCAATTTCTTCTTTTTCTGTAACGACTTCAATTCTTCTTGTATCCTTTGTAAGCCATGAAACTTTTATCAATCCCAAAATCTCTAAATCAAGTAATAATTTATTGAATTTATCTTCTGGTACTATTGCTTCCTCTTTGGATAATTTTTTTGAAAGTTCAGCATCAGTTAAGGAAACATTTTCTTTAATTATCTCATAAACTGTGTTTTTTAATGGCATGTTTGTCATTTTAACCATAAAATGTCTTGTCTATTGTCTTTGGAACAACATTTGATATACTTTCTTTCATAGTGCTATACCACTGTTCTACTTCTTTAGTAATGGATGGTTTTACTTTTTTTAATCCCGCAGAAAAATCAATACTGCCTATCTTTGATGATTCATTCTGCATTGCATGAACGGCTGCCTCTCTACAAAGTGATGCAAGATCTGCCCCAGAATAGTTTTGTGTAGCAACTGCAATTTCTTTAAGTTTAATATCATTAGCTAAGGGCATTTTTTCGGTAAGTATCTTAATAATTTCTAATCGCCCTTTTTCATCAGGTGGCTGTACGTAAAGAATTAGATCTAATCTCCCTGTCCTTAACATGGAATTATCAAGTAAATCAGGCCGATTAGTAATTCCAATGACAACAACTCGGGATGACGTCCCCTCTTCCATCTCAATTAGTAATTGACTTAGAATAGTTTCTCCAACCCCGTTCATCTCTCCTGTTTTGAGCCTTGCAAGAGAATCTAACTCATCAAATATTACTACACAAGGCGATGATGTTTTCGCTTTTCTGAAAATTTCTCGAATTGCTTTTTCAGATTCTCCTACCCACTTCGATAAAATTTCTGGACCTCGAACTAGAATCATGTTGGCTCCACTTTCTGTGGCCAATGCTCTTGCAAGTAATGTCTTACCACACCCTGGAGGCCCATAAAGTAAAGCACCTTTTGGCGGCTTTATTCCCATTTTTAAAAATCTGTCGGGTTCTTTCATTGCAAGGATCAAATTATCACGTAATGTTTCTTTGGTATCCTCAAGACCTCCAACATCCTGCCACCAAACTTTTGGTCTTTCAACATAAAATTCTCGCATGGCAGTAGGTACAACTTCATGCATTGCATCGTAAAAGTCAGCTAATTTAATTTCCATTGACTTTAAAATTTCTGAGGGAATTTTTTCAGTTTCTAAATCTATTTCTGGAAGATAACGACGAATCGATTTCATAGCAGCTTCTCTACAGAGGGATTTGATATCTGCTCCAGTATATCCATGAAGTTCTGCAGCTAAATTCTTCAAACTCACATCTTCTGCAATTGGCATCCCTCGAGTGTGAATTAGAAGTACCTCTAATCTTCCATCTTCATTTGGAACAGAAATTTCTACTTCACGATCAAATCTTCCTGGTCGTCTTAGTGCGGGGTCTACACTGTCTGGCCTGTTTGTTGCGCCTAAGACAATGACATTTCCCCTATCGGTTAATCCATCCATTAAAGCTAAAAGCTGAGCAACTACTCTTTTTTCAACATCTCCGTAGGCCTCTTCTCGTTTTGGTGCAATTGCATCAATTTCATCAATAAAAATAATACTTGGCGAATTGTCTTTTGCTTCTTTGAAAATATCTCGTAATCTGGCTTCCGTTTCTCCATAGTATTTGTTCATGATTTCAGGACCATTTATTGAGAACATATTAGCTTCAGATTCACTTGCTAGTACTTTTGCAATCAAAGTTTTTCCACATCCAGGTGGTCCATATAACAATATTCCACTATGTGGTTCAATTCCTAATCCAGTAAAAAGTTCTGGATGTCTTAAAGGAAGTTCCACAATCTCTCTCATCGCTTTAATTTCTGCCTTTAATCCTCCAACTTCTTCATAAGTGACTCGAACTTTTTTGTCTATTGATGTCTCTTCAAGAATTGAAAGTTCTGTGGAACGATCAATTTTAACAACTCCTTTTGGAGTATTTTTATTAATTTTAAAATCCATCGAATTTCCTAGAATCATTACGGAAATCTCGTCACCTTGTGAAAGAGGTAATCCCTTTAGCCTATTTTTTACAAAATCGGTAAATTCTTTATCAACAGTAACAACATCATTTACTGGCATTAAAACCACCGACTTTGCTACTTTAGTCGTCACCTTTTTTATTTTGACAATATCATTTAATGCTCCACCAATATTCTTTCTAGTTTGTCCATCAATTTTTATTACATCTGGAAATTTTTCATCTTCGTCAGCAGGCCAAACAATTGCACAACTAGATCTTTTTCCAGTAATTTCAATCACATCTCCTGGTGCAGCTTTTAGATAATCCATTGCATCAGGTCCAATACGAGCCCGTTTTTTTCCAATATCACGTTGTTTTGCTTCCCCGATTCTCATCTGTAATGGCTCATCTTTTTTTACCATCTGCGTCACCTACTTCATGTCTACTGACATTCTGCTCATATTCATCACTTCAAATTCACTTACTCCTTCAACGCTTCTAACTGCATTTTCCAAAGAATCCATTTGTCCTTCTTTATCATCTACAATAAACTCCCCTTTAAGGAAGTGTAATCCAAAAGCTAACGGTTCCTTCTCAAATCTTCTTAACTCAATACCATCTTTTAAAACCGATTTGATTTTTTGAGCCAGCTTATCTAAATCCACTTCTGTTCCAGTGGGCAAGATTTTTACAATGAGGAGAAGTTGCGCCATTTTTCTAAGGTCCTCTAAAATTGCATGAATTACAAGTATACGATCTTGCTGATTCTCGGCAACTTTGACATCTCCATATTAGATCTGACCCACAGTTTGGACAGTTGAATTTTACTGATTTATCGTTTGGCATTATGTGCCTATGACAACAACTGCATACTGGTAAAGAGATTGTAGACGACATAATCAGCTCACTCTTAATGTCGAATTTATACCTTCCTTACAAAAAATTTCTCAATTTTGTGATAGAAGATTTTTCATTTCCCTTGACATGATAATCCGTGCTATCTTAACTGTGCCTCTTACTCCAAGAAGTTTAATGATTGAGTTTGTATGAAAATCAAAGTCATCATTGTTTGAAATATCTTTTAAAATTTCGGGAGTTACAGATTCAAATAATTTGTCTATTGTAGTATTATCTAGACGTTCAAGAATTTTCCTTGCAAGTCTTTGTTTTTCAAATTCTTTTCCAAATTTTTTCAACCACAATTTTTGATATTGCTCTAGGTCTTCTTTTTTTCCTGATTCTAAATATTTTGAAATTGCTTGGCCAGCTAAAATTCCTCCAATCCCACATGAAAAGATTCCCCCAGCTGTTGTTGGTTTGGATTGTCCAGCTGCGTCCCCTATAGTTACTATATTTTTTGATACAAATTTGTCAATTGGACCTTTAATCCATATTGGTGCAAATATTTTTCTAATTGTAGAATAATTTCCCTTTTTTGAAAGAAATTCTTCGAGTGTTTCTGCTGCATTAATTGCTTTTCCAGCTACTCCGACTTTACCTACTCCATTTGCTGAGGGAATTATCCAAGCAAAAAAACCAGGAAATTTTTTTTGATCAAAATAAACCTCCACATTTCCTTTCAAAATCCAATCTGCATAAATTTCGTATTGTGCTGATGATAAAATTCCTGATCTATCTTTGTTAATTAGACTTGAAACTCCTCTTGCATCTACTACAATTTTGCATTTTATTTCACCAATTGAAGAATTTATCCCGTCTTCAGTAATCCCTTTGAAACTTGTTTTTACTCTAATTTCTGCTCCATTTTTTTTTGCTTGAAGGGCAATTTGTTTATCTAACTCTCTTCTGTTTATCTCAGCCACTTTTTGTTTTCTTGACTCAATTGAGAATTTCTTTCCAGTAGGGGAAAATACTTCTGCTGATTCTATATAATTGAAAAAAGTTTTACCACGTGGTATTATTCCAAGCTCATCTAAAGCCATTATGCTTACTAATCCACCGCAATGTTCAGGAGTGCCAATTTCATAATCCTCTTCTAAAACTAATACACTGTGACCCATATGTGAAATCTCTCTTGCACATAAGAGACCAGCTATGCTGCCCCCAGCTATTACAACATCATAATACATAATTTGCTCTTTTTTTTCAATTATTTAATTCAAAGGATGTTAAATTCCTAATAACCTTTCTTTATACTGCTCTTGAAGACATTTCTTGCAGACACAATTATTAAATTGAATATCCTCTTTTCTTATGCCAGTTTCTTTAAAACACCCACAAGTAGCCGATTCATCACACTCAAATTCTAAATTACACTTTTGGCATTTTTTTCTCATATCTTTAATATTATTGGATATATTCTAAATAGATTTTTGAAAAATAATTCCTTAAATTTCTTAAAGATACGTAAAATTAATTAGTAAATCTTCTTTCTTAATTCAAAAGTTTTTCATCTACCTTTATTATCAATTTAGACATGGGTGCCATTAAACAAGTAATTGTCGTTAGGATGGATTTGGAGATGGGTAAAGGTAAGATTGCAGCTCAGGTGGGACATGCTTGTGTTCTAGGTTCAGAAAATGTTAGAAAATCACATCCCGAGTGGTTTAAAGCTTGGTGGCAAGGTCAAGAAAAAATTGTCCTTAAAGTACCAGGTCCAAAAGAATTGGAGGAAATTAAAAAGCATGCAGTGGACTTGGATTTACCATGGTCAGAAGTTACCGATGCAGGGCATACTCAAATTGCACCAGGAACTACTACTTGCATTTCATTAGGCCCTGCTCCTGAAGAATTAATCAACAAGATCACTGGTAATTTGAAATTATTGTAATTGTTCTGTTAGTTAAAGAAATAATTGGAATAAGATATAACAAGGAATAATAAAAATTCAAACATGAAGAGAAAAACCAAGGGAATCATCATGTTTCTATTTTTTGGAGGAATAATGCTAACCTCTGGGGTCGTAATTGGAATTCCTGGAATTCTTCCCAAAGATTCTCCTTCAGTGATAACTACTACTGGTACCCCTTTGGATAATTATCCAGATGTTCAAAGAGCTCAATTTTGTAGCTCTGAAGATTCAGCTAAATCAAACACCTTTGTAAAAGAATTTAAAATTCCTACTCAATGCACCCAACCTTTAGCTATTGTTTCCGATTCAGACGGAAATATTTGGTTTACTCAAACAAATACTGGTCGTATTGCAAAGTTTGAACCTGCAACGGAAGTTTTTACCGAATATAACAATACCAAATGGCAACAAGGACTACGTTCCATGATGTGGGGGATTGATTATTCTCCCGATGGTAGCCTTTGGTTTACAGATGAAGCAACTGATGGAATATGGAAATTCTCAATTTCAGATAAACAATATTCAAGAACAAATTATCCAAAAATTGCTGATTCATTACCACAACGTTTGTCTGTAGTTGGCTCTCAGATAATTGTAAATGACTTTATTGGAAATAAAATTACATTTTTGGATCCTACTCAATCTGGACAAGGAATTTCATTTCTAAGCATACCTTCACCAGTTGAAAATTCTGTCACAGGCTCATTTGCAGTTGATCCTCAAAAAAATATTTGGTATACAAATTGGATTTTTCAACAAGGGGGGGTTTTAGTTAAATTTAATCAAGATAAATTTGAGGAATCATCAGTTGCAAAATCTGAAAACTCTACCACTGCACTTTTTGATTTAGTTGATGTCTATACTTTTCCAAAAGGAATGACAACTCCAAACGGTATAGCTGCTGGAAATGATGGAAAAATATGGATTGCTGACACATCAAGTAGTTTTTTCTTTAGTTTTGATCCTAACACAGAATCCTTTACAAAGTACATTACATCTCCACCTCAGATTTCTTCATATGGAAATTCTTCAGGATTAATTAAAAGCCCTGTTTCTCGACCGTATTGGACAACCTTTAGTGATGATGGTAAATTAATTTTTAATGAACAAACTGCAAACCGAATTGGAGTATTTGATCCAGAGAATGAATCCTTGGTTGAATACATAATTCCATCAACTAATCCAAACTGGGGAGACTGTGAAGGTTTAGATCACTGTGGACTAGCACAAATATTTGATTTTACAATTTTGGGTGATGAAATCTGGTTTACAGAGTGGGTTGAAAATAACATTGGAGTAATCGATACATCATTGCCACTTTATTTTAACATGGAAGTTGATAGTCAAAAGATTACCCTGAAGAAAGGTGAAACTGCACAATTGACATTATCAGTTATTCCAAACAGCTCCTCCTCTCCTAACATCTCAATTTTATCCTCAAACACTGCATCCTTTACTGATTTGCTAGTTGAACATGATGCTCCTAGTAAATTTATTCTTGAATCAGACAATCCAAAAATAATAAATGTTTCAATATCTGCTAGCCCTAACGCCTTGCCTGATATACATAAAGTACTCATCAGTGCACAAACAGATGATTTAGTTGTTTCAAAATTTGTTACTGTGATTATAGAGCGGTGATCCCAAAAATTGATTCTGAAATAGGAATCTTAGTTTATACTACCAATTTTGATGGGTGTAAAGGCAAAATTAAATCAAAAGATGAGGATTTTTTAGTTTCAGAAGTATTATCTGAAAAAGCATTAGAAAATATTTCCAAGGAGGGAGATTTTGCAGTTTACAAATTAAAAAAACAAAATATAGATACAACTCATGCTCTTTCAAGCATTTTTAAGAAAAATAATTTACGGTTAAAATCATTAGGTCTCAAGGATGCTACAGCCATTACAGAACAATATGTATGCTCTGAAAAAAAATCAACTTCCATTGATAATATTTCAGAATCTAAATATTCCCTAAAAAGAATTGGGTTCACTAAAAAACCATTATCTAAAAAAGATATGATTGGAAATCAATTCCAAATAAAAATTACTGATAATATTAAAGATATTTCAAAATTTGCTGAATTTGATAAGATTTTAAATTTTTATGGATATCAAAGATTTGGCTCTAAAAGACCAGTAACTCATTTAATTGGAAAAGCGTTATTACAACAGAACTATATGAAGGCCGTTGAAATATTGCTTTCATTTACTTCTGATTATGATACTGTAGAGAATTCTCAACTGCGTAAGAATCTCAAAAATAAATCAAACTATGAACAAATTCTGGATAAAATTCCTTTTCAAATGGATTTGGAACGAATTGTCGTAAATCAAATGGTTCAAGATAATGACCCAAAAAAAGCAATTCGTGCTCTGCCCCTGACCATAAGACGTTTTTATCTTCAAGCTTATCAATCGTTTTTATTTAATAAAACACTGAGTATGGCATTTATTGATGGCGAAGATTTATCCTCTCCCAAACAAGGGGATGTATGTTATAATAAAAATGGAATTATTGAAAAATTCTCAAATGTACCTGGACAAAGATTAGCAATTCCATTTGTAGGTTATTCATATTATAAAAAAACAAGGTTTCATTATCAAATTTCTAAAATATTTGAATCTGAAGAAATTACTCCAAAGGATTTTTTTCTCAAAGAAATGCAAGAGATAAGTAATGAAGGTGGATTTAGACACGCCTCAATAAAATGTACTAATATTTCTACTAATGACAATTGGATAAAATTTACTCTGTCTAGGGGCTCATACGCCACTATTGTTATGCGAGAGATAATGAAACCAGACGACCCAATAATATCTGGTTTCTAAATTTCAGATTTTAGTAATTGTTTATTACGATTTTTATCATTCATCATTACCTGGTATAATTTTTCCATAAGGTAAAATTCTTTAGCAGAAGGTCTTTTGCCACGCTTTTTATCGTCTCTCATAACTTGATATAATTTTTCTAATAGATAAAATTCTTTTATTTTTGAATCTACTTTAGAATTTGCATTTTGTTTTACACTTTTTTCATTTTTGATAGGTTTTTCCATCTTAGAATTCTAAAGCATATCTTGATTATACTCTGATTTGTGTATAATTCGAACAGACAAGAATTTGGAGAAGAATTTATTACAATACTTTTAGGTATTACAGTATGAAGGCTACATTTGCAGCAGGTTGTTTTTGGGGAGTAGAAGCATTGTTTAGACAAGTAAAGGGAGTTCAATCCACCCAAGTAGGATATACAGGTGGATCATTTGAAAACCCAACTTATCAAGATGTATGCTCAGGACGGACAGGACATGCCGAAGCAATTCAGATTGAATTTGATCCCTCTCTAGTATCATATGAAGATCTTTTATTGATATTTTGGAGTAATCATAACCCTACAACAATTAATCAACAGGGCCCTGACATAGGAGAGCAATATAGATCTGCTGTGTTTTTTCACGATCAAACTCAGGAACAAACTGCTAAAGACCTTAAAGAAAAACTTCAAAGTGCAGCATTGAAGCAATTTGGAGCCAAGATTATTACAGAAATTGTTCCAGCAAAAATTTTTTTTAGGGCTGAAGAATATCATCAACAATACCTAGAAAAAAATAATCATGTTCAATGTAGCAGTAAGTTAAACTAATGCCTTTTTCTTTCATGATTAATAATGGAGAAAGCATTCATTCTCATTAGCTGTGAAATTGGAAAAGAACAGGATCTTTCTTTAAGATTACGCTCAATTGATGAAATTAAGGGAGTATTGATAACTTTTGGTGAATATGATTTAGTTGTTGAAGCAGAAACTACAAGTTCAGATAAAATGGATGAATTAATTACTTCAAAAATTCGAAAACTGGATAAGATTAGAAGTACAATTACACTTAGAGTTACTATTTAGACTTTAATTTTATGATTAGGCCTGCCACAATCATCAAAATTCCGATGACCATAATCTGTTGACCAAGTGTTATCCACTCTGGATTTGAATACATAAATGATGATTCTGGTCCAATAATGGAACGACCTTGTAGCTGAAAAACTAGTCCTGAAATTCCTACAATAACTCCAAGAATAATTACTGGTTTGAATAACATCATTATTTTTCTTGACCGATTTTCCTAATAAGGTAAACAGATTTGATAATTTGAGTAAATCATTTTTCGTCATTTTCTTTAATCTATTTTTTAATAATTTCTTTTGTGTACGACTGGAGTAATGAATTAGAACCACATGGACGGCACTATGGAAATCTGATTGTTTTTGTTAGTGCCGCTACTATTGCCTTTCTATTATTTCTAACATTTCATCCAGAAATAGCCGAAATTACCCAAACATCTCCAATTATTATTAACATCATGTTTATTCCAATATTTATCGTCGGAATACTTTATGGAATGAAAATGGCAGAACGTGTCATACGACCATCTGAAACACGGGGTAGATTAAAACGAATTATTGTAAAGATTTTTTTGTATTTTTTTATTATAGGCGGTCTATTTAGCTCTGTAAACTTTGCTTTACAAGGTGGCTCAGTTATGCCACAAACTTCAATTCTCAAAGATGGCTTACTTGAATGGGCTACAGAGTTTGTAACAAACAATGGAGGAATAACATTTCTAATTATTTCAAGTATTACTTTAATGGCATCTGCAACAAAAAAAATTATTGGAATTGACGGAATTCTAAATAAAATTATCACGTTTGTAGGAACATTCTTTTTCTTTTCAATGATTGCACTTAGTTTAACTAACAGTGATCCAACAGATTCTCAAGTTTATCTTTATGTATTTTATCAGGCAGGAATAATTGCTGGTGCTCTATATCAAATGAACAAGCTCACATCAAATCTTAACATGTGGGAAGATTTTGCAAGCGAAACTAGATAATAATAACTTATTAAATTTTAATTAATATTCAGCGCCAAAAAACTATTTCTGATTTTCTTTATTTACTACATTTCCAGAATCCAGTTCATCAACTAGAAGGCGGTCATCAAATTTACGACATTCCTCTCCTTCAAAATTGATGTCTTTACAATGCTCAAACTCTGCAGTTTTTTCTCGTTGAATTTGGTCAGCATACAATACATTTTCACCAATTGCTAGATGAATTAGGCCAATTACTGCCAAAGATGCGGCAACTGCGATCATTGAATATCCTACTGTTCTGTGATGATGAGGTTCTGCCAATTATGGAGAAATTCTATTTCTAGCATTTAATCCTTTATCGCAAAAAATTAGTGTTTATTAAAAATATTCATTTTTGAACAATTAAATTATTTCATTTAATAATTTTGTAAATTTGTCTGTATTTTCTAATCATACCCCTCATAACAAATTAAAATTAAAACTTATTCCTTTCATTATAGTATATAGAAAAATTTTTGATAGCTTGTCCGATTTAAAAGACTTGCAACTTATGAGCCCATTTTTGATAATGGAACCATCATGCTGGAGAATGACTCTATTGAAAATTCTAATCTTACTACTGGTAGCCATAATGATGATTGGGCAGAGCTAATTTTACAATTATCTACTATCTTGGATCTTGAGACAGTAGAGGCAAGAATTTACCTAAATCTTCTCAGATTAGGCCCAGTTACTGCAAGTTCATTGGCTAAAGAGCTTGATGTGGATAGGACAAAAACATATCGCACTATCGATAAACTACTTAACATGAGTATTGTGTCAACTACTATCTCAAATCCTAAGCTTTGTATTGCTACTAAACCTGAGGAAGTACTCAAAATAGTCTTGCAAAAAAAACAAGATGAAATTAATAGAATTGATAAGATGGGTAAGGAAGTCATTAAAAAAATTAACAAAATTGTTCCAATAACTGATGGACATTATGTCCCAACCTTTAGAACTGTACAAGGCAGGGCAAATATTTATTCTCATATTGAAAAACTTTTAGAAGATTCCTCAGAAACAATCTATATTGTCACAACCACTGAAGATATTTTACGAATGTATCATACTGCAATTCCTGAAAAAATTAAAGAATGCATTGGGCACGGTGGCACTGTAAGAATCCTAACTGATGCAGATGATAAAAAATTTTTACCATTAATTGATAGATTAAAACCAACAGAAACTAGACTTGGAAAACTTCCTTCCAAAGGTAGAATTATAGTAGAAGAAGGAAAGCAAATGGTGATGTCAGATGTTATGAATGCATCTGATTTTGTAAATTCTGAAAATTCACGTTCAACTACAGACTCATTTAGTTTAGGTGCAGATACCGATTTTGCATTATGGACAAACTCTGCAGAAATGGTAAATAATATTTTTAGTCTATGTAAATTTTTATGGCGAACCTCAAAACCACTTAAACATTTAGACGCAAAAACTTAATTCCAATAATTTTAATTATATTTTTTTAAATTTTTTAAAAATTATACTAGCATGAATGCAACTACTGCCATTACAATCATTACTATGATATGTTTAATTCCTGCTACATATGAACCAGATCCAATTTTTCCAGCTGCTAATCCTCCAAAGACAGCTTCAATTATTGACATGTTAAAAAGAATTTGATTTAGTGCTGCAAAATCAACATCTTTTATTGAAGAAAAGAAACCTCCCCCACTTGTAGACCCTGGTGCATTGTTAAGTAATTGTTGAACTAGCTCAAATTGACTAAAGAATTGTGAAGAAAGAATTACTGCTATCCCAAGGAAGACTGCAAAAGAAATGTAAATCGTATATGTATACGGGGCTAAGGAGGATTTTCGTTCCTTTTCAAGATTTTGCAGCTCAGTTACGTGTTTTTGAATCATCTCTAAATTAGTTCTAATATCTCCTCCAATTTTTAAAGCCATTTCAAGTAGAACTGTCACACGCCTAGATGTCTTTGTTCCAGTTCTGACTGCAAAATTTTCAAAGGAATCTTCAACAGGCATGCCCCAACTAAGATTTGCGCGTAAATTCTTCAATTCAGGAGTTAATGCACCCATATTTCGTTCGGCAGTAGTTTCTATGGCTCGTATTAAATTTGCCCCACTTTGAACCGCACTAGATAAAGCAAGTAAAAAGAGGGGAAGATTTCTATCAATACTGTCTTTTCGTTGTGATTCTTTTACTTGTAACATTGTTAATGGTACAATCATAGTTAATACTCCAAAAATAACACCGACATCTCTGATTGTAGAATTTTCTGAAAAATTTACTAAATACAAACTTGAAAATATAATTATCAATCCAACAGCTACTGAAGGTACTGCCACTCTAAATTTCTGGGAATAAACGAAGGATGGCTTTGGTATAGAGACTGGTACGTTTTTTCTTTGTCGTGATGAAGCTTTTTGCATAAAAATTACCTCTGCGGCACCATTGAATTCATCATAAACAGCAAAATAAAACCAAAGAATGGTACCATGACATATGTCATTAAATTCATCAAAGTCATAAGATCAAAGCCTGCTAAAGAAGGACTCATAATTGCCATTATAGATAACATTATGACAGCTAATAAGGGAAAAACAATCAACATGATTGTATACATTTCTGCCATAATTCCAAGTGACTCTGTTGATTTTCTTAGAGCCATTTTCTTTTCTTCTAGCTGAACTTTGCCAGTAGCTATAAAGTATTCTTTTAGGTCTCCGCCTGATTGAACAGTAATTATGGCCCCTTCTAAAAGTTCTGAGTATGGTCCAGCTGGCGTTCTTTTTATTAAATCATTTATTGCGGTTACCAAATCCATTCCCATTACATCGATATTTCTTGTAATGAATTTTGCATCTTTTACTATCTCTTCTTCAGTATTTTCGCTTGCAATTGCTTTGAAAATTCCTTCTAAAGCAAGACCGCTTGTGGCAAGCGTGGCCATATATCCAATAAAATGAGGAAGCTCCTCGATTAGTTTTGCTGCCCTGTTTTTAATATTTACATTTGGCATTAGCTGTAAAATAAAAAATGTTATCTGTGCCATTCCTGCTCCTGCTATTATTGGTAAAAGAAAAGCAAACGCTACTGGTTGAATGTTTACAAGTATGGCTATAGCAATTCCAGCGACTAGACCAACAAGTCCTGCAATAAAGCTGAAAAAAACCATACTGCACACATAAACTTCATAGGGAATTGGAATTCTGGATTGTTTGATAGTCCTTTCTAGTTTTCCAAGTTTTGGATACAAAAATTGAATGTGATTATTGAGTAACCTGTAGCTTAGAATATGTATAGAACTTGCTGATTCCTCTACCCGTACATTTTTTTTCATTGGACTTGGATAATCAGTAGCTTTTTGCAATTCGTTACACACTCAATCTTTTTCTTTCGGAGAATCTCTCAGGATCTGCATAGAATTCTTTGATGTTTTTTGAAACTTCTTTATGTTCTCGTATGTTATTTTTTACCATCCATTCTAATGCAAGCTTTCTTTTGCTTAATTCATAATTAATTTGTTCATCACTATCCCCGTGTCTTTCTTTAATCTTTTCAAGAACAACACTATTTCCAGCAAAACTATGTGTATCGGTTTGAGGATTCCACTTGAAAATCTCATGGGTTAGTATTTCACCCGTATTAGGATCTTGTCCAGCAATTTCTGAAATCTGAATCACTCTTCTAACTGACTTATCTTTGACTCTAAGCTTTAGTTGAAGATATATCAAATCTAAGGTGTTAGCGATTAATGTTTTTGGTATATCCATAGGCGATGATGCAAGTCTAGTCAATGTTGCTTCTACTGAATCTGCATGTATGGATGAAAAACCCCCGTGCCCTGTTGCCATTGCTTGAAATAAAGTATATGCCTCTCTTCCTCTTGTTTCTCCTACAATAATGATATCTGGTCTTTGTCTTAATGCTGCTCGAAGAAGATCAAATTGATTAATTTCTCCAATCTGTCCATCAGTAAAGTTTTGTCTTGATACTGCTGGAATCCAGTTTTCATGTGGTAAGTTTAGTTCTTGTGTATCTTCTATTGTAACAATTTTTTGTCCGGGACGAATAAATGAAGCCAATGCATTAAGTGCCGTGGTTTTTCCACTGGCAGTTCCACCAGCAACTAGCATTGTGGAGTTTTTTTCTGCAACATACCACAAGTATGCTGCAATATCTGGTGACATGGTTTGAAATTTAATCAAATCAACTATGGTGATTGGATCGGATCTGAATCTTCTAATTGTAAAAGTACTTCCTCTTTTTGTAATTTCATGTCCTAATGTTAAATTGATTCTACTGCCATCTGGTAGTGCAGCATCTACAATTGGATTTGCCATTGAAACATGTTTTCCACTTACATACGAAACTTTTCTTGCAAAATTATTTAATTCCTTATCTGTCTCAAAACGAATGTTAGTTGGAATTGACTCAAATTCTCTATGCCATATGTATAATGGAATATTTGTACCATCACAGCTAATTTCTTCTACCATATGATCTCGCATCAATGGTTCAATTTTTCCAAGGTAGACAAAATCACGTATTGCATAATAGGTAATTTTTGAGAGGTTTCTTGATGGAATTTCTAGTTTGTATTTTTTAATAAGTTGAGAAATTTTTCTAGCTAATTTTATCTCTGCTGCTTTTTTTGTTTTAATTTCTGATAAAGAAATACTGAGCTCAACCATAAGTAGTTTTTTAATTATTTCAAAATTTCTTTTGTCTCTTTCACTAAGTGATGGCTCAATTACAGTATAACTTAATCCACCTCTAGCTGAATTATCTTTTGTTACTCCTCCATGTATCTCTGCATTGTCAAAATTTAATTTTGAAACCGAAATAAATTTTGGAATCGGCTTTTCATTTTTTTCTATTGGACTTTGTTCAATCTGAATTGGACTTTGTATTTTTTTTAAATTTGGATTAGAAATTTTTTGAAGGTCATTTTTTCTAGCATTAACAGGGTTTAGATTCAAATTATGCAGCTTGTTATTTAGTCTATTTTTTAAAATAGTGAATTTCATTTGTATGAATAAATAAATTTGTAAATATTTTACTCATTGTGCGTCCAAATGCACAGCATACATCTTTTACTCTAAATTATGACTAATTTTTGTAATATGGCCAGTACGTGTAGTACTATAAAATATTTCGAGGAGAAGAGGATTTGTTGAAATTTGATTTTAAAAATAAGTTTAAACTCGATAATAAGGATAATTCCAAAGAAATAGAGAATAAAGACGATAAAAACGATGAAGAAAAAACTGAAATAAAATCTTTAAAAACTGAAATGATAGCCTCACTAATTAAAGAAAATTCTTCAGATGAGGAAGATAAAACCGTCACTTTTGCTGACATGAGTGCTATTGAAGAAGAATTAGAACCTAAGAATTCTGTAAAAATTCAAGTAGATAATGAAAAACAATCTTCATCTTCTGTTAAACAGACTGTTGAACAAAAACAACAAAATGATTTAGATACTTCACTTGAAGAGAAATTAGTAGCAAAAGTAGAGGAAAAACTTAAAGCTACTATTGAAGAAAAACTAGGATCTTCTAGCAATTTATCAAGACAATCTAAAGAATTTTCACAAAGACTTGATGCAAAAAAACCGACAAAAAAAATTAGTCCTGATACTGAAAAAATTTCTAAATTAATTAAAGCAATTGAAGGATCTTCTAAAAAAATGATTATCCCCTCTGTAGATTTGACAGAAGGTAAAATTTCATATCCAATCCTGGCACAAATCGGCGAAGATGTAGATAATTTAGATTTTCTTGAAAAACTGGCATCACAAAATTTTGATATCTTGGAGAGAACTGTCTATGAAAGATTAGTAGTTTGCCCAGATCATCCCGAAACAATGTCAACAAGTGTACAATTACATTGTCCTAGATGTTCCTCGCTGAATATTTCAAAACTCCAACTAATAGAACATAAGAGGTGTGGCTACATATCTGAAAATAAAAATTTTGAAATATCAGAGGATGGACAAATTTTAACTTGCCCTTCATGTAAAAAATCTATACATGATGCAAAAAAAGAAATTGCAAGGCCTGCCATGTGGTATTCTTGTAATGAATGTCGCGAAAAATTTGATGATGTTTCAATTAAGATGTATTGCAGATCATTTAATCATGATTTTGAAATATCTAATGCTCATTCTATTACAATTCCTGGTTTTTCTCTTAAGAATTTACAAGATACTTCAAATTCTAGCATTTCACCAATTTTAAAACCATTAAAGAATATTTTGGATTCCTTTGGATTCACTGCTGAAGAAAATTACACTATAACTGGAAAAAGTGGAAATCACTATAGAATAAACATTTACGGTGAAGATGAAAACAAAAGAACTGTATTCATATATGTTAAAAATCCTAATGCTGAAAGTGATAATTCAGAACTAAATTCAAAAATTATTGAAGTATTAGATACCTCTCCAAATGTTGCAATTTTGATTGGATTTCCATCTATTTCAGAAAAGGCAAAAACAATTACCTCAAACTATAACATTTCTATTATAACAGAACAAAATCCAGACAAAATTCTTTCATCAATTAAAAACATTCTATCAGAAAAAGTATCAAAGCTTGAGAGATGAAATGATTGAATCTTATAAATTCATTACCAAATATTTGGGCTTTATCTAAAAAACGACGAGCAATTAGCCAAGTAATTGGCAGCTTGCTAATGTTAGCTATAGTTGTTCCACTTGGCAGTATTATACTTTTTAGTGGAACTACTGAAATTACAGCATTTAACAATGAAATGTCAAATTCTCTAGAATTTAGAAATAATGGTATTCAAGAGGATCTTGTTTTTGAGCATATTAGGTTTGACAAGGATTCTAAAGAGGTAATGATTTCAATTAGAAATGCAGGTACTGTTGAAACTACAATTGATAGAATTAGTATTGTTAATATGACAAATCAACAACTCGTTTTCAAAATTACAGATATTAGTTTATTTTCACCAATTGTGATACCATTAAAAAATAGTACTGATATTACTGTAGATGCAATAGATATAGAGGGAGCAACATGGGGTTCAGGAGATCCCTCTGGTAAAGAATATAAAATTTCTGTAATCACTCTACGAGGAAACTTTTTTGATACTATAGCGAGGGCATTTAACACATGAATGGCTTAATTATTATTAAAAAAAGACGTGGTGTATCCACAGTAATTGGTACTATGATGATATTGGCAGTAACAGTAGCTGGCGCAGTATTTCTTTCAAACTTGATGTCAAATGAATTTTTTGCAGTTGATCAAAATCCTGTTACTGAAGCTCGAATTGATTCTATTCGACTAACTAGTTATGATACACGTGATTCAATTGAACTAACAAATGTACCTGACTTGAATAATCAGTTTAATCAGATGCTTTGTACTAAAGGAGACAGTGCTGAATGCACAATAATAGACCCAAATAACCGTCCAACAAATGGAGGGACTGAATTTATTGTTTTACAGATTAGAAACATGAATTTAGATTCTGTATTTATTCATAATATTTTGATTAATAATGTAGGTCATACATGGGATGATTTGGCTATTGGGGATCTTGTACTAACTAACGACATTGGATTAGGAGGAAACTATCCTCATGAAGGCACATTTAGCATAATTCCTGTTGAAAATAATGCGCCCATAAAACAGCAAACTACTAACCAAATTCCAGGCGATAGTGAGGTGAGACTTGTAATAAAACTTAGTGATAGCATCCCACAGGATATAGGAATGTGGAGTTCCCTACGAGTACTTGTAAATTTTGGTAGTTCTCAGCCTGCCGAATTTATAATCTTGAGTGGGGATGCAAAGTGGTAGCTTTTTACAAAAAGAGGGCAGGATTTCACAAAAGAAGGGCAGTCTCTACTATCGTAGGGGGTGCTATATTTCTGGTTTTGTTTGTTAGTGTATCTTCGACTTTTTTTATAGCAATGGATGTACAACGTGATACAATAAACACTCAACGTGCAATTTCAGACTCTATAATGGACAAGACCAAGGAAAAATTCGTAATTGCTGTTTCCACAGATGAGTCAAATAACAACAAGCTTGGAATCCAAGTAAAAAACCAGGGAACGAATCCTGTGGAGATCGGAAATATATGGATTATTAACAATAGTGGAAGCTTTCCTGCAAAAAAATATCTTCTAGATTATAAAGATTCGATAATTCCTCCAGGTTATGGTTCTAACATACTTGAGAATACTCCTCTTTTTATGAATACAGATGATTATGACATTAAAGTTGTATCTACTTTTGGTACCATTGAAAAATCTGAACTTTCTGTTGGGGGAAATAACCATCTGCTAGCAGAGCTGTTTGCTATCCCTCCAGATGTTCGTCAGGGAGAAAATGTGACTATTGCACTGCGTATTACAAATGTTGGTCCAACAAAGATTTTAGGAATTATTCCTGACAATCTACTTTTGGATGACGCCCTTCCACCACACGTTCAGGTAAGTAATATTGATGAAGTTTTAACAGGTCCTAGTGATCTTAACCCTTCAGAGTCTACCATTTTTTCATGGCAAGTTACTCTAAAGAATTCAGCTACTATTGGTACTAAGGTAAAATTCTCAAACTTTGTCACAGGGATTGAATCAGTAACTGGATTTACAGTTACAAGTAATACATCTTTTGATAAGATAATGATCAGAGATCCACAAGGTGGAAGCGGTGATGAGATTGTTATTAAAGATGAGCTCTTTGCAAGACCTGACATATTTATGGTAATACCTAACAATTTTGGAGATGCCAATCAAGAGGCACTATGGGGAATAACGGTTGCAAATCCTACTGATGCTACAATGTATGTAAGTAAAATTACAACCTCAATACTTTTTGCTGGAGCAAATGATAATCAAAAAATCTTCGATACTCCCTGTCCTCACACCAATATTGCACCTGCAACTGACTATTGGAATTGTCCAAATCAAAACCAATTAGTATGGTATGATGACACTGCACCATATTATGCTCAAGCCATCCCACCAAGATCAGCATACACTTTCCTTTTAACGCTACAACCAGGGGCAATTGTGGGTTCTACTGAAGGGTTAGACTCTGTAGTGTTACATACTGCAATTTTCACAACGTTAGGCTCATTTGGAGAATCCAAGTGGACTACTTCAATGGACGATGACACTGCACCGCTTGTAAATGTCTATCTTTCAACCCTTGCAGAATCAACAAATATTGCAGATATGAGAGGAAGTCGATTAGGGATACCTTCAGGTAGCACACAAACATTTAACATCAATATTGCAGAGCTCAATACTATATCAGAATCGATTAAAGCTGGAGCTCAACTAATAATTAACATTCCAAAGGATTGGCTAGTAATTTCGCCGGTAAATAGTTACGTTGGTTTTGATTCTGCACTAGTCACACAATTCCCTGATGATTCTTTCCAAATTGTCGGAGTACTTTCAGCAGATCTTCATTCTGGAGCAAAAACAATACAATTTGATGCAATTGCACCTACAGTAAGTTGTGAAAAAATGTATGTGATGCATGTGTTGGCAAATGGTGTCACAAATAATAATAGACCAATAGGTCCTGTTGGTGAAATTGTTTTACAGGTTCTTCCTGCAGGTGCATGTCCTCCATAAATTTACTAGAATTAGGGGTTAGGAATGAATGAAAAATATGTTTCAGGACTTGGTGCTGGACTTATATTAATTTCATTTGGCGTCATTTTATCATTTATTATAGTATCAGGAATTGAAAAAAAAGCATCCCAAGAAAATACCACAATTTCTTTTGAACAACTTTATGAACTAAATGAAAATATGCCTGAAAAAATAAAGAATACTACTGCAGTACAAACGTTTAGAAAGTTTATCGGAAATACGGTAGAGGACTTAAAAGATAATGTGGTAGTAGAAAACTATACTTTGCATTTTGCATTAAAAAATGTAACAAATACTAACGGTACTTCATAGCTATTTTTTTATATAAACAAGTTTTTTACATTCTAAAACTAGAACTCATATTAATTTTTGTTCTCCAGTTCTAACAGTTTGTGTAACAATAAAACCATTCTGAGTAGTTAGTTTGAACTGCAGGTCTCGGCCAAGCTTTACATTACTATCTAGACTGAAAACCAATGTGGCCTCCTTTCCTGGTTCCAATTGAGGGGCAGATGATAAAACTACCGCTGCTGGATAATTCATTTGTATTATTGCATATTTTCCAAATGGGATCGTAAAAGGTGGATTAGAAAAACCATAAATGGATCCTCCTAAGGAAACTTGCTTTAGAGTAACTATTTTTGTTCCTTCATTTTTTACAAAAACTGTAATTACCTCCTTTTTTCCTTTTACTCCATCATTATGATAAGTTGCAACTAGAGAAGGCTTTGCTATTGGAGCATTATGAGCCTCAATGTTTTTTGAATCACGTGCATCAAAACCTGTAAATTTTACTAGCTCAACCGTTGGATATCCGCCAATTTGCCACTTGTTGAGTGCCTCTTGTGCAAAAACACCAGTAATAGAACTACCTACTGCAGCTACTCCAAGTAGTATAATGGTAGCAATAACCGGCGAAACTGCAGGTCTATTTGACTTTAGGATTCTCAATCTTCTCTGATTCTATAAGGAAGAAATATTCTAAATACACGTGTGAGTGCATTTGCACGCACAACACAGTTTGGGCTCAAATCACTATTTGGAAATCTAGATTTCTTCATACATAACCAATTTTTAGACAAAATTAACATAAAGTGCAAATGAAAAAACCCGTTTTGTTTGCTCTAGCTTTTTCATTATCAATTACTATATTGGCTGGCTCAGCAGAGAATGCATATGCGGTTGCTGTAAGAAGTGGTTTTGACACAAATACTCTGATAGATGCAGGTCTCGGTTCTGACGATGGCTCTACTGGAGCAGTTAGTCTTGAATTTAGTGGTGATGGTAAAATCAAATTTTTTAGCTTTGAGACCGATGATCTTTTTGTAAACAATAACGGCAACATCTCATTTGATTCCGCTCTTGCAGCTTTTACGCCGTTAGATCTTTCAAATACGGATAGACAAATTATTGCTCCATTTTTTGCAGATGTAGATACTAGATTCACAGGAATGCCAGTTAGCTATGGCACTGGAACTGTAAATGGAAGAGATGCCTTTGGAGTAAATTGGGTATCTGTGGATTGCTTCGGTGTTGCAACTCCAGACGCTGACTTGCCACCTGCAACAGTCTTTAACAGTTTTCAATTAATATTAATTGAGCGGTTTGACACTGGTCAAATGAATTTTGATATTGAACTTAACTATGATACTATCAAGTGGGAGACAGCTGAATCAACTGGAGGTGACGAAACTTGTCTTGATGGACCACCTGCTGCATCTGCAAGGATAGGATACTCCGATGGAGGGATGAATACGTATGAGTTTTCTGGTTCAGGGGTTTCAAATTCATTTCTTGATTCAAGTCATTCATCTACATCGCTCATCCAAAATAGTCTAAACACAGACGTACTTGGAAGATACATAATACCTGTTAGGGGAGGAATTCCAAACCCAGAACCCCAACTGGAACAAATGGTTGGAGGAGTAATGGTTCCAATTGATTCAGTATCTTTGTTACTAGTAGGATCACTATCTACAACATGGTTAATTCCTGTAGTGTTATCATCTGTTGGATTTGGACTGGTTTTACTTAGGAAAAAATAATTTCAATTTGAAATAACAAGAAAAATATTTTAAACTAATAAAGATAACTAAATCTCGTCTTCATATTCATATTCCTCATCTTCATCTTCGTATGATGCTTTTGGTTTTTTAAGAAATACTATAATTACTACAGCAATACCAATCATTGCTGCAACTCCTACATATACTACCCATTCTGGAAGACCAAGTGCCAAAGAATTATTGGGAGCACCAGCTACTTCATAGTTAAAGCTTTGTTTTCCATCTGAATATCCTGAAGCGCTAGCTAGTATTTCTATTGAAACTAGTTCTCCATCATTTGCGGTAACGTCAACATTTGCTGTACCTGTTTCATCTGTTCTTGTATTTGATGGTGTTACAGTAACTCCTGGCTGAGTGACAAATTTTATCATAGCACCTGGAACTGACTTTGCATTTTCATCATCGATAAAAATGGTCAATTTTCCAGGCTCGCCAATATTAAGTGCACCTTCAATTCCTTCGGCAAAGATCTTTAATTTTGGCTCATTTGAAACCGTACTAATTTTTGTTTCAGTGCCTAATACTCCTTTAATGCTTGCACCAATTGTTGCATCCCCATTTTGCCCATTAGAAGAAATGGGAAATGTGGCATATGCACTTCCTTGAGGAATTGTTACAAATTCAGGAATTTTTACAATTTTTGTTCCATCCAGATTTAAATTAATTCTAACATCCTTTGTAGCACTGGTGGGATTTCCTAATAGATCTCTTAACTGTACTACCCCATTATATGGAAATTGACTATTGGCATCGAGATTTTTAAAGGGAAGTTCAATTTCTACTCTGGATGAAATTTGGCTTTCAAAACTAGTGAGTGCTTCAAGATCCAATTCTGCTTCAACTCCAATTGGTACTGCAGTTACAGTGATGGGCTTTCCTTCTATGACATTAAAAGAATCACTTAGGAAATTTGCACTTGCAAAAGAACGGTTCTTTTTAATTTCTAAAACATCATTTACGGGATTTAAAATGTATTTGGTGTCTTTTTCTAAAATTTTTGGTCTTGATTTGCCATCAAGTGCAATTAAAAATAAATCAAAATATCCATTTTTGTCAACTACAATTTTTTTTGGCCCTGTGGGTGAAAAAATTTTTGTTGTAGTATGTTTGAAGACATCGATTACTTCAGACTTTATTGTTCCAGCACCTATTCCTTTGACAGTTGTTGCAAGCGTAACCTCTCCATTTTTTTGACCGCTGGATATAATTGCAGTTCCATAAGAATATGAGCTTTCAACGCTTCCATCATTTTCTATGTTTATTATAGAACTATCACTAGAGATAATGTTAATCTTATCTACAATTCCATCTGATGCAAAATTTTCATTTGCTTGGACAGGATATAATTCTCCTTCCTTAAGTTCTTCAATTGGATGGACATCTTTTTTGTTGATTTCTTCAACACAGATGGTTTCTCCCTCTTCATTAACTTCTTCTTTACAGTCATCAGCGCCACCAGCTTTGGCCATAATTTGATAAACCAAAATGGATGATGTTTTGCTTGGGATTTGAGGAAGTACAAAAAGACTTAGAGTACGGTTTTCTGCCAAGGGATTATTGATGTTTAATGGTTTTACTGTTTTGAAATTATCTAATGCAATCCCTAAATCCTTTGCACTAACTCCTATCATTATTTCCCTACCTTCAAAGCCTGCAAGATTCATTTTTTCTCTAAAATAATATCCAAATTCTCCTGTCTTTATTACAACATTTGTATTCTTCATTCTTTCATCTAATTTTTTCCCAACTGCATCTTCATCAGAAAATAATTCTAATTTCACATCTACTGGAGTTACAGCAGGAAGTCCGTCAGAATCTACCAAACTCACAAAAACATCAATGTTTCTATTGACATCTGCAGATATTTGTTCAGGAAATACATTTATTGCAAGTGCAACAGGTAATGAAGATGTGATTTCGATATTTTTTGATGTATCTATTCCTAAGTGATCAAAAGATGCTCGAAGAAATCCATTTCCAACTACTTCATTTGTATTTATGACTCCCCAGGCGTAGTATGTCCCCTTTTTTATCGTCATACTATCTGTATTAGTTCGAAGAAGTGATTTTTCATAATTGAGATTAATTTCAATATCGTATGGTGCTCTGATTATATCGCCCTCAGATGTTTCAAGATATACTGAAAAAGGCATCTCAGAATTTACATGCATTCGTTCAGTTGGAAAATTTATTTTAAGATTAATGCCATCTGGCATTGAATCATCGGCGCCTCCAACTCTAAAATTTTTAAAATCTATTTTGTCATTAAATAATGTAGAAATAGTAGTTTCTCCGTTTTTATCTTTAGTTTGAATATTAAAGGTAGCAAAATTTTGTCCCTTGAGAATTGTAACAGCGGAAGGCACATCTGCAATTGAAGAATCATCTGATTCTAATCCTACAGTAATATCTTGCGGTGCTTTGATTGCCAAACCATTCTTACCTACTAAATTCACATATCCAACTGAATGTGTAGAATTGTGTACATCTACTTGTGATGGAGAAAGTGATAGTTCTACCAAAAAATTTTCAAGATTAGAATTTGTTTGTGAAAAAGCTGGCACCATATTAGCTGGTATTAAAATTGTAATCAAAAACAAAATGGCTAGAGAGTTTTTTTTCATTTTTTATCGTATCTCCATAAAAAGGAAAAAAAGGGAGTGGGGTTAACCACTTTGTTGTCCAACGGAAACTGTTCCTACAAACACATTACCGTTAGAAGTCGTTACTTTGAACTGTGAAGAACGTCCTACTCTTAGGTCGCTATCAAGATCCAGTACTACTGTTGCAGTTTGACCTGGTGCAAGTTCACCTGCTCCAGTAGCCAATAATGTATCTGGAGTTTGAGTCAGCATTGTATAGTTGCCTTGTGGAATGTTTGGATCAATATATGCGCCTAATCCTGTAGCTGATGCATCTACATATTGGTAGATGTATCCACCAAAGCTTACCTCGCCTAAGACAATTTTTTGTACACTGTCATTGGTAAGATATATTGCAACTCTCTCACCTTGCTGTACGTTTGGGTCTCCGTTGCCAGCAGAACCAGCTAGCATAAGATTTCCATCATGTGCTCTTAAGGCAGTTACTGCTCTTGCATCGTATCCTAAGATTTTGATTGCTTCAATCTGTGGAGTTCCACTGATTTGTGAAGAGCTAAAGAATCCTTGTGCAAATACAAAGATAATCGTACCTCCCACAACAGCAATTGCAACCATAAGTAAAGTTGCAATAATTGGAGCAACCCCTTTGTGACTTGTTCTCAGTTCTTTTGGTTTTAGGGTAGTTGTTTTCATTTGTTGATATAGGGTATCTCGGGTTGGTTGTTAACCGGTTTTGTGTGCAATATGCACAGCAACATGGTCTACCAAAAAAGGCTAAAAATGGACTAATTTAGCACAAAAAACAATAGATTGCATTGTTTAAGATCCATATGACCATCCAAATTCTTCATTATGAATTTTTAGGTCCAATAAATCTGGCTGAGTGGGGGCCACCTATGGGAAAAGTGGTTTATGTAATACTTGCACGTAACAAGGATACTTTTAAAATTATATACGTTGACGAATTAGAGAATACAAACGAAAACAATTTTTTTACAAAACATAAAAAATTTAAATGTTGGCTTACCCATGCAGGATCTGAAAATAATCTTTATCTTTCTATTTATCAAATGCCAGATTCTGAAGAAAAAGATAGAAAAAGACTTGTAACAAAAGCTTTAGAATTGTATAAACCAATTTGTAATGTGGAAGATTAAATAATTGAATTATCTTTTGATAAATTGAAAAATCAATGAAATGTCCTTGCTGTGGTTCTGTAATGGAAAAAGGAAAAGAATTAAAAAACTCCATTTTAATGAAATGTGTTAGTTGTGGGTTAAGTGATACTGCAATAAAGTCATGATTTTATTTTATTTTGAGTATCAAAAAGTTGCAATGTAACTAGATCTATGGCTTTTTTCAGATGCTCAAACTCATTTATTGAATGAATTTGCCCTTCAATTAAAACTCGTAATACCTTAACTACTCCCTTTTGGTATTCATCAGGAGCAGAAACCTCTAATGCATTGATTTTTGCTAACAAATTATCAAGGTTTTTTCTCATTTCCTCTGGGGGTGAATGTTTTTTCATATAGGTAATTTCTTATGAGTTGATATATGAACTATTTACTTACAATAATTCCTCGTCAATCTCTTTTATGGCATCAAGATATTGCTTACAAGTACAATGTGGAATTTGACAACTACCTAGTCTAAGAAGCGAAATGTTTTCATCAGATTGTTTATGAGTTTGGTCTGTATGATGACATCTTCTGCAATTCACAATTCAAAGAACATTTGCCTTTTATTTAAGCCTAAAATTATTTTAATTTAATCTGGGATGCAATTTTAAAATATTTTTTTGCTTCCTCAATTTGCCCTAACTGGGAGAGTGTAAATGCTTTCTTTTTTAATGCGTCAATATTGTCTGGCTCTATCTCTAAAACATTATCAAAATATGCGATTGCAGAATCATATTGGCCAAGTGAATTTAAAACTGAACCTTTTCCTATTAATGCATTAATTTCATCTCCTTCTAATTCCAAACCTATGATGATTGCCCTATCATAATATGACAAAGCGTTCCTGAATTTTCCTTCCTTTTCATAATTGCTTGCTTTAGAAACTAACTCTTCTACAGATAGATTATCAAGATAATCTAGATACAAATCAATTTTGGAAGAATCCAAAATCTTTTCAATTTCTGAAATAAATTCATCATCACTAATTTGGTTAGAATTCCAAGCAGATGATTTTATTTCTATCCAATCAAGAAATACTTTTTCATCTTCTGGTGAAAAACTGGAATTTTTTTTAACAATTGACTCATTGAGCTCATTAATATTTTCAGATATTTTTAATGTTGTATCTTCTGCTAGTGTCTCGTTTTTAATATTGTTTTTAGCTTCTGAAAGTATTAAAAAGGAACTATCTTCAAAAATACCACTAGGGATAATTTTATCTTCATTTGATTTTCCTGATAAAATATTCAAACTATTAATATAATTTTGATCAGAAATTTCTCCAGCAAGCCACCATTTTGTAATTTGCTTCATCATCATGGTTTGGATTGGCGATTCTAGCGAAACTTTTTCGACTAAGGGGGAAGGTGGCTCTTTTCCAATCGCTGGCTCATATGGCTTCATAACTACCCAATCGGATCTTTGTGTATAGATTTTTGTTTTAACAGTGGTACATAAATCATCATACACACCTTCAACACAACTATCAAATTTGTGATCTAATCCGTGAATTTCTTTTTCAACTACATTCATATCAAATCCTAAAAAGTTTAAAACAAAATGAGAAATCTCATGACTTAGAATCCAGACCGGATCCGAATATTTGAAATTTGGGCAATCACAAATAATTATTGTGTGCTTTGTACTCAAATCATTTCCTTGGTGTATGTATAGTCCACCTACGTCCTGAGTATGCAACTCGGCTCTTCCCTTATCCCTATCATAGACTAAAATTAAGAGATCCAAATCAGAAGGTTTTTCAAATTCTTTTGTAAAACTTTTTTCAGTATAACATTCCGGTTTATACTGTGAATCTTTTAATTCATAGAGATCAAGATATTTTTCTGTAATGTCATGGTATTTTTCTACCATATAATGATGATACCCACTACATGCTGGTTCACTTGAAATGACTACTAGTTGCCACGTAACGCCAGACTGATGAGCTGCTAATGATGGACTAGGAGAAAAAACAGCTAAACTTAGAATTACTCCAATAATTAATACAAATACGCTATTCCACATAATGAACTATTTCCAAAATTCATAAAATTAGATTATGCTGTTCGTTTGAATGAACACCTAGTTTACAACTTATTTTCGAGATAGCCTCCTTTTGTGACTGTAATCATTCGCAAATATTATAATCCCCTAAGTTACATTTGACCTTAGAAGAATTTGGCCACAAAAAGAAAATCAAAAAAGAGAACCACCAGCAGAAAAACAAAATCTAAATCAAAACCAAAATCTAGAGGAAAAAAACAGCCTTTTGGCGGATATGCAATAAGTTTTTCAGGTAGAAAAGAAACTGTTGAAGAGGTTTTTGGTAAAGGCAATATTACTCCAAGTGAGATGACAAAAAAGATTTGGAAATTTGTTAAAGCAAAGCGATTATCTAATAGATGACCGCAGTCGATTTAATTTACAAGTTAAGGGACTAAAACTGCGCGTGCCTCAATTTCTGAAGTTTTTAGTTTAGCTAAAATTTCATTTGCTTGATCTAGACGATATACTTCTGAAATAACTTTAATATTTTTTTCATCTGCAATTCTGATTACCTCTTTCATATCTCTTCTGGAACCTATTAGAGTTCCTCGAATAGTTTTTTCTTCAAAGGCTACAAAATTTGTAATTTGACTGATTGTTCCTATAACCACTAAACCTCCTTTCTTAATTGAATTAATCGCAGTACTTGTTACATTATCTGAGGGGGCAAATACAATTGCCGCATCTAACAAACCAACTTTTTCTTTTAATTCTTTTAAAAATTTTTCTTGATCTTGGTTATAGACTATGGAAGTAGATGCACCCAACTTTTTTGCAATATCTAAATGTTTTTTATTTCTTGAAATTGCTATGACTTTAGCCCCCTCTAAAACTGCAAATTGAATTGCCATGTGTCCTACACCTCCAATCCCAAAAATTCCAATTTTTTTATTTTTGGATGGCTCACTTGCCTTTACTGCTTTGTATGCAGTAATACCTGCACAAAACAAAGGTGCTGCATATTCTGGCTTCATTGTATCTGGAATTTTTGTTGCAAAATCTTCAGTTACCGTAACATATTCTGCGTATCCACCCTTTAGAGATTCCCCCAATACTTCAATTGATTCACATAGTTGTTCATTGCCTTCCTTACAGTATTGACATTTCATACATGATTCAAGTAAAGGAGAGATTCCTATTCTATCGCCTATCTTAAATTTTGAAACTTTTTTTCCAATCTCAACTACCTTTCCTACAACCTCATGACCAGGTACAGTTGGAAGCATGGATGGAAATCCTAAATCTTTCCAATCGCCTTCTATACTATGTAATTGAGAATGACATACTCCACACGCTTCGATTTTAATTAGCATCTCATTAGGCCGACTAATTTTATGCCTATCGATTTCTGTTAGTTTTAATGGATTTGATTCAATTGGGCCCAATTTAGATAAAACCATAGCCTTCATTTTTCCCCCCATAGAAATACTAGTTCATAAACTGTATTTTTACATTCCCCGAGTCTGAAAAATATGAATATACTTTGTATAATCAATTAATTATTATGACTTCTAAAATTTCTCAAGACGACTTAGATCGAGTTAAATTATTAGAGATTGTTTCAAATAAAGGTCTCAAAGAGTTAAACTTAGAACAATTAAAACGACTTCAGATTTTGGTAGAAAAAAAGGACTATAGCCATAGTAAAAAAGCGCATAAATCTAAAATGAAATTACTTGCAAGAATTAATGTCGCAATTTATGAAATAGAAGAAGGCAGACAAGGAATCTGATTAGGCTTCAATCGTCTTGTAATGTCGATCTTCTACCATTTGGATTAAATTATTTATTGATAAGGGCTTTGCAACAATATCTACATTCTCAAATTTTTCCAAATTCATAATAAGCTGATTTCCATAAGCAGTTGCAAACACTATAAGTTGTTCCGGATTAATCTCTCGAATTTCTTCAGCTAACGTTGCCCCATCTTTTAGTGGCATGTTATGATCAATTATTACTACATCGTAAATCTGAGACCCATTTTGTCCATATGTTTGACGCGCTCGACGATATTCATTAATACATTCTACCCCATTATGAGTAATTTTCACCTTGTGTCCTTTTTCTTCAAATCCCATACGGTATTGTTCTGCAATGTCCTCTTCATCCTCTGCTATCAGTATGTTAATAGGCAATTTTTTACTCTACTATATGATATCCTTCATAGGATTTGTTTTGTTGTTTGTTTTTTACAACACACATTAAATGCATTTTTCCTATTTTTTGGTTTTATCTAATTTTTAAATTTCTTACTAAAGCAAGTAACTACAAATAGATACTAGTCTTACAAATTTTATGCCTGGAAATGATCTAATCCACGAATCAAGTCCTTATCTTTTACAACATGCAAAAAACCCTGTAAACTGGTATGCTTGGAATGAATCTACTCTAAAACGAGCCATTGAAGAAAACAAGCCAATTTTTTTGAGTATTGGCTATAGCTCTTGTCATTGGTGCCATGTAATGGCTCATGAATCTTTTGAAAATACGGAAATTGCTAAAATAATGAATGAGAATTTTATAAATATCAAAGTAGACAGGGAGGAACGACCTGACATAGATGATATTTATCAAAAGGTATGTCAAATTGCTACAGGCCAAGGAGGATGGCCACTAAGCGTTTTTCTAACTCCAGATCAAAAACCTTTCTATGTTGGAACATATTTTCCAATTTTGGATTCTTATGGTAGACCAGGATTTGGAAGTCTGCTTCGACAGCTTGCTCAATCCTGGAAAGAAAAGCCTAACGATATTATAAAAACAGCAGAAAATTTTTTAATAAATCTTCAAAGAATCGAAACCTCTTCTACATTTGAATCTCTTGAAAATTCCATTTTAGATGAGGCTGCTGTAAATCTAATTCAATTAGGGGATCCAGTCTATGGAGGTTTTGGAAGTGCTCCTAAATTTCCAAATTCTGCAAATCTTTCTTTTTTGTTAAGATATTCTAAACTCTCACGAATTTCAAAATTCCAAGAATTTGCATTAAAAACACTACGAAAAATGGCTCAAGGCGGAATTTTTGATCAATTGGGTGGAGGGTTTCATCGATATTCTACTGATTCAAGATGGTTAGTTCCTCATTTTGAAAAAATGCTTTATGATAATGCATTAATTCCAGTTGTATATGCAGAAGCATATCAAATTACAAAGGATCAATTTTATCTTGAAGTTGTAACAAAAACATTGAATTATGTATTAACAGAAATGACTTCTCCTGAAGGAGGATTCTATTCCGCACAAGACGCGGATTCAGAGGGAGAAGAGGGTAAATACTACGTATGGAATAAAAGCGAAATTCAAAAAATTTTAGGAAATGATTCTGAATTGTTTTGTCTTTATTATGACGTTACAGACGGAGGAAATTTTGAAGGAAAAACAATTCTGTGTAATAATATCTCCTTATCCTCTATAGCATTCAAATTTGGTAAAACAGAAGAGCAAGTAAAAAGCATTCTTAATACCGGAATCAAGAATCTCTTAGAGGTTCGCTCTAAAAGAATTCATCCCGGCTTGGATGACAAAATCCTAACTTCATGGAATTCCTTGATGATTACTGCTCTTTCTAAAGGATTTAGAATCTCCAATGAACAGTCATTCCTAGATGCAGCTGAGAAATGTATTTCATTTATAGAAAATAATCTGGTCCAAAACAATGTTCTTTTACATACTTACAAAAATGGCATTTCAAAGATTCCTGCATATCTTGAAGATTATTCATATTTTATTAATGCACTTTTAGACGTCTTTGAGGTAAATCCAAAATTAAAATATCTGGAATCTGCAATCGCTTTTGGAAATTATTTAATAAATAATTTTTGGGATCCAGAACAAAAAAACTTCTTTATGACAGATGTTACTACTGAAAAGTTGATCATTAGGCCAAAAAGTAATTATGATCTCTCAATGCCTTCTGGTAATTCAGTTGCTTCATTTTGCCTTTTACGACTCTACCATTTAACACACGACAAAAAATTCCTAGACATTTCCTTAGAAGTGATGAAGTCCCAAGCTATGATGGCGGCTGAGAATCCATTTGGTTTTGGATATCTTCTAAATACAATTTACATGTATTTGCAAAAACCACTTGAGATTACAGTCTTAAATCCAAAAAATTCAGAAATAACTAAATACTTGTCTGAAAAATTTCTTCCTGAATCAATTCTTGTTATTGTAAACGATGATAATCAATTAAAAAATCTCAAAAACTTCCCTTTCTTTGATGGAAAAGAATTCAAAAATGAAAAAACTTCTGTTTTTATTTGCAAGAATTTTTCATGCTCCTTGCCTCTAGAATCTGTTTCAGATATAGAAAAACATCTTTAAGAAATTTTTCTAATATTGATTTCTAGTTTTTGACCAACTTGAGGTCGACCCATTCGCTCGTACCTACTTTTTGGCATGGTGATAGTAATTGAAGTATGTTGGTAACTTTTTATCTGAATTGTTGGTTGGGCTTGAAGTATTGCTTCCAATAATGGGGTCACCTGTTCTTTTATTTCAGGATCCAATTTTTTTGCCACAGAATCCATAATCATTTGTTTTTGAGAAACCGGCTCTGTAGGGACATCTTCAGCTAGAGTCATTTGAACAATCTGACCATTATCTACTATTTGTTGAATCCTGTATTCAGGAACTTCAGACATATTCAAAACTGCTCATGGTTCTCATTTATCTCTAATGGTTAAAATTTAAAGCAAAAATCACATTTCAAAAAAGAGTTCATTCATTTGAACAGAAACGATGTATGTAATTATTTACATACATTTTGTTTTAAGTTCTCATTCCTAGATTATCTCCTGGTTCGTAAATATCTTAATCGTAAGGAAGACCGAATAATTAGCAAAGATGAATCTAGTTACATCGCTGAGATTGGTAAAAATGTAGAAGTAAAAGACATTATGGATGTTGGAGAAAGATCCGTTAGGTTTGCTCTTCATCTAAATGATGCAGAAACTATTACTTTTACAGATAGATTACAACAAAAACAAGAAGAAACAAAATCTGGATACTTGGCAGCAAAAAATGCAATTAGATGGGCATTAGATGCTGCTGGCAATACAGGTCAATACATCAAATATGTTAACATGAAAATAGACAAGCACCATGAACAGATAAAAAATATTCATGAATTACACAAAAAATTTGATCGTGAAATAGCAATGTTGCAATCTCAAAAATTAGACAAAATTGATCTTGATAAAAATTCTATAAACAATATGGATATTAAATCAGTCACTAATGTTCTTGATCAATTGTTACTAGGAAAGCGAAATACAAAATCAAAACTTCAAAAATTGGAATACGAATGTAGCCTAGCTGAAAAAGAACTAGAAAAACAGGAATCCCAAATTGAAGAGGTTCGAAAAAATCTTAAAGAATCCACATTTAATCGCTCTAACGTTTTTGATAAAGAAAATAATTTTGCTGCGCTAAAAATTATCAAAGAAGAAATTAATAGACTGAGTAAAGAACAAGACGTCAGAAAACTATCTCACGCCATAGACGTTTTGGCATCATCATTAGATTTTAAGTAATAATTTTTCAATATAGAAATACAGTGTTTTTAATTTTCTAAATTACTCTATCAATTGCTCTTCCATCGTATGGCTTGTAAATTATATCTGTTGCTTTTAATTCCTTTAGTTTTTTCTTAGTTGTAGGAGAAAAGTCTGCTGTGACCATAATAATTTTAGCGTTAGCATCTGTTTCTCGAATTTTCTTTAACGTATAAAATCCATCATAATTAGGCATAATTACATCCAAAAATATTACGTCTGGTTTTAATTTCTTGTAAAGCTCATAGCCTTCTTTGCCATCTTTTGCTTTACCAATTACGCTTACTCCTTTATTTTCCAAATAATCCGAAAACATCTCTACTGTATCGGGGTCATCATCTACCACTAATGCTGTGGCATTTTTCTGTACACCTGTTTTTATTCGTGGAGATTCTGTTTCTACTGTACTTTTTTTATCAATTTTAACCTCGGCTCCCATCTTCCACATAAATTTACATAAGCTTTGCATATTGCTTGTGATCTCATCTGAATTTGTCACTAACGCAGAATCGTCACTTGCATGGATTCTCGAAGTTTTTGAGGTATAACCAGACATGATAATCTGGGCTGAATTACAAACTATTCTTCCCTGTGATGGTAGTTTTGCGACTTTGAAATAATTTAGCCCAAGATTTTTTACACAATCCGTCTTATCTGATACTTCAAATTCCGTCATTAGTTTAATTTCGACTTTTCTTTTTAAGGCTTTTTTAATGGATGCAGGAATATCTGTATAGTACATCCTGATTAGATCAGAAGTCGATGTTACTAAATACATCTCATCTTTTGTCTCATCAATAATTTTTTTAATTTCATTGTAAATATTATCCCTTCCTGAAATTACAGATAGTTTAGGAAGATCACTGACGACACTGTGACCTTTTAACCTTTCAAGATTTTCAATTAACCTCAATTGATTTTTTTCTAATTTTTGAATTCCTGATTTTTTCTTTGCTAAAATGGAATCAAATGTAGTCTTAGGGTCATTTGCAGAAAACAAAATTGGTGATGACAGAGTTGATGTGACATACCCCTCACTCCTTAAATTTTCTAGGATCTTGTATCCTTTGACCCTATCTGTATTTGTAAAATGACTTATCTCGCTAACTTTTCCTGTTCCAATCCTTAATACCCCAACATATACGCGAGCCTCTTCTTCTGATAACCCATACTCTACAAGAAGTGGCATTGCCTCTTCTTCTTCAGGTAAGATTAACTCTTGGTTCTCCATATCAAATTACTGAGTAAATTGGACATATCTGCCCATGTGTGGGTAGAACGAACGAACTTTTTGAAAAATTTTATTCGTTAGGAATGTGCTTTTCTATACGTTTTTCATCAATTTTTTCTATTTTAGAAACCTTTGGCAATTTTATAGTGAAAACAGTGGGATTATTTCTGGCAGATATGGTGCCCCCATGCTTTTCTACAATGCTAATACAGCTTGCCAATCCAAGACCCGTTCCAGATTGTTTTGTTGTAAATAACGGCTCAAATATTTTATCTAGATTTTCTTGTGGAATCCCAGGCCCCTGATCTTCAATCTCAATTAAGACATCATCTTTTTGGTCTAAAATTCTAACTGAAATTTCTCCATTCCCATCCATTGCCTGCGCTGCATTTTTCAACATATTGCTGAAAACGACTTCTAATCTATAAGGGTCACATTTGATTGTAGCAGAATTTTTTGGCATGCTTATTGTAACAGATTTAGGTAAATCTGTACTAAGAATTGCTGATTCAATTATAGTAACTAGAGAGCTATTTTCTAATTTTAATGAGGCAATATTAACAAAATCTAGCACATCTTCAATTTGATGTGACATGCGAGAAACGGCTCTTCCCACCATTGCTATCTGATGATTGATTTTTTCATCCATATTATCATTTAATCTGAATTTTAGTATCTCCATAGAGTTTTTAATGACAGATAATGGATTTCTGAGATCATGTGCCAATCTGCTAGATAAACTACCAATAGATGAAAGTCTTTCTGATGTTACAAGTTCTTTGTTTAACTTTTGTAAATTATTTGACATTGCATCAATATCTTTACCAAGGTCTGATATTTCATCATCTCCTTTCATTTCAGTTTTAACAAAATCTCCATCTGCAATTTTACTAGTTATTTTTCTGAGTTTTGATAGTGGCCTTGAAATAGATCTTGTAATGAAAAATTTAAAGGCCAAAGTAGTTACAATGAAAATATTTAATACAATTAATATTTGCATTGTAGTTTCATCAACAAGTGATTCAACTACATCTTGTTTGTTTTTTACTTGTGGTTCGATAAAATTATTTGCAGCAAATATATTTTGATTAAGTAATTGTGTACTATCCTCTAAATCATTTTTTAACTCAAGTACTTGTTTTGAGTTTTCTGCATTTGAATTTAATCTGATTATTTTATTTGATATTATTACTAGATCATTCCAATTTTTGGCAATATCTTTTTCATAAATATTAGATTCAGGAAAATTTTCTTCCATAAGAATAGAATATCTGGTAAATGATTCTGCAAATAATGATTTTGCAGTTTCAATTTCATAAATTTTATTTTCTATTTGTTCCTCGTAATCAACTATATTCATTTGGTCAATATTGCTGTTAATTCTATCTTGCAGAATCATTATTTCAAGTGTGGATGATAAAATTAGAGAATTTGCCAATCTCATGTCTTTTAATGCATCCCAGGTTGGCAAAGTTTGAGAACTTAAATCAAGAAAACTAGTTTGAACCTGTTTTGTATTTAAAACGGCAATAATAGATACCATTCCTATAAGGGAAACTAACAGTATTACTTCTAAAGTAAATTTTGTTTTAATTTTCAAAATTGGTTACTCCTATAATGCCGCTTTTTCTAGGTATCTCTAAACGACCATATCCAAGTTTCATTGCTAATATCTAGAGTTAATTTTTGAGATATAAGAAAAAGTTTGTAATTCATTACAAACACAGAAACAACTAGTTTCAGGTGTAATCAATTCTAGGTTAAAAATAATGGTTTCAGCGTATGCTAACTCTAAAGCACTGGTAGTGATTCTATCTGTGTTGTTATTAAGCTGGGGTACTTTTGCAAATTTTACACCTGCCCACGCTGTTCTTAATTGTGATGGATATGTTGCTACAATAGTAGGTACTTTTGGCGATGATCTAATCGAAGGTACTGCGGGAGATGATGTAATTTTGGGATTAGAAGGCAACGACGTCATTAATGGTAATGGAGGAAACGATGTAATCTGTTCAGGTCCAGGAAATGATGTTGTTACAACTGGATCTGGTGATGATCAGATTCATGGAGAAGGTGGGTCAGATACTTTTCATGCTGGCGATGGTAATAATAAAATCGATGCAGATTTTGGAGCTTCAGGGGATGTAATTACAACCGGTTCTGGTGATGACTATATCTTACTTGGCATAGGCTCTGATATCGTTGATTCAGGAGATGGACATGACAAGATTATAGCTGGGGGAGGAGATGATTATATTCAAGCCAAAGGTGGAGACGATTACATCTATGGTGGTGACGGAGCTGATACAATTGATGCAGGTGAAGGTGCAAATTACATTGAAGGCAATCAAAAAACTGATAAAATTACATCAGGCTCAGGAGACGATAAAATCTATGGCGGTGACGGAGCTGACACCATTAATGCTGGCAATGGCAATAATATCATTGAAGGAAACCAAGACAGTGATGTAATTACATCAGGCTCAGGAGACGATGACATTCTTGGAGGACATGGAGCAGATATCATTAACGCAGGCGATGGTAACAATCACGTTCATGGAGATGAAGATAATGATATAATTTTGACAGGTTCTGGAGATGACGATATTGATGGGAATGATGGAAATGATTGTATTAATTCAGGAGGGGGAACAGATACAATTGATGGTGGCTCTGGAGTTAATAGTATTAACGTAGGAGACTGTAAATCTGGTCCTAGCGCCTCAATACTGACCCCATCAGATGGTTTTAGTGTCGTAACTGGTACATCAATTACATTTTCTGGTACTGCTGTAGATGCTGAAGACGGAGATCTTGGCGCATCTTTGGAATGGTCTTCTGATCTTGATGGTGTAATTGGCACTGGAATGTCATTTGATCTTTCAACTCTTTCGGTAGGTATCCATACAATTACAGCATCAGTTAAAGACTCTGAAGATAGTCTGGGTTCTTCTTCTCAAACAGTAATCATAATTTCAGCTGATACTCCATCAATATCTATCACAGAGCCAGTTGATGGATTGATTTCTGTAGATAGTACACCAATTACATTTTCTGGTACTGCTGTAGATGCTGAAGACGGAGATCTTGGCGCATCTTTGGAATGGTCTTCTGATCTTGATGGTGTAATTGGCACTGGAGTGTCATTTGATCTTTCAACTCTTTCGGTAGGTATCCATACAATTACAGCATCAGTTAAAGACTCTGACTCTAAAACTAACTCTGTATCCATAAAACTCACAATAAACGCAGAAAAAGATGAATTAGTGATGGTATGTCATTTACCTCCAGGAAATCCAACTAACCATCAAACCTTATTGATTTCATCAAGTGCATTACAATCTCATATTGACCATGGTGATGTTGAAGGAAAATGTAATGATAAAAATAGTGAAAAAAAATTAGTTGAACAAATTGTAAAAAAACAACGAGAAGAAATGGATAAGAAAAACGAATTAAAAGAAAAACGTAATGAGCTTAAAGAAATCAAAAAAGAAATTAAACAAATAGAGAAGAAAATTAAAAATGAAATCAAAGATTTAAAGAAAACTGTTAAGGAAGACCCAGAATTAAAAGATAAAATTAAAGAATTAATTTCAGAAATTAAGGAAACATTAAAAAATCTAAAAGAAGATCATGCATATGATAAAGAACACAAAGAAGAGCTTAAAGCAGAATTTAAAGAATTAAAAGAAAAAATTCAAGACGATTTGACTAAACCAGAAAAAAATGCTGTACACTCTGTTGACTCAAAAATATCTATTCTGTCCCATAGTGATGATCCAAAAAATGATGCTAAAAAACTAGGTCTAAAATACATAGATGGCTTAACTACTATTGCCATTAAATTAACTGATGATAATCAAAAAGTTCTACAGCAGCTTAACTCAATTAGCAATATTGAAGTCAAAAATGACAAAAATGTTCAAATTACTATAAATCTAAAAGACCTTCCAAAACTTCAAAAACTTTCTGGTATCGAAAATATCAGGCCACCATCTTCTGCCATACAATTTGAAGAACTAGTATCTGAAGGAGTGTATTTTATGAATGCTGATCTAGCACAATATTCTGGAATTACGGGCAAAGGAGTTAAGGTTGCAGTGTTTGATTTATCTTTTGCAAATAATCCAAAAATCTCAGAAAATATTGTGGAAGTCAAATCATTCCGTTCCGGTGTGTCTGCTATGCCAAGTTTCTGGGGCGGAGATGAAGCCTTGCATGGAACTGCAGTTGCAGAAATTATTACTGATGTAGCACCTGATGTTGAATTGTATCTATATTCAATGGAAACAGACATTGAATTTACCGCAGCTGTGGATGAGGCTATATCCAAAAATATCGATATAATTGCAATGTCTGCGGGATGGCCTAATTTTCCCACTGATGGCACAAGTCATATAACAAAAAAAATTGAAGATGCAGTTGAAAATGGAATTGTTTTTGTAGTTCCTGCAGGAAATTTCGGAAATAAACACTGGGAGGGAAATTTTGCTGATTCTAACCTCAATGGCTGGCATGATTTTTCTGCTTCTGATGAAGGATTGTCTATTACAGTTACAGCGTCTCGAATCGCCGATAATGAACCAATTATGGCTTATTTGATGTGGGATGTTGGTCAATACGATATTGCAGATTTTGAACTGGTTTTGGTAAATCCATTAGGCGAAATCGTTGATTTTTCAGCAAATAAACAAGAAGTAAATTCAGACACTAATCTTGAACATATTTATCATATCCCAGATACTGAAGGTATCTATTCACTTGGAGTTTTGTATTCTGGCGATATGGAATCTCCTGACAATAGACCAAAGGCATCGTTGGAAATATTTACTGTTAATGATAAACTTGAATACCCAGTACCAAAAAGTAGTGTATCCGTTCCAGCCGATGCAAAAGGCGCAATCGTTGTAGGAGCTGTTAATCATCTTGATGGAACACTTGCACCTTACAGCTCACATGGACCAACAAACAATGGAAAGATTGCCCCACATGTAGTTGGACCTGATGGTGTCACAACTCTTGCCCTTGATGGAAAGCCATTTTATGGTACTTCTGCCACCACGCCATATGTTGCTGGGCTTGCAGCATTAATTCTAGAGCAGAATCCAGAATTCTCTCCTAGTCAATTATTGACTGAAATAGAGCAAAATACTGAACAAAGTAAGTCTTCGTTAAAACATGAATATGACTTTGCTACTGGTTATGGAACTGCCAGTGCAATTTTCTTAATACAAGATTTGGAGGTTTTACAATAAAAATGAATTCTATAATTAAGGATGAAATAATAGGTAAAAATATTATTATTTTTCTAGTACTGGCAGGAATTTCATTTTCTGCACTATCCTTTTTTATTCTAGATAATGAAATTCAAGAAGCATTTTCGTTAGTAGAAACTTCAAAGGCTCCAATTAAAATTTGCGAAAATGGATTGTGCTATTTTAAAGATACAAATTCAATGTTTGTTCAATTAGATGAAGATGTCTCTACCCCGCTGCAAGTTTTAAAAAATGAAGAATTTACTAATCTTAAACTTGTAAAGAACATTCAAACTAAATCCCCACAAATATCGGCAAATAAAATTACCCTATTTGCCGAAAAAGATAGTTTCATTAGAGAAGGTGCAAAAAACAGTAATGAAGGCGCAAATTCAGTTTTACGAATTATGGGTTCTGGACCTACTAATAATCGTGTATTGATATCATTTAATCAGGATGATATTCTAACCCATCTCTCAAATAAAACTTTGAAATATGCTACACTCAACCTCTACATCGAAAGTAATAATCATAATTGGGGCGATGGACAGTTTGTAAATCTACATAAATTTGAATCTGATTGGAAGGAAGGAAATCAAATTAGCACACCGGTTAGCAATGTTTTGACTTCTAGTAATGGTGTTACTTGGAGTTGCCCACAAAATTCCTCTGAATGTAGTAATTCATGGAATGGAGGGAAATTTGACTCTCAACCAACTGACTCTATCTGGATTTCAAATACGGTAGAAGGTTATTGGATAAAGTTTGATGTTACCTTAGACATTCTAGATTTGCAATCCTCAGAAAATAATTTCGGTTGGATTATAATAAAAAATGATGAAAACTCTGAAGGCCAAATCAATATTTCATCAAAAGAATCTCAAAAAAACATTCCAGAATTAGTGATGGTGTTTTCGGATGAATAGATTTAACAATATTAGAAAAATAGGTCAAGGAGAAAAAAATTATGTTATAATTACTATAATGATAATATCGCTTATTATAGGTCCTATTTTCCCACAATCATTTGCTGCAGAATCTACTTCCATAGAATGGCAATTATTCTATATCAAAAAAGATGCTTGTGGCCCCACAGACACAATGGATAAAATTTATGCTAGTCTTACCTCTAAATATCTTGATCTTTACCAATTAGAAAATCATAACTCGCTTGGTGGATGTATCTCAGAATTACAATTCAAAAATTTACAAAAACAAGAAAATGTTAACATGTTGATTTTAGTTTTTGATAAAGAATTAGGGACTTCCTTACTACAACCAAATGTACTTGATGGAATTTACATACATTCAGGAAATGATAGAACCAAAAACCACGTATTGATGATGTGTGATTGTTCAGTGTTTACCTCGGGTTACGAATCTACCCTTCCATCTTGGATCTTATCTCATGAATTATCTCATTTTGTTTTATCTTACAAAGGTTTTTCAAAATCCGATATCAAAACAAAAGTTCATGAATTACATGAAGGTTATGATAAATGTGTAGGAACAAATTTTGGAAACAATCAATGTGATGATTTTAAAATAAACGTTCGAATAGATTCTTCAACTAAAAATTACGTTATGATGGCACCATATGGTCCTGCGATTGGAGATACTATGGTCAGTTATGTTGGAGAATCTATTACTAATTCTAAACTCATTAACCTTCAACGAGAATTAACAAAAATGTGGATGACTAGTTCAATTGATGATAACGCTTATGAAAAAACACTCCAAGAATTAGTCAACCCTTCAATGAATTTCACTTTAGAAGAATCTAAACTTGCTTTTGAATATCCTAACGGGTTTATGATTAGAGAAGTTTCAAAACCAGTAGAAATAGATTGGAATCAATATCTTAATCCAAATACCGATAAAGAAAAATCCCTAGAGTCTATCTTAGATTTTGTTCCATATGATCTCAAAGATCCAGTTAGCGAAACAAATATAGAAAAAATGCCCAATTGGTTTAAAACGCGAGCCTTACTCTGGTCAGAGAAAAAAATTAGCGATAAAGTTTTCTTTGATGGAGTTGAACATTTGTTTAGAATGGGAATTCTAAAGGTAGATTAGAAAATATTCATCCTATAGATTAGCCCGCTTTGCGCCAATTCCTCTTATTTCAGCATTGTAAGAGTCTTCAAGCATAGCCTTTTTTATCAATGGGGCCCTATCTTTTAGAATTTTATTAAATTCTTGAATATCTTCAAGGCTAGGAGATTGTTGCATATTCTTGTAGGCCTGTAAAAATCCTGAATAAACACATCCTGCAATATATCCAAATGCAGTATCTGTAACCGATTCTATTTCCGGGACATATTCTTCCGCAATTTGCCTATATGAAGCAGCTTCACTAATGTAATAATCAATTAAACTATCAATAAAATCTCTCGTGTTTTTTGAAATTGCCATATTATTATCTGTCTGCTTGGTACTTATAACATTAATTTTTTGTTCTATCATAACCTGTAAATTTCCTGAATCCTTGAATCCTTACAATGTGGAAACTTGAGCGTGAAGAAGATTACTTTCGAATATATGATTCAAAAAAAGATATCGCAGGATATTTTGATCCTGATTATGGAGAACTATTCCCCAAAGAAAAGGAGACTGAAATTATACAACAAATGCATAAAAACCAGGATAAGATTTCTGGAGGCTTTTTTATGGTACCGATGGTAAAATTTGGTATTTTCAATAATGATGATGAAATTGATATTGATAGTTTAGATAAACAAATTGGCGAGGTTCAACAAAGAATATCTGTTTGGAAGAATTTTCTTTTAGAAACAAAAAATAGATTCCATGGTATCAGGGAATCTCATACCGATCAGGACATGCTAAGTATTTCCTTCCCAATTAAATTTGATGTGCCTACTGCACTTGAAAAAAATCTTTTACTGCAAAAATTAGAACCTACTTTGGATTTACTGCAGAAACAAGGTTTACTGTGATCCTGCTTGAATATTTAATGAGAGACAAATACGCAATTACTGATGATGCAAGTAATATGGTAGAACCAATTGGAAATTCAGGAACTGCTGTAAATTCATCTGATTCTGCTACAAGTGAATAGTCTACAATAGAGTTTGTAAAGGATTTATCTGGTATTGACATAAAAAAGAATGCATCTTCGCCTGCTCGCAAATAATCTGGTTCTACATGAGTTTTATGAGCAGTCATAACTTTTCCATTTTTATCATAAAGGGTGGCTACAATTACAATTGAATTAGCAGTAAAATCTCCATGATTCACAACTGTTCCAGTGATTAATAGATTATCTGAATTATCTATTTTCATATCAGACGTTGTTATATCGATGACTTGGCTTTTAGGGTCTGTTAATTTATGAAATATTTTAAGCGAATACTCATCGATGTTTTTTGCATCTTTACCAGAAACCACTAAATCAAATGGGGCTTTCATTTCAGGCATAATGTTATTTAGCATTAAAGGGATTTCTACAATTTCTACTAAATTTCCATTTGAAAATAATTCTGCTTGAACATTTATTTGATTTAGCGGTACGTTGAAATTATTTTGAATCTCTCCTACAATATGTAAGGTGCCATCTTCACTAAAATACTGCTGGTCATTTTGAATAGAAACCTCAGCCCATGCATATTGTACACTAAATATTGTAATTAAAAATAAAAGTAATTTTTTCAATATAATTAATTACTTTAGAACTTTAAAGAACTTACGGATTAATTCCAGTCTTTGCTGCATTAAATTTAGCTAATGCTGCCATTTCATATCCAAATGATTCTTCCAAAAGAGAATCTGAACGAATTTTTGCATCATTATCTCCACTTTCAATCCAACGAATGAACTCTTTATCACTTTCAAGCTGACTCTTGGAAGACAATCTGAATAGTTCAACTGAAGACGAAAACATTGGAGGCGGGTCTAGCGTATCATATCTTAAAATTAATTCATCCATTTTTAATAAATGAATTTTTACCGATACTAAAAATTCATCTTTTGTCATATCTCCTTCCTCAAAGATCGCAATTTTTGACTGGAACTCGGTTTGAATTACTTTTAAATCGTCTTGAATTTTTTGAATATTGTTTCCAAAATTAAAACCCCTTATCTTGGTTTGTTCAGCAGAATAAGAATATGTTATAATAAATCCAATAACAACTATTACAATAATTGCCAAAATTATATTTTGTCTTTTTTTTCGTGACATTGTAAATTCTATTAAATTTAGATATTCAGGTACTATTAATTTTCTATTTTTGCTCAGATACTAAAATAAAAAGAAAAAAAGGGAATTTGCCCTTATTGTCCTGCGACTACAGAGTAACTTACAGTAAATGGTTCTTCATTCATTGTATGAACTGCAAGTGCATTTCCTGCAAATATCCATGTTCCCATGGCACTTTTGTCATCAACAAATGTTAAAGCAAATTTTGTTTTTCCATCTGGAGTCCATATCGCTTGACCCTTATCTTCACCAGGACCTAATGGTCCATGAAGCGCAACTAGTTGAATTGGTTCTGACGCTGAATAGGTTAAGATGCCGCTGTACGTTTTTTCGCTTGGTGGTAAGATAATTGCAAGCTGGTGTGTCTCATGACCCATTCCAGGATCTACCATAGATTCTAGCGTTCCAGTCATTACAGTATCAGACATTTCATTTTCCATGTAACTAACAGAATAACTGGCAGTAAATGGAACTTTGTTCATTGTATGAATTGCAAGTGCATTTCCTGTAAAAGCCCAACTTCCCATGCTGGTTTTTGGATCAATGAATGTTAAAGCAAATTTTGTTTTTCCATCTGGAGTCCAAATTGGTTGTCCTGCATCTTCTCCATCAGCTAGTGGACCATGAAGTGCAACTAACTGAATTGGTTCTGATGCATCGTATGAAAACATCCCCTTGTAGACTTTGTCACTTGGTGGCAAAATAATTGCAAGCTGATGTGTTTCATGACCTATCCCTGGATCCTGTACTGATGTGATTGTACCGGTAGCACTCTTCCACATTGGATGATCACTTTTTTCCATTGAAGGAGTCTTTGGTTCACTAGGTGTTTCCTTTTTTGGTTCACTAGGTGTTTCTTCTTCTGAAACGCTTGGCATCTCAGTTTTTCCACCTGTTTCAGAACAAAGTCTGTCTCCGCATACTTTATCCTTAGTTGCTGAACCGTATTGTTTTACCGGGGTTCCAGAACTTTGTGTTGCAGCGTCTGCTTGAGGTAATATCTCAACTGAAGCTGAAATTGCTGAAGTCGCTAAAATTGTAGTCAAGAATAAGATCGTTAGTATATTTTTAGTCATTGTTGCTGCTATGAAAATACACGTATAATAATCATATCTCTTCAAAATCCCTTCTACAGACTAAAATGTCATTTTTTATTCGAATTACTCAAAGTTTTACTTTAAAAAATTATTTTTATAATGGAAATTAGTTTCAGTCTATGTATTTTCCTTCAGAATCTGCTTTTAGCTCTATAGTCATCACAGTTCCACTAATGAAGGATTCATTTCTAATAGTTCTAACTCTTCCTATATCCAAGTGATATGGCCATATCTCAACTATGATTGCCCCTACCTTGACATTTTCAGGCGCATCAGTAAGTACAATATCCTCTTTTTTTATTCCATATTCTTGTAATTTTTTTAAAGAGTGTTCTACAAGCGGTTCAGGGTTGTTATGATTAATGGCCCAAACTGTACCAGTATAATCAATTTTTTCCACCTTTTTGAAACTTTATTTTCTTATATAACAATCATTCGGGATTGATTACGTTTAGAGTCATCGTACTTACTACTCTAGCAAGACGTCTAATTTTGGTACCTACTGTTTTTTCAAAATCTTCTTGAGTGGGTGCATGGACCTCGGCAATAATGTCATAAGCCCCAAATGTAAGATATGCCTTTTTTACTTCTGGAATATGTTTTAACTCTTCAACAATATATTCCTCCGCTCCTAGGTCACAATTTAATAAAACATAACCAATATGCATTATATTCCTATAACCTACTTTTCTTTAAACCTGTGCATTTTATTTTTTTATGAAATGAAAAATTACCATCTACTTCTTAAGCCATAATAGCTTCTTCCGCCACCATTTCGTCTATCATTCGATTTATTTCTCCTATCATATTGATCACGCGCGGATCTGTGTCCAGACCCAGATGAACGACCTCTTCTATTCCCATACGATGATCTTTGATATCCCATTCTACGCGGCCCAACTTCTCTTTTTAGTGGGTCTGGGATGTTAATCGCTATTCCCATCTGTTCATTTAAATCAGTCATTGCAACTTTTGTCTGTTGTTTTATTATCTTCCAATCTCCGATAGAAGAATATGATACGAGAGTAATTGCTCTTCCAAGTGCTCCTGCTCTTGCCGTTCTTCCAATTCTATGAAAATAAACCATTTCTTGATTGGGAACATCAAAATTAACAACAAGAGCTACTTCTGGAACGTCAATTCCTCTTGCAGCAACGTCTGTTGCAACAAGGATGTCTGCCTTCCCACGTCTAAATTGAGACATTGATTTTTCACGTCTGTGCTGTGACATGTCTCCCTCAATCGCTACTACATTGTAATTGCTTCTTTCAAGGCTTCGCGCTACATCTCTGGTTCTATGCTTTGTGGAACAAAAAACAATAGTTTGACCTTTTTTATTTTCCTCTATAAAATCAATTAAATATTTTAGTTTGTCTCTGTCTTTAATCACTAAAAATGCCTGAGATATTCCTTCCCCGCTAAGATCATCTGCATCAAGTAGGAACTGTTTTGGATCATTAAGATAATTTTCAGCTAACCTCAAAATTGCAGGTGGCATCGTTGCAGAAAATAGAGACATGACCTTTTGTTTAGGTGCAAGATCCAAAATAAATTCAATATCTTCAATAAATCCCATATCTAGCATAGTGTCTGCTTCATCAAGAACGACATGGGATATTTGATTGAGTTTAATTGAGCCCCTTTTCAAATGATCTATTAATCTTCCCGGGGTAGCAACAACTATTTCAGCGCCTCTTCTAAGCTGATCAAGTTGTAACCCCATTCCCTGTCCTCCATAAACGGTTGCAGCCCTAATGCCAGTGAATTTGGCTAGCTTTCTTATCTCATCTGTAATCTGAATTGCAAGCTCCCTTGTTGGAGCAATAACTAAACCCTGAATTCCTCCATTTGGAATAATTTTTTGTAACATTGAAATAGAAAATGCAGCTGTCTTTCCAGTTCCAGTATGAGCCTGTCCTACTACATCTCTGCCCGAAAGTAAAACAGGTATAGTTGCTACTTGGATTGGAAATGCCTCTTTAAATCCAATATCTTTTAGTCCATCTAATATGGTTTTTTTAATTCCTAATTCATCAAATGTAGTCATTTTTTTTCATCTTTAGCAATGACAGAAAAAGCTCATTGCCTCACCGTCATTATTTCCGATAATTGAATTGACATTTGCACGTCTAATAAACCCTTGTTAAAAATAAGCGAGCTTTTTTGATGAACAAATGAACCAAAAAAGCCAATGGCGAGATTTGGACTCGCGACCTTTCGCTTACAAGGCGAATGCTCTAGCCAGGCTGAGCTACATTGGCATAAAGTACACAAAATACAGATGTTTTAAAATGTTCTTAAAATAAATTGCAAGTTTTCCTTTGCAAAAAATTAATCAATCTTTAATACTGCTTGGAATTGAGCAAAACTATGAAATACGTAAATCCGTACAAGCTTAAAGTTTTAATGCTTATGTTTTTTGGAACTGGCGCTATGGGAATTATAATTGGATTGTCTCAACCATCGCAGGTCTCGTTTTTCATTACCTTTATGGGTGTCATTAACATCTGCCTTGGAGGTTTTATTGGATGGATTTTCTTTACCCAAGAGCCCCCATTAAGGGATAAAAGAAAGAAATAAAGTAAATACGATCATAATGTTTGTTGCAAAGTGCATAGCATAAGCGTGGTTTAATCCTTTTTTATCATAAATATATTTGAACAAAAACCCTACAGGTATTAACATAATTGCCATGTGAACTTTAATTCCCATTGCAATATGAACAAGTGCCCAAACTACTACCATTTTTTTTGATTTTCTAAAATAAAACTCTTCGACGTAGTTAATATGAATAAACATGTATACCAATAGTGGAATAAATGGTAAAACTCCCCAAAAGCCTTGGTCAGCAAATGGTCCAAAGGCAATGTTGTATCCAAGCCAACTCCAATTAAGAATAGGAATTGTTTCAAAAAAATCAAAGGCTAGAAAAAAATAAGCTAGAATTATACCAAATGCGATTGGTGCAAATAATATGGAATTTTTCCCATCAATAAGGTCCCTCCATCTGTTTTTTGTCTCTTTTATAAGTAATAGAGAGGCTGAAACTGTCAGCACATAATATCCAATAATAAAAGCCTCTGATTGGAAAAATTCAAGATCCAAAACTACAATAAATTAAATCCATGTTATAAATAACTAATTCCAAAACACATACTTTAGGAGATATAAAAAATTCTTCAATGCAATCTGTCTTTAATTAGAAATTTTTAATATAATCAAACTATAAATATCAAAACCTTTGAAAAACTGAAGATTTGTTAGACCTAGTTGCTAAGAAATTATTTCTTACTAAAGGAAAAGGGGTTCATGCAGATAGATTGACTAGTTTTGAATATGCATTAAGGGATGCAGGAATTGCTGGGACTAATTTGGTTTTGATATCTAGCATCTTTCCACCTCAGGCAAAACTCATTTCTAGAAATGAAGGACTAAAGCTAATTAATCCTGGGCAAATCCTTTTTACTATTTATTCAAGAAACCAAACACAAGAGCCACATCGACTAACTGCAGCTTCAGTTGGTGTTGCACAACCAAAAGATCCTTCCCATTATGGATATCTTTCAGAATATGATTCATTTGGGCAAACCGAGAAAGAGGCAGGTGATTATGCTGAAGATATTGCAGCTCAAATGCTTGCTTCTTCACTTGGAATTCAATTTGATATTGACAAAAGCTGGGATGAGAAACGTCAACAGTGGAATATTTCTGGGGAAATCTATAAAACTGCAAATGTTACTCAGACCGCAATTGGTGATAAGCAAGGTAGATGGACAACAGTTTTTGCTGCAGCCGTATTACTTGTCTAATGCTTTGCTCTAATTCCTTTCAAATAATAAATTGTGGCACCAATTGCCGCAATAATTATTCCAGCTAAAATTACCATTTGTGAAGTATCTATGGGTGTACTTGGTTGTATGAAAATTTCATTTCCTATTGTACTGTTCAAAGGACTTACAGTAAAAATAAGCTCATCTTCGCTAACCGAAAACTTTTTCCCAAAAAGGTACGTCGCATCAATTTTTTCAGAATTTTGCTCAAAAAACCATCCATCAGATGTAAATTCTGGGAATCGCTCTCCATCAATAACTACATCTGGTACAATTTTTGTGTTTACCTCACTTACTTTGAGTGGTTCTGATGATAATAAAATAATTTTTACAAGTGAATTTAATGGATAGAAATCTTTGGAGAAATAATCTGAACGCTTTAGTTCATTTGTTTTAAAAAATTCTAGAGGGTTAATATTTTTTATTCCTCTTGCACTATTTGGATAATCAACGGATAATTTTAATTGAAATAAAGAGGTTCCATTTTGTGGAATTATTGAAACCGTTGTACTAGAATCTGGTTCTGAGGATAATCTTTTAGCAAGGTCGTAAAATCCTCCTAATTCCCTAATCTCCTTAGGTAACAAAATTACTGAAAATTTTTCATACATTGTTTGCGAATCTTCTTTTGGCATTGTATATACTGCTGAAAACGTTCCTTGTCCAGAGATCACCCCTGAAGTATCAAGTGCTTGATTTGCTATATCGCTATGGTGTATAAACACAGAATGAAATTTTGCTCTAGTATCAAAGACATCATTAATATCACTAATAAGCGAGTCCCCAATAATGCGTCCTGTTTCTTGTATTGCTTTTATCCCTCCAGGAATTTCTTCTACTGACATGTTAATCATAATGCAACTTTGATCTGGTTGCACTCCTAAAACACACTGTTCCTCGCTGGTTATGGTAACTGCACGAACTCTTTCTGTATCTTGAATTTTTTGTACTAGTTCTATAGGTATTCTAATTTCTTGATTGCTTGTACTTTGAAGAGAAATAGCAATTGTAACATTATTTGAAATACTCTGATCAATGATCAATTGAGCGGTTTCCTGAAACGTAGCAAGCCTAGGTTCTTGAGCAAAAACTTGAGTCACACCAAAAAATACTATTAAGGAAATAGACGCAATTAAAAATAATCTGTTCACATGGAGCCCAATTTTATTTGAAATTATTAAGGTTACTATCCAATTTTTTCGTTTTTGATATATGGGAAAAATATGATTCATAACACTTATGCTTTTCAAAAGTTTAAATTTAGTTGATTTCTTTTTATTTTTGACATCGGTTCAAACCGAAGGGGAACAAAGACTGACAGTCTGATGCGTTTAATGACTGTCAGTCGCTTTTAATTTTAATTCTAGCTTAATGCCTTGAGCTCTTTTACTTGCTCATGAATATAATCAAAGCCATCTTGCCAAAATTCTGGTGAGCTAATATCAATACCATGTTCTTCAAGCAACAGTTCTGGTTTTTTCGAACCACCAGCTGACAAAATGTTAATGTATGATGGAACAAAATCTGTTCCCTCCTTTTTGTATCTTTGGAACAGCGATAGGGCCAGTAAATTCCCAAAAGAATATGCATAACAGTAAAAAGGTGTATGGAAAAAATGTGGAATACTGCTCCATTCTATTGCAAAGTCATCAGTTACATCAACAGAATTTCCAAATTGGTTTTTTATATTATTTGAATACGTCTTCGATATTTCTTCCACTGTAGTATTTTTTGCTATTCGCTCATGTGCCTCTATTTCAAATAATGTAAAAAATGACTGCCTCATTATTGTTGCATACAAATCATCAATTTTTTCAGAAAGCATACTAATTTTTTCCTCTTTTGAAATTTTATCTACCAAGTTATCATACAAAAGTAATTCAGAAAAAGTAGATGCAGTCTCTGCTAAAGGAAGTGGAGCATCAGAAACTAGAATTGATCTATCTGAAGCTGCAATACTATGTACTGCATGTCCAATTTCATGTGCAATGGTAAAAACATCCTTTGATTTTCCCGCAAAATTAACTAATACAAATGGTGTAATTTTAGGTGACAAGGTACTACAAAATGCACCATCTCGTTTTCCTTTTCGAATTGAAGAATCAACATGTTTTTCATCAAAGACCTTTTTGGCAAATGAAGAAAGCTTTGGACTGAATTTTTCTAGTGATTCAAAGACAAGTTTTACTGATTTGTCATATTTGTAATTTTTTTCTTTAATTTTGGTACTAGGTGCATATAGATCATATCTTCGAAGTTTTTTTAATCCAAGGATTTTTGCCTTTTGAATAAAAAAATTCTGAAATATTGGGGCATTTTTTTTGCATACTTGTAATAATGAATTTACTGTTTTGTCATCTACATCATTTGAAATATTTCTAATTGATATTGGTGATGAAAATCCTCTAATTTCAATTCCTTCGTCTTTCCAGTTTAATACTATGTTTTGGTAAATTTCTCCTAAAACTCCTTTATTTTTAGAAAATCTAGATAAAAGTTCTTTATATGCAATTTCCCGGGTTTTTTGTTTTGGACTTCTTACATATGTTGAAAGCTCTTCTCTGGTAAGTTTTCTTTTTTTCCCATCAATTTTTACAATATACTCAAAGGCATTTGTAATTTTATCATAAAGTTTGATGAGAGCGGTACTCCCAGTCACATCAAGTGTATTGATTATTCTTTCTTCTGGCTCACTAAGCGAATATTTTGCAACAAGTCGCTTGTATTTTAGATAACCTGCCAATTCTCCAGAATCTTTGATTAAACGATTTGCATTTTTTTCATCAATTCCCCTCTTCCACCACAAATCAAAAAATAATGTACGATTTGAAATATCAGAGCCTAGCTTTGTCATTCTAGTTAGTAATGAAGTGGCTTCATCTGATTGGGTATCTCCTGAATATGTTAAAGACGCATATCCTCCAATAATGCTCATTTTTTCATATAGTCCTTCTAAATCATGTAAAATCTCAAGAAATTTTTTAGATGGTATTTTTGGAGTTAGTTTTGATTTAATTTTTTCAAACTGTTTTGCTTTTTGTTCAACTAATTTGATTTGCTTTTCAAATGCAGGGCTTTTTGGATTGGCTACTAATCCTTTGAGATTCCACTCTCCAAGTTCATATATGCTCATGTTAGTTCAGACATCTTGTCATAAAAAATTCAATAATATTCTTTGTGAATATAACACCATTTCCAAGGATTATTTTGTACTGCAATCATTACAGGATGACCAGTTTCTTCAAAATGTTTTGTTGCATGGCGCCCCATTGAAGAATCACAACATCCAACATGTCCGCATGTTAAGCATTGTCGTATGGCTACCCATGGCATTTTTTCTTTTTCACATTCTTCACAACCTTCTGTCTGTGGAATGATCTCTTCCTTTTTTTGGCTAAAATGTTCGCAATCTTTTGACATTATATCCTCTAAAAACTTCTTCTTTTAAGTAATTTTCTTTTTATGATAAATTACTACTACTTCGTCTGAAAATTTTTGATTGGGAATGATAATTCGTTCTCCATCCTCATTCATAGCTACTGTTTTAGTAAGATGAATTTCAATAATAATGCCTTTTGCATCCTTGATTTTGATTTGATCTCCAATTTCAATATCAGAGCTAAAAAAAACTCCTAATCCAGAGACAATATTTTTTAGTTGATGTTGTGCTGCTATGCCTAGTAAAATAAAGCCTACGCCAATTGAGGTAATAACTTCAATTGCAATAGTAAAAAGCCCAAACTTTGTACCTAGATAGCTAACTTCTACAATAACTATTACAAATGTGATTATTCCCAAAATTTTTTGAGATCCTGCTAAATTTCCAATTTTTATTAAGACGATATGTCTAGCAACAAAGAATAAAATGACTGTAATTGCAATTGATAATACGGCAAATATTATTTGTTCAGCCATTACTGAATAGGTTTTTTGTAATCATATTGAGATTCTTCTCGATATTTGTTAACAAAAACATTAATTGTCACTCGATACCTTCAAAAAGCACATTCGTATCATTTATTTTCAGGTTTTTCAATAGCATCTATTCTTCCACCGTATTTTTCCTTGTATAGCTTTTTACATGAACTACAACAAAAAAACCTCTCATACTGGGCAAATTTTAGAATTGTCGGTTTACCTCCAATTGAAGCATTACAATAATCACAAATAATCTTGATATCCTGATTCGTATTTAATTTTCCTTTTACATTAATTTTTTGGTTAGATTTTTTTATTTTTTCTTTTGTTTTTTTATCTATCTTTTTCAAATCTAAATCAGGAGTAATTGATTTAATGAACCCCAGATTGACTAGTCTTTGGTATCTTGCCTGTACTGTAGGGGTTGTTACATTAACTTCTCTTCCAATTTGACGAAAAGATTTTCTGCCATCTTCCATTAGTGAGTTCAAAATCGCAGTGTCAACTTTATCTAGATTATAAGGCATATCCAATATCTATTTTGTAACTATATTTAATAATGTGACTTAGAATTTGCAAAATTGTTTTTGGCTGTTAATTTTCCTATCAGCTTTTCCTTTTTTGGAATTCCTATAAATTCCAATTTTCCATCAATTACTATGCCAGGTGCTGTGAAAATTGGATATTTTTGTAGATAATCTGGAGTTTCTGTTATGTCTATAACTGAGTACTTGAATCCCTCTTCGTCAAGCATCTTTTCAACTATCTTACAGTTGGAGCAGTCTGGAGTTGTAAGTATTTCGATTTTCATTATTTATCACTCACATACTGATTTGGATCTTTTTCAAAGGCCCATTTACAGCTAGCACAACAAAAGAAATATCGTTTACCATCATGTGTTATAGAATCATGTTTTTCATTAACATCCATTCCACAAACAGGATCCTTCATTGTTTAATCATCTTCCTCTTCTTCCATCCCATATACCAACCAATTGGAAATATAATTAGAATAATTAATAAAACAGGCACCATATCTTCTGGAATTTCAACTCCAAATACATTTTCATGTACATGAATTCCAATGTGATATTCTGCTGGAAGCCCAATCATTGAAACTGCATTATTCCACCCAATGTGTATAATTGTACTCTCATACCATTGATGACCTCCGGGGAGTCCATTAATGATTAAGAATGAACCAATGACAATCATCATCCAACCTGTAATATTTTCAATTTTTATTCTGTTTGATACAATGGATTTTGTTGCGTTGATTCCCATTATGGCAAGAATTGATAATAGTATCAAAGGAATTGCTCTTCCAAACCCATGTACGGCACCTAGTGATGCTCCTATTTCCATACTTCCACTTCCTGCAATGTATATCAAAAGCCAGTAAAACATTGGGTTTGGGCAACCAACTCCAGCATTTCCAAGTAAAATCCCCATCAAAAATGATTTTGAATAATCTCCTCTTTTTTGAATAAATTGAGGTGTTCTAGAATAAGTTGGGAGTTTAATTGAAAACAATTTCAGCTGTGACAACCCAAATACAAAAGCAGCGATTCCTGCAATGAGAAACATTAGAAAAGACACTTGATCCAAAGATGCTGATTTTCCAATTGCGGATACTCCTATTCCATAGGATGTGATCATAATTGTAAGACCTGCCCCAAATAGCAAAGCCATTAAAAGACCTTTTTTGTATCCCTGACCCATACTCATTGGAATTATGATAAACACCAATGGGAGAGTGCATGGGAGAATTATCATCGACAATCCAGCTAGATACGCGATAACCAACCAAGACGGGTATTCCAATGACTGTCCAGCTCTTACTGCAACATCACTGGTTAGAGAGTACACTAAACCAAGGACGATAAATGACAATAATACAAAGGAAATTAGTAGCATCGACTTTTTTGCTTCTACCTGTAGTGACATGACATCTATTTGTAAAAACACATAGATAATCACTATACTTTACAAATGTAAAATTGATATTGGGCTAGAAAAAATTTGGTTCATCGTCATACGATTCCATCATACTATAGTTAGCCCTTGAATCTTATTTAAGAACTGATAAAGGTATGGACCGGATGGTGTCCACACTGACATCGGTTTGTTTTTTGGATTCAATCCCAAAAAATGAGCAAAAACATATTGTTATCAAAGTTCATGGATAATGATGTGAGTGAAATCATTTCTCCAAAGAGGGTTAAGGAGGGGTTGAAAAGTCTCACAAAGTCATAAATCGTCTATTGAATGATGCAGAACTTTTACTTAAACACGGACGATATCCAGCATCTGTATCACATGCAATTTTGGCTTATGAAGAATTAGCAAAAGCAGATTCTAGACAGTGTAGGCTCTGAAAAAAAAGATCTTAAATACTGTTGTAAAAAAATACTTACAAAGATATAACTGTGATTTTCGTACTATAAATTATGTTTTGCGATTGGTTAGAGGGCTCGTAAGTTTATTAGTTATTTATAGCATAGTTGCTTTTTCATTTCAATTTTCATCGGCTCAACTCACGAACTCTGCACCTATTCTTGATCCTATTGGGTATAATAGCGAGGATGAAAGGTCCTCCGCAGAGTTAACTATTTCCGCTTCGGATCCTAATCCTAATGATATCTTAACATTTTTTTCATCTACCCTCCCGAATTTTGTTATTCTGGAAAATAATGGGGACAGAACTGCAAAATTAGTTTTTGAAACTTCATGTAATGATGCAGGAATCTACAGCATAACAATTACTGTGACAGATAATGGAAATCCAAAGCTCAGTGATACTGAAACATTTACTCTTGAAATTCTTGAAGACTGTGATTCTCCCTCTGCAGAGATATTGATGGAAGATGCAGTTGATCAAATTATTGAAATGACAGAAGATGGAAAATTTACTGCTGGCCAGGCTAGTTCCCTTATCGCGAAAATAGAAGCTGCTGCCAGCAAACTAGACCAAGATAATATATCAGCAGCATTTCCTATTCTACGAAGTTTAATTAATCAAATTGAAGCATTCATTCAATCTGGGGTACTAACAAACCAAGACGGACAACCTCTAATTGACAAAATTCAACAGATAATTGCTCTTCTTTAGATGAAGAAAATACGCGTTTAATTATCTTGGATTTTTTTATAAGATGTACGAGAATATTTTTCCCTAGTTTCATCTGCCTTGATGCCTTGCCTGAATAACTCTAGGGCTGACTTTTCTTCACTTCTTTTGAATTCATCTCTTGTTATTTTCAACTATTTCTCCTAAGAACGTGGAACCATAAAAAGAACTTGAAATGAATGGACCGGATGGGACTCTTGGCTGTGAAATCCTTTCAGTTTCTGCGAATTTGGCTTCAAATTTAGTATAGAGATACTAACAAATAAAATTTTTGTTCATAATATTGCATTGAAGAACATTTCATAAACATTACAATTTGTTATAACCTATTAATCCCAAAACATTTGTTTTTATTCGTAACATTTGTTAAAAACAAATAAATGTTATGCCTAATTTTATGCGCTAACACATTAGAACAAAGTGGAACTCGTTACTGACAATACTCTCCTAATTCTTGCTGTAACAAAAGTTACTAGGATTTGTAACAAATTGAAACAATTTGTAACAATTGTTAGGCATGATGAACATTTTGCTTTTTGGGTAATCTTACTAGGATTATGTTTTCTTCAAGTATACTTTCTTCGAATAAGCTCATACATTAACGATATTCCTATCGAACCTAGCCCAGAACCTATAATGATAGGACTTATCCATAAGGACAAAGGAAAATCATCAATCATGATTGATTCAAAATTATCTGTTAGCAAAAAATACCAAATCCAGCCAAAACAAAAAAGTGTTATACCTACAAAAATTCCAACTTGGGGTTTCCTTAACATAAGACTATGAAAAAAGATTTAGCCTAAAAGGAATGTCATTGATCAGCGTGTATAATCTTACTATGATTACCTGAAATCCATCAGCCAAAAATCAAAGTCCTAAAAAATTCCCATGTTGAAATTATTACGTGCTCAAATGAATGCAGAATAAATTCTTCATGAAAATTTTCACTTTCTGGATCATGAGAGTGAGATTCCATCAAATCTGGTGTTGCATGGGGATGGGCATCTACCATGGAAAATGAACTTGTTATGATCACTAGTGCTACCAAAAATCCCAAAGTAAACGTGGTTCTCAAGCCACTATTTTCGAGTGTAAGTAAATATTTCAATTTTTCTTAAACCTGAAAAACTGTTTTTTGACTCAATATGATACGCTTTTGTGTTCTTTTTGCAGCGAAAAATGAGGTTGGAGTCTTTCCCAGAATAATCCAAGTATTATTCCCAGTGCGATCCAAAATACTGAAACCGCTATAACCGACATTGCCCTAAATCCATTTACTAGATCCATCGGCGCAGTAATCTCGTCTGGATTTGGCGGCATCAATGCAAAAACTATGCTTATGAAAACTGCATATCCGATAAACGATGCAATTTTTTTTCCTTTTTGTAATCTTTTGTACATCTGATAAAATGCAACTGCCCCAAATCCCGAAATG
>DASPGM010000005.1:0-181060 GCA_035620615.1 Nitrosopumilaceae archaeon | reverse complement strand
TGTTTTGCATTTTTTACACACAATGCCCTATATGCTAAAAAATAATAATTATTTTTATGGAAGAGTTTTGTCCATGTAAATTTTGTTCAGATATTAGGTATCGAAAAAAAGCACGAGATATTGATGAATTTTTATAAATTTTTTCTTAGGTTAGTATCAGGCATAGATACCATCCAGTTTGGAAATAAAAAATTCATAGAGTTTTTCACGTCATTGAAGGCATCTTGTGAAGTTCCTTTTATGAATTTAGGCATAAAATATTACAATAATCTTTGAAAATATTATAAAATTTATACTGTTTGAAACTTGCTACATACAAATATTCTTAAGATTTTTTAGCTTTATGTAATATGTAGAAGATGCCAAGAATAGTGTGTAAGGATTTAGACCACTGCGATGTAGCAGGTTACGAATTTGTAAGACGAATTCTTGTTCCGTATAATGATTCAAAACATGCACCAAATGTGTTTTCTTATGCATTGACCATTGCAAAAAGACAGGGAGCATCAATTCTTGTTGTGTCAGTGGTTAACAAAGACCTAATCAAACACTGGGTAAATGGAACCCCTAGTCGAGAGGCAGCAATGTCACTTGGCAGTGTGGATATTTTAAAAAATGGAATAAAAAAAATGGAACAGCAAGCAAAAAAGTTCGGAGTTAGATTTGACTATTCTATAATTCCATCAAAAGATGTCTCTGACACACTTCTTTCTCTGGTCGATTCCCAAAAAATTGATCTAGTGGTAATGGGAACAAAGGGTAATGGAATGTGGAAGGAAATGCTATTAGGTAGAGTATCAAGCTCTGTTGCACTAAATGCAAAGTGCCCAGTATTACTAGTAAAATAATTTAGAATTTGACTTGTAACACTGATTTTTTGGAGATTGGATTTATAATGGCATTAAACTAGACTTGGTATTCTAGCAATGAAATATTCTTTACTTTTAGACGCAATTATGAGCTCAAATAAACACATTCGATTTTCCCTTGTCAGTGACATGTATGGGAATATAATAATTAGCAGACTCCGTGAAGGCCACACAAATCTTTTGAGTTCTAATGAAACAAAAGAAACACTTCAATTATCTATTGGGGCTTGGAGGAGACGAATTGATCAATTTGAAAAAATTGGCAAAGCTAGGTATGCTCTTGTAGAATACGAAAAGATTAGTCGAATAAGTCTTCTTTTGAGCGATGAGCGAATGCTTGTAGTAAGCGTTGATACTACAAAAAATCCACTGAAAATTATTAATCCTATTTTAAAAATAGTTGTTGACCCAAAATTTATCCAAACCTAGAATTAAAATCCTGTAAAAAATTATTTGATTATGGTAGGGGCAACCCCTAATCCCTGACGTAGTGTTCTTGGTTTACCATCCTTGAAAATATCGCTACAGCAATATCTCATTGAAAATGCTGCCATTTGCTCTAAAATTGAGCGTAATTTTTGTCCTTTTTCAGTTAAATGATATTCGATTCTAATTGGAGTTTCATTGTAAACTTTTCTCTCAATCAAACGACTTTTTTCCAACTCTCGTAATCGTGCTGATAGTGTTTTTGGATTAACATCCTCTATTGAATCTAGAAATTCATTGAATCGAGTTTGGCCCATCATCATCATGTTGCGTAAAATATGAACGGTAAATCTTTTTCCAATCAGCTTAAAAGTATTATCAATAGGACAACACTTTGTATTTGCCATAGAATCATTAACGTTTTTCATAACATTTACCCATGTAGATTAGATATATACTTACTTATCTATAGTTACTAATAAAGAGTAAGTTACTAAAGGGAAAGTTGATTTCCAGTATTTCACTAGCTGCTTTAAATTACCTAGTGTTAGTCACTATACTAAGGTAAGTTAGATGATGAAAGAAATACAAATCCCCCAGCCCAGTGCCCCGTTCATAGCTCAAAAATTATTTTTAGATTTATTTCTAAATGATTCATCTAGCTTATCAAAAATACTAGGAGGTGAATGAAAGAAGATGGAAGGACAATGTTGTGGCCCAGAATGCTCAACTACTAGTAGCTGTTGTGGATCATCAGGACAAGAATGCCCTTGTGGAGGACAAGGCTGTCCAGGATGTAATCCAAATATTAGCTCACAAGATTTTATGGTAAATCTGTGGCACAAGGCAGCATTTGATGCAATGTATGAGGTAAAAAAGGACAAGCTAAAAGAAAAGATGCTAAAAGCATATGGAGAAATAATTGACAAAGGAGCTGAAGCAACTCTTGAGGCGTTCTCAAAGAAAATATTCTCATTAATGGAATCAAGTAAAATCGAGTCAGACTTTAGAGGCAAGCTGTCAAGAATAATGGATGAAGCAAAGAGAAAGTAAACCTCTCTTTTCATTATTTATCCATTTTTTTATATTTTTTTAAGAATAGTTTTCTTTACAAGGCATGCCACAAATGTCTAGGTATTAACTAATAATGTTCCTAGAACTGGCCTATGATGCAAAAAAACTCACAATTAATTGGAAGAAAAAATGATACAAAATGTTCAGTATTCCAATTGTTTGAAAAAACCGAATCTGATGAAATTGTAACTAATCTAAAAAAAAGGATACCAGGGGATCTAAATGACACAGATTGACATACCCATATCGTGTCCTTCCTGTTATGGAAAAATGTATTCTGTAAGATATGATGCTCCATTAGGTATTCTCAAAGAGCGAAGCTGGCAAATTTGCAGAATGTGTGGATTTGAACGAAGCGCAGATGATTTTAAAAAAGAATTGTTAACGATATAATTGAAAAATGATTTATCAATTACAAAGTTTTATTGTTTGAGTCCAAATAGTTTACATCTTTCTAAGATTCACAACCAATTCCATTATTATCTCCATCAAATCCATGTGGGTCTGGCGATAAGACCTTAAAGTTTCGATATGGAATCTCTCCACAATCCAAGTCGTGTGAATCAAGAGGAATACATAAAGTAGGATATGATGGCTCACAAACACTTTCTTTTGGTTGTGATGGGACAACAATTGGTGTTTCAAAATTATCGCATCCGTTTCTTTTTGCCCAATCCTCATTTCCAAACTCACTAGATTTGCAAAACTCTCTACTAATTACTCCAATCTTAGAATCTAAAATTGCAGAATTTAGAAGCTTATCGCCACAATATATTGCCGCAACAGTTCTACCATAGCTTCCTTCCTGTTGCCCATCATCTTCATCAACTATTGCTATACTTCCAACAGGACAAACCTTCAAAACATACTCTCTTGCATTAATCCCAGAACTCTCATGTAACTCTGGAGTTGATGATAATGCTAGTCTAATTGTTTTCCCATCAACCTTGATAGTATCCCCATCAGTTACTGCAGTAACTTTTCCACTAAAACAGGCAGCATTTCCCTTGCATATTGCAGGTCTTGATTTATCATCAGGTTGTAACAAAAATCCTACCACCACAAAAATAATTAAAACTACTAGAACCGCTATTACTGCAAAAGCAACTTTTGGCAATCTAGACTAAATCAAAATTCATCATTGATAAATTAATCATAAATAGCTTAAGGTTTAGGGGTATTACTTCCTTCAATAGTCTCACCAATTTCTCTTACAATCGTTGTTCCATTAGGAGATGGAGTTTGGGGTTCTGATTTTGATGAAACTGATTCTTGTAAAGTTCTTTCATAATCTGTTTGATTTGGTGCATCATTTGATACTCCTACCCCTACCAAAATTCCAACTACCCCAACCGCAACTATGCATGCTATTATAGCAGCTTTTTTCACGTTTTTAACTCATCTAACTAGGAATTAAGATTTTTTAGAACTAATTTTCAAGATATGTGTATTCTGGAGAACAGTAATTTTATTCGGTTAACGCTTCAAACTCTTTTTCCACATTTCTTATAGGATTTAACATTAATAGCGACAAATTTTTTATCTTTATTAAATGAAATTATGCAAATAGTATAGTACTAACTTTTCATTTTAGCTAAAATTAATAATATTTTTTTGCATAGAGAAAATATCTATTCAACCTCATATGCTTCATATTCCCATTTATGATATATGGAAGAAGTTGTTTTTTTGTTTTGTTTTTCACAATAAAATCTTGCTTTTTCTTCTGAATCAAATATTTTTGGAGCAGTAATAATTATTCCATCTTTCCATTCTCTACACAAATACACCTTCAATTTTTCTCCCAAACACCATTTTAATTTTTAATATATAATTTAAAGAACTGATTATCTTATTTGAAAATTATACATTTCCATTATTATTCTACATGAGTTTTTATACTTAGATCATACTTTTAGATTACATGGCATCATTAATTGAATCTCAATCCGAATCAGATATTCTTCAAACTCCTCAAAATAATCATAATCAAAAAAAATCGACAAAAAAATCCTCTCAACCAAAAATCTCAATCTGTGATATCATGAAAAACAATACATCTAGTATTATAAAAAAAATGGAATTTCAAGTTCCTTCATACTTGCAGCAGTATTCTGATCTATACACTGCGTATTTGCATTCATTTGATCAAATCTTTGGGACATGTTATATTGCAGAAAAGGAATTTTTTGATAAATTAGAAATTGATCAAAATACACTCAAATCATTTGAAAATTTTTCAAAAACATATAAAGATATTATTTCATCCCAAATTGATACATCTACCCAAATTTTAGATTCATATGTTAAAATGCGACTAGCTGCAATAGAATCATTTGATAAATCTGCTCAGGTAATGATGCAAATTTATTCAAATATGTTATCTCAATATAATTTGCATTTTCAAAAATAAACCAAAAAATTAATTTACTTTTTTGATTTTCCTGACATTCTTGAGGGTTCGCCACTTTTAGTTGCTTTGAATTGTTCCATAATTTCGTCTTCACTTAATGAGGATTGTCCAGGGTTTGAATGAACATCTAAATGATCATATAATTTTTCTTTAGAATCAAAAATCTGGTCGCATATATAACAATGGTGTATCATATATCCCATTAATCAAACTTGGAAATAAGATTTTCAAAAATAAATTCAGTTTCAGCACATTTTTTGCTTCATCAATCGAGTTCACTCTTAAAATCATTATTAGAGAGGCATTATTCCTTCACCATCTGCAGAATTTTTCCTTTTTTTATTTTGGGATCTTTTTTGGGATATTTTTATTTCACCTCTGAAAGGTTTTTTTTAAAATATTATTTGAAAATATTTTTTTTTCTGTGGCATCCCTTCTCAGATCTATAGCATGCCACAAATCAAAAGGTATCGTATTATCATTCCTATTTCTCTTTTGAGGTATGATTAAAAAAAATCAAGTTGTACTTGCACTTATTGGAATAGCCAGTCTCGTATTGTCTCCAGCATTATCTAGTAATGTAACTGCAGAAAAAGCAATATCTCCTACAGTTCTCAAGGACTGTGAAAAACTTTATCTCAAATATAGGGAGCTTGGTGCAGAAGCGTTTCGTGCACAATATTCCTATAGGGCAATTTACCCTGATTGTATTAAACTATACAAAGACCCAAACTGGACTTTTCCTGGAAAAGAAAAACTAGATAGTTATTTTGATAAAATTGATAAAGCAAAGTCTAACTCAAATCTTGGTAAATCAGATTTAAAGACTGTTAAAATTATTCAAAAATTAAAAACAACAAAAGACAAATATTTTATTAAATTTCAAGCATGTGCTGCTGAAACAGGAATAGCAAAACCAAGCTTTCTCATTGAAACTAACATAGAAAAATTCATTGGAAAATCTTCGAAAAACCTTCTTCCTAACAAATGTCTGTCTTACTCTGTAGAGGCACTATCTACATCCTCTGATGCAATAAAGTTGAAATTTATCAATGATGGAGCAATTTATCAAGGCCTCAAAGTAAAAACAATCTAAATTTTTTCATATCTAAAAATAAGCGTAAATTTTCTCATCACTTATAATATTTGCTTAGGAATTTTACTGAGAATTTTTACTGAGAAGATCTGCCAGTTCTTTATAACCAAAAAACTAAATTTGCATTTTTAATAATGCAAAAACAAAACAAGAAAATCATTGCAGGATTGATTGTGATGGCAGCAATGCTATCAGTATCGATGATGACTTATAGCACCGCATTTGCCCAAGAAACAGATCTTTAAAGACCAGTGATTGAAAAACATGTCAGACCACATACTGTTCTAGTTGGTACTGGTGCAGCTGTAAGTGCAGATGAACAAGGATGGCGCTCTCATTTTAGAATGGGAATAGTGTCAGAGAATCAGAATACAGATGTTGCCCCAGAATTAAAAATCAAACAGGGAACATTTGTAGTTGGAAAGAAGGATGGCAGACATGTTTTCTCAGTAATTCCTGATACGTGGACCTTCGAAATTCGAGACGATAAGACATCATTTGATGCATCTGGTACCGTTGAAAATCGAGAAGGAAAAACCTTTGATGTAAAAATTACAGGTGAAAAAATCGCTGAACTTCAGCACGGTAACCTGTACATGGTCAAAGGAGTTGCAGTTTCATCTGATTCCGATGAAAGAACCTATGAACTCTTTTACATCTCTGCAATGCATGATAGAAGTCCCTCAATAAGACCTGCTTCAGTAGAATCTGATTTGTCTTAAAACCTCTTTTTTTATTTTTTAGATTTGTTCGTTTTTTAGGTATCCCCATTTTCTTAAATTCTTTTGACCAGCATCAGACTGTAACAAAACATTGACCTCAGTTGCAGTAAGACTAGGTTTGGTCGAATCATGGGGCACAAGAATATTTGGTCGAAGATTAATTCCTAATGTCTCAGCTAAAAAGTCATTATATGCTTCCTTTATTCCTGCTTGGCTTCGAAATATTTTTGCAAGCTCAAAAGTATTCTCCTCTTTGAATTTATCCCATTTTTCCTGGAGGTTTTTTTCCTCAAGAAACTGAGTGAAAAACTCTAACTGGAATTTCTTTTTATCCACATATCTCACCTGCCTTATCCTTAAAATAACATTCAAAAAATAATGTATTATTCTATGTGTGTCCAGATTGCTACACTCTAGATTGTCTAATAAATTAGGGCTAAACTTATTAAATGTGCAAAAAATTAGCATTTTTAATGGGATTTTTTAGACGAGAAAAGCAGATAACTGGAACCATTTGCAAGGAATGCGGAATGGAATTTTCAGAAACCGAACGTATGCTTCGCCATATGATAAAGGCACACACAAAATCAGGCAAAGGCCCAAGCTGTAATTGTTAGCATTTTAATTTTTTATTTTAATTGAGGTCATGTATCTTTTCTATATCGTACTCTAGGTCTTTAAAATCTGCCCACCAATTTTTTATCTCGCTTGACATTTTCCCCGCCGACTCTGATCAAAGGTAGTTAATAGATCTTTTGGTAGAGTATTTTTGGCAAAAAATCCTCAAATAAGTTTTTTAAAAAAGAAAAAAATGGGAAAAAAAGTAAGCGTCTGATTATTGCAGGAAGTCTATTTCTTACTTCTTTTTTATTTTAACAAGTTGCTGAATCGCCATACCCCATGACAGGAGGGTAAATGCGACTGGATAAATCCCAGTAGATATGCTCTGGGGGATTCCAGCAAAGTTTACGCTGTTTGCGTACAGCGCTAATGCTACTGGTAAAAGGGCCAGAATTAGGACCATTCTGTATTTTGAAATACTTGACTGGCCTATTTTTTCGTAAATTTGGTTGCTCATGTCTTATCGATAGAGCAGCCATAAGACCACTATTTGAATAAGACCTGACAAATGGCATCACTCTAGTTCAAAAGCTAAACTTTTTTACAAGAAAAGTTCACCTTTTGAACCCTTGGGCATATGATTCTAAAACGGATTATATTACATGATCGATGACCTTGACAAAAAAATTCTAAACATGCTAATTGCAAATGGCAGACAATCATCAAGAGAGATTACAAAAAAATTATCTCTAGAAGGAATTAAAATTTCTGAAAGAGGACTAGGAAAACGAATTGCAAGACTTGAGCGTAATAAAATCATAACAGGTTACACTGCTGTGGTTGATATGAAAAAAGTTAGCATGGGTGTTCCTAGACTGGTCACAGTAAAGCTTTCGTCTCCTGTTGATTTTGTTCAAAGACTATCTGACATGAAAGAGTATTTGGCAAGTGCCCCCTTTTGTGATTTTTCTGCAAGGTCTAATGGGAGTTTTGATTGGATAGAGCTAAAGTTTTTCAATAATATAGAGCAGGCAAACAAAGAGGCAGACCTTTACAGAACCTGGTTTGGTGATATTATAGAAGATTACCAGTCTTATGATCTTGATGTTTACAAATTTGGTTGGCAGTTATTTGATGAAAAAACCTTTGACTCATTTATGAAATACATGCAAAAAAAATCAGAACAACAGCTTGTAACTGAAAAAGATAGTAAATATCTTGCCCCGCAGATATCAGCATAAACTTTTCAATTAAATAAAAAACGATAAGGTATCATTTCATTTAGATCGTTTTTAACCTATCCTACTATAATGTATGGAAAATTTTACAAACATTTGGTTATAATCTTCTGCTTCCTATGGGTGGTATGGGAAAACTTTGCTGCGTTGACTATGGATTTGAGTGTGCTTTTGTCTCAGAATCTATTGATGATTCCTTAATGATAGAAGAATTTGCAAAGCATACATCAGAAGAGCATGGTATTGAATATTCTAAAGAAACATTGATGCAGTTTATGCTACGAAAGCATAATTCAAATAAATTCGAAGACCTATACATGCATTCTGTATAAAACCTATTCAATGATTATTTTTTGCATGACCCTAGCATCGCTACAGTTTGAGTGATGCTCTTCGTAGACAATATTGCATTCAGGACAGACAAATTTGAAGACTTGATTGCATGTCTTGCATTTGTCAACCTCTAAATTTTCCTCTCCGCAATGTCTGCAAAGTTTTGGATTCATAATTTGAAAAGATAAAAAACTCAATAATAATCAATAGTGTGTTCATTTATTACCAACAGGTCAAATTTCGAAAATCTGAAATTCACTAGTTTATATTGATAATATTTTTTTGCCCTTTGAAATTTGGATAATTTAAGATTTAGATCCTAAATATTTTTAAATTTTAAGTATAAGTTTGAAATTCTAATCAAAACAAAGACTATTTCATTATTTTTTATTACATCTTATTGGTTCGAAAATGTGCTTTTTCACGATAGACATTAAAATGTAATTTCTCATATTAAGGAAATCACTTAAAATTTTAATCTTTTTTATAAGTAATATTATTTAGATCTTTTTCATCATCTGTAATTTTTATTACGATCGTTTTTCCCAACCTGTTGAAGATTCGTTGCCTTTTTTTATTTGTAAATAAACGCCCAAAAAATACATCAACTGGAAGTAGAAATGCTTTTCCTGCACTTGAAATTACGATACTCTTAAAATCAGCAGATTCTCCTTTCAAATTTGTAATTTTAAGATGTAGAGCAATTTTCCCTATTGATTGACCTGTTTTATATTCTAAAATTAGCCAATATGCAAAAAATGCAATACTGATTGGGGCAAATTCAAAAGAGCGAGAATATACAAACTCCCCTCTGATAATTTCTTCAAAATTTGCTGTGCCGATTATAATAAAAAAAATAGTAAAGGCTATACCAAAAATTATTACATAGTCAATTAGCCAAGCAAAAAATCGATCACTCCATCTGGCAATAGTAATCTCAGTTGGATCTTTTGGAGAATCTCCATCTCCTAAATCAGACATGTAATGGATTTGCCTCAAAATACACTAATAACGTTTCTGCCATTTTTTTTAAACAAAATTGCTTGACTGTCAATTTATCATTTTATTATTATACGGGATAAATTATCTACCAAATGAGTTTATGATTTAAAATGAATCCTTCTGAAATTAAAGAACTTCATAATGTTTGCAAGGCATTAGGTGAATTAAAGTCTCAACAAACAGAGTCACTTCCTCATGATGGCAATCAGGCATTATTTTTTGAAAATGATGAAATATCAACTGGCCTAATCAATAACAAAACAGAAATTAAAATCCATTTGCTAACAGGCCAGCTCCTTTATTTTCATAATGAAGAAGGTCATTTCATAGATCTTACAAAAGATAACATTCAAGAAAAATTATCAATTATTTTAAAAAAATATAGCTTGAAAATGCCTGAAATTAAACTTGATAATGTTAAGCATGGCCAACTTTCGCAATTTTATGGCTATGCAATTAAAGCAAAAAGAACAATTGAGCTTTTCAGAATGACTTTGAGTGGAAATTTTACACTAGCTCATATATGGCCGCATCACTTTGATTTTTCAGTAGAATGGTTTACTGGAAAAAATGACCAACAAATTGGAACTGGAATTTCCCCTGGAGACGAGCAGTATAATGAACCGTATCTTTACATGATTCCTCATCCATTTAATCCTGAGGTAACTCAATACAACCTTCCAATTGGAAAATGGCATACATCATCATGGAAGGGAATCAAAGTTGAAAGATCTGATCTTGGAAATTACTCTCAAACAGAAGTTTCTGATTTACTATCTCAGTTATTTCTTATATCAAAAAAGAATTTTGAATAAATTTGGCTAGATTTTTATCTTTCATGATATTACGTTTGGTGAGAAAAATTGGCTGAAATTAATTATCAAGCATATGACGATAAATGTAAAAAACTCCTAGAGCAAGAAGAAATTAGATTTGCAGGAATTATTAATGATGTAGGCACTCTAGTATCTGGGGGATTCAAAAAGGAAATAACTCCATTAGAAGATGATGAAGCAAAACTAAAATCATTTATGGAATTTGTATCCAAAGTATCTATTAGAAAAGAATATGATCAATCTCTAGGACCAATTAATTATCTCGCAGCACGACGAGATAAAGCAGTTCTTGTAAGTTTTCCATTTCCTGTTAGCAAATTTGTCTTGTTAATATCTGCAAATCCCTCTGTTGATATTGAACAATTAGCTACAAAAGTTGTAGATATTTTTAGTGGAATTACATAATAAATTTTTAAAATAACTTATTTTTTTGGCAGTTTAATTGAAAAAGTTGTTGGATTATTTCTAACAGAAATCATTCCTCCATGCATTTCTATTATATTTTTTGTTACCTTTAGACCTAAACCATTTCCATCTGCCTTGGTGGTAAACAACGAGGAAAATACTTTCTTTAGACTTTCTGGCGGGAATCCAGGACCAGAATCTTTCAAATCAATCATTACAAAATCAGTTCCTTCTCTAGCAAAAATATTGATTACCCCATTATTTTTCATTGCTGCAATAGAGTTTTCAACTAGATTTGAAAAAACAACTACTAATTTGTAAAAATTTCCAAATATTTGAAAATCATTTTTTGGTAAATTAATTATAATATTTGGGGGACAATTTTTTGGAGTTACCATACTCATTAATTCTGATAAAGCAAACCATCTTTTTTTGATATTCTCAGAAGATTGATGTTCACTATTTTTAGATGAATGTTTTGCTTCATGTTTAGCACTATCTAAAAATGCCTCGATTTTTAATATGGATTTTTTAATCATCAAAAATGTAGTTAAAGTCTTCTGACTAGCATCTTCCTTTGCAAGTGTAGTTTCAAGATAGGAATTTGATATTTTTAAAACCGAAAGCGCATCAATGGCTCGATCAAGGAAATCTTCTTTTGAGCCAAGTGCCCCATATTCTGTATGCATTTTTACTTTACCCATACGATGCATTTTCATAATAAATATTCACGTGGAATTATTATGGTCATGTTTGTTCATTTTAAAATTTACCAAAAACAATAATTTAATGAATTGAAATGGTCTACCATAATGATTTCTTGATAATTGAAAAATTTCTTTAGAAAAAATTATTTGTGTAAATTACGTTTTAATTGTATGCCAATAAAAAATGGAATTCCAAAATAAAATCCTATATTTAGTGATATGATTCCAATTCCCCATCCAATTATTTCTCCATCTGTATTCATATCTACATGATTTAGTAACGATAAAGTTGTTAAGAGTGGAGTTATTGTAATTTTTATAAATTCTTTGAAGATAGGACTTTGACGCTCCATGTCTGATATTGTTGGTGAAAATGAATAGTAAAATTGGTTAAATCCAGCTAAAAACATACTTCCAACTTGAGAATTAATAATTTTTGTGTCTCTAACTTCTCTTAGCATTTGTACACTAGTTGATAATTCTGACCCAAATACTGCAGTTGCAATTAAGCATCCACCACCGGTTTCATTGATGGTTGGAGATTCACTTTCTTTGATTGACTCTGCTTCTTTTTCTGTGGATTCAGTTTCTGACTGGATTATTTCTTCTTTTATGGTTTTTTCAATAATATCTCCAGTTGTGTTAAGAGGAACTTTGGCAGGATTTGGGTCAACTACTCCAACTTTTGCTTCTTCTTTGCTTTCGACAATTTCTAATTCAGAATAATACCTACTTCTCTCGATTAATTTTTCATATCTATCTGGACCAGTGTAACTCCATAAGGAATCCTCAATTAAATTTGCACAAACTCTAGATTCAATACTATGCTTGTGATGTTCAAAAAACTTGTTTCCTAGTAACTCATAAAGAGGTTTATTTTCCTCACACCACTCAATCCCATTTTTAGTAAATGCTCCATTTGCATAAAAAACAGTTGCAGCAGAAATAGGATAAAAACTAAAAATTATTAGAACTAAACCAATAATTGCAAAAAATGATGTATTTTTCACTAATCAGAAGTGAAAATTCCTGTAGATAAATATCACTCATAATTCAAAAAACCTTTAACATAGCAAAATAATCAAATGTTATGGACGTTAGAAACCTAGCAGCTAAAATTCTCAAGACTAGCAAATCCATCCGTTATGTAACAATAGCATCACTTAACGGAAATATAGTCATTTCAGCACACCGAAAAACTGTCAAAACTACTCTTTCAAAATCTGAAAGTAAGCAATCACTAGTAATGGCAGCTCGTGCATGGAAACAGAGAAAGACTTTAGCAAAAAAGATTGGTAGATGTAAATATGTTCTAGCAGAGTATGATCGTGTAAAGCGTATTACGTTACCTGCAGGAAAAAATCACATTATCTATATCACTACCGATCCAAAAGCGAACCATGCAGGTATTATTTCAAAAGTTCGCAAATTCCGATAAATAATTGGAAAATTTTTCTAATTATTTTTTTATTCTTTTATCTCGTATTCTTAATTAAAAAATTAGATTTCTACTTATTTTATTACAAGTATGGGTAATTTTGATGCATGTAAAATATGATGTGATACACTGCCAAAAAACATCTCCCTCATTGTGCCCCTCCCTCTGGAAGAAATAACTATCATGTCGATTTTATTCTTTTTATTATGCGCAAATTTTAGAATATTATATCCAACATCTCCATAAGAAATCTTTCCATCAAAAACGATACCATTTTGAGCAGCCTTGGTTTTGGCATCATTCATGAATTTTTTTACAAGCTCAAAAGATCCTTTTTCAACAGAACCAGAGCTCATGAATTCAGACCTTGGAGGTGAATATATCACACATATTCCAACGATAATTGCATTAAATTGCCTTGCAATGGTAATTGCCATGTCGAGGCCTTTTAGAGAATTCTTAGATCCATCTAAAGGAACAAGTATTTTCTTTATCTTATTGACCATATCGAATATTGCAATCCCCTACTAAAAAACTAAACCCAAATTATCGTGGTAAATTTCACAATTTACTGCAATTACTTCGCACAAAAATTTATCTATATGAAAAATCCAGCCAGCTGGAGTAGATGGAAGAAAAATTCGTCACAATTGACGGAAATAAAATTCGCTATTTAGAATCAGGCAATTCCAAAAAATCTATTGTATTACTACATGGTCTTGGTGCTTCTGCAGAAAGATGGGAATTTGTAATCCCAGAATTTAGTAAATACTATAAGGTAATAGTTCCCGATCTGATAGGATTTGGTCAAAGTGATAAACCTCTGGTAGATTATACTACAGAATTTTTCTCTAACTTTGTATCTAATTTTTTTCAAAAATTAGGAATCACTAAAACCAATATTATTGGCTCCTCCCTTGGTGGTCAAATTACCGCTAACTTTGTTTCTCAGCACCATGAGTTTATTGATAAAATGATTTTAGTTTCTCCCTCTGGAATAATGAAACATTCTACTCCTGCATTAGATGCGTATATCATGGCAGCATTGTATCCAGATATTGAAATTGCAAAAAATGCCTTTCAAATGATGGCAGGCCCTCATAGGCCAATTAACATTAAAATCATTGAAAATTTTGTTGAAAGAATGAAACTACCAAATGCAAAAATGGCATTTATGTCTACTCTACTTGGTTTAAAAAATGCAGAGATAATCACTCAATCTTTACAAAAAATATCTGTGCCTACCCTGATAATCTGGGGAGAAGATGATCCTGTAATACCAATAAAATATTCTGAAGAGTTTGTATCTAGCATTCAAGACTGCCGATTTTATATGATGGATAATTGCGGGCATACTCCCTATGTTGATGATCCCAAAAAATTTTCAGAATTGGTTCATGATTTCATAGAAAACTAGATGACCAAATCGTTTAAATACCTCTACATGCCTACTATTACCTATGAATGGTAATAGTTACCAATATAATCCGGCAGAAATGTTCAAGGAATGGATACAAAAAAGCGGTAAAGCTCAAACTGAATTTATGAAAAATTTTAGTTCAATGATGAATCCTCAGAGTCAACAATTTGATCCTTTAGAAACATTAAAGGAAATCTCAAACAAAACTGTCGAGGCTCAATCCAATTTTATGGAAAATATGTCTTCAATGCAATCAAAGGGGATGGATAAAATGTTTAACATAGCACAAATGATGCCCAACTTCCTTAGTTGGGGGGCTTATAAAACGACCGTTGGAAGTAACGGCCGAATTTCAATTCCAGAGGCAGAAAGAGATGCGCTCGGATTAAAGGAAGGCGACTTAGTTCAAGTTGTAATTCTTCCTATAGAAAAGAAATCAAAGAGGGGGTGAAAATATGAGTAACACAGCACAATCCACTAGTCAAAAAGATATATTTGCAGTTTATCAGCAAAATGTAGACAAATACTTTAACGGTATCAAGCAATCAGTACCACGTTATCATCAATCAGTAACTAACGTACAACAAGAGTACCTTGATGCAGTAGAGAATGTAGTCAATTCTACTATTGAATTGCAAAAAGACTATGCAACTAAAGCAGGTATTACAACCAATATACCTTCTGCAATACTAAAAGTAATTCGCGATACTACAGACGAGGTTGTAAAAGCCTACGATGTACAAAATAAAATTACTTTAGCAGCAATTGATTCAACCCAGCAAAACATTAAGACATTCAATGAGAATGCAAAAGCATTTGCTGATTTGAACAAAAACATAGTGCAATCTTGGATTAGTACCTTCACACAAAAAACAAACTAGGGACTCCAAGTATAAAATCAAAAGAGATTTTTTCTCTTTTTTCTATTTTTATTAAATTTCAGAGTGTTCTTTTAACCATTGACCTAACTCTGGAAGTACTTTCATTTGAGAAAGTGAGCTTGCAATCATTCCAACATGACCAGTAGGATAAATTCGAAGTGTTTTGTCTTCACTACCCACAGCATAATGCAATGGCATACTGCATTCAGGAGATACCAAATGATCTCCTACTGCAACTTGTGTAAAAATTGGCATGTTGATATTTTTTAATGAAACCTGTTTTCCACCAACGTACATTTTATCCTGAATGAGAAGATTATCGTGATAAATATCTCTAATCCATTGTTTGAAAAGCTCTCCAGGAATAGGTGGAGTATCTCCTAACCACTTTTCTACCCTGAGAAAATTATCCACAAAATTCTCATTTTCTATATTTCTAAAAAAATTGGCATATTTTTCAATACCCTGCTCAAAGGGTTTTAAAATTGAAAAACAATAGTACATAAATTCTGGAGGCATATTTCCAATTGAATCCACCATTTTATCTACATCGATGTGTTTTGCAAGATTACTTACTACTGTAGTATCACGCCATCCATCAATGACTGGAGCAGTTGCAATAAAATTTCTAACCTTTTCTGAATGAAGTGTAGTATATACAGTTGCTATTGTACCACCAGTACAATATCCTTGAAGTGACACATTGTCAACTTGAGATTCTCCTTTTACAAAATCTACACAATTATCTAGATAACCATTTACATAATCATCCAAATCCAAATATTTATCCATATTAGTTGGTGTGCCCCAATCTATCATGTACACATCAATCCCTTGGTCAAGTAGGTTTCTAACCCAACTTTTCTTAGGATGAATATCTAAAATGTGATATCTGTTAATTAATGCATATGTGATTATTAATGGAGTCTTGATTTGTTTAGTTGTTCTTGGTTTGTAGTGCAGTAACCTTACTTTATCTTCAGTATATGCCACTTCATGTTCTGTAACTTCTAAACTAATTTCATCTGGTGCAGGTACTAGCTTTGGGGCCTCTACCATATTTTTCCCAAACTTAAGAAATTCTTCTACAAGTTTTGGGTCTAGCCTTTTTCCTTCTTCAATCATCCTATATTCCTTTTTGTTTCCTTTGCCTGTGATTCTAGTTTTGAAACTCTTTTTCGTAGAGCATGTAATTCTTTGTAAACTTCATCGATTTCTTTTTTGTTTGGAAGATTAGCAGATTGTAACATAACATTTACCATTTGCTCCCAATGCTTAGAGAGCTCCAGTTCACTCGCAACTAGTTTTCCATAGTTTTCTCCAAATTTATGTGAATCAAATAACTCTGTAAAATCATTATCAAAAATATCTATCCAAATTCTTTTGTATGCCTCAAATTGCTCTTGGTCGTTTGGTATCTCTGGTATTTTTGTATTGACCTTTTTTTGTGCAATTGTCCATGTATCTGCTAGCTGTTGATAGTATTCTGTCAACCTCTTGTTAAACTCTGCCAAATCCTCGTTTGCATCAAGTAATTCGGTGGTAATTTTTTTTGCGTTGCTAGCAAAATTTCTCATAGGGCCAACCGATGTTAAGGCTTGTGGTTTACTAGACATTAGATAAATCAAATCAGTCCAAAACAAGGACAGATGCTTATAAAACTCTGCAGGGTCTTTTTGAAGGTCATTTTTCATGTACTTATATTACAAAAGCTCGCAATAAATAGATCGATATGTTTTATTTAGAACATGGATTATGATGCAGTTTGTCAAAAGATAATGCTGATTGACCAAAATATGCGGTCTGCTAGGGTAATTAATGGACGTGGTCATTTAATCGCAGGGGGCATGAAAAGTGGAATGATGGCTCTAGAAAACGAAAAGCAAGATGAAATGATGTTTATGGAAATTGCATTACGCGTCAGAATGCGTCATGAATTCGATAAGGAATTTGGTCCTGTAAGTTTTTCATTATCTTATAGAGAAAAGGTAATTATCTACAGTTTTCCTTTGGCAGATGGTAACGTCCTTCTGGTTTCATCTTCTAGGGAAGCTGATTTTGGAAAAATACCATTTAAGATTTTAAAAATTATTGAAAAATCACCGTAAAATACAATCAATAATCTAATAAATTTCCCTTTTATCTTTGATAAACTCGGAAGGAAAATCATTAGGAAATTTAAAATCTCTGAAATTAGAATGTAATTTTTTTTCCTCCCCCTTTTTGATAAAAATTATGTACAATTTGGACCATCATGTATCAAAAAAGTTGGACAATGGTTTTTATTCTCATATTTTTATAGATAAATCATGTCTCAAGTTGAAAAATCAAATGAATCTTTTTTGTTTGAACAAAAATGTCGGAATTTACTTGCAGAACCAGAAATTCGTTTTGCTGGCTTGATTAATCCTATGGGGAATTTGGTTGCAGGTGGGATGAAAAAGGGACTAAAACCATTAGAAGATGACGCAGATATGCGGAAACTCTACATGGAATTAATTTTAAGAGTTTCTACTCGGCAAGAATTTGATCACAGCCTTGGGCAAGTTGAATATTCAGCTTCAAGAAGAAAAAAGGCAGTTGTTATGAGCTTTCCAATTGATAACAAGGTCTTGCTAGTATCTGCAAATACAGATGTTGATATTGATGCCACCGCAAAAAAAGTCAAAAAAATAGCCGGAATCTAGTTTTACACTTTTAAATTATCTTATCTCTGAAAATAACTTTATGAAATCCGAAACGTTTAGTTGGGAACAAATTGAATCTCTTTCTCAGATACTTTCAAAAAAAATCAACGCATTAGGACAGAAATTTAATAGTATTTCAACAATTTCTAGAGGTGGTCTTGTCCCTGCACGACTGCTAGCAGACCGACTTGGCATTAACAAAATTCTCGTAGATAAAAATAATATTCCTTCTGATTCCTTATTTGTGGATGATATTTATGATTCTGGAGATACCTTCAAGAAAATACTATCTATTGTAGAAAATCCAGAAACTCTAGTTTATGCTACACTATTTGCAAGAAAAGGAAAACAATATCCAAAACAACTCATATTCGCACAAAGAACTAAAGGAAATGAGTATATTGTTTATCCGTGGGATAGAATAGAGCACAAAAAAATGATAAATTAAAATAACATTCGATAAAAATTTTATTTTGCATTTCAAATGGTGAACGTAGTGGCTTTTTAATTAAAGTAGACTATCGTCCACCTTGAGATAAAATTGGCGATAAGGTGTTAGTTGAGCGAATTTTTGGAATTTTACGTATAGTATTTGTTAAAATTTCATCTAGCTGTTCCCTTGATTCTGATTCTAGTTTTGCAAAAATGTCGTAGACTCCATATGTTCCTCTTACTTCTTTTACCTCACGAATTTTCATAAGCTGTTTAATTATTTCTGTTTCAGAACCCATGTCACATTGTATTAGTAAATAGGCGATTTCCATGTTATTATTATCAGTATCGTGTTAAAAAGAATATCTCGTGAAGCAGTAAAAAAATTATTTTTTTAAAATTCGGTTAGCAGTCCTAAATTATCTAGGTTAACCTTATTTTTATCAATTCGAATATAATAATCACCTTCTACTTGGAATGTCCTGATCAGATCGCCTCTTTTCCATGTTGTTGAAGAACCGTTATGGATAGTACTGTATGTTTTACCTTTTTTTATATTAGATGCAATGACTGACCGATCGACTATTTCACCTTCACTAACTTCCCCATCCAAATCTCTATGTTGTTTGACTTGAAGGATACGTTTATGATCTGGGCTATATCGAACCTCAGATATCAGAAAATCTGCCCATTTTGACATTTATTTCGATTATATTTTCGAATACTCCTATATTTATCTCATAGACAAGTTATATTATTCAAATTAATGTAAACCATAATGAAAAATTCATTTTCTGCTAGTATTGGTGTAAAACTTTTGGTTCTCGTACTAGCTGTATCGCTAATTGCAATTGCGGTAACTACAATTCTTGCAATAAATTTTGTAGATTCAGTCTTAAAGGACGATATAAAAAATAAACTTCTTGCATTATCTGAGGAACGAGGTAATTCCATCGAGTTATTATTCGATAATCGAATAAACCAAATAAATCAATTAGCCAATTCTCCTATTTTTCTAAAATTAATTTCAGAACTGAACAGTATTGATGATAAGCAAATTCTTGAATCAAAACTAGAAGAAACCCGAATTCGATTAACTGTTGAGATAAGTAATTTTCAAATAACTGAAGGTCAAAACTTGGCTCTTGAAGATGTCCAAATCATTGGAAAAAATGACCAAATTTTTTTCTCATTAAATAATCCACAAAAAATTGGAACAATTTATGAGGAACAAAAGTTTTCGAATGAAGTTATTCAACCAAAAGTTGATATTATTGCTGGAAACGAAGTTGGCCAAACAAAAATGCTTGTAACTGTACCAATTTTTAATTACAGTGAACGTTCTCAAAAATACATTGGAACTATTCTAGCTACTACTGATACTAAATCTCTTGACTTAATTTTATCAAATAGGCAAGGCCTAGAGTCTACTGGTGAAGTTTATTTGGTTAATACGGAAGGAGTGATGATATCGCAATCTTTATTCATCCAAAATGCACCATTTAAACAAAAAGTTGACTCAATTGCAGTAACTGAATGCTTAGAACATGGGAAAACTGTAAGTGATGTATATCGCGATTATCGTGGTGTTAAAATTTTTGGAACGTCTTATTGTAATCTGAATGATGGGTTTATTCTGTTAACTGAAATGGATGAAAAAGAAGTTCTAAAATCATTAGTTAGTTTAGAAGAAAAAATAATAGGTGTGGGAGCAGTTCTAATGGTCGGAACAAGTGTACTTACCTATTTTCTTTCAAAGCGTTTATCAAATCCAATTATAAAACTTCGAAATGCTGCAAAAGAAGTATCGGAAGGAAATTTTGATGTTAAAACCAATATAAAAACTCGAGACGAAATTGGCCAACTTTCATCTACATTTGACACTATGGCAAAAAATCTTCAAGAGTCTCAAATCGCAATCAATCTTCGAGAAGAAATCATTAAACAACAAGAAGATATTCTATTGAGTTTTTCTGAACAAAATGAAAACTGTTGTGTATGTTTGGTAGATATTATACAATCTACTATGCTCACAGCTAATTTATCAGATGGGCACACTAAAGATTTCTATGAAATTTTTATTAATTCTATAGCAGAAATTGTAAAAAAATTCGATGGAATTGTCGTTAAAAATATTGGGGACGCAGTATTATTTTATTTTCCAAAAATAAAACCCACTGATAAGGAATCCTTCAAAAATGTTCTTGAATGTTGTTTGGCAATTGGTGAGTCTAACCATAAAATAAATAAAAAAATGGGTGTCGAGGGTCTTCCTGGAGTTGCATATCGTACTAGTGTTACTTATGGTTCTGTAAGTATTGCAAAAGTTTCTACATCATCAGTTGCCGATATTTTTGGGGCTACAGTAAATAGATGTTCAAAAATTAACAGATTTGCTTTACCTAACAGTGTAATAATTGGGAGTGATGTCTATACTCATGTAAAATCACTAAGCGGGTATGATTTTAAAAACATGAATGTTAATCCTGCTGGTACTTTACCTATATTTTCAGTATTTTTAGTAACCCGGAAATAATTTATTAAAACTAAAACCTGCTTCTAAAATATATTCGATCAATGAGTAATTTTTCCAAAGTAAACGAACACACTATTTTATGCTTTTTTCATTTAAATTATTTATGCCAGAAACGAAACTACAGATTATTTGTAGAGATCTAGATGATTGTAAAGAGGTAGATTCTACTATAAAGCATATACTTGTTCCTTATGACGATTCACCATATTCTAATCGAGCATTTGTTTATGCTCTAGATTTAGCAAAAAAATATGGTGCAAATCTTACTGTACTATCAATAATGTATGCTCATGAATTACCAACTCATATTCAACATCAAACCGTGATAGATAATGAGAAAAAAAAAGTAATGGAAAAATCTTTTAAGCGGTTAAGTGATGCGGCAAAAAAATTTGAAGTAATAATTAATACCAAAATGTTAATGGAATCTGAAATAGTGGATAATATTGTATCTTTTGTATCATCTAACAATGTGAATTTGATTGTTATGGGAACTCGTGGAAGAGGAGGTCCAGCGAGATTAATGTTTGGTAGTGTTGCAATGGCAACATCCCAAAAAGCACCTTGTCCAGTTATGCTAGTGAAATAATTTAATTTTCTATATCTATTCTAATGGCTAACTATTCTTATTTTTTTAAATTTAAATAAAATGACTGGTCGGGCCGCAGGAAATAGCTATGGTCAAGCTAAATGAAAGGATTGGCAGGCGGGCCCAACAGTCACTATTCTTTCTTTGAAACTAAGTTAGTATATTCATGTATGTCTAAAATATACAAATAATTTTAAAATAATTATTCAAGAAATTTTTCTATCTTATATATATTCAAATGATGAAAATCATATCTTAAAAATATTCTTACATTAATTTCAATTTTAATAAATTAATAAAAAATAACAAAAATCAGGAACTTAAACTGAATTTGTGATATATGTTATATATCAAAAGTGTGTAAATAAAATGTGGCTAAAGCATATTTACTCATAAATTGCGAGTTGGGAACTGAAGAGTCAGTGATTTCTAAACTTAAATCAATAGAAGGAGTCAAGGAGGTCAATGGAACTTTTGGTGCATATGATATATTGGCTAAAATAGAATCCGATAGACTAGAAGATTTACGGGAAACGATTACTTGGAAAATTAGAAAAATAGATAATATTAGATCAACACTTACTTTAATGGGGATAGAAAATAAACTGTGATATGTCATGGGAACAGCTTATTTTTTATTAAATGTAGAACTTAATCATGAAGTAGAAGTAATAGAAAAAATTAAAAAAATTCTAACAAATGAAAAAACAATTAACTATGAATTACAGGGAGTCTTTGGAATTTATGATATTGTTCTTAAAATCAATTCTAATTCTGATGACGATATACGCCACAAGGCATTAGATAAAATAAAACATATTGACAAAATTCAATCCGTCATCACAATGATGGTAAATGATAATTAATTTTCTTCTTTAAACCTTAAGTATTTTTATTTTTTATTTACTGCTAAATCAAATTCTTTTTTTAATAATGGTTTTTCGTTATTGTTGGCAAATACATTTAATGTAATTTTAAATGGCATTTTGCTCAAAGGGATGTTAAATGGGGTAATGGTAACTTCGTGATCACCTGTATTTCTATTAGGAAAATCTAACGGGGGAAGATTTATTGTTGGTTTGTCAATTTTCAAATACTCATTTTTTACATCGTCTGTTTTAGTCGTTAATATAATATTTGTAAACACTTCGTCCGAGTTTTTTATGTTGATTGTTATTACTGCATTTTTGTCAGAATCTATATTAGATTTTGATAGTTTAATTTTTTCAAATGATAATCCTTTTTTCTTGAATAGCCCCAAATCCTTTTCAATACTAATGCGTTATTGGTATAATAATAGATTTTCTTATGGAATTTTCTAAATCCTTTGACTAGTTATCCAGAATAGTTCTTAAGCCAGCACATCTGTTTCTGATAGTTACTTCAGTTACTCCTGACGCTATTGAAATTTCTTTTTGAGATTTATTTTCACCATTACTAATACATGCAATATACAAGGCAGCAGCTGCAATACCCATTGGATCTTTACCTGCAATCATCCCAGTCTTTCTAGCTTTATCTAGAATTTCTATAGCTTTTCTTTTAGTCTTTTCACTTAATTCTGCAAGGCTTGCAATTCTTGATACTCCTTTTAGAGGATCAGGTACTGGAATTTTTAATTCCAGTTCTCTAAAAATAAGTCTATAACATCTTGCAATATCTTTTCTTCTAATGTTAATTCCTTTTGCAATATCATCTAATGTCCTTGGGGTTTCAGTATTTCTACACGCTGCATATATACATGCAGCAACAAGTCCATGAATTGATCTTCCTCTGATAAGTTTTTTTTCCATTGCTTTTCTGTAAATGTATGCAGCTTTTTCTATTACAGCATTAGTTAGTGCAAGTTTATCCTTAATTTTATCCATTTCATTTAATGCTTGTCTAAGATTTCTATCCGATGAAGAGTGAGCCTGTGTTCGACTATCCCATGTTCTTAATCTCTCAATCGAGCTTTTCATAGATGATGATAAAGGCTTTCCTGTAGCATCCTTGTTTACACTACCTATCACTGTTGAAAGACCCATGTCGTGCATAGTTAGTGATGTTCCTGCTCCTGTTCTTGCTCTGTTTCCTTCATCTTGTGAAAAAGATCTCCACTCTGCTCCAGTGTCTGCAATTTTTTCATTAATTACAAAACCACAAGAACCGCAAAATAATTCTCCAGTGTTTTCATCGGAAAGTATTTTATTTTTTCCACAACTTGGACAGCGTTTTTGTGTAACCATAACTTCATTCATCATAAGACCACATATGCTATTAGTTTTCTATGTTATTATTGTTTTATCCAACTTCAAGCACGTTTGACACGTATAGCTTAGCCTAATTACCATTCTCATTCTTTAGAATGAGAATAAATTAGCTGAAACTAATTTTCTATTAATTTAATAGCTAAACTAGATTTTGTGTCTCAATGCGAATTGAAAGCTGTAGAAATTGCGGATTAGATATGGAGCCTGACCTTAAATGTGATTTTTGTAAAAATTTCATTAGAGCACATTGTCCTAAATGTAGACGAACAAATGATTTACAAATTCATATTCATCAAACTGAATTCTTAAAAAATGTTTGATAATGCTTATTATGGTCTTTTGAAAATTAAATTAGTAGGAAATGAGTAAATCTGAAAAAATTAATGTTGTTGGCGTAGAAATTCTAAAAAAAAATGGTGTTAATGTTGAGGAATTAATTAAACAATTAGTGATTAATTCTTCTGTAGAGTTTACTGCCTACTACTACTTTACTCTGCTGAGAGCAAACTGTACTGGTTTAGATGGTGAAGGGATAAAGGGTGTAATTGAAGATGCTCGACTTGAGGATCTTAGCCATTTTGAATCTTGCATTGAAAGAATTTATCAACTCGGGGGGCAACTCCCAAAAGATGCAATAAATTATATCAAAATGTCTGGTTGTGAATTTCTTCAATTATCAGATAATCCAACTAATCTTAAATCAATTTTAGAGAAATGCCTTAAAGCTGAACAAGGGGCTATAATTAATTGGGATAAAGTCTGTAAAATGACTCATGGAAAAGACCCGATGACATATGAAATTGCACAACATATTCTAGCTGAAGAAATTGAGCACGAGTCTTGGTTCTTAGAACTTCTTTATGGACGTCCTTCTGGTCACATGCGACGAAAATATTCAGGTGAAAGACCTCATACAAAAATGCATTCTAAAGCCCTTGATATGGGTTAGAATTCATGATAATTTTTTATTCTTAGAAAAAGATATTATGATTAAAATTTAATTAATATAAAATGAAAATTATTCATGCAAGTCCAGGATTTGGCTCTAAATTTAATCAAGAACAAACACTGAATTTTCTTTCTACAGGAAAACTAAATTTGCTTTTAGGTACAATAGATGAAAAAGGCGAACCAAACGTTCATCCTGTTTGGTATATTTTTGAGAATGGAAAATTTTACATCGAGACATCAAAAAATGCAAAAAAAGCAAATAATGTAAGAAAAAAAAATATTGTTTATTATTGTATAGATGATGAAAAAATGCCGTATAAAGGAGTTAGAGGAAAAGGAACTGCGAGGATATCAGATAATATTGATGAAAATATTCCAATTGCTGAAAAAATTATGATCAAATATACTGGCAATCTAGATAACGAAGTTGCAAAATTTTTAATGAATGGTGTAAAAAAAGGATTTTCGATATTACTTGAGATTACTCCAAAATATTTTGCTACTTGGGATCACAGTACAGGTCTAATTGAACCAGAAAAATCATCGTAAAAGATTTAATCTTAATAGAATACTTTCAAAGAGTTGTAAATGGCTTCAAATAGTGAAAAAATTATAGAGTTAAAAAAAAATATAATGCAAACAAAAAATGAACTCTCAGAAATTACTACTCTAAAAGAGCCTTTGCCAGAATTTATCAATACAACTAACATGTTAAGAACAAATGAATACCTACTAAAATCAAATGAAAAAAAATCAGAATTAATAACTGCCTATGAAAAATATGTAACTGAATTAGAAAATCTTGTTTCAGATATTGCCAAGATTAAAAATAAAATCAATAAACTCAAATCTAATCTAAAAACTAACAAAAAATCAAAAAAGAAAATAAAGAAAAAATCTAAACAAAGAAGAAAAATTAGAAAAAGAAAATCATCTTCTAGAAGAAACAAAACTCGAAAAAAACGAAGATAACTTCCAACACTTTATGCTACATCCCCCACTAGAATTCTAAGTGGCTTCTTATTTTGTAATATTACTAGGGCACCGTCATCATCAATTTTAACTGCCTTGCCAGTAATTTTTTGCGAGGAAGTAAAAACAGTCACTTTTTTTCCAATTGTAGATGACATTTTTGTCCATTCTTTGATAATTTTTCTAATATTTCCACCCTCTAGATCTTCGCAAATTTTTTCCAATTCGAAAAGATACGATTGAATTAGTTTGATAGGGTTTGTATTTTCATTTTTTTTTGTTAACGTATTTACTCCATAAAAATTTCTAGTATTTTTGATTATTTTTTTAAGATTAATTGGGTCTATCTTAAAATTAATTCCAACTCCTAGAATAAGACTTTCTATGGAGTTTGATTTTAATGATAAATCAACTAACATCCCTGCAACTTTTTTTTGATTTAATGTAACATCATTAGGCCACTTTACTTCTGTCTTTTTTTTTAGGATTTTTTTTATTGTAATTGATAGTGCTAATGAGGCTGCAAGAGGAAAAAGTGTTGCTAGTGAAATATCAAACTTTGGATGTAAAATTATTGAAAACCATAATCCGCCATCAGGAGACACCCACTTACGATCTAGCCGTCCTTTGCCACTGGATTGAACTCGTGAAACAATTATAGTTCCATTTTCTTTGGGATTTTTCGAAATGGTTGAGGCAAAATTTTGTGTAGAATCAATACTTTCAAAATAATAAACTCGTTTACCAATAACATTTGTTTTCAGTCCATCAATAATTTCCCATGGTAGTAATAACTTAGTATTTCCAACAATTTTGTATCCAAGTTTTTGTTTTGATTCAATTTTATAACCTAATGAGCGTATACGTTTGATATGTTTCCAAACCGCAACTCTACTAATTTTTAATACATCACTAAGATCTTGTCCTGATAAATATTCAGAATTGTGTGATTTTAAAAGCGATAGTACTCTCACTAATCCAACGTTATCAAACGAAGTATACATCAAAATCCAATGTCAATGTCAAATCCCCCATCGCCAGCTTCTCCTCCGCTACTGGCATCTCCTGCATCTCCGGGAATTTGATCTGCTGGCATGTAATCAGTCATCTGTGAACCCAAAAAACCAATCATTGTTGAAAACATTATCATATCAATTATCCCAAAAAAAAACATTGTAGGCAAAATAGATTTGTTATCATCCATATACTGTTGAAGCTTTTGTTTATCTCCTGATTTCATTAATACATTCATCTGTTTCCAATTATCCTCAAGTTCGTGTATTCTTTCCTGAATCTCTTTTTCTCCCTTGTCGGTTACTTTCATGTCAATTTTAGGGCCAAAAAATCCTTTTTTTGTTTCAACAATTATCAAACCTCGACTTTCTAATCTTTCAAGAATCTGATTCAGCTCTTCTGGGTCAATTTTTGTTATTTTTTTAATTTTATCAAATTTTTTAGCTCCTCCTTTAATTGCTCCTAAAACTATAACATCTTTGGGTTCTGACTCCATGTCCTACCTCTTAGATTCCCAGTAAATAAAGTTCCTAGTGGAAATGGTCAGAACAATTTACCAGAATAACTTATACGCGTTTTTTAATAATCTTGATTTGATAACTTTAGTATGGTAAACAGGGTTAATCTTGCAATAATTTTCATAATTTTTGTATGTGTAATTACTATTGGAGTTCCTAATGCCAAAGCCGATGTGTTGACCCTGGACACTGACAAGCATACCTTCTATGTGGCAGGAGATACGATTACTTTTTCAGGTACTACTGACACTGTATATGATCTAGTTGTAATTACAATACATACACCGCCAGATAGTGAAGGTGAGACAAATCTAGTTGCGGCATTGAGTACAATTGCTGGAAGCGATATGAAGTTTGAAGACAGTCTGAAACTTGACAAAGCTAAATTTACAATACATGGAATCTATTCAGCTACAGGGTTTACAGAGCAAGGTCAATCATATGAAGAAGGAATCAAAATATTTTTTGATTTTTCAAAGGATGGGTCCCTTGTTATCCCATCTGCACACCCTATCCCTGTCGAACTTAAACCAATAAATGATTTATCAATTAACGAATTAACCACTCTAACTTTTACCGCAACCCTGGTAGAATCTTATAGAGGTACAGAAACGCTTTCTTTTAGTTTAGGTAATAATTCGCCATCTGGTGCAACAATAGATTCAAAAAGCGGAGTCTTTTCGTGGAACCCTACTGAAGCTCAGGGTCCGGGTTCATACACTTTTGATATAATAGTTAAAGCTGGCAAAGCACAAGATAGTGAGTCATTGACAATAACAGTTAACGAAGTTGCAGACGCTCCAAATACTACAACGAAACCCCCTGTCGAACCAGAACCTGAACCAAAACAAAATGTTCCAAACTTTATTGACCCAAAAAAAGGAGCAAAATATTATCTTGATAGATACAATAATGAACCAGCTTACAAAGAATGGTTTGATAAAAATTATCCAGATTATACAATTGAAGAAGCTATAGAACTTGCAATACCTGGTACTGTCTCTGAACAAAAACCTCCAAAAAACCTTGCTCCTTTTGTAGACCCTGAAGAGGATCCACAATATTACATTAATAGATACAATAACGAACCAGATTACAAAGCTTGGTTTGATAATAGTTTTCCAAATCAAACAATTTACGACGCAGTTGGGGTAGATCCTCCAAAAACAGGAATTTGTGGGACTGGCACTACTTTAGTTAAAGGAGTATGTGTTAAAGACAAACAAGGCGGAGGCTGTCTTATAGCTACAGCTGCATATGGTTCTGAAATGTCTCAACAAGTCCAAATCCTTAGAGAAATGAGGGATAACACCATACTTGAAACAGAATCTGGAAATTCATTTATGGGAGTTTTCAATTCAATCTATTACTCATTTTCACCAACAATTGCTGACTGGGAACGAGAAAGTCCCATGTTCAAAAATATAGTCAAAATTGCCATTACCCCATTACTTAGCTCGCTTTCAATTCTCAATGCAGCTGAGATTGATTCTGAAGAAGAGATGTTAGGTTATGGAATAGGAATAATAATTTTGAATCTTGGAATGTATTTAGTTGCACCAACATTTGCAGTTGTTAAAGCAAAGAAATATCTTATAAAGAAAGATTAAACAATTAAAGTGTGGAAAGAGATTCATATTCTGATCAGGAAATAAAAGAAATTTTTTCATTAAAGAATGTAGCAGTAATTGGCATATCAAAAAACCAAGAAAAAGCAGCAAATTATGTTCCCAAATATTTATCTCAACACGGATACAACATTATTCCTGTTAATCCTACGGCAAATAAGATACTAAATAAAAAATGTTATAACAAAATAGGTGATGTACCAGAATTAATTGACATTGTAGATATTTTTCGACCATCCGAAGAGGTATTTCCATTTGTAGAAGAGGCAATCAAAATGAAACCTAAGGTAATTTGGCTACAAGAAGGAATTCATAATGAGAAAGCAGAAGATTTAGCACGAAAAGAAGGAATCAAAGTTGTTTTTAATAGATGTATGTTGGCAGAACACCAACGCTTATTTCAATAAATGACTGAAAAAGAATTTTCTGATTTTTATCAAGCTCTTTTAGAGCTTGTAAAATCTTTTGAACAAAAAAATGTAATGTTAAAAATTGAAGAAAACCTTGAATCAAATATTATAAAAATATTTGGAGAAAACTTTGATTCTTTATCCCGTGCTAAAAATGGGATTGAAGATGTATCTGAGCTATCTTACACCACTGCGGAGCATCACCCTTACTGGGCGCTTTTATATCATTGTACCCAGATAACAAAAATTTCTCTTGACAAATGGAATGATGATTTAACTCAAGCCGAATTAGATGAAATAAACTGGTCAATAGAGGAGATTAAAAATACGTGCAAAAAATTAAAGGAAAATTTACAAAAAGACCTGTAGGCAGAGATAAATATTCACACGTGAAAATTTAGTCATGCCGATTAAAATCGGTCTTATTGGCAAAACTAATACCGGCAAGACCACCTTTTTTAATGCAGCCACTCTATCTTCATCTGAAATTTCTACATATCCTTTTACTACAAAAAAAGCAGAGTCTGCAACAGCTTATGCTATCTCTCTTTGCGTTCATCCTGAATTTCATGTAACTGACAATCCCAATAATTCAAAATGTAGTGATGGATGGCGATACATCCCAATTGAGATTATTGATCTTCCTGGTTTGATTAAAGATGCTTGGAAAGGAAAAGGATTGGGAAATCAATTTCTTTCAATTGCTGCTCAATCCGATGCCTTACTTCATATCGTAGATGTTTCTGGAAGTGTAGATTCATCTGGAAAAATAACTGAAAAAGGTTCAGGAGATCCAATATCTGATTTTGCAGATATTGAAGAAGAACTAATTATGTGGTATCATAAAATCCTTGAAGGAAATCGTGATAAGGTTTCTAAACTTCTTCAATCTGAATCTGATAAGGCTGAAGTATTTACTGAACTATATCGTGGTATTGGTGTCAACAAAGACCATGTAAAAGAGACACTAAAAGCTACTGGACTTGATGAAAAAAAGTTTGACGATTTTGACGCACAAGATACAAAAAAATTTGCTGCATATCTTAGAAAGATTTCAAAACCAACTCTAATCGTTGCAAATAAAATTGACATTGAAGGAGGAGATAAAATTTTTGATAGGTTACGAGAACGTTATAATGATATGATAGTTGTGCCAGCAAGTGCTGACAGTGAATTAAGTCTAAGAAGAGCAGAGCAAAAAGATTTAATAAAATATTCTCCAGGCTCTGAACAATTTGATATAATTCATCCAGAAGAACTAAATGAAAAACAAAAAGATGCCTTGGAATTTATCCAGCGTGGCATAATGGGGGAATATATGAGGACAGGCGTTCAATTTGCCATAAACATTGTTGTCTTTAAATTATTAAAAATGAATTCAATATATCCTGTTGCAAATGAAGAAAAACTATCGGATAAAAAAGGTAGAGTTTTACCAGATTTGATTTTAATGAAAGACGGAGCAACTGTTGCAGACTTGGCAAAAGAAATACACACTGATTTACCAAAAGGACTCCTATATGGTAAGGATCTAAGATACAAGTTACGATTGCCAGTAACTTATCAGCTACGAGACCGAGATGTAATCTGTCTTGTAAGTGCTTCTAAGAAATAGCTCAAAATAGCTGCTTAATTGACAGAAATTGATTCAAAGCAATACAATCTTTAATTCACTAGTTTCTAAAACTATTCTTTGGAATCCTAACTACGAATCAAAAGTTTATCATAATATTGCTTTTTTCAGCATTTCTCTATTCGATATCATTCACAGAAATCGAGGCTCAAACTACAACCGTTCCAGACAAACCTACTAATCTCCAGGCTTTTGATGTATCTCCTACACGAATAGATCTATTCTGGTCTACACCACAAAATAATGGTGGTTCTGCTATCACAGGATATAAAATTGAATACAAGACTGCAGACGGCTCTTATACTAACTTGGTTGCAAATACTGGGAATGCAACTACAAAATATTCTCATACCGGGCTGACTACGCAATCTACCTACATTTATCGTGTATCTGCAATTAACTCGATTGGTGCAAGTTCCCCATCTTCTGAGGCAGTAGCTACTCCAAAACCAGGTTCTCAACCTCTTGAAAACATTCCTCCAAATTCCCCAACTTCGCTTAGTGCAGTAGATATTTCTTCAACATCAAACAAGCTAACTTGGATTCAGCCTGCATCAAATAATGGTCCACCTGTAATTGGATACAAGATTGAAGTAAAAATAGAAAGTGGCTCTTACACTACACTTGTTGCAAATACTGGTAACACAGTTACTACCTATACACATTCAAGTCTTACAACCAACACTAAATACACATACAAAGTTTCTGCTATAAACTCAGTTGGAACAAGTTCCACTTCAAACGAATCTACAGCAACTCCAAAAACAACTTCCACTTCTCCAACTCAAAATATTGCTCCAAATCCACCAAGATCATTTAAAGCAGAATCTGGTGGGCCAACAAAAATTGTATTATCTTGGGCAGAGCCTTTGCCCAATGATGGCCCTGACGTTACAGGTTATAAAATAGAATTTAAGACTTCAGGAAACTATACTGTTCTAGCTGATCCTGGTCTAAGTATAACTTACACTCATAATGATCTAACCGAGAACACACAGTATAGCTATAGGATTTATGCAATTAATCCTGCGGGAACTAGTGTTGCATCAAGTGTTGTATCTGCCAAACCAATTCATACTACAATTCCAACTAATTTGGTTGCTGACGATATCTCGCCAACTGAAATTTTACTTACGTGGACTGCTCCATCCCAAACATATGGCAGTAATATAGTTGGTTATACAATCCAAAAACAATTTTCCCCAGGAGTCTATGATACAGTAAAAGAAACCAACGATAAAAATACGAGCTACACTCTTACTGGACTTACAACCGGAACCTCGTACACTTATGTGGTTAAAGCTAGATTCAGTATGGGCACAAGTACCGATGTTTCAAACACAGCTACTGCCACTCCTACTCTTTCTTCAAAACCCCCATCTCAATTCAAAGTTCCTGGTGCACCTACTGGTCTTACAGCTACGGCTGTTTCTCCTATACAAATTAACTTGCTTTGGAATGCACCAGTAAATGATGGTGGAAGCCCAATAACTGGATATAGAATAGATGTTAAAGTTGGTACAGGAAATTATGTTACACTCACATCAAATACGGGAAGTACCTCTAAAACTTATTCACATGTAGAACGTACCCCTGACGTTACTTATACATACAAAGTTTATGCAGTTAATACCGTAGGGGCCAGTAGTGCTTCTAATGAAGCATCTGCAACTCCTACTGCAAGCTCTACTCCGCCACAACCAGATACTAAACCAAATCCCCCTACTTCACTAATTGCTACCGCTGTATCTCAAAATCAAATTAATCTTTCATGGAAGGCCCCGACAAACGATGGTGGAAAAACAATTACTGGATATAAAATCGAAGTAAAAATAGAAAATGGTGCATTTAATGTACTTTCAGCTGATGCTGGTAGAAGCACTACCTTTTCTCATACTGGACTCAAATCTGATACAATTTATCACTATAGAGTATCAGCAATAAACTCCATTGGTACTAGCTCCCCATCTTCTGAAACTAGCACAAAGACTCTTCCTGAAAAAGAAAAAGAACCAATTAAAAATATTCCAGACTTTGTAGATCCAAAACAAGGAGCAAAATATTATCTTGACAGATATAACACCGAGCCTGCCTACAAAGAATGGTTTGATACAAATTATCCCGATTATACAATTGAAGAAGCTATAGAGTTAGCAATTCCTGGAGCCTTTACTGTAAATTCTACAAAACCAATTTTATCATTTGTAGATCCAAAGCAAGATCCGCAATATTACATTAATAGATATAACACAGAGCCTGCCTACAAAGAATGGTTTGATACAAATTATCCTGGCTACACTATCTACGAGGCAGTAGGGGTATCAGAACAAGAACCTGTTAAAGAAAAACCGCCAGAACCACCAACAGGTGAATGTGGACCTGGTACAATATGGGTCGAGGGGTATTGTGAAGCTACTAAAAATAATTCAGGTGGAGGATGTCTAATTGCTACAGCTACATATGGTTCTGAGCTTGCCATCCAAGTACAATCGCTTAGAGAGTTAAGAGACACAACATTGCTTCAAACTAACTCTGGAAGTATCTTTATGGATGGATTTAACCAATTTTACTATTCATTTTCTCCAACCATAGCCGATATTGAGCGTGAAAATCCAATTTTCAAGGAAGCAGTAAAGATTACGATTACTCCTATGATTACTTCACTTTCTATTCTAAATTATGTTGATATTGATTCAGAAAGTGAAGTACTTTCTTATGGTATAGGAATTATTTTGTTAAATATAGGAATGTATTTTGTACTCCCAACATTTGCATTATTGGCTGTAAGACGAAATCTTTGGCATAAAAATTTGAGAAAATAAATTTAGTTTTATTGTTTCTCGGATTTTATTTCTTCTTTTTTCATCCATGTAGTCCTATTTTTATGATCAATTAACACGATGCCCATCTTGGATATCTGATCTCTAATCATATCTGCATCAGCAAATTTTTTCTCAACTCTAAGTAACTCTCGCTTTTTGATAAGTTCATTTATTGTACTAATTTCTTCTTCAGAAATCTTTGGAAGCACTAATCCTAAAATATTTGCCATTTTTTCAAAATATGGTAATGCATCACTAGCTATTGTATTTGTTAAGGAATCTGAGGCTGCAAGTTGGTTTATCTGATTTACAAATTTAAAAAATTCTTGTACGGCAAGATGCGTATCCAAATCATTTTCTAACGCAAACTCAAATTTTTTTTGAGACTCTTTAATATTATTTTTAATCTGTATTGTATCTCCGGTTCCCACTGCAAGCTTCATTTCAAAAAAAGCTGATTCAACTTGCCGCCACTTTGTAATATTTTCTTGTAATAGTTCTTCAGAATAATCTATAGGTTTTGAATAATGTCCTGACAAACAAAATAATCGAATAATATTAGGCCCCCAATTTTCCAATCCATAGCGTATAGATTTGATATTGCCTTTTGATTTTGACATTTTTTCTCCATTTATTGTAATCATTCCTACATGCATCCAAATTTTTGCAAAAGGTTTTCCTGTATATGATTCTGATTGTGCAATTTCATTTTCATGATGAGGAAAAATCAAATCTCTTCCACCCCCATGAATTTCAAAGTTCTCACCAAGATACTTGATACTCATTGCAGAGCATTCAATATGCCATCCTGGTCTTCCTCTGCCCCATGGACTATCCCAAGAAGGATCATCATTTGAGAATTTCCATAATGCAAAATCAAGGGGATCTTTCTTATCTTGATCAACTTCTACTCTTGCACCTACCAAAAGTTCATCAATTTTTTTCTTTGACAGTTTTCCATATCCAGGAAATTTTGAAACCGAAAAGTACACCCCATTTTTAGAAACATATGCAATATTTTTTTTGAGTAAATCTTGAATTAAATCTAGCATATCTTGAATATGCTCTGTGGCTCGAGGATATTTTGTTGCTCTAATAATATTTAGATCATCAAAATCATTATAGTATTTTTCAATATATCGTGAACTAATTGCTGACGCACGCAAATTTTCTAGCTTTGCTTTATTGATAATTTTGTCATCTACATCGGTAAAGTTTTGAATAAACTCTACCTCTATTCCCTTAGATTCTAAATATCGACGCAATACCTCGAAAATAATTATAGTTCTTGCATGCCCAATATGTGATTCATCATATACTGTGACTCCACATAGATAGATTCTAACTTTAGAAGAAGTATCCAGTTCTTTTTCATTTTTAGATAGCGTGTCATGGATCTTCATTTTTTAATTCCTTTCATCATATTCTTGCTGCAGTTATTCTCTTATGTTCGCTTGTTTTGTACATCTGGTAGATTTTTTCAACTATGTTTTTTTCAATACTGGTTTCCTTTACGGTTTCTTCTACTGAGAATTTTTTTTCAAAAAGACAGTATAAAATTATATCGATTTCTTCATACTTTATACCAATTTCATTTTCAGCGGTTTGCCCTTTCCATAAATTTGGGCTGCTTTTTTGTGAAATGATATTTTCTGGTATTCCCAAAAATCGTCCAAGCTCTCTTACTTGGGTTTTATAAAGTGAAACAATAGGAAGAATGTCTGAGCTTCCATCCCCAAATTTTGTAAAATATCCAATGAGAAATTCACTTTTATCACTTGAACCAACAACTAGTAAATTATTTGAATTTGCATAATAATACAGTAGACTTGCTCTAATTCGTGCTCTTAAATTTCCTAACGCACGTTCATTCGGTATAATGTATTTTGAATATTCCAAAATTATTGGATTGATGTCAAGTAGTTTGTATTCAATTCCTAATTTTTCAATAATTTTTATAGCATTTTCCGTTTCTTCTTTTGGTGATATTTTTGTATCAGGCATAATTAATGCAAGTGTTTTTTCTTTTAGTACTCTAGAACATAGATGGACAATTACGGCAGAGTCAACTCCGCCACTTAGGCCTAAAATCAGACCATTTGTATTACTTGTTGCAACTTGATTTTTAAGAAAAACTTCAATTTTTTTTGTAATTGCAATATAATCTTGATTTTTAATCTCATCTAGAAATTTATTCATTAATTTGATTAAAATGGGTTAATCATAAAAATTATGTCAAATTTAAACATCAACGTAGATCCCGTCTTTTCTTGCTTCCACTTTGTATGTTTGAAGTGTAACATCTTTTAGATAGTCCATTAATTTGCCTGTTTTGATGTTATAATGCCAAAAATGTAATGGACATTCAACAATATCCCCCTCTAATTTTCCAGGAGCAATATGGCCATCCTGATGAACACAAATGGCGTCTATGCCATGATACCCATCTTGATTAAAAATGGCAATTTTTTTATCATCAACCTTAAACTCTCTTCCTTTTCCAACTGCAATCGAATCTTTTTCAGCAACTTTTTTCCATGCCATCTAAAAATTTACTAAACTTGTCACATATTTAGATTATCATAATATTATGATAGAATTTTATACTATTGATCTACTGTGATGAAATATTGAGTAAAATTAAAAATCCTAAACTTGCAAAAAAAGGAAAAATTTCCTATGAATGGGCAAGAAGCCATATGCAAATTTTAGACAATACGCTAAATCGTCTAAAAAAGTCTCAACCGCTAAAAGGAGTAACATTGGGATTTTGCTTACATATTACTAAAGAGACATCGGTACTGTTGATGGGGGCAAAAGAGCTAGGTGCCAAGGTTGCTGCCTGTGGAGGAAATCCTCTGACAACTCAAGATGATATTGCGGCATTTTTAGCATCTCAAGGAATTCATATGTATGCATGGGCTGGTCAAACAGCAAAAGAATATGACTGGTGTCTTCAACAAGTTTTGAATCATAAACCAATAATTCTTACTGATGATGGTTCTGATTTGAATATTAAAGCTCACTTTGGAAAACAAAATCAATCATTAAAAATTCTAGGTGCTACCGAAGAGACTACAGCTGGAGTTAATAGAATTAAAGCAGTAGAAAAACAAGGCAAGCTTCGTTATCCTGTAATTGCAGTAAATGATGCAGATACAAAGCACATGTTTGATAATCGATATGGTACTGGACAGAGTACAATTGATGGTTATCTTAGAGCAATGAATCTAATGTTTGCATCAAAAAGAGTTGTCGTAGTTGGATACGGTTGGGTAGGAAAAGGAGTTGCTGCACGTTCACATGGAATGGGATCAAAAGTTATTGTTACTGAAGTGGATCCTGTAAAAGCTCTAGAAGCTCATATGGATGGTTATGATGTAATGCCAATGGCAGATGCTGCTAAAGTTGGTGATATCTTTGTAACATGTACAGGAATGACTAGTGTAATTAGAAAAGAACATCTATTAAAAATGAAAAATGGTGCAATTGTTGGAAACGTTGGTCACTTTGATGTCGAAGTAGATGCAGACTTTTTACTTAAAAAATCAAAATCAGTAAGGGAAATTCGGCCAAATCTAGACGAATGTACTTTATCAAACGGAAAGAAAATCTATCTAATAGGTAAGGGCAGAATTGCAAATCTAGTTGCAGCTGAAGGGCATCCTGCAGAAGTTATGGCACAGTCATTTTCAAACCAACTTGGTTCGATTCTATATATTTTAAAAAATCATAAAAAAATGGAAAATAAAGTTATTCCAGTTCCCAAAGAAATTGACAGACAAATTGCATTTGATGCATTAGGTGCAATGAATGTAAAAATAGATAAGCTAACCCCAGAGCAACTTCGATACATGAATAGCTGGAACTAAATGAATCAGCTAATCTGTAACTAAAACTCGTAGCCTATAATCTAGATCCCCAAGTGCATAAACAGTTTATTTAATGAATTTTTATTATAGGCAGGGTTCCGTACTGATAACTCTCAATCTCGTGCCTTTAACAATTCTCCTTTTCAGTACGGGCACTCTTTAGGATTATACTTAAGTTAGTTAATATTCAAAAATCCAGTATCATGAAAGACAAGGCAATTATTACTAGCGCTCTGCCATACTCAAATGGCGAGATCCATTTAGGACATGTCGCATCTACCTATTTGCCTGCAGATGTAACAACAAGATTTCTAAAACAAAAAGGGGTTGAAGCATACTATATTTGTGCATCAGATGATTATGGTACTCCGATTCTTATTCAATCAGAAAAAGAAGGAAAAAGCCCAGAGGAATATGTAGCATATTGGAATAAACGTGATTATGAAGATTTTTCTGCATTTAACATTGGTTTTGATCTTTTCTATAAAACAAGCTCAAAAGAAAATATTGAATTTGTCCAAAGTGTTTTTAAAAAATTAAAAGATGCAGGTCATATTTATGAATCAGATATTATTCAGTTTTATTGTAATAATGATAAAAAATTTCTACCTGATAGATATGTTATAGGAACTTGTCCTTATTGTAAAGCAGAAGAACAATATTCGGATTTATGTGAAAAATGTGGTCGTGTTCCAGAACAAATAGAAAACCCACACTGCTCTATTTGTGGGCAAACCCCAGTAAAAGAAAAAACCAAACATTTTTTTTTCAAATTAAAAAATTTTTCAGAACAACTTAACAAATATCTTGATAATGCACCACATCTTCAAAAAGATGTAAAAAAATATGTTCAAAATTGGATAAATTCTGGTTTAATTGACTGGGATATAACTAGAGATATCTCATGGGGTGTTCCAATACCTGGCTCACAAGGGCAGGTATTTTATGGTTGGTTTGATAATCATTTAGCTTACATTTCAACAGCAATGAAATTTCTTAATGATAAAGGAATTGATGGTAAAGAATTCTGGAATTCAGCTGATATCTATCATTTTATTGGAAAAGACATTGTTTATCATCACTATTTGTTTTTGCCTGCAATGAGAATTGGAATTGGTGAAGAATACAAACTTCCTGATTATATCCCAACTAGGGGCCATCTTACACTACAATCAAAAAAGATTTCAAAAAGTAGGAATTGGTATATTGGATTAAAAGATTTTCTAAAATTATACCAAGCAGATTATTTGAGATTTTATTTAATATCTATTAATCCATATTCTCAAGATGATATTAATTTTGATTGGGATGAATTTGCTACAAAAATTAATTCAGAACTTATAGGTAATTTAGGAAACTTTGTAAATAGAGCATTAGGATTTACGCAAAAAAGCTTTGCTGGTAAAATTCCTCCTATGGGAAAACTTGATCAGTTAGATAAAGACGTACAAGAAAAAATTAAAAATTTTCCGACTGAGCTAGGCAGTTTAATGGAGGAAAACCATCTGGATCGTGCCCTAAAAAAAATCTTAGAATTTTCTGCTCACTTTAACCAATACTTTCAACACAAGGAACCTTGGAAAAATGACAAGGGTGCTAACACCTGTGTTTATTTTTCAGCTAATGCTGTTCACAGTCTTGCAATTTCCCTTTATCCATTTATTCCAGAATCTGCTCAAAAAATTTGGATTCAATTGGGAATGAAGGGTAATGTATCTGAACAAAGTTGGGATAAAATATCAACACTACCAATTAAGGATGGACATGTTTTAGGAGCATCCTCGCCGTTATTTGTAAAGATAGAGCAGTCTGATATTGAAAAACATAAGAAAAATTTAGGAAATTAACTTAATTGAATTCAAAAAATATACCTAGAATTTCTACAAGGGGATTTTATGATTTATCAAATGGAAAAAAAATAAAAAATAAATTTTATTTTATTTATCCAAAAAAAACTTTTCAAATATTATCAGGAAAAAAAGAATTTGTGATTATGATTCATGGACTACGAAATGATAGGGAGGGGGCATTGCAGAAATTTATCATTGCTAAAAAACGACTCAAGCAATTAGGATACATTAATCCCGTTATTGGATATACTTATGACTCTAACACAAAAGGGGCTCATTTAAAAAAATCGGCACTAAAGGCACTACGCATTGGCCAAAAAATTGCCAAATCCAATGGATACAACCTCTCACAATTCATAATAGACTATAAGAAAAAAAATCCAAAAATAAAGATTAGATTAATTGGTCATTCACTTGGAACCGAAGTCATTCTAAGTACAATAAAAAAACTAGCCAAAAATCCTAAAAATAAGCAAATTATTGAGAGTGTTTACTTTTTTGGATCTTCTCTTCCAAGTGATATTTTAGGAATGAAAAAATATGGAAAATTTATACAAAAAATTGTTCGAAATAAAGTCAAAAATTACTACAGCCCAATTGATGAAGTTTTAAAAGAATCTCACAAATATGGTTTGGTCAACAACCCTTTAGGATTATTTGGCATTAGTGGTAATACATCTAGCAAAATTATTCAAATTAAAGTTTATCCACAAAACCATCGGTTTGCAAGTTATGCTGTCACCCTAAAATCATTTCCATAATTTATTAAAAAACCAACGCTTAAAATGAAATCATCTGATATCTATTAAGCATGGTAAAGTCAGTTAACTTTGTAGTGCTAGGAGAACAATCTATAGCCAATGATTTTGGCAAAAAAGGAACCTCTACTGATGTTACATTATATGATAAAAAAGAATCTGATATTATTAGAACATGGGTTACTCCAAATGGGTTTCCTGATAAAATACAGCCACTATTTCAAGCAATCAACTTGGCAGAATATGTAATATTCTATGTTGCATCTTTAGACAAATTTACTGGAGAACAAATTATTGCATTAGATATGCTAAAAAAAACAGATGGAATACTAAGCCATACATACGAAGTTGATGAAAATAGATTAAATGCGATGATTAAAGGAACTGTACTAGAGCGATACAAACGTGTAAAATCTGCAGATATTAAACAAGAAATTAACAATATTTCTCCAAAACCAAGTGAAGGCAAAACAAAAATTGTAATTGATCATTGTTTTGATGTTAAAGGTGTAGGAACTGTAGTATTAGGTAAAGTCACACAAGGAAAGCTAAAACAATATGATAATTTAAAATTATTTCCTGGTGGCCAAGATGTGATGATCAAATCAATTCAGATGCATGATGATCCAGTTGAAGAAGCAATGTCCCCAGCTAGAGTCGGATTATCAGTAAAAGGCATAAAGATAGACGAGGTTAACCGAGGGGACTATCTATGTGAAGATCTTAATCAAAATATTCAAAATGAAATTAAACTTGATTTTAAACAAAACCCTTTTTACAAAAACCCAATTGCTGAAAATCAAATGTGTCTAGCAAGTATTGGAATGCAAATTAAAGCTGCAAAATTCAAATCTATTGAGCCCCTTGTTTTAGAATTCGAAAAGCAAGTTGTATGTGATAAAAATGAAATCTGTGTAATTTTAAAACCAGAATCCTCAACCATAAGAATTCTTGGGCATGGAAAAATTCTATGATTTTATTGCCATTATGGAACTAATTTGAGGGGCAATTTTCCTTCCTCCTTTAGTAAAATATCGCCTTTTGTTCCTTAATGGGGCCTAAATCAAGAATTCTATTTGCCATAGGAATCGCAATGATTGTTGGAGTGGTAAGCTCAATTACTGCGGCCTTTGCCGACGAGGATAAAAATTCATCAAATCCATTGAGCATGCTTTTTAGTTTTTTCCAGCAATTAAAGTATGGATTAATACCTGATAGTTATCCATCTATATCTTCAGAAGTAAATTCGGCAGCAATAATTTTTCAGCTCAAAGACGAAGTTGAAGAGCTAAAGTTTAGATTAAATTCACTTGAAAATCCAACAAAAATTTACTCTGCAGAACTTTATCCTGTAACTGATATTGATTGTAGTAATAGAAATATGGTTGACGCCTTTCTAAGTGGATGGTGTCCACATCAAACTAGAACCATTTACTTTATTGAAGATATCCGAGTTCAAAAAGAATCAGTTATTGCAGTAACGATTGATCAAAAATATGATGGGGAAATAGTCGAGCCAACCGTTTGTGGGGTGATTAATCAGGATGTGTTTAATTTTAGCTTTAAAGATGAAAAAACTGGGAAAATAAATTTACTTGAGGATTTACACGGATTTATTGTGAAGTGCGATAAAGGTCCCGTTGATAGTAGTTCTGTTTTGAAATATTCAATTATCAATACCTGAAAAGAACTTACACATTTAATTAATTCAAAATTACAATATTGTTATGCGTGGTTTAATGATGGGTAGATTTCAACCCTTTCATTTAGGTCATCTAGATCTAGTTAAACAAATTCTAAAAGAGTGTGATGAAATAATTATTGCTCTTACTGGCTTACAATTCAATTACATTGAAAAAGATCCTTTTACCTCTGGTGAAAGAATTGAAATGATTCATCAATCATTTAAAGAAAACAATATTGATCTTAACCGTTGCTATATTATTGCAGTCGAAAACCAATTTAATGTGGCAACTTGGCCTTCATATCTCAAATCTTCTCTGCCACATTTTGATAAAGTATACAGTGGAAATGATTATGTCAAGATGCTTCTAGGTGATTTTGGATACAACGTGACTTCGCCTAAATTCCTAGAGAGAACCAGATATAATGGAACAATAATAAGACAAATGATAGGTCAAGACAAAGAATGGGAAAGTCTTGTTCCTTCTTCGGTTTCAAAAATTATTAAACGCATTAATGGTGTTCAGAGAATTAAGACAATATTGAAAACTGATACAAAACCCCAGGAGTTTTAAATGAAAGGATTAAGGGCATGTCCTATTTGTCCTGGGTGCGGTTCAAAGAAATTTGAGCGCCTTGAAGATAGTGCTGTAAAAGTAAAATGTCTAACTTGCAATAAGATAATTTCCATCTAAATTAGGGGGAAAACAGAATTTAAAGTAGAATTTGATAGAAGGATCTATAAGTAATGAATTTTTCAGCGGTATTATGACTGAAAAATGGTGGGATGGAGTAGAAAAATTACAATTTGACATAGAGTCTATTGACTATAGAAAGTACCTGAGATGTCCTGAATGTAAAAAAGTAGAGCTATATTGTCCAGAGCATAGGCAAGAAGTAGAGATCCTCATAAGAACAAATACAAAAAATAGGAAAAAATTACAAACCTAAAGTGGAAAAAAAGAACGAGTAACAAATGAAACACAACTACCTAAAAAACAGGTAACGGTGTAATCTCGTTCAATAGTATTATGGCATACAAGAACATAAGAAATTGTTTGTATTTTTTTCCAAACAAAGAATTTCTTTAGGTAAATCTCAAGTTAACAAATCTTGCTTGGCAAAAGCATGATTGATTTTTTTTATAGCCTCATCATTTGTTAGATTTCCTAAATTCCAATCCAGCACTACCTCTGCTACATCATTTAAAATGAAAGCAGCTTTTTCTTGAAATTTGTTCTCCTTGAGGCTTTTTGCCATCTATGTAATATTACTCTAAAATTAGTTAAGAAATTGTTTGTAATTTTTTCCAGACATTTCAAAGCCAAAAGACTTTAAATTTGCAATACTTTGATGGCTACCATGGTAAAAACTTGGAAGGATGAGGATGTACGCCTGGATCCTATAAAAAATCAGACAATTGCAGTCATAGGATATGGAATCCAAGGTGATGCCCAAGCAAATAACATGAAAGATTCTGGACTAAATGTAATTGTGGGGTTAAAAGAAGGGGGCACTAGCTGGAAAAAAGCACAAAATGACGGCCATAAAGTAATGACTGTTTCAAAAGCATGCCAAGAGGCAGACATTATTCATGTCTTAATTCCTGATATGATCCAATCAAAAATTTACAAAGAAGAAATTGCTTCACATCTTTCTGAAGGAAATGCACTTTCTTTTTCACATGCAGCAGCGATTCACTGGAAATGGATTCTAGCCCCAAATAACGTTGATGTAATTATGGTGGCTCCAAAAGGACCTGGCTCTAAAGTTAGAGAGACATATCTTGATGGATTTGGAACTCCATCTATTGTAGCTGTGAATCAAGATTATTCTAAAACTGCATGGGATAGAACATTAGGAATTGCAAAAGCAATAGGCAGTACAAGAGCTGGAGTAATTCAAACTACATTCAAAGAGGAAGTTGAAACAGATTGGTTTGGTGAACAAGCTGATCTTTGTGGAGGCTCTGCATCTATGATAACTAATGCATTTGAAACACTTGTAGAGGCTGGGTATCAACCTGAAATAGCATACTTTGAGGTTTTACATGAATTAAAATTAATTGTCGATATGATTCAGCGGTATGGAATTGGTGGTATGTATAGACGAGTTAGTGAAACCGCAAGATATGGAGGGCTAACACGTGGTCCAGTTGTAATGAACTCAGAAAATAAAAAACAAATGAAAAAAGTTTTGGATCAGATTAAAGATGGAACCTTCAATGAAGAGTGGTTAAGTGACTATCAAAAAAATGGCAAAAATGCTTTTGATCGTTATATGAAGACCTTGGAATCACATCAAATTGAACAAGTTGGAAAGAAAATGCGCAAAATGATGTGGCCTGACTCTACCGAATAACCTTTATGAAAATTAAATTATATTTTTCTTAGCTTAGATACACCGCTTGTAATATGTTCAATTATTGATGAGAGTGGCGTTCCAGGTCCAAAAACTCCTGATATTCCAGCCTTGACAAGACCGTCTTTGTCATCCTCTGGAATTACTCCTCCACCAACTACTAGTACATCCTTGATTCCCTTTTTTTGTAACGCCTTTACAACTCGAGGAAATAGTGTATTGTGAGCTCCATTTAAAAGACTAAGTGCAATTGCATCAACATCCTCATCCTCAGCTATTTGAGAAATTCTTTCTGGGGTGGCAAATAATCCAGAATAAATTACCTCCATTCCCGCATCTCTAAAGGCCCTACATAGGACTAGTGCGCCCCTATCATGCCCATCGAGGCCTAATTTTGCTACTAGGATTTTGATACTTCTAGAGGCAGCTTTTTGTTTCATATTTATCAAATATGATCTGAGAACTTAAAATCTTTGTTGAATTTGAATAAAAACATCTAAAAATAGAATCTCAAAAAAATCATTACATTTTGAATTTGTTTAATTTTGGGCAATAAATTAGGATGTTTTTTCGTTGCATTTTGGATCAATACCACTACATGAAAAGGACAAATAGAGTAAATTTTTCATTTCTAAGATAATCATGATTAAACCTGTAAACTATTCTTTAGAATTTGAACCAAATTTTAGGAATTTTTCATTCCAAGGAAAAGAAGTTATTGACATAAAGATCTCAAAACCTACTGGTATAATTTCGCTAAACTCCTCTGAGCTAAAAATAAAAAAATGTCATGTTCTCTATAAAGATAAAATAATAAAGGCTAAACCAAAAATTGATGAAAAAAATGAATTACTTGTAATTCATTTATCTCAGAAGATTAACGGGCAGGCGCAACTTTGCATCGATTTTGTTGGAACACTAAATGATCGATTATTAGGTTTTTACAAAAGTGAATACAAAGATAGCAACGGTAGAAAAAAATATCTTGCTACTACTCAATTTGAAGCAGCAGATGCAAGACGAGTATTTCCTTGTTGGGATGAACCACTTGCAAAAGCAACATTTGATATAACAATTATTGCAGATAATAACCTCACAGCTATTTCTAACATGCCTGTTATCTCAAAGAAAAAAATGGGCAATAAGCATGTGTATAAATTTTCTAGAACTCCAATAATGTCTACTTATCTTATCTATCTAGGAGTAGGGGAATTTGAATTTCTTTCAAGTAAACTAGGAAAAGTACTAGTTAGAATTGTTACAACAAAAGGGAATAAATCCAAAGGAAAACTTGCACTTGACTTTACAAAAAAATTCCTAAAAAGTTATGAAAAATATTTTGGAATAAAATACCCTCTGCCGAAGCTTGACATGATTGCTGTGCCAGATTTTGCAGCCGGTGCAATGGAAAATTGGGGAGCAATTACATTTAGAGAAACAATTTTGCTTTATGATCCAAAAACCTCATCAACTAAAACAAAACAATTCATCGCCGAAGTAATATCTCATGAATTAGCGCATCAATGGTTTGGAAATCTAGTAACTATGAAATGGTGGAATGATTTGTGGCTAAATGAGAGTTTCGCCACCTATATGGCTACAAAAATAGTTCATGAATTTTATCCAGAATGGGATCTTTGGGACCAATTCTTAGAAACCTCAATGAATGCTGCCATGATGCTTGATGGACTAAAAACATCTCATCCTATTGATGTTAAGGTAAGAAAACCTTCTGAGATTAGAGAAATTTTTGATAGTATTAGCTACGATAAAGGTGGATGTATTTTACGAATGCTTGAAAAGTTTGTTGGCTCAAAAAAATTTAGAGATGGGTTGCATCTTTATCTTACAAAACACAAGTATCAAAATGCAACAGGCCATGATCTTTGGGTTGCAATTGGCAAAGTATCAAAAAAACCAGTAAAATCAATGATGAATAGCTGGATTCGCCAAGTTGGATTTCCGCTATTAGACGTTAAAAAGAAAAACTCTAAACTTTTGTTGACGCAAAAAAGATTTTTGCTTGAACCTGATAAAAAATATCAAAAAGGCACTTGGGAAATTCCAGTATCTGTTGGAACTGCAAATAACTACGTTCAAAAATTTATGCAGAAAAAATCTTTATCAATTAATCTTGTCAAAAAACTGCTCCCGCTAGTTAATTCATCTAAACAAGGTTTTTTGCGAGTAAAGTATGATGAAGATCTACTATCAATATTAAAACCACTTGTTGAAAACAAGCAGATAAAACATATTGATAGGTGGAATATACAAAATGATCTTTTTGCAATTTGTGTTTCAGGAAATGAGAGTATTTCTACATATCTTGATTTTTCAGAAGCATATGTAGACGAAGAAAATTATCTTTCATGTGTTAATGTAGCAAATAATCTTAATTTTCTTTATTTTCTATCATTTCACGAATCTTTTGTAGATGATATAAAAAAATATTCTCAGAATTATTTTAGACATCTTTTTGATAGGCTTGGATGGGATGCAAAAAAAGATGAAAAACATACAGATACATTGCTTAGAGCAATGGTAATTACTGTACTTGGAAAATTAAATGATAAAGAAATTTTAGACGAAGCAAACAAGAGATTTAATGCATATATAAAAAAACAAATTACAATTAAGCCAGATTTACTTGAAGTAATTTTTTCACTCGTTGCATGGACAGGTGATGAAGAAATTTTTGAAAAACTAGTTTGCCTTTATAGAAAATCACCGACCCAAGAAGAAAAATTACGCATACTTTCAGCCCTATGTTTCTTTAAAAATGAAAAAATCCTCCTAAAAACGCTCAAATTTATCTTAGGTAAGGAGGTTCGCTCTCAAAATCTTGCTTTGCCAATAATTCGCACTGCAAGTAATCCTTATGCTAAAACCTTCATGTGGCCTTGGCTTAAACAAAACTGGAAATCATTAAGTAAAAAATTTGGTAAAGGCAACCCAATTGCAAATAGAATTGTAGCAAGCATTTCGTTATTTGCAGATGACACCATGCAAAAAGAAATTAAAAATTTCTTTAAGAAGAATCCGTCACCAGGAACGGAAATGACTTTGGCGCAAACAATTGAGAGAATTAGAATTAATTCAAAATTTTTACGACACATAAGAAGTGAATTTTCCTAATTGATTTTATGACTCGTAAATCCATATTTTTAATTTTAATTATTTTCTTAGGTGTTTTATCAGTTTTATTTTTAATAGAATACTATTCTATTGATAGAGACCTATACTCTAACACATTTTTTGTAGATGCAGTATATCTTGAGGAAGAGGGATATGTGGAAATTACCTTTATAGATAATTCAAATAACACCCAATCTGCAATTCTTGAAATATTAGGGATGGAAGAATCTTTTCAAAGAAATTATTTAGGATCAGAATTTTCTGAAAGAGTACCTTTTTCATCTGTTCCAAAATATGGTTGGAAAATTAATCCAGTGACACTAGTACTTGTTCATGATGAATTTGGGAAAATTGGAATAAAAACAGAAATTCATGCTCCAAATGAACCTAAACCCCCAATAATATTCAGTAATCTATGATCATGAGTCTTACCTGCAAGATTTTATTGTAGGAAAAAGAAATATCAAATAATTGGATCTTATACCTGGTTTAAAAAAGGGAAAACGGGGAGCTATTGCAAAGGCAATATCAATAATTGAAAATGATCCAAAAGAGGCTCGTGTTTTAATTAAAAAAATATTCAAAAGTTCTGGAAAAGCAATGATAATCGGAATTACAGGACCAGCTGGTGCAGGAAAAAGTTCATTGATTAACAAAACTGTTTTGCATCTAAAAAAACTTGGAACAAAGCCTGCAGTTTTAGCAATAGATCCTACAAGTCATGTTACTGGTGGTGCAATTCTAGGGGATAGAGTTAGAATGACAGAGTCAACTGATTCAGGCACTTATATTCGAAGCATTGCATCAAGGGGAGCTACTGGAGCTATATCTAACTCCCTTAGAAACAGCATCAGAATTCTGGAATATGCTGGGTTTGATCCTATAATTATAGAAAGTGTTGGTGCAGGTCAGACGGAAATTGAAATTGTTAAAATTGTAGACATTACTGTAGTTGTGTTTAATCCTCATACAGGTGATAATATTCAGACAATCAAAGCAGGACTAACAGAAATTGGGGACATTTATGTAGTAAATAAAAGTGATTTATCTGGAGCATTACAGCTTTTCCAAGCAGTTCAAAATTATATCGGAGATTCACAAAAAAACCCTAAAATCTTGATGACCTCTACCAAATCATCACAAGGAATATTAGAATTTTCAAAAATTTTGTTAAAAATGATGAAGGAAAAACAAAAAACAAAAAATGAGAATGAAAAACTTCGTTTGGAATCTGAATTAAAAGATATTGTTTTAAATAATATTAAAAATAAAATTGATTCAATGTTTGCAGCAGGTAATGGTTATTCAAAATATGTATCACAAGTTCAATCAAAAAAAATGAATCCGTTTGAAGCAGCAGATAAAATTTCAAAAAATATTACAAAGTGATTATTATGAAAAAGGCAAAACCTCAAACAAAAAAATCTTACTATACAGATTCTGAAATTCCAATTAAACCATATTATCAAGTACCAAAGAAAATTAAAAAAGAAGAACCTGGAAAATATCCATTTACTAGAGGGATTCATAAGGAAATGTATCGTGAACGATTTTGGACAATGCGACAGTATTCTGGATTTGGGGATGCAGCCCAAACAAACACGCGTTTCAAGTTTATGCTAGAAAAGGGTCAAACAGGTCTTAGTATGGCTTTTGATCTTCCTACTCAAATTGGCCATGATCCTGATTCTCATCAAGCAGAAGGTGAGGTTGGAAAAGTTGGAGTTTCAATTGCGTCCCTTGATGATATGATGACTGCATTTGATGGAATTCCATTAGGAAAAGTAAGCTCTTCGATGACAATTAATTCAACGGCATCGACATTACTTGCATACTATATTGCAGTTGGCCAATCACAAGGATTTACCAGTAAAGAATTACGAGGAACAACCCAAAATGATATTTTAAAAGAATACATTGCAAGAAATACCTACATCTATCCTCCCATACCTTCGATGCGTCTAATTGGAGATATGATACAATATTGCTCAAAGGAAGTTCCCCAATGGTATCCAATTTCAATTTCAGGATATCATATGAGGGAAGCAGGAGCTACTGCAATTCAAGAGGTTGCATTTACTTTAGCTAATGCCATTGAATACATCCAAACTTGTATTGATAGAGGACTAAAGATTGATGATTTTGCACCAAGATTATCTTTCTTTTTTTGCTGTACTATAGAATTATTTGAAGAGATTGCAAAATTTAGAGTCGCTAGAAAAATTTATGCAAAAATACTCAAAGAAAGGTTTCATGCAAAGGATCCAAAATCTTTGCAATTAAAATTTCATACTCAAACAAGTGGCGAATCATTAACTGCACAACAGCCAGACAATAATATTGTTAGAGTTGCAATTCAATCACTTGCTGCAGTTTTAGGGGGAACTCAATCTCTGCACACAAATTCAAGAGATGAAGCACTTGCACTACCTACACAAGAATCAGCCAAAATTGCACTACGAACACAGCAGATAGTAGCTCATGAAAGCGGAGTTACAAGAACTGTAGATCCTATGGCCGGTTCGTATTATCTAGAAGAACTCTGTGATGAAATTGAAGAAGGTGTGTGGAAGTATTTGAAAAAAATTGAAAAAATGGGCGGCTCTATCAAAGGAATTGAAAGAGGATTCTTTCAAGCTGAAATTCAGCAAAATGCCTACAGACTAAAAAAAGAAATTGACAATAATTCTAGATTAATTGTAGGCGTTAATGCCTTTTCAGAGGCAGAGCCTACAAAACAAGAACTTCTTCGAATTGATGATAAAGTAGAAATCCAGCAGCATCAAGCACTCAAAAAATTACGTAGTTCTAGGGATAATAAAAAAGTAGAACTAGCATTATCAAAAATGAAGTCAGTAGCAGATACTGATGAAAACTTGATGCCATACATTCTTGATTCTGTAAAGGCATATGCTACAACAGGAGAGATTAGTAATACATTTCGTGAAGTATTTGGTGAGTACAGGCCTAAAGAAGTGTTTTAAATGAAAAAAGCTAAACAAAAAAACAAAAACAATCGAAAAAAACCTGAAAATCAGATGAAAAAAGAATATCTTGAATCCTATGAAGAATTAAAGCAGTCAATTTTAAGAAAACAAGAAAGAGAATCCAGAGAACAATCCACTGAATAGATTCCTATTTTTCCTGAAAATTATTACTTCCTAATTTTGATCTTCTGTAATTGAAAAAATAATAAAAAAATTTAAACTCCTTTAACGAAAACAAGGTGTTCTAAAATGAAAATTGATCATATTGCAATTGCGGTAAATAATGTCGAGGAGGCTGCAAAAATATACCAAAATGCCCTGGGTGTGGATTCAGTCGAGTTTGAGACTGTAGCATCCGAAGGCGTTAAACTTGCAATAATCCATTTAGAGAATGGACGAATTGAGCTAATGCAACCTATGAATGATGAGAGTCCAATTAAGAAATTCTTGGATAAAAAGGGTCCCGGATTGCACCATGTGGCCTTACACACCAATAATATTGAAAATGAGGTTGAGCGAATGGAAAGCTGTGGGATTCAATTTCTAGGCAATATTAGACCAGGGTCAGAGGGTACTAAAGTAATTTTTATTCATCCTAAATCCCTAAACAATGTTTTAGCAGAATTGTGTTCTCATCCAAAATAATAAAAATTAAAGAGGATTATTCCTCTAGTGAATTGAGCTCGTTTTTTAGTTTAGTTAGTTTATGCTCAAGGACTCGTTTTTGTATGCTTAGTACTAGCTTCATTATTCCATAATTGTTTAAAACTTGGAAAAGGGGACAAGCCAAAAAAAGTTGATTATGTTAATGAAATTTTACCATTAATTTTACTTGAATAAATGTTGACCGTGCTGACTGGATTCATTAATCCCAATTATCATTAGCAACCAATTTCATTGATTAATTAGTCTTGTATTGGGAATGTTTCTCAATGTCATAATATAATCATCCCAATACTAGACATTTTATTCCATCATTTTCAAAGTATCAGATGCAGTAATAATTCCAACTAGCTTTGATTTTTTTGAAACTAAAATACATTTTGAAAATCTAATTAACGGAACTAGTGCATGTGCTGGTGTATCATAATCTACTATGGGCGGAGGAGGATCCATCGTTTCAGATAATTTTGCGTGTTTTAATTCAGATTCTCCAACATCTGCTAAATGTTTCATTATCCCATCATCTGATACAACACCCACTGGAATATTTCCATCAAAAACTGGTATCTGACTAATAGAGTATTTGTGCATTTTTTCAATTGCGTCATGCAAAGTATTAGTTGGTTTAATTTTTACAATATCTTTACTGCAAAAATCTCCAGCTCTGTGTGGAGATGTATGCCCTTCAAGAACTGCTAAATTATCAAAGATTCTTTTTGCAGTTTCATAGCTTGGCTGACTACGTCCAGATTCTATTTGATTAATCATTGATGTACTAACACCAGCAATACTTGCAAGTTTTTTTTGAGTAATTCCTAGCTTTGTCCTCAATTGCTTTATGGTATCTATTCGAGGTAACATTTAGAATTACTTTGGAAATTACCGGTTTTAAACCATTTAACAAAAACTAATGTCTTTTTGGCTTCTTTTTAGAAGATTTGCTTGACTTTTTAGCAGTTTTTTTGTTTTTAAAACCAGATTCTTTTGAGATTGCTGCTTGTGCTGCAGCGACAATTGCTATAGGTATTCTATGGGGTGACGCACTAACATAGTCCAGGCCTGAATGGTGGCAGAAATTAATGGAATTTGGATCTCCGCCATGTTCTCCACATATTCCAATTTCGAGTTTGGGATTAATTTTTTTTCCTTTTTCAATGGCTATTTGCATTAAACTACCTACTCCGTTAACATCAAGAGATTGAAACGGACTAATCTCAAGTAATTCTTTGTTTAAATATTCTGGAAGAAATGTTCCTTCCGCATCTTCTCTGCTAAAACTAAATGTTCCTTGTGTAAGATCATTTGTACCAAAGCTGAAAAATTCTGCGGTACTTGCTAATTGGTCAGCTGTAAGTGCAGCCCTGACTACTTCAATCATGGTGCCAAAATTTATTTTGATTTTCATATTGTATTTTTTTTCTGCATCTACTTTTATTGAATTATAAATTTTTTTAATTATATTTAATTCTGTAATGCTACTAACTTGTGGAATCATTATTTGTGGTCTGGCATTAACTTTTTGTTGTATTAATTCAGCTGCTGCTTCAAAAACTGCTTTTATTTGAATCTCATAAATTTCTGGATAAGTAATACCTAAACGTACTCCTCGATGTCCCATCATTGGATTTATTTCAGCTAAATCTCTTGCACGCTCCAAAATAATTTTTGTTTTCTCAATCTCAGTAGTTGCATTTTGTTGTTCAAGTTTTCGTAATTTATCAGCAAGTTCTTCTGGATTTGGTAGAAATTCATGTAATGGAGGATCTAGCAATCTTATTGTTACCGGATATCCTTCCATTGCTTTTAAAATTTGTAAAAAGTCACTTTTTTGTAATTCACCTAATTTTTCTAAGACTTGTTTTCTTTTCTCAATTGTTTTTGCCATAATCATATCTACAAACAATCCAATTCGATCTTTTGCGTTAAACATTCTTTCTGTTCTACATAATCCAATACCTTCTGCTCCGTACTCTCTTGCTAATTTAGCTCCTTCAGGAGTATCTGCATTTCCACGAATGCCAATTTTCTTTGATTTTTGTGCCCAATTAAGAATTGTCTTAAAGTCTTCAGTAATTTCTGGTTTTATGGTAGGTACTGCTCCCAAAAAGACAGTTCCAGTACTTCCATCAATTGTAATGACGTCACCTTCAGAAACAATTCTATCGCCTACTTGACATTTTCGTGCCTGATAGTCAATTTTTAACTCATTACACCCTACGATGCAGGCTTTTCCCATTCCTCTTGCAACTACTGCCGCATGTGATGTTTTCCCACCTCTACTGGTAAGTATTCCAACTGATGAAAAAAATGCTGGAACGTCTTCAGGTTTTGTTTCTTCTCTTACCAAGATAACATTAATGCCACTATCTCCTTTTTCTACGGCTCTTTTTACATCAAAAATTACAACACCACTTGCAGCACCAGGTGAAGCAGCAATGCCTTTAGTGAATTTGGCATATCCTTTTGCGTTAGGATCTATGGTATTATGCAACAATTGCTCAAGCTGATCAGCATTTAAGCGTAACAATGCTCTATCTTGAGAGATTAGTTTTTCTTTTGTCATGTCAACTGAAGTTTTAATCATCCCAGCAGCATTCATTTTTGCTGAACGAGTTTGTAATAGGTAAAATTTCCCTTGTTCTACAGTAAACTCTATGTCTTGAGGTTCTTTGTAATGTTTTTCAAGATTCTTACAAGTGTTCAGTAATTGTTTGTAAGTATCTGGTAATTCTATTTCTAGCTGATCAACTGGCTTTGGGGTTCTAACTCCTGCAACCACATCTTCACCTTGTGCATTTACAAGGTATTCTCCAAAGATGTTTTTTGTTCCATCTGCTGGATTTCTTGTGAACACAACTCCTGTCGCACTGTCATTTCCCATATTCCCAAAAGCCATTGCTACAACATTTACTGCTGTTCCATCAGCAATGTCTTTAGTAATGTTATTTTTATTTCGATAAACTATTGCTCGCTCTCCCATCCAACTATTAAAAACCGCTTTAATTGCAAGCTCCAGTTGTTCATATGGATCGTTTGGAAACGGTCTTCCTATGTATTTTTCGCAGATCCTTTTATAATCACATACGACCTGCTTTAGAGATTTTTCATTTAAGGCACTATCTGCTTGAACTGCTTGATTTTTTTTTGCATGCTCTAAAACTTCATCAAATTTTTGATCATTAACTCCAAAGACTACTTTGCCAAATAATTGAACAAATCTCCTATACGAATCCCATGCAAATCTGGGGTTGTTGCTTTTTTTGGCTAATCCAGCAACAGTTTCATCATTTAGGCCAAGGTTGAGTATTGTATCCATCATGCCAGGCATAGAAATAGCTGCTCCTGAACGAACCGAAACTAGGAGTGGATCTTCCTTTGAATTCCACTTTTTTCCGGTCTTTTTCTCAATTTTTGAAATATTTTTTTTAACTTCTGATATTAGATTTTTCGATAATGTTTTATTATTTTCATAATAATTTTTACAAACTTCAGTTGTAATTACAAATCCTGGTGGCACAGGAAGCTTTAATCTGGTCATTTCACATAGCCCAGCACCTTTTCCCCCTAGTAGTTTTTTATTTTTCCCGTCTCCTTCATTGAAAAAATATATGGATTTCATTTTTTATTTTCCTAGGTTATTCAATGAAAATAATGACCGATAAAACTATTTCTGCATAACAGTCTATAACTCAAACGAAGAAAACCTTAAAATTCTTAATTCCTAGAATTATTTAACATTTTGTGCTAAACGTAAAAAAAGAAAAAAGAGTTAGACTGGACAGCCTTTTACTTTTCCAAGATATGTTATATTAGAAACAAATAGTGAACTATTGTCTCCCTTGCACATTGCATTTCCAGTAATTGTTGTATCGACAAATCCTCCATTAACCGTATCTGTTATGGTTACTTTTCCATTAATCAAGCCCCCTACAGCAAAGGTTGCTTCATTCAGTACAAGATTTCCGTTTAATGTACCTGTTAAAGCGAATGTTCCTCCTTTCTTAACTATGGCATCTCCATGTATTGTGTTTTCTCCAGATGCCGCTGAGCCTCCTGCTACGTTATTTAATAGTAAGTCCCCAAAGATGGTACTATCAGAAATAAGAAAAGCATCAGCATTATTCGCTACAACTTTTCCAACTACGGTACTTTGTTCTAATATTAATCCAGATTCGCTTTCAATAGTAATACCTCCATTAATTGTAGATTCAGAAATAATACAATTTGTTCCAGAAGGTACTAGTATCCCTGAATTAACCACTTGATTGTCAATGATAGTGTCTGCGCATATTACAAAATTACTTTTTGCCATTGCGTTTTGAAGTCCTGGGGATGTTGCTAATCCTATTACCAAAAAAGCTGTGATAGCAAATGTTATTGTTTTAGTCATTAAATGAGAAATTCATATTGTAGTAATTAAAGGAACTGGATTAACTGATCCATATTTTACAATTCATAACAAATGTAGTCTGAAAACTTGTAATTTCTTAAATAACCTAGTGTGAATTTTCGTTTAGTCAATGAAAAAATAGGGGATTTTAAACCATTGCCTTGGCAAATTCTTCAATAATTTTTTGCCAATTTTTGGCTTTTACAATACCACTTGCTACCAGTATCCCCTTGGAGCCAAGAACTAAAGCTTGTTTAACATCTTCTCCAGATACAATTCCAGCTCCGCACAAAAGTTTGGTTTTGTTTTTAGCACTCTTTACTGCTGTTGCCGCTCTAGTAATTAATTCCGGTTTTTCTTTTGATACTGCTTTTCCAGAACCAATTAGTTCAGGTGGCTCTATTGCTATATAATCTGGATTTAGTTTTGCATACTTTAGTGCTTCAGATACATCCTTGACGCAAACAACTGATATCATCTTTAGTTTTCGTAGTCGTACCACTAGTTGCTCAATTTCTTTTTTAGAAATTCTATGCTCGCTATGATTAATTAAAGAGCCTCTAATCTTTGATTTTTTTAGCAACTCTGGAACCATAAACCCTGTAGTGCTACCTATTTTGGAATCATCAACATGTTGGGCCAAAATTGGTAATGAAAATGAAGTTACTTTTGATAAAAGATGTTGTGGGGGAGCCACAGCAATTTTAATACCATATTTTTGTGATATCTTTTTTGCAGTTTTTACAAGCTTTGTAATTTTTTCGCCTGAAACCTCATCGTAATTTTTACAATTAATAATAAACAACGAGTTTTTTTGTAATGATATCAAATAAAAAGAAAGTGGTTAGTCTCCATAATCCGCACTTTTCATAACATGTTCCTTAGGTGGAATGCGTATTACAAAGCCACAGTGGCCACATCTATGGGTAGTCTCGTATCTTCCTTCTACAGTTGGAATTGATACATATTTGGTACAACTTGGGCACTGTTTTTGAAATCCCATGATGCAAATACTATTAGTTTATGGTAATAGTGACTTGTATGTTCATTTCAAAAAACAATTTTTTTAATAAATTTAAATTATTTTTCGTTTTTCATATAGAAATTTCATACTTAGAACAATCATAGTAAGTACCATGGCAGCTACATTAACACCCATAATGTAAGGGTCATTTTTCTCTACCCCGTATAGAAACCACAAAATTGATCCAGATGCAATTAATATCATAAGATACTTTGAAACATCATCAAGTTTTTTTGTTCGATACCCTTTGATAATTTGGGGAACCCATCCTGCAAGAATTGTAATTCCTGCAATAGTAGCCAAAATTCCAAGTGATAATTCATCAAATAACATTTACTTACACACTTAATTCCAGAAAAACTGATCCAAACCTGTTTGCTTGGGTTTGCCAAGTATTGTGTCAAAATCTAGATCCATTGATGAGGTTATTTGGTCTAGTGTACTTTCCATAAACTCCATGTATTTTTTAGAATCAATTTCTTCTTGTCTTGCCATCTCAACTGGCTTGACTCCTGGCTTGTTAATAATTTTAACATACGAAATAATATCTCCTTTTTTAATTTCTCGAATTGACTCTAGTAATTTTGCTGCACGAATATGCTGTGGGACAGTCTTAACATATTCAGATGGAGTTTTGCTTATCATTACATTAAATGCAAGCTCAGAAAGTGGAATTTCTTTTGCTTCAACTTTTTTGACGTATTCTGTAATTTTATCGCCAATCTGTTTTTTTGCATTTGTAAAATCTTCTACTGATTGTACTTTTGATAAAATATCTAGCAATTCATAAAATAATGTTTTAATAAATGGAGGAGTGTGTGATTTTTTTCCAGTTAATCCTTTTACATCCACTTTGCCATTTTTTGTAACTCCAAGATAGTTTTTCTTTCTGCCACTAAGTACGACATATCGATATTCCTTGTCAACTTCTAATTCAACTCCATGCTCTTTTTTTGCCCATTCGATTACTTTTTGGATTTGTTGACTAGTTGGATTTTTAATAAATAACGAGTCAGTGTCCCCGTATAACACCTCGATTTCTAACTCTTTGCATCTTTTTATGGTCTCTAAAATTGTATATCTGCCAATTGCAGTAGTAGCCTCTGCTGCTGGTAGAAAATATAATGGAAATATTTCTGCACCCATAACTCCATAGCTTGCATTAAGAATTACTTTGAGTGCTTGACTTACAACATCATATTGTTGTCTTTGTTCTTCTGAAAGCGTTTCATTTTTTGAAAGATGTTTGTAGTAATTTACTCTAAGATCTCTTAGTGAGCCTATTAGTAGAGATGTCAAGCCATTATGCTTTGTGCATACCCAATGATTTGTTTGAGGTATGGTATTCTTTTTACATTGCTCATGAGTACATCTTACAGTTTCATATGAAATGTTTTTGACTTTAATTATACTTGGATATAGGCTGGCAAAATCCATTACAGTCACATTAAAATGAATCCCTTCTGTTGGATCGACAACTAGGCCTCCACGGTATTTTTTATCTTTAATTATTGCATCACTTACTACTCCAACTGATTTTTTTTCAAGTTCTGTTCTTTTTGGAATCAATGCATTTCGCTGTCTATGTTCATAATAGATTAGACTCCTAATCCATTGAGATACGCCCATTCTAGCAATATCATCAATTGGCATTCTTGCTATTCTAGAAACTACTACTAGCAAATTCATCAATAAATCCTTGTTAAAGCTGGTTAGCTTGTATGTTAATCTGGCATCATTATAACAATAATTTGCTGTCTGGTATAGATTCAAATCAACAAGCTCAATTCCATAATCAATTTTAGTTTCATCAAGAAGAGCTTTTGAAACACTGTTTAATGAAAAATCTGTATATTTGTGGCTGAATGCATAAATTTGAAATGACCGATTTGAAAGTGTTCGATACAAATCAATGTGCACTCCCTCTTTTAGAGTTGCAGAATCCCTCATCATGTAAAATGGATTTTCTTCTTGTTTTATTCCCAGTCTCTGTGCACGATTATAAAGATACGGCATGTCAAAATCATCCCCATTGTATGTTATAACAAAAGGATACTCTGAAATTTTTTTAAACGCATCTAGGATCATTTCTTTTTCTTTATTTTCATCATAAAACTGAATTTTTACATCTGGTGGCAATTCATTTTTACCTTCATCGATGCCCTCCCGCCTTAAAACAAAAATCTGTTTAAAATTATCAGTTCCCTCAAACCCAATCGCAGTAACTTTTTTTTCTGCAATTTTTGCATCAGGTATCCTTCCAACTTCAACTTCAACTTCAATATCGAAGCTTAATCTCTTAATTTTTGGTATTGGTTGATTAAGAAGGTCTGCCCACTCTATTACGTATTTTTGAAATTCTTTTGAATCAACCATCCCATCTTCTACTGCCTTATCCCACAGGAGTGTTTTTAATGCCAGCTTAACTTCATCAGTAATTTGTAAATTTTCTGGAATTATTTTTCCGTTTTCGATTTTATAGTATTTGCCAACAATTAATGATTTATCATACAGATAATTTTCGTAATATTTTATATCAGATTCCCACGTATCAATTAAATTGCGAATACTTTTGTCAGTTCCTCCTATTGCAAGAGGACTTGATACAATAATTTTTGATACCGTAATTGCATCATCATTTATCATGTCATGTTTTTTAACAGATTCGATTTTTTCTACATCGTCTCTATCTGAAAGAAAATCTAATTCCTCAGGGTTTAGCTTTGAGTAACAATAAGGTTTATGATTAGTTTGGTCCTCCCAAAGAATTATTTTTTGTGATTTTGGATCATAAAATTTTAACACAGCACAATTGCTTTGACTGTTGTATGTTGCAGATACTAATAATGATGCAGGAATTGTCTGATTTTCACTTAATTTAGTTTCTTGTAGGGTCACGTATCCACCTATTTGGGAATTAACTTTTCATGATGATTTTCAATTAATTTTTTAGCCCAATAATCAATTTTTTCTTTTTCAAGTTTTACTACTTTAATTCCTGCTTCCTCGATTAGGTCATAATCTGTCTCAGGATACGTATCAAGACAAATTATCGTTTTAATGCCAATTGTGATTGCCATTTTTGTACATTCTAGACATGGCACAAATGTTGTATACAAAATTGCCCCATCTGAGCCTGCTTCAATTCCTAAAATGGCACAATGCATAATTGCATTTGCCTCTGCATGATTGCAAAGGCATCTATCTAATGAAGCCCCTGATTCTATTTTTCCTTCCATTCTTAGCTGGCATCGCTTGCAGCCCCCTTCAAAGCAATTTTTTACCCCAGGAGGCGTTCCATTATATCCAGTTGCAATCTGTCTATGATTTCTAACTATTACAGCTCCTACATGTCTAGTCATACAGTTAGAACGTAATTTGGCCAGCTCTGCCTGTAACATAAAATATTCATCCCATGTTGGCCTTTCAAAGGAATTACTCACAGTAAAAATGACGTTTCCTATAATATATGAATTTGAATTTAGCCCTACAGTCATAATTTCAGCTGCTGTCATGGCATTATGAGATTGATATTTGAGTAATAGCTATCATTTACTGATACGAAACCATAAAATCAATAAAACTTAATTCTTAATCTAGTTAGGATGTCTTCAGAATACCTCGAACATCGATTTTTGCAAAAAAACACTATTGAGAATAGAGATTATCAAGTCAATTTAGCCAATCAGGCAAAATCAGAAAACTGTCTTGTTGTTTTGCCTACTGGTCTTGGAAAAACTACTGTTGCTCTTCAAGTTATAGCCGAATTTCTTTCAAAAGGTACTGGAGGAATATTATTTCTAGCCCCAACTAAGGTACTTTCCAATCAACATTATGAATTTTTACAAAATAATTTGACAATTGAAGATATTGCATTAATTACAGGCGAGGATCCCTTAAACAAAAGAAAAAAGCTTTGGATGAATAGTGTAATTTGTGCAACTCCAGAAATTACAAAAAATGATTTAGACCGCCAAATTGTTTCAACTGAACAATTTAATCTAATTATTTTTGATGAGGCCCATAGAACTATTGGAGATTATGCCTATTCTGGAATTGCAGAAAGATTTGCTAGCTCTAATGCAAGAATTATGGGTATGACGGCTACCCTACCTAGTGAGAAAGAAAAAGCAACTGAGCTTATTAGAACTCTTAGAATTTCAAGTATAGCCCAAAGAACAGAAGATAGCCCAGACGTTAAACCATACATACAGGAAACAAAAACAGAATGGATTAATGTAGAATTGCCACCAGAGATGAAGCATATTCAAAGCTTGATAAAAAAAGCACTTGAAGAAAGATATAATGAATTAAAACGAAACGGTGCAAACATTCAAGATAGTAGATCTCTTTCCCACCTACTTCGACTACGAGAATATGTTTTAAGACAGAATCGTCGTTGTGCAAAACCCCTCTTTACCGCAATCAGAATCCATTATGCACTAAGTATTTTTGAATCCCATGGAATAACTCCCTTTCTTAGATTTTGTGATAGAGCAAGTAAGAAAAAAGGTATTGGCGTTCGTGATTTATTTGAAAATGATCATAACTTTACTCAAGCAATTCTTTTGGCAAAGGCGGCTCAAGATAAAGGAATTGAACACAGCAAAATTCCAAAACTAAAAGAGATTTTACAGTCAGTAGAAGGCAAATCTCTAGTCTTTACAAGCTATAGGGATTCAGTTGACGTCATTCATAAAAAATTAACTGATATGGGGATTGCATCTGGATTTTTAATTGGTAAAGCAGGAGAAACTGGATTAAAACAAAAAAAGCAAATTGAAACTGTGCAAAAATTTCGTGATGGTGCATTTAAAGTATTAATTGCAACAAGGGTTGGTGAAGAAGGACTAGATATATCAGAAGTGAATCATGTAATTTTTTATGATAATGTTCCAAGCTCTATTCGTTATATACAAAGGAGAGGACGAACGGGAAGAAAAGATGCTGGAAAATTAATTGTATTAATTGCTAAAGATACAATTGACGAAACATACTATTGGATTGGCAAAAGAAAAATTACTTCAGCTAAAAACATGGGAGAAAAAATGTCCAAAGTATTACTAAAACATGTTGAGAAACCTAAAACCGCCCTTGATGCTTATTTCTAATCTATCCTAACCTTTTGATAATGTGATAACCAAATTCCGTTTTAATTGGCTCTGAAATTGCTCCAACTTGAAGCTTAAATGCTGCTTCTTCAAATGGTTTAACCATCATTCCTCTTCCAAAATATCCTAAACTTCCATCTCTTTTTGCGCTTCCAGAATCAATTGATAAATCTTTAGCGATCTTTCCAAATTTTTCTCCTTTTTTTATCCTCTCAAGTATTGCTAGTGCCTCACTCTGTTTTTTTACTAAAATATGAGAACACTTTATTTTGTCTGCCATGTCGACTCTAAGTTTTTCATTAAAATACTATTTTATGAAGATTAGTATTCTAGTTTTAAATTAAAACCATGATTTTTGAATTTTGGATTTAATTTTACCCTTTAATTCCTCTGTAATATCCTCAGGTTTCATATTATGATCCTTTGTTGCATGTGCTGCACATTTACTGAGAATATCATCCTCAGTTTTGCCTTTAGCCACAAAACCGCAATCAAAGCCAACATCTTTACATTTGAATTTTAACATATTTCCGTAATTTTAAATCCAGTAATTAGACTTTTCCTAATAATAAAATCTGATTATATTTTAATGCCAAAATCATTCTAAACCCCAACTTGTTTTTCCAAAAGGTACAATTTTGATAAATGGTGCCTCATTTTCTATCCATGGCTGATTTCTAACCCATTCAAATTTATCGTAGAATTTTTTATATAATTTTAAAAACTCTTCCCCGTTTTCTATTATTGTAGCTTTTCCCTGTAGGCAGATTGCTTTATGAGCTTTGTCCTTATAGATATCAATTGAAAGTGCCACATTAGGATTATTTTGAAGATTTTTGAACATTCTAGTATTATAATCTGTGGCAATGAGAATTACTCCATTCTCATAAATATATGATACAGGTTTTACATGAGGTATGTTTCCATGAGATGTAGCAATCCTACATTCTTCCATTTTATTTAAAAATTGGATCTCATTATCTGAGAAGAACATCGTATATGTATTTATTTTAAAGAAGTTTATTTTAATGATTTGAAAATAGTGTTTAGCCTCATATGCGCCAGATTCAACTGTTCTTCTATCCTTTATTGCGTCTAAGTGAGCTAAAATATCAAAGAATTCAATTCTTTACATTAAACTCATAGCAAAATATCGTATCTGTAATGCTTGTAGAGTCTCAAGACATGCTAGACTTGATTGACCACGCCATTAAAGAAAAAAGAGATCTAACATCAGACGAAATGGCGTACATTGATCAGTTACATGAAAGGGTTCTTCGGGAAATATCAAAGAGAAACGAAAAGAACTTGGTTACTTGATGATGATTGTTGTTGTATAAAGAAATCATCAATTTCTCTTTTTTACATTAAACTTTAAGAGTTATGCATTATTCTATAGAGTGTGGGTAGGTGCTTTTTTTGCAAAAACAAGGACCATGCAAAATGTGCTAGGGGAGGCTGTGATTGTTATGAATGTAAAGACAAACCCAAGGGAAATTAAGAGATAATAGGTATAATTTTTACAAATTTTTACTGGTTTTGAGGATATTTTATTCCTAGTATGTCTGTCTTTTTTTGGACATATTCAGAGATATCAGGTAATTCTTCTATACTATTATTACAAGCAAATGAAATCCGGGGGGCCATGCTCTCATCCCAATAGAAATCCTATTTCCCCTCGGATTTTTTTTATTTAGCCAAAAATTCTCTCTCTTATCTGAGGTATTTTTTTGTAAACCAAGTCTCTAATTTTTATCTGATCCTCTGAAGTTGGAAGGCCTTGTTTAATCTGAACTAGCCCCATAATTCCAGTTGTTAAGGCTGAACCAATAATTAATCCATACACAAATTCATTGGAATTTTCAACTTTAATTATATCATTATTTTGTTCAATTTCCTGCAAATGGGCAGGAATGGTAGCCAGTGCCCCATCCAGGGTCTGGTTGATTAGTTGCTCTAATTGTTCTTCTTCATTCATAATTTCCGTAAAGGCAATTGGGTAATAAACATGAATCTAAATTTTGATATTTTTAGTCTTGAAATAGCTTTTTAATAACCAAAATTTTTAGAAAATATATGTTTTCTTATTTTACCATCACTACAGCAAATGAAAAACTTCCAATGGTAGTATCTAAATTCAAAAATATAATCAATCTTAAAAACGAAATAGTCAAAGTTGAACAGGAATTAAATTCTACCTTGACTCCTTCAAGCACATTTGAGCAATATGTGACAATTAAACAAAAACTAAATTCAATTGTGACTAAATTTTATCAAGCAATTGAAGATCTTGAAAATACCGGCGTGGTGATTAAAGGACTTGAAGAGGGACTTTTGGACTTTCCATCCAAAAGATTTGATGATGAGGTATGGCTTTGTTGGAAAGAGGGAGAAAAAGAAATAAAATTCTGGCATGAAAAAAATGTTGGATTTGACGGAAGAAAACCAATTAGTGTTAGTGACGAATCTTTGGTGTAAGTTATTTTAATTTATTTAATATTTCTGAATATTTTTTTTGTAATTCTTTAAACTCTTCTTTTACTGAATTTAGTTCAAGCTCAGTACTTTTATTTTTTTCATTTAGTAGATCTACTAATACATTTACAGTCTGAAATATTCTCTTAGACTCATTAAGATCTCCCCCTCTTGATAATTCATTTTTAATTATTTCAATTGCTTCTTGTTCTGTGTTTATTTTTTTATGTAAAGCTTCTTTCTTTTCTAAACGATGTAATTCAAATTCAATATCTTCAATTTGCTCTGCTTTTAATTTGTATTCTAACTCTGCTTGTTGAATTTGATTTTTAAAATGTGATAAATTATTTTTGATTTCTTCCCGTTGTGTTTCTAATTTAATTAATTCTTGCTTTAATTTAACTACTTTACCTTCTTTATGTTCCAATTTATTAAAATCAATTTTAACTTCAGGTTTTGGAGGATTAAGAATTTCCATCTCTTTATCGAATCGTTCATAATTTTTTTTAAATTCTTCAAATCCTGATTTTTTTTCTTCAACATATTGTCTTACTAATTTAGCAAATTGTGCAGTGTTGGTAAATTCATCTTTTATTTTGGGTGCATCTTTTTCATAGGATTCCAGATTGTTTCTTTTGATTCTTTCAATGATTACACTTCTGTCTGGAACTTCTTCAATTATTTGATCTTCTAATTTTTGTCCAAGTGTAGGGATCTCTTCCCATTCATCTTCTTCGTTTAAACCTGATTCCGATTTTTTTATTCTTTTTAGATGTTTTTCCTGCATGTTTTTTTTAATTGTTTATGAAATAATACTAGTATGTAGTCTAAAGCGAACGGACACTTCGCAAAATTGGATTAATGAGCAATTTATAATCCCAAATAATGTAAGGGGGTAAAAAATAGAGTAGATGATATGTTGTCAGAATGGATTAGGATAATTAGAATTCGTTTTTTACTATCATCTGTTATTGCAGTAGCTGTAGGTCTTGCCATTAGTTGGTGGCATATGGGTCAAATTGATTTTTTGTATGCAGTATTGACGATGTCTGGGGTAATATCCCTTCATGCAAGTGTCGATTTACTAAATGACTATTGGGATTTTAAGCGAGGGATAGATACTCAGACTAGACGTACAAAAATGAGTGGTGGAACAGGGGTTCTCCCAGAAGGACTACTTGAGCCTCGTCAAGTATATCGTGCTGGAATAATTTTTCTAATAATTGGTGCCTTAATTGGAAGTTATTTTGTAATAATTGATGGAATTGTGATTGGAGCCATACTGGTTTTTGCAGTGATATCAATTTACTTTTATTCTACAAAAATTGTTGACTCGGGATTATCTGAAATATTTGTAACAATAAAGGGGTCCATGATTGTATTAGGAACATTTTTTATTCAAACTTTGGAAATTAATCTTTCAACTATTATGGGGGGAATCTTTGTTGGCGTTTTATCATCTTTAGTTTTATTTATTACATCATTTCCCGATTTTGAGGCAGATAAAGCCAAAGGAAGGAAAACACTAGTAATATCTGTAGGAAAACAAAAAGCTACCCTTGTATTTTGGATTTTTCCATTTGTTATTTATTCAGTATTGATTTTTGGATTATTTTACGAGGTTTTTCCATTTTTTTGCATCATTTCAATTACTACAATCCCTTTGATTGTAAAAACCGGCATCATGCTAAAACAAAAATTTAACGATTTTGAAAAATTTATTCCTGTAATGAAGTATGCAATTACTTTTAGTAGGGTCACTGGAGTTTTATTCGTACTTGGTTTTCTTTTAAATTTCTGATATGTTCATTAAAAACACACAATGTGCTATTACAAGTTTATCCTAAATTAATTTCTTGATTAGAGTTATCGTAATAGATGATGAACATGATGTATCAGAAGTTTTGTGTGAATTTTTAAAAATTAAAGAGATCAATGTAGTAGGCCGAGGGAAAAATGGTAAAGACGCTATTACCCTATATCAAAAACTACATCCAGATATAGTGCTGATGGATTTAGTTATGCCAGAATATGATGGATTTTATGGGATTGAGGAAATTCGTAAATTTGATCCCAAGTCAAAAATAATGATTATTTCAGCATCACTGACTCATTCATATGTTCAAAAACTATTAAAAATGAATGTAAATTCCATTTCTCTTAAACCATATGATCTCAATAATGTAATAGAAGTTATTCATAAAGTAAATCAAGGAATTAAAATAAAAAAAATCCCAGCGGCATTTGCTAAAAACAGTTAAACATTCCAGTTTTTTCAAATATGTTATGATTAAGGGAAGTGCTACACCATCTGGCACATTGGAATTTTTAAAAAATCATCCTACAGTACATCCAAAAAATTTTCAAATAATAAATGGACTGAGTTTATCAAATTTAGGAATTGGAACCTATCTTGGGAATCCAGATTCTCATACAGATGAATTAGTAATTAATGCAGTAAAAAAATCTATACTGGCAGGAATTAATGTAGTTGATACTGCAATAAACTATCGTTCTCAAAAGGCTGAACGTTGTGTTGGTAAAGCAATTTCAGAATTAATAAAAGACGGGAAAGTTAATCGTGATGAGATTTTCATTAGCACTAAAAATGGTTATGTGACAAATGATGGAGATATCAAAGAAGAATTTTGGCAGTATGTGAATAGAGAGTATGTTGAAAGAGGAATAATTCAAAAAAATGATATATCTTCTGGGTATCATTGTATGACAATCCCGTATCTCAAAGATCAGCTAGAGCGAAGTAGGAATAACTTGGGATTGGAATGTATTGATTTAATTTATTTACATAATGCAGTTGAGGGACAAATTCAGGATATCTCAAAAGAGCAATTTATGAAGAACCTACGTGATGTTATTGAATTTTATGAATCACAAAGAAAAGAAAATAAAATAAAATTTTATGGACTGGCCACTTGGGAATGTTTTAGAGTTCAACCTGAAAATCCACAATTTTTAGAATTAGCTGATGTCATAAATCTAACCAAAGAAGTTGGGGGCAAAGACCACGGATTTAGGTTTATTCAGCTACCATTTAACATGTATCTTGATCAAGCCTTAATTTTAAAAAATCAAAAATATGATGGGAATCAAGGTACTATTTTACAAGCGGCAAAAAATTATGGAGTTGGAGTCTTTACCAGTGTTCCTTTAATGCAGGCAAAGCTTCTCTCACCAGGAGTAATGCCCGAGTTCAATGACCTCAAACCCTCTTTGAGAGCTTTACAATTTGTTCGTTCAACCCCTGGTGTATTGGCACCTTTAGTAGGACAAAAGTTAGAACAACATGTGAATGAAAATCTTGAAATTTTAAAAATTCCGCCAATTCCTGAAGTTGAATTTCACGACCTAGTTAACAAATTAACGTCATCGCAAACTCGTTAATTTTTTTATGGTTCACTTATAATGCCACCAAAGTTTAGTGTCCTGCCTGATATACTTGGTACATGTTGATTGATTTCTAAAACATATCCTGCAGGAACATTTGCCTGAATAAATAACTCCTCGCCACTTGATGGTCTATCTTTATCGGAATAAACTATTGCAAGTACTGCTAATTCGTCATTATCGATATAATGATCATAATTTTGATTAATTATCCAATAAATAAAAGCAGTTGTGCTAGAGGGTTTTTCATTATCTATGTATGGATTCTTATCAATAATCCCAATTTTTTTTGCATCTTCTACTGCTTCCATTAAAGAATCATATGTTTTATCTTGTATATTTCCAACATAGATGTCATTATAACTGATTTTATAATTATCAATTTTTATCAAACTATATGATATATTCATAATTTGTGGATCGACATTGACTGCTCCATCTGAAGCAGTTTTAACCGGTGTCGCAGTTGCCAAAATTTTATATGAAGAAACATCTGCAAACGCAGAAATTTTTCCTGCAATAATTAATCGCTCATCTATCTCATCTACTGCTTTATCTACAACTTCTTTTTGGGTATTATTTACTGATAATCCTACATTTACAAATATAATTACTAAAATTACAGCAATACCAAAAAAGGCTGCTAACCCAGTATTATACATTGGAAACACAGCTCTGTGAAGTTTTTTCATAATTTTGTTCTATCAATCAAACAAATTTGGGTAGTATTTTCTCTCGTATGTTTACCTAGAACAGACAATTTATTCAAAACTTCTCTCTGTAAAATTTTAGAATCTTATAAATACTAAAAATAATCGTGAATATTCATGCCTGTTGATCCTGTATGTGGAATTGAACTTGAGGAAAGTTTAGCACTTCTTCATGAGTATCAGGGGGCAAAGTATTATTTTTGTTGTAATGGTTGCAGAAAAATATTTATTAAAAAACCAAAAAAATGGAAAAAAAAATCTTAGATTGGAAAACTTCCACACATTCTACAAAACCTTGATCCAACTTTTACTTCAAATTTACAATTTGGGCATTTATTCTTAGACAAGTGTAATTTGAATGGAGGCTCAAAGTATTTTCTATATATCTCATAATAGTGAAGTGATTCTTTAGACTGTATAGTGATATTATCTGATTCTTGTATTTTTTTAATTTTTGAATTAAACACATCATCAGATATCAATATATTGAATAACTGTGTTAACCCACTGGTGCCTGCTCCGTCCTGCATAGGGGATTTATCTCTCCAGATTATGGTTTCTGGAAGTTTATTTTCAAATGTTTTTCTTAATATCCACTTTCCATATTTTTTTTCATCTTTTTTTCCTACTTTCAAACTAACAGGAAGTTTTTTTGCAAATTCTATAACTTTATTTTCTAGAAATGGGGTTTCTACTATAATTCCTAAATCCTGGCCAATTATTTTTGAAGGAAAATGCATAATGTTCCAAATTCGTTCAAGATCTTTTTGAAGGTCTTCATTATTTTTTTTTAAAAAAAAACTATATCCTGCAAAAAGTTCGTCTGCACCATCTCCAGTTATTATTCTGTTTTGTCCATTTTCTTTAGCATTTTTTATTGCTAAATAAGAAATAACCGAATTTCTAATCTCTATATTATTGAAAACTTTTAAAATTTGGATAGTCTCCTCAATGGCTGACAATAAATTTTCAATACTTACTATTTTCATTTGTAAGTTGAGGTTAAACTTTTTTGCAATTAGCTGGCTGAATGTTAAATCAGTTGCAATAAAGTCCTCAGTAGTAATTGAAACCGCATCACATTTTTTTTCCTTAAGGAAATATGCAATTATGCTGCTGTCTAGCCCCCCTGACAAAGCAAGAGTTGTTCCTTTACAGTTTGAAACGGCCTCTTTTAAAACATCATACGATTCCTGAAAAATTTTTTCCAACATTAAATAATGATCTATGAAATTATATAGGTTCACCTAATTTTTAGTGGACAAAAAACTATTAGAATTACGTTTTGATAGTATGTACCTTTAAATATTTTATCACATAGTTTTCATATATGTTACTTCCAGCAGAAATTGAATCAAAAACCTTGATTCCTGCATTACGAGCTATATTGGCAAAAAAACTTGCAGAGGATCATAAAATTAGAGAAGATGAAATTTCTAAAATGCTTGGAGTTACCCAGGCAGCTATTAGTAATTACATAAGAGGTACTAGGGGGGATCCACAACTAATTACCAAACTTTTATCTCAAAAAGCTGTAGCAGACATGATTTCTGAAATAAGTGAGAATCTTGCTTCCAACAAAGCATATACTCCCGCTAGCCTGTCAAAATTTATCGGATTATGTAATTATATAAAATCAAGTTTACTTATCTGCGAAATTCATCATAACCTTGAATCAAATATTGATGAGGCAGTATGCAAAGAATGTGAAACTATGCTTCTTAAAGGACCTGGTAGTGTTTATTAATTTCTAATTTTTTTGTAAAACAATTTCTATAGTAGATAACATTTTTCCAATACCTGCAGGAAGCTCAGTATCCAACAATATTTTTTGAATTTTTGAAGTTCCTTTAAGCATTTTTTCTGTAACTATATTTGCGATTGCAACTGCATTTGGAATATCATCACCCTTTGCTCGAATTATTACTTTGTTTGATTTTCCAAAAACAGAAATGACATTAATTGCTTCTATCATCACAGGATTATTTTTTACATTGTAGATGGGTAATTCATTGTTTTGAGTACTGTCAATGGTGGTTAATAATTCACTTTGACTAGTATCCTCCATCATCCTCAACCCACTTGAAGAAAAATTCTTTAGTTTAAAAATATTATCGATGATTCATCCATTAATCGAAGTAATCAATGGGTATGTTTTGAAAATCTCCATTAGGTAATCTTCTTCTAATAATAATTGGAATGGCACGTTGTTCTAGCTCTTCTAGTGCAATATCGAGTGAAGTTTCTGCAGTTTTTGGAATTTCAATAAACGGGGGGGCTCCAAGTGAAAGTTGTAATGCTCTAGCTCCCATAATTCTAGCCTTTTCAAATCTTGTTAATGTAGGCGGTCCTATCATTATTTTTCCTTTTCCAGTAATTTCAATCTCTTTTGCTTCATGGACTGGATCAATTTCTATAATCTTTCGATTTTCAATGACTTTGCATTCTTGTTCTAGCGCTGCTAATTCTTTTTCAGTAAGCTCATCTTTGCCAACTTTAATTTTTTTATATGCGGTAATAGCATCATCAACACTTTTTGCTAATTCTGATCCATTTTCATCATCCACAATTTCTTCCTGGGATTCCTCCTCATCTACAATAGGCTCTATGATTTCAGTTTCTTCGGCAACTTCAGACAAGTATCCAATTTTCAAATAGCGGTAATATAATCGAATATGGACTAAATGTATGAAATTTCATGTGTTTGGGTTTTTAAAAAACCAGTGTTTATCTATGGAATTGAAATGATACGATAAATGGAACAAGATTCAGTATCAAAAATTAAAATAATTCTAGAATTACGAGGAAAGGCAAAATTAAACTGTGAGCTGAAACGACATCTTTCCCCCAGGACCGTGGGTATTATTTCAAGAAGCTTGCCTTTAGAAGGAAATGCTCATTTACTGGATAACAATATCGCATATTTTGAAACTTCAATTGAATCAGGTATTGATAGACCAAGAAAAGAATTTCAAAAAGGTGACATTGCATTCTTACCAGCAAATGGAAGTATTTGTTTTTTTTATGAAAATACTAATTCAACAAAAACTATGACACCAATTGGAAAAATTCTTTCAGATTGTGATGCATTAAAAAACATTGTTTCAGGAGATGTGATTTTATTTTATGCTGATACTGGCTGAAAGATATGATGTCCACTTCGTCCTCCAATCTTTTTAATTACTCCATCTTTCGATAATTTTTTCAAAAAAGCATTTGCCGCCGAAATTTTAACACCAGTCTGTCTGGCAAGGTCTTGAATAGTAATTACTTTAGAACTTTTAATGTATTTCATTGCTTGTTCTTCATTTACAATTACAGTGATTTCTGCTTTTGATGAACCTTCGGATGATTTTTCTTTCTTTTTTCCTTTCTTTTTTACATCAGATTTCTTTGATGCATCATCTGACTGAGATTTTTCCTGTTGTGCCGGTGATTTCTTTTTTGCTCCACCCATAGAAAAATTTGAAAAGTCATCCTACTTATAAAGGTGGAGGAATTTACGACTTTATTTTTCCTAATTATAAATTGGATAAGATGCACATTATTTTTGAATCACAAAAAACACACATTGGATTTTTTAAAGTTATTTTATTTCGTGTTAAATTTATTCAAAAAATAACCAAAAAAATACATGACACGGTTATTTTGCATTTAGTATTCTTTTTAACTCCTTTAAATTTTCAACTATATATAATATCTCTTCCATAAGATGCTATGGGTGTTATTGCAAAAGGTGCAAAATGTAATATTAGTGGCTGTGAAAATGACGGTGCCCGTTCACTTAATACTACTAAAGTTGAGCAAGCAGGTTTACATGTTGCATCCAGCGGCAAAAAAACTGTACTTTGTAAGGAGCACTATAAAGATTGGAAAAAGGCATCAAAAGATGATCGTGATCTTGAACGTGCAAGATATGATAAATTCTAATCTTATTTTCTCTGTTTTCTTTTACTAGCTTTTGGTGGCGAACTATTCAAAAATTCATCTCTAAGATTACTATAATATTTCCCAAGATTTTTGTAAAGCCTTTTTGGCTTTCTTGGTCTTTGGTTACTGATTGCGTATAGGGCAAGTATGGGAAATGCAATTGTAGAGTCTGCATAAACCGTTATCATATCTTGATGTGCATCTTGCACTTTGCCCCAACTTTTTCCTTCTTGCAGGGTTGCTCCTGAAAGTCCTCCTGTATCTGGACGTGCATCAGTAATTTGAATAATGTAATCTTGACCTCCATCATTTCTTTTTAATATCTGGTCTAAAAGTGGCCCAGTTTGTTGGGCAGAATTTTTAGGAACTCCTCCGCCCAATTCAAGGATTCCTGATTTTTTAGAGTGATAAACAATGGCTGCTTGTTCAATAATTTCCCGGATAAAATCCAAATTGTATAATTTATCTCTAAATCTATGTACAGCTAAATTCAAAGCAAGTGATGAATCTAATAGCGCAGGAACATAAACCGGAACATCGTAGTCATAGGCAGTTGTAATAAAACTTTTTTCGGGATATTTTGCATTTTTTTTACTTATTCTACCCATTATATTGCAAAATTCAGCACTGGTGAACGGTTTGTCTATTAGATTCTCCTTAAACATTTTTTGAATAACATGATCTTCTGCCTCTAATGTCTCATAAAATTTGATAAAAACATCGCGTATTCTAACAATTTCTTTATCGTAAAGTTTCATATCGTCAACTTCATAGTGTCCCTGTTTAACAGGAAATCCCCAAGCAAAATGGTCTTCATGGTATACATTTGCACCAGTTGTAACAATCCAATCTACAAACCCTTTTTCAATTAGAGTTTTAATAATCCCTCCAAATCCCACAGGTGTTAAGGCTCCTGAAACAGTAAGACAAATTACTGCATCTTCTTTTATCATTTTTGAATAAAGTTTTGCAGCCTCGCCTAACTGCCTTCCGTTATATCCACTTCTTGCATAAACTTCTACTAAATCTTCAATTTTCATTTTGGGGTCTAGTTTAATATGCGGTATATCCCTTCCATGAAAATTATGATGATCCACAAATGAAAAAAATTTTAGTACTAATTAATACTTGCGAATTAAATCCTTTTCTTATAAAGGCCCAAGTGTATCATCGAATTCTATTGCAGACCATTTTTTTAATATTAACCTAAATAGATTTTAAAACTCAAAACCTTTTTTTAAAAACATGATTTTTTCTGGAACTTAAAACCAACAACGGAAAGTAAATTGGTGACAGTTCCAGTGTAACTGAAAATATAAGATTTTGATAGGTATGTATGTCTAAGTAGGTATTTTTTGAACACACAGTCATTATTCTCTTACCATCAGCGTGTAAAAGGTAGATGATTTAATATCTAATATTCGTCTCTTCTCCAGAGACTCCCAATGCCCCACATTCTCGTTTCTGGAGAATTGACGAGTTAAAGGTTTTAAATTTCTGTCAAAATATTAGTAGATTAACCTATCCAATATGCCATGTTCTTAAAGGACATTAAACTATAATAGAAAATTCTATGAAAATCATCGAAGTTTCAAATCCTTTCAGGGTAGAAAGATTTCCTGATAAATCATTAATTCTACTTTCAAATGGAAATTACTTTGAACATGGCTTTGAAATAAAACATGTAGAACTTAGACTGTATCTTGAAAGAATTGATGAAAAACAAGGACCTTTTTCATTAATTACTTCATTTGTTAAAACAGAAAAGGATTCTATTGAGATGACATATGAGGAAGGGTATTTTGGTCTCGATCATTTTGAGAAAATAAAAGATTTTCTTATTTTAAATCTCGGAATTTCTGGATTAATATTACGATCCATTATTTCACTTGAATCATATCAAAAATCAAAATAACTAATTAATATTTTCATTAAAAAATTTTTCAAAGATCATATATGAAAAGATTAAAAAGGAATTAGATTATTCAATTATTAATGATCGAAAATATCCTGCACAAAAAATCGCTACAAGGAAAAATTTTGCCTTTTCAATTCTTTGATTATCTAAAAAATCTTAAGAATTCTAACATTAAATTTTAGAAATCTTGATCTACTCTACAAAAATACATCGAAATTATGGAAAACTTTTAGAAAAATCTTTAGAATGACAAACGAAATTTCTGAGGATTTTGACTTTTTCCCCATGATTTGTGAAGAATGCGGTGAGTCTTTTGGGAAAGATGTAATTAAATTAGCACTTCATTCTGCAACCCATTATCCAGATAGAGGGTCAGATCAACAACCTACTCGATTTAGTGATAGTAAAAAACAAAAACCAAACGACTTTGCAATGTATCAAAACTAGGGAATAATTTTCAAATCATTCATATTTTTTCAATTTTGGATAAATTCTTCTATGAGTTTTTATATGAATTAAAGTTGAAAACTCGAAGATGCAAAAAACAATATCCCCAATCATAGGAATATTTTTTCTGATCGTTATTACTATGTTTTCACCCAGTATTGTTTTTGGGGAAATTGAATTTACTAATCTTCGACCTGTTGATTTTATGGGAAATAATCTTAATTCTATACAACTATCGCAGCAGATCCAGTTTACATCTGATATAAAAAATAACAATAATTTTGAACAAGATTTTGCATTTATTGTTACAACAGATAGCTTGCAAAAAAAAGTCAAATGGATTACTGGAAGGCTTTCCCCAGGACAAACTCTGAGCCCTGCAATTTCATTCTCATTTGATTCTGAAAAAACATATCAAGTTGATGCATATTTGACTTTACTTCCAAAACAAATTCTTGATAAAAACAATCCCACTATATATTCACCATTTGCTAAATCTGAAAATCATTTAGCTAGCCCACTGCAAATAATCTTTACAATCGGTGCCCCTTTGCCCAATCTAGGTTCTATTCAAAAACACACAGTTCCTGCATCAATACGAGATAATGTTGTGTCGTGGTCTGAAAGCAAAATTAGCGATATAGATTTTTTAAAAGGAATTGAATATCTTATTGAAAATAATATTATTACTCCTTTAAACACACTGGAATCTAAACCACTTCCAAGTTTTATTGACCCTCAAAAAGATCCTCAACATTACATTCAAAGATACTTCAACGAACCATCCTACAAAGATTGGTTTGACAGAAACTATCCTGAATATACAATCTATGAGGCAGTTGGACTTCCTGAACCAAGTCAAGACCTAATTCCAGATTGGATTCGTAATACAGCTCAGTGGTGGAGTAAGGGATTAATCTCTGATGATGAATTTTTACATGCAATCACATTTTTAGTGGAAAATGATATAATTTTAGTAAACATGTGATGTTATTTTTTTAAAATTTTTCGTTGTTAGCTGTACTCAGTCTTCAATTCTGGGAAGCTTGCCACTCTTATCAAACTGATCCTGAATATTTTTGTCTGCAAAGCCCTGTTGTACTTGGATATTTGTATTATGCTCAATTATTTGAGCCCTAGATATGACTGCTTTTTTTTGAAAAACCTTCATTGCATCTGCAGAAGACATGCCACTTTGTAGTGCTTTTAGTTTTGCTTGGTGGGCTTCTTGAGTAATTTTTTCTGTAAGCTCAAACTGAGACCAAAATATAGCGTGAACGCTTTCATCTATAGTTGAAAGAAACGCGGCAAATGCGTTTCTTGGAGTATTTGGAAGTGCCTCGATATCCATCTTTGTCAAGTCAGTAAGTAAATTAGAATATGCAGCCTCTCTTTGTTGTTGAATTACTTGTTGTTGTATCTGTAATTCCTGTTTTTTCTTTTCTTGGGCAGCAACCTTTTCTTGGAATTGTCTTGCTTGTTCTAAGATTTTTGACATTGTTGTTTGTTCAGTAACTAGGTTTGGTTGGATGACTTGGGGTTGGAGGTTTTGAGGGGCTTTTCCATTAACAATAAAGCTAGTTGATGCAATTCCATCTGTATAACCTGACTTTTTCACCATAATGTTGAAAATATTAACTCCTACATCTGGTAAGACTTTTTGATTAAAGACAAACTTTCCTTCCTGATTGGTGTTCGTTAAAGCCCCATACTTTGCTGCTGTGATTTGGACTGATGCCTTTGGTACTGGGTTTCCAGCCTCATCTGTTACATAACCTGAAATCTTTGGATATTCATTAATTTCATAGATTTGCTTTTCTGGATTTACAGTAACCTGTAAAGAAGGCTGGGTCTCTTCAGCCTGTACATATGATAATGATAGTACAGATACTGTAAATATGAACAAGATTGCTTTGAGATGATTTTTTAGCACTCCTCATAATCCGAAGACTAGATATAATTTTACTAGTCAACAATTTTGATATGGATTGTTCTAGTTCATCAATTAATTAATGGTTGTTTAAAACCAATATCCCCATGAACCTTTTTGTACAACAATATTGTTATTTGCTAACTCGTTGGCAAATCTTGCTGCAAAAGTTCCATCTGCAGCTGCTAAGAATCTTCCCTCAATCGAACATCCTATCAAGTCTACGCCAGCGGTAACTGTTGAGGTTTTTAAAGTTGAAGCGTCAAACGCTACTTGATGATGCTGTAACCATCCTGCAACTCCGGCTGGATTATTTACCACAGTTTGATATGTGGTAAAATAATCAACCGTTCCTGCAGGACCATTAACTGCACAATTAAAACCAGTTCCTGCTGCTGCACTTTGAAATATGATATAAAACTTAAACGCATAATCCTGACCACTTTTTACAGGAAAAGTCAAATCAGTAACATCAGTAAAAACACCCGCCCCAGCATTAATCGTTTGGTCGGCTGTTTTCTTTAAGGTGTTAATACCAGTGGCACATTCCCAATATCCGGTGGAATTTACCCTGATTACTTGATTTAATCCACATCCAGTACTTGTAACGTTTGTTAATGTTTCAAGTGTTGAAACATCAAAAAAATCATATCCCGATGTATTTACTACTCCATTATCAGTTACAACGGTAATAACTGCATTTGTTGTTGCCAAGTTTTGACTAAGATGAGTTCTAACTCTTGCCCCTTCTCCAAGATTTAAAATATCTGGATCTTTGTAATCGTTTGTTATTGTTTCGATACACCACTTTCTAACTTGAGGTAATCCGCCAAGACATTGCCCATCAAAAGTTAACTCTTCAGTTCGTTTGATAGGTCCTGCTCCATCATATTCTACATATAGATTAAAAGAATCAAATTTCCATAAGGCGTTAGAACCTTGATTTACTAATGTAAAATTTACATATGGACTTGCAATTTCAGTTTCTAAACGCCGTGTACTTATATCAGTTTTAGAAATTATATCATTATGTTCTGAAATTGATGTTGATACTTGTTGTATCGAATAAATATTTTCTACAATGGATGGAAGCATCATCATAACCATTGCAAAAGATACGATCATAATCCCTCCAGAAATTGCAACACTTAGGCCCATTTAATCACCTTTCAAATCTAAAGTGATGAATGAGATCATATTCTTCTGTTTGTTTTTTTTGGACAAATTTGAATCAAGTATATTTCCTTATCTTAATGTCATCAAAATTCGTTAGTCTATATCTTTAAAGGGGCATTCATCTTTCGAGTTAACATGGGATTAATGAATACTCTACGTAAACTCTGCATCATGAAAAGTGTTAGGAAAAAGGCAAAAGAAGAAGATTCAAAAAATGACACAAAAAATTAGGATATCTTTTTGTTTTCATAATCTTATTTCATTCAAAATTCTTTAAAAATCGTGTATGATGGTAGAAAATATTTCATATAAAATCCGATTTTTTTGGTATGTTTAGTTTTACAAACAAGGGGCTTTATTCTCTTTATGATTATGATATATGATGCCTGTTCAACCCACAAGAGAAAGAATAAGAGCAATTGTAATTGATGATGATGAAGATTCATCCGATTCGATTTGTCAAGCACTTGAAATTTCTGGAATTAATGTAATTGGAAAAGGATTTGATGGAGAACAAGCATATCAATTGTATAAAACTCTACTACCTGATGTTGTAATTTTAGATATGCAAATGCCAAACTATGATGGCGCATATGCCCTTGAAAAAATCAAGCAGAATTATCCAACTGCAAAAATTATAGTTGTTACTGGATTTACTGACTATACATTTGAAAAAGAGCATGCTGATGCTATCTTTACAAAGCCATATGATCTTGAGCCGTTTATAGAAATGGTTAATAAAATTGCCTTAGATATTCCCACTATAGTTAAATAAGTTATTAAAATCATCCCAAAAACTCTAAAATTTTTCAATCCAATATTTTTTTATTTTATGAAATTAGATACCTTTATTTCAATAAGTTAAGAGTCTCATTTTGTGCGTATACTCCAATTACACTGTAACAGTATAGAATTTACTCCTACTAAAAAAGAGATAAAATCTGCTGAAGAAATTACTCCTGAAACAAAACGTCTTGAGGACGTTGTTGTGACATTTATTGCAATTGAGGAAGGTGATGATAAGAGTATAGCAAAAAAGGCTATTACAGAAATTAAAGATTCCATGAATAAAGTCGGATGTAAAAAATTATTATTGTATCCATATGCTCATCTAAGCTCAAAACTTGCATCTCCGTCTACAGCTCTATCTATACTAAAAGAAATGGAATCCCTGGCAGTTGATCTTGATGTATCCCGTGCTCCATTTGGGTGGACAAAATCTTATAAATTAGATGTTAAGGGACATCCACTTGCGGAAAATTCCAAAATAATTAGTAAAGGAGATGGGAAAGATGATACATCTGAAGCAATAAAGTCCGAATCTAAAATAAAATCATACTGGTATATCATGTCTCCAGATGGAACAATGAAAGAAGTTGAAAAATTTGATTTTTCATCACACACTCAACTTGAGATTCTTACAAAATATGAATCTGCCAAAAAAAGATCTGTTGATGAGCCTCCTCCTCATGTTAAGCTAATGAAAAAGATGGCTATTGCAGATTATGAACCTGCATCCGATTCAGGAAATATGCGATTTTATCCGAATGGTAGATTAATTAAATCTCTTATTGAAAGATATGTTTCAGAAAAAGTTCTAAACTATGGTGGTTATGAAGTTGAGACTCCTATAATGTATGATTCGCATCATCCAAGCCTTGAGAGTTATTTTAATCGTTTTCCTGCTAGGCAATACAACATTAATTCTGAAGGCAAACAACTAATTTTGAGATTTGCCGCTTGTTTTGGACAATTTTTGATGGCAACTGATTTTCAGCTTTCGTATAGAAGTTTACCTTTACGACTTTATGAAATGACAAGATATAGCTTTAGACGGGAACAATCAGGAGAATTAGTTGGACTTAGACGATTACGTGCATTTACTATGCCTGATTGTCATGCATTTTGTAAAGACATGAATCAAGCAATTGACGAATTTAAAAAACGATTTGAATTATCCCGTGAAGTACTTGCAGGTTTAGGTTTGGAAAATTCTGATTATGAAATGGCGATACGCTTTACAGAGGAATTTTATAATCAAAATAAACAACTAATTCAAGAAACTGTGAAAAAAATAAACAAACCAGTTTTGGTTGAAATGTGGAAGGAAAAATTCTTTTATTTTGTTTTAAAATGGGAATTTAATTTCATCGATAATTTAGGAAAAGCATCTGCTTTATCGACTGATCAAATTGACACGGAAAATGGTAAAAGATACAACATAGAATTTTTTGATGAACAAAATAAGCCACACAATCCAATTATTTTGCATAATTCCCCTAGTGGTGCCGTTGAGAGAATAATTTATGCTCTACTTGAAAAGGCTGCAAAAGATACTAAAGAGGGTAAAAAACCCCATTTGCCACTTTGGTTAGCTCCTACACAAATCAGGCTTATCCCAATCAATCCAGAATTTTTATCCTATTGTGAAAATTTAGCAAATAAACTTACAGAATTTAAAATTAGAGTTGACATTGATGATAGAAATGAAAGTATTGGAAAAAGAATTAGAGATGCAGAAATTGATTGGATTAGATATATTTTGGTAATTGGTGAAAAAGAGGTCAATGCTAAAGATCTTAATGTGAGAGACAGGGAAACTGGAGAAGTAAAACAAATTGTATTTGATGATTTTGTAAAAGGAATACATGAGCAAATTAAAGATAAGCCTTATTCTGGTCTAAATTCAAATCGTTTTCTTACTATGAGACCACAAATTATGGTTTAATTTCATCACTTTAGGTGCGTTCAATTCAAACAGACTAATGTAGAAAACATCTAAGCATAAATAAATTTTAGAATAATATGGGATTAAAAATACTAGTAGCAGAAGATAGTCCATCTATTGCTTTACTATACAAAAAATCACTAGAAAAAAGAGGTCATACTGTAATAATTACTGAAAACGGTCTAAAATGCCTTTATCAATATTCTGACGATTTTAAAATTAGAGGGGATGATAAGAAAAAAACATCACTTTATGATTTGGTAATATTAGATCATAAGATGCCTAGAATGGAGGGTACCGAGGTTGCTAAAGAAATAATCGAAATGAATCCAAAACAAAGAATCCTTTTTGTTACTGGATATGTTAAGGACATGATGAAAGGAGTGCGCAAAATTGGGCAAAGAATTGAATTGTTGCAAAAACCATTCCCAGTAAATGCCATGATACGTCAAGTTGAAGGGGTAAACACGAGATGGAGGAAAAAAATTATTGAAAATAAATCACAAAACCCTTGGGATGAAGAGATGGGATTATCAGAAGTCCATCGTTAGATAAAATCCGTTTGAATTTATTATAGGGTGAATTTTTAGTACTCGTGATTGTAAATGAGCTATATTGACTTGTATATGAATAGGACTCCTCTAATTACTAGTCCAAGTGAAGAAGGGAAACCATCAGCAATAGTATTTGGTGTACCTTTTGATTCCACTCATTCATATCGCCCCGGAACAAGATTTGGCCCTGATGCTATTCGTGAAGCATTTAACAATATTGAAATTTTTATGCCACAGTTTTCAGTTGATTTAGAGTCTGTTAACATTGAAGATTTAGGAAATACAAAACATACCGTAGTTTCAAATGAAATGCTTGACATGGTTTCCAAAATCACATCTGAACTAATAAAAAAAGAAAAACAAATTATAATTTTAGGTGGGGAGCATTCAATTACTTTTGGAACTTATCCTAGTTTTCCAAAGGAAACAGGTTACATTGTTTTTGATGCACATTATGATCTTCGTAATGAATATGCTGACACAAAACTTAGTCATGCAGCATATCTACGCAGGATAGTTGAAAAACAAGGTTCAGATAGAATAATTCATGTGGGCGCAAGGTCATTTGTTAAAGAAGAATTAGCCTTTAAAGAAGAGCACAAAATAAAGACCATCTCGGATTGGGATATTCGTCATGGCAATGGTCCAAAATTAGTAAAGGATGCAGTTTCAGTATTTGACAAGTTATACGTTAGTATAGACCTTGATGTTTTAGATCCTGCATTTGCTCCTGGAGTTGGTAATCCTGAAGCAGTAGGCATAACCTCTAGAGAGCTATATGATATGATTTCTGCACTAACTGAGAAAAAAATAAGCGCTGCAGATATTGTTGAGTTGTGTCCTACATTTGATAATGGCGCTACTTCATCAATGGCTGCAAGGTTAATGTCAGCAATTATAGCTATGAATTTGAAGAAATAATTTCTTTCTTATTTTGATTTGCATCAAAATTTTTTAGAAAGGATTTAACTATTTTAGAGTCTAGATTTTCAAGTTTTTTTTGTGACTCGAGTTTTGAATTTATACTTAATTTATGAATCATATATGTTGTTAAGACCATATCTTATTTTTTTGATATATGCATAAAGGATATTGTATGTTCAAAAAAATCGACAGTAATCCATGCCTAATTATTTGATTGACGACTTTTTGATATGACTTTTTTTATATATACGAAGATTTACGAGAATCTCGTGTTAAACAATCTTAGGGAATCACTTCAACCATATTTGGAAAAAATTGGAAAGGGATTTGCATCCACGGGTTTATCTCCTAACTTTTGGACTGGAGTAGGAATCGCATTTGCATTTGCTTCGGCTATTGCATACGGCCTTGATATTGAATTTGCATTAGTCATAGGTGGAGTATTGTTACTAGTTTCAGGGTTTTTTGATATTGTAGATGGTCAAGTTGCCAGGGTTACAAATAAGACGTCAAAGAGAGGTGCCTTTCTTGATTCTGTATTTGATAAAATTGCTGAGGTTGCTATATTTCTTGGAATTTTAATTGGTGGTTATGCAGAACCTTATTTGGTAATGTTAGCAATAACATTATCCCTGCTGGTTAGCTATTCCAGAGCACGAGCTGAATCTCTTGGAATTAAACTTCAAGGAATTGGTATTGGAGAACGTGCAGAAAGATTACTAGTAATAGCTATAATTGGTATAATTGGATTTATGGATTATGCAATAATGATTGTAATAATAATATCTGGAATTACTTTAATTCAAAGAATTCTAGCTACTGCAAAACAATTGAAGTGAAAATCTAACGAAGTCTTCCACGGTTTCTTCTTGTAGATTCTGATCTAATTTTTAGGATTCCAAAATGAATTGCACATGAAATACAATACCATTTTAAAATTCTAGGAGATGCGATATATGCCCCTTGTGCTCGAAGCTCTTTTGCAAGAGTATGTTCTACCAAATTTAGTCTAGATGTGACTTTTTTTGCTTTATCACTAGGAACTGTTGCTCCGCAGTTTGTACATTGAATACGCGTTGAGGAACCTTTTCCACCTTTTCTACGGCCTCTACTAGCTCGCTTTAATGGCATAAAATATGCTCATCTATCTTACTAATATGCTTGTGTTTTTACTGATAATTTCTACGTGAGTCTTTTATTGAAACATGACAAAATCAAGTAAGATAGGAACGTAGGGATTCAATTTCTCTATTATCTGTCTGACCGACCATAGCCCTTTGGTAGAGAGGTATTTGAGGAAATTATTTCCTTCAAATACTCTCCCAGGATACAAATCTCATTTAAAAAATTTAAAGTACATTTTACTAAGAAAGGCATGAGAGGGCTATGCCATTCGTGTTTAACATCAAATGTAGAACTTGTGATAATTAAAGGAAAAATACTCTGTAATGAATGTCATAAAAAAATAAAGGAAAACTAATAATCTCATTAAATTCGAAGAAAGAAGTGAAATTTGCAGTATTTTCTCATTGCACCATTGATACTATCGAACTTAATGGATCTACAAATGAACAGATTGGTGGGGCCGCTTGCTATTGTGGGTTAACCGCAAAAAATCTAAAGTTTGACTCTAAACTTTATACAAAATTTGGTAATGATTTTCCAAAAGAATTTCTCATAAAAAATAAAATTGAATTTGAAAATGCATTATCTGAACAACCCACAACTAGATTTAAAATCCATATCTCAGGCTCTGATAGAACCTTATCCCTACTAAATACATGTGAACCAATTGAATACATAAAAACAAATGCAGATGGTATTGTAATTAGTCCAGTGTATCACGAAATTTCTACTGATGTCTATAAAAAAATTAAACAAGATTCTAGTTTTGTATTACTTGATCCACAAGGATTTCTAAGACAAAAAGATTCTTTGCAAAAGATAGTTTTAGAGAAAACAGAAATCGAATTATCAAAAATTTCTGCGATAAAGGCTAGTCCTGATGAGCTTTTGTGTCTAACAAATAATACTGAAATTGAAGCAATGAAAAATCTTCAAAAAAGAGGAATTGAGCATGTTATTGTTACAAATAAAAGAGAAATTTCTATGCTTGTCAAAGACAAAATGTATTCTATTACTCTACCTAATCTTGAATTATATGATACAACTGGAATTGGTGATATTTTTTGTGCTACGTTTTGTTGTACCCTGTTAAAAGAAAAGGATTTTTTTTGGGCACTCTGTTTTGCAGGAGGTGCAGCTCAGGCTGCAATTGAATCAAAAGAAATTGGTCTGGCAAAAATCCCTACAAAGGGTGCTATAGAGACTAATGCTGCATATTTTTACAACCAAGTAAAATTCAAGCAGGTCTAGTTTTTATTGAACAAAATATTATGATTGTCTTATGCAAATTGGTATTTTTAATGCCGGTACAAATGAATCTGCAGTAAAATTAATCAAAAATGAATTAGACCGTACTGGCATTAGCTCATTTACAATTAATATCTCTCGTTCCAATTTAAAAAATGCTGACTGCATAATTGTTCTAGGAGGAGACAGAGGAGTTAGAAATTATTTTCATGGAAGTGATGATTCTAATATTCCTGTACTTGGAATTGGTGAATCTGAATCTAGTGGTTTTCTTGCACAAATTGATCTTAAAGAATTTTCTACATATCTGAGTCGATTGAAAAATCAAAATTACAAAATAGAGGAGGTACCTAGAATTGGTGTAAAAATAGATGGAAAAAATGTCTATCCAGTTCTTAATGATGTTGCAGTTTTTACATCAAAGAGTGCCACCCTAATGGAATATACTTTGAGAGTAAATGATGAAGAAGTTTGGCATGATAGTAGCGATGGTGTAATAATATCTACTCCAATTGGGTCATCAGCTTATTCAATGTCAGCAGGGGGACCAGTAATTTTTCAAGATTCACCTGTTTTTGGAATAATTTCTGTAAACTCACTCGATGTAACAAGACGTCCACTAATTGTTTCAAATGAAAGTTTGATAGAAGTAGATGATATCTCCTCTAGGTTGTACTGTGAAGCTATACTTGATGGAATAGATAGATACAAAGTTCATAAAACTCTAGAATGTAAAAAATTTCACCCGGCAAAAATTATTAGAATGAAAAAGGACTCTACTGCAATTTCTGCTCTAGCTAAAAAGGTACATCTTGCGGAAGATTTGCTTAACATGCCTCCAAGCTCAAAATTATTACTAAAAATTCTAGAATATGAAGGTGCAATGACTCAAAAAGAACTTTTGACTAAAACAATGTTGCCAGATCGAACTATCCGATTAGCACTGAGTCACTTATTGGACAAAGGATATGTCAAAAAGAAGATTTCAATTCGTGACGCAAGACAAAAAATTTATGAAATTTCTAAAATAGATTTAGAAAAAGTAGATTAAGAACTTGCTGCAGCTTCTAAAAATGCCTTAAAAGAATTTTCAGGAAACCCTGGTCTACTGCTAAACTCAGGATGAAATTGTACCCCAAAAAAGAATTTATGCGATGGAATTTCTAAAATTTCCATTCTTTTTCCATTATCACTTTCTCCAGAAAATACCATTCCTTTTTCAATAAATCTATCAAGGTAGTCTTTATTGAATTCAAATCTATGTCTGTGTCGTTTTGAAATTAATTTATCTTTGTAAACTTTGTAGGCAAGGGAATTTTCTTTTATATTGATGTCATTTGATCCTAATCGTAATGACCCGCCCATATTTTCAATGCTTTTTTGTTCAGGAAGTAAATCGATTATTGGATTTGTTGTTTTAGGCTCAATCTCTGTTGAATTTGCTCCATCTAAACCACAAACTTCTCTTCCAAATGCAACTGCGGCTAATTGAAAACCAAAACAGATTCCTAGATATGGGATATTTTTTTGACGTGCAAAATTTGCAGTTTTTATAATTCCCTCCGATCCTCTTGTTCCAAAACCTCCAGGAACAAGAATTCCATCAAAATTATTTAATTTCTCTATATTTCCGTCTAGAGTTTCAGAGTCAATCCAATCTATAGACACATTTTTTCCAATTGATGCTCCTGCATGTTTTAATGCATGGTTTACACTAACATAACTATCTGGCAATGTAACATATTTTCCAACCATTGCAATGTTTATTGTTTTTTCATATTCCTTAATTGAATTTACAATTAAATTCCATTTATCCCAGTTTTCTGATGCATTAACTAATCCAACCATCCCAAATTTTTTAAAAATTACATTAACTAAATCTTGATCATACAAAATTTGTGGAACTTTAAAAATAGTGTCTACATCATGACAAGAAAATACATCTTTTACAGAGACATTTGTAAACATTGAAATCTTTTTCTTTGTTTTTTCTAACAAAGGACTGGAACATCTAACTGCAAGTAAATCTGGTTGGATTCCAATTCTTCTTAATTCTTGTACACTGTGTTGGGTTGGTTTAGTTTTTTGTTCTCCTACTACATCTAGGGATGGTGATAAAGTAACATGAACAAAAATCACATTCTCAGAACCGTCTTCCATCCAAATTTGTCTTAATGCTTCAAGAAATGGTAAGCTTTCAATGTCTCCTACAGTTCCACCACATTCAACTACTAAAATTTCAAGTTTTTCATCTTCTGCAATTTTTCTAATACGGTTTTTAATTTCATCTGTAATATGTGGAATTATTTGGACACATGCTCCCAGATATTCCCCCTTTCTCTCTGCCTCTATAACATTTGAATAAATTTGAGCTGTTGTAATATTATGAGATTTTGGAATATTTTGATTTAGGAATCGTTCATAATTTCCAATATCCATATCGCATTCTCCACCATCTTCTGTAACGAATACCTCGCCATGGGCGACTGGATTCATAGTTCCAGCATCATAATTTAGGTAGGGATCTATTTTTACACACGATACTTTTTGATTTGATAATTGTAATAATTTTGCAATTGATGATGAAACTACCCCTTTCCCAAGGCCAGACATAACTCCCCCCGTTATGAAGATAAATTTCGTCTGCACATATAGGAATAGAAAATCCCTTATTTATTCGTCACATTATTTAGTAGTATTTTTCAGACTCTTAGTAAAAGTAGTGATCTTTGATTCAATTTTATTCATTGGAGTTTTATCAATTAACCTAAGAAAGGCACTCCCTACGATTATGGCATCTATGTCATGTGACAACAATTTCTTAGCATCATTTGGCGTGTTAACTCCAAAGCCAATTCCTACAGGGATTTTTTTGTTAACGATTTTTTTTGTTTTTTTAATGGCATCTATTGTATATTGTTGCAATTTGGCCTGTACGCCTGTAGTGCCATAAATAGATACAAGATACAAAAATCCTGTCGTAGCCTTTAAAATTTTTTTAATACGTTCTGGACTTGTATTAGGTGAAATTAAAAATATTGTATCTAAATCGTATTTCTTTGCTGAATTTAGATAATTCTCTGATTCTTCTATGGACATGTCAGGTAAAATCAACCCATCAATTCCAATGTTTTTTGCTTTTTTCATAAAGTTGCCAAATCCTTTTCTATACAGTATATTACTGTAGGTCATTAGAACCAATGGCACATCAGTTTCCTTTCGAATTTTTTTAATTAATTTAAAAAAATTATCAATCTTTGTTCCATTGTTTAATGACGTTGTACTTGCATTTTGAATTATAGGTCCATCTGCAATCGGATCTGAAAATGGAAACCCAATTTCAATTATATCCGCACCACCTTTTAGTAATCCTCTTATTGCAGATATAGTAGTTTTTTCATTTGGATATCCACTCATAATGTAGGTAATTAGAGCTTTTTCTTTTTTCTTGTTTAACTCTAAAAATTTATTTTTAATTCTTGACATTTTTTTTCATGTAATCTCCAACAATTTCTACATCTTTATCTCCTCGTCCTGAGAGTGTAACTACTATAGATTCTGATTTTGGTTTTTTCTTTGCAATTTTTATTACATCTGCAATTGCATGAGCTGATTCTAAAGCAGGAATTATTCCCTCTGTTTTAGTCAAAAGTAAAAACGCATTAATTACTTCTTTGTCAGTAGCGCTATGGTATTTCACCCTTCCAGTATCTTTGAGATAGGAGTGTTCAGGACCTACTCCAGGATAATCTAGTCCAGCCGAAATACTATGAGTTTCACGAATTTGACCCTCATCATCTTGTAATAGATAGGTCATCATTCCATGTAAGATTCCTTTTGAGCCTTTGTTTAGTGTGGCAGAATGTTTATTGGTTTTTAATCCAAGACCAGCCGCTTCAACCCCGATAATTTCTGTATTACTATCAAGTAATGGATAAAATGTTCCTATTGCATTTGAACCTCCTCCAACACAAGCAATTACGGTATCTGGTACTTTATTGTTAATTATCTTCATTTGTTTTTTTATTTCTTCTCCAATAACAGACTGAAAGTCACGCACCATGACTGGATATGGATGAGGTCCTACCGCAGAGCCTAAGAGATAATATGTTGAATCAACGTTTGTAATCCAATCTCGTATTGCTTCATTTATTGCATCTTTTAGAGTTTTAGATCCAGATTGAACAGGATGTACTTTTGATCCTAAAAGATTCATTCTAAAAACATTAAGCTTTTGACGAACAGTATCTTTGTACCCCATATAGATTTCCGAATTCATTTCCAAACATGCACAAGCCATTGCGGTTGCAACTCCATGTTGACCTGCACCGGTTTCAGCAATGATTCGCTTTTTTTTCATTTTTTTTGCAAGTAGTGCTTGTCCAAGAGTGTTGTTAATTTTATGGGCTCCTCCATGGAGCAGATCTTCTCTTTTTAGATAGATTTTTGCACCACCAATTTTTTTCGTAAGATTTTTTGCAAAATATAGAGGGGTAGGCCTACCTGCGTAATATTTTAGATAATATTCTAATTCTTTTTTGAAATCATTATCGTCTTTAAACTTCATATAATTTTCTTCTAATTCATTAATGGCAGGAACGAGTGTTTCAGGAATGTACCTGCCTCCAAACTCCCCAAATCTGCCATATTTTGGATTATGTTTCATATTGCATTCACCAACTGCCTAACTCTTTCAATGATATTATCACTTTTCATTATACTTGAACCAACCAGAAAAGCATCTGCTCCACAACTGTGGAGAAAACAAATATCATCTGGAGTTTCAATTCCACTCTCTGAAATCACTAATTTTGATTCTTTTTTATTTTTTAAAATTTTCTTTGTATTGTTAATATCTAATTCAAGAGTATCTAAATTTCTATTATTTATTCCTAAAATATCTGCTTTTGTTTTTAATGAATTTTCAAATTCTTCTCTAGTATGAGATTCTAATAATATTTTGAGGTTTTTTTTATGACTATATTCAATTAATTCATTGATTTTAGGTACAAATCCTTGATCAAATAATGATTGAATTAACAAAACATAGTCTGCTCCGATTTTTTTTGCTGCGTCAATTTGGATTTTGTCAATAATTATATCTTTCATTAATAGTGGTACTTGGATTTCTTTTCGTATTTTTACAAAAAATCCAGGAGATCCGGAAAATAAGTAAGGTTGGGTAAGGATGGATAATGCCTTTGCTCCCCCAGCAATCATATCTTGTGCAATTTTAACTGGATCAGATATTTTTTTAATTTCTCCTAAAGATGGTGATGAAAATTTAATTTCTGAAATTAAAGTTGCATGTGGGTTTTCTTTAATTATTTTAATTAGATCTTGCTTTGATTGGGGTAAATTTTCACTAACATCATACACCCCATCCTTAATTGCAGCTTTTGAATTATCAAAAAGTTTTTGTAAAACATTTTTCATATTTAAAATTCCTCCAATTTTTTAATATCGCCACAATATCGGATAAAATCTTCAAAAAGACTATAGGCCATGCCGCTTTTAATTACATCAAGTGCATTTTCTATACCATCACTAAAACCATCTGCAATATTGCTAACTACTAATCCCCCTGCAGCATTTAATGCTGTAATCTCTATCAGTGAATTATTTGCAGTACCATTTAAAACAGACACAAATGCTTTTAATGCATCCTGTTTTGATGTAACTTGAATTTCTCTTATATTTGGTTTAACTAATCCAAAATCTTCTGGATCAATAATCATTGAAGTGATGTTTCCATTTTTCAAAAAACATACTTTATTTTTCGATGTGGTGGAGAGCTCATCTAAACCATCCTGTGACCTAACAGTCATAATATTTTCTGAACCCTGTTTTTTTAACAATAATGCTAATCGTTCTAATAATTCGTCCGAAAATACTCCAATTAATTGATTTTTTACCTGTGCAGGATTTGCAAGTGGTCCAAGTAAATTGAATGCGGTCTTTCCACCAATCATTTTTCTGGCATTTGCTACATTTTTCATTGCAGGATGAAACTTTTGAGCAAACATAAACCCAATACCGAATTTCTCAATTATTTCAGTAACTCGCTCTGGTTTTGAGCTTAAATCATATCCAAAATATTCAAAAATGTCAGCACTTCCTGAAACTCCTGAAACTGACCGATTTCCATGTTTTGCAACAACTCCTCCAGCAGCTGCAATTACAAAGGAAGCAGTTGTTGATATGTTAAATGTATGTAAATTATCCCCTCCTGTACCACATACATCAATAATTGTTTCTTTACGCTGTGGGAAAATATGGATTGCAAAGGATTGCATTTTATTTAGCATCCCAAGTAATTCATCATCGGTTTCACCTTTGTCTCTAAGAAATTTTAAAAAATCACAAGTTTTTTGATCAGATATATTTCCATTTAAAATTTCTTCCATTGCATGACTTATTTCGTCATAAGAAAGATTGTTTTTGTTTTTTAATTTGTCAATTAAAACAGTAATCATCTATTTTTCACCATTTTTATAAAATTTTCAAGAATCTTTTTTCCTTCAGGTGTCATAATAGACTCTGGATGAAATTGAACGCCAACTATTGGATAATTTATGTGTCTAACTCCCATTACTTCCCCATCATCCTCTGCCATAGCAGTAATCTTTAGGCTGTTGGGAATTATTGTCTTATCTCCTACCAATGAATGATATCTTGTTGCTTGAAACGGATTGTTGACATCTTTGAATATTGGATCTTCATAATGTTTGATTAGACTAGTTTTTCCATGTCTGACATTTCCAGCATTAACTACTTTCCCACCAAAACAATGTATTATCCCTTGATGTCCTAAACAAACACCAAGTATAGGAATTGTAGGACCTAATTTAGTAATCACATCACTACAAATGCCAAAATATTTTTTTTCTTCAGGAGTACCAGGACCAGGTGAAATAATTATTGCATCGTATTTTTTTTCTTTAATGTCATTTATTGTAACTTTATCATTACGTATAACATCAGAATTAATTCCTAGCTCACCTAAAATTTGAGCCAAATTATACACAAAAGAATCATAATTATCAATAATTAGAAATTTCATTTTGATGCCTCCTTTAGGGCCAAAAGCATAGCACTTGCTTTATGTTCTGTTTCTTTTAGTTCATTTTCAGGTATAGAATCCGATACAATTCCAGCTCCCGCCTGGACAAATCCTTTTGAGCCATCAAAAAATATACTTCTAATAGCGATAGCAAAATCACAACAACCATTAAAAGAAAAATACCCAACAGCTCCAGCATATTCTCCTCTGGCATGGGGTTCTTGTTCACCAATAATTTCCATAGCTCTTACTTTAGGCGCTCCGGATACAGTTCCAGCTGGAAACACCGCTTTAAAGGCGTCAAACATATCGTATTTTTTATCTATAGTGCCTACAACATGAGTGACCATATGTTGAACATGGCTGAATTGTTTTACTTTCATTAGTTCCTTAACATGGACTGTTCCATACTTACAAACTCTACCTATATCATTCCTTCCAAGATCCACAAGCATAGTATGTTCTGCAATTTCTTTTTCATCATTTAGCATTTCTTGTCTTAATTGTTCATTTTCAGATTTATTATCAGTTATTTTTCTAGTTCCTGCAATAGGAAATGTTTCAACAACGTCTTTTGTAACTCTTATTAACATTTCAGGACTTGCACCAATGATTGTCTTATTTTTCATTTTCATATGATAGAGATATGGTGATGGATTCATAGTACGTAAGATTTTGTAAACTTTAAGGTAATCGCCCTTTACTTCAAAATTAAATCTTCTTGAAAGAACTACTTGAAAGATATCTCCATCATGAATGTATTGTTTTGCTTTCTCCACAATTTTAACAAATTTATCTTTATTCAAATTCACTGAAATTTCTGAAACATAAAATTCATCAAATTTATTTTCTGATAGTTTTAATTGATTTATTCTGTTTTCGTTATAATAAAAATAAAATGATTTCTTTTGTTTGTTATCATATAATATTCCATCTTCGTATATACCGAATTCCATTAATAGAGTATCTGATGAATTAGTTTGAGAGATTTTTTCCCATAAATTTACTGCATCATAATTAATAATGCCAACTGCACCACCCAAATATCGATACGATTGATCAGATGTTTTATTAAGAAAATTCTTTAGGGTCTTAAATGGATCATCGGTTTTAATTATTTTTTTATTTCCATCTTTATATTCTAAAATAATTTTATTTGAGTATCCTTTAACAATTATTGTTGGATCAAAACCCATGATTGATGTTTCTGCTAATTCTTCAGGACCAGTAAGTGATTCAAACAAAAATGTGTATGAATAATTTCGAGAAAATTTATTGTATATATCAAATTGAGAGCCAGATAAATCTAGGGGTATTACTTTAGGATTGTTACTTCCAAATATGTCCACCCATGATACGCTTCATAACTATGTTCTATATTTAACATTTCTATCTGATTATCGGGGGCAAGTTTGTTCTTTTGATACAAACATGGTCTTAATTGCTATTTTTACATTTTAATTTTATAGGAACTGAGGGACGTCCCAAGCCCAGTTATGCCCCTCCATTTTGGGATCCTCAGTGTCCTTTATTACGGTATAGTACGGTACCTTTATATGCGATCAAACTAATTATAATTATGAGTCAATTGCTTGTTAGAAAAGCAGGAACAAGGCTTTATCAGGATTTTATATTTTCAGCCAAAAAACCTTGCTTACCTACAATTGCTGTAGAAGCATCGTGCTATGTTTGCGGGAAAGGACTTGAGGATGGATATTCTCTTACCGCAAAAAATTCTTCAAACAGAATTCTGTTATTTTGTAGCAAGCACTTTTAGATTAATCAATAGGTTTTGTAATTGCTCCTTGTGATGCAGAACCTACTAGGGAGGCATATTTTGCTAAAGCTCCTGAGGAATAGTTGGGTTTTGGTCTAACCCATTTTTGTCTTCTTTGTTCTAATTCATCTTTGGATACATGAAGATCAATCGAATTATTTTCAACATCAATTGATATTTCATCACCATTTTTAACCAGAGCTATTGGTCCTCCTACAAAAGCTTCAGGAGCTATATGGCCAACCATCAATCCTCGCGTACCTCCAGAAAATCTTCCATCAGTAGCCATTGCAACTTTTTTCCCTAGTCCTTGCCCAATGAGCGCTGCCGTTGTCGATAGCATCTCTCTCATGCCTGGACCCCCTTTTGGACCCTCATATCTAATTACTACTACATCGCCTTCTTCTATTTCCCCTTTTGAAACCGCATCAAATGCATATTCTTCTCTATCAAAAACGCGAGCTTTGCCAGTAAATTTAGTCACCTCAATCCCGGCGGTTTTAATAACTGCACCATCAGGTGCAAGACTTCCTTTTAGAATGACTGCAGTACCAACTCTATGAATTGGATTATCTACTGATTTTACAATATTTTGTTCTATCTCTGGAATATTTAATGAATCTAGATTCTGATGAATTGTTTTTCCTGTAACTGTAATACAATTCCCATTTAACAATCCTTTACTATCTAATTTTTTTAAAACATATGGAATTCCACCAATTTTGTCTAATGAATTCATCACATAGCTTCCACCAGGTTTCATATCTGCAAGATGTGGTGTTTTTTTTCTAATTCTTTCAAAATCTTCATATGTTAAAGATATTTTAGCCTCATTCGCTAAAGCCAACAAATGCAATATTCCATTAGTAGATCCTCCTAACGCATTTAATATTGTGATTGCATTTTCAAATGCTTCAAATGTTAGAATATCAAGAGGTTTAATGTTTAATTCAAGTAATTTTACACAAGATCTTCCAGTATCAAAAACCATCTTTTCTCTTCTATCATCTTCTGCAGGAGGACTTGCACTACCAGGTAAAGCAAGTCCAATTGCTTCAGAAATTGATGCCATTGTGTTTGCAGTAAACATACCTCCACAAGAACCAGCACTTGGGCATGCTGTATTTTCAATATTTTTTAGAGATTCAAGTGATAACTGTCCTGCATCAAATGCACCAACCGCTTCATAGACATCGACTACGGTTAGTTCTTTTCCATCTAACATTCCTGGCATGATGGTTCCACCATAAACAAAAACTGAGGGAATATTCAATCTCGCCATGGCCATCATTGTTCCAGGCAAACTTTTATCACAACCTGCAATTCCAACTAATGCATCATACTGATGGGCTCTTACCATTAATTCAATAGAGTCTGCTATTACTTCTCGAGAAACAAGTGAGGATTTCATTCCCTCATGTCCCATCGCAATTCCATCACTGACTGCTATTGTACTGAATTCTCTAGGGGTAGCACCTCCTTCAAGAACCCCCTGTTTTGCTTTTTTGGCTAATCTTTCCAGATGAATATTGCATGGAGTAGCTTCATTACCGGTATGGCAAACTCCAATGAATGGTTTACTTAGGTCTTCATCAGTTAATCCCATTGCCTTATACATTGCTCTATGTGGAGATCGAGAAGTACCCTCAACAACATTTCTACTTGAAATTTTCATCAATAACATATTTCAAACATATTACCATAATTAGGGTTTCTTGAAAATTGTATTAAGGGTAATGAGATTAAAAAATCCTATTATGCAAGAATTGGCTGTGCATCTAATTCAGCTAATTGGGAATCAATTTGAGTTTGATTCTCGCTTCCATATGAAATTAGGATTCTATCTTGATCTGCAAAAACATAGTCTGAAATATTTGGAACTGGATTATGATTGACATAAAATTTTAAAGAGTAATCTTCATTTGTACAGAATTCTCTTCCGTCAGGAAAAATAAAACACTTGTCATCAACAGCTATTCTCATTGTTTCAAACATATATCCAAGAGTTACACCCGTAGAGTGCCTATGAACGGTAGTGCCATCCTGGGCTTCAAAATGTATCCAACTACTCTTAATTTGATATGCAGGAAGAGAAAAATCAAATTTATCGCCAAAAATTTCAACTAACATAGAAGCATGTACATGTTCGTCCCCAAGAATTCCTGCACCCGGAGGTGCCCCTGGAGTATTTGTACCGAGATTCATAAAATTGTAAGCGGATATGCCTACTATGACACCGATTCCACTTAGTACTGCAATGGCAATTAGCATATGCTTTCTTTTTTCTTTTGTTCGTTGAGTAGCAAAGCTTTCCCTTTTTTCTTCTCTTTCAATACGTGATTTTTTGCCCATGTATATCCAATTTAGAAAAATTCCCTTAATTAATGAACTGAATTAATGGAAAAACCATAAATAAAATACAGAGCCGGAACTTATTATGCCCTGTATTTTTTGTGACATCATTCAAGGAAAAAAACAAGGCCATTTCATATATGAGGATGAAAATCATGTGGCTTTTTTGGATAAATATCCAATCGATCATGGACATTCTCTTGTTTTACCCCGTGAACATTATGAAAAAGTAACTGACATGACTGCTGCCAATGTTGGTGAGCTTTTTTCAAAGATTCCTAAAATTGCTAAAGCAATTATAAAAATTACAAAAGCAGACGCATTTAGCATGGCGCAAAATAATGGGAGAGCTGCAAAACAAATTGTACCTCATGTACATGTACATATAATCCCAAGATTTAATGATAAGGGCACAATTTGGACAAAACGACAAATTGCAAAAGATGAAGAATTACAAATATTATCTGAAAAAATTCGTAAGTGTATTTAGACAATAATTCTTTAATATTTTCTTACTTATTTCGTTTGTTCGGCATAAACAAACTCGTCTTAAAGAAGAGTAGTTTTATTAAAAAATTGTAAATGACATTAAATATTCTTGTTGCAGAAGATAATGAATTCACAGCCAAGCAGTACAAAACTGCGTTAGAAAAGAAAGGTCACAGAGTTACTATCACAAAAGACGGAGAAGAATGTTTTGATGTGTATAATGACGAGGTAAAATATTCAGAATTATTTAAAAAATCATTGAATTCTCCTTTCGATGTAGTTTTATTAGATCAAAGTATGCCAAGAAAAACTGGAATTGAAACGGCTAAAGATATTTTGGGACTCAGAGCAAATCAAAGAATATTGTTTTTATCAGCATATGCCCAAAAAATATTGACAGGTGCAGATAATGTTAAGGACGATACAATTCAAATTTTACAAAAACCATTCTCATTAGATTTTTTGGTAAAAAAAATTGAAGGTAGAGTTATCAACTCTCGTGCTAATAGAGCTCTCATCGATAGGATAAAGGGTGAGCAAGTAAACAACTTGATGACTATAACACAGGATAAAGAAGCAATCCGTTAATCATTACTGATTAGGATTATATCTTAAAATTCCTCCAATTTTTCCAATACTAGAAAGCATTATACCGTGTTCTGCTTTTCCAGATACCACTTCAATGGTAGTACCTGTTTTTGTTGCAAGCAAAGAAAGATAATCCACAAGATCTTGTTCTATGACTTCTGAATCTGTGCTTTTACAATTTGGACACGGAGAACTTAGGAACTCAGTTTTTTTTGGGATTACTTGAGGGCGCTCTACAAATACTTCTTGAACAGTCTTGCATCGTTTGCAAGTGTTTTCAACCCTATGAAGATTAGTATCATCAGATATGATTAATTTATCTACAACATTATTTTTCAAATATGAGATTACTTCTTTCATCCCATAAGACCCAAGTCCGGTATTAGTATTGATGTGTTTGAATAATTCTTCGACCATTTTTTTTTCTTCAACCATTCTATAATCTGATAAAATCTCAGCAGATTTTGCAAACGCTTCTCTAATTCCTTCTGCACCTGAATATGATGCGTCTATTGTATCTAAAATCATATTTTGTAATCTATATTCAAGATAGTTATTATTGATAAATTCCTCCTTAGTAGGACCTGGGCCCGAAATAATTAGTCCTTTAATTGGATAAATATCAATAAAATATTCTTTGGTAATTGTTGCTACTCTATTAAAAAAATAGGTAAGTTCCATCTCACGAAGTTTTTGAAATCTTTTTGCTGATTGTCCACCCTGTCTATGTTTTCCTGCAACTCCTGACCCAGTTTCTTTTAGAACTTCTATCTTGTCTCCATGTAATAATCCCCATCCGGCATCTTTAGAATCAATTGCAAGAAACCCAATTAGATTATCATCCTTGAGCATATCTTTTAGAATATCTACATGAAAATGATCATCGCATCTATAGAGAAATGTCTTTAAATCTTTAGGCGGATCAATCTCATAAACTGTAACCGTTTCGCTACCGAGAGGTCCACCACCTTCTGGTGGTAATGCTCCGCAAAACATTACCAATCCTCTATCTGGAGTTTTTTTATACATCTTTAATCTCTGAACAACTTTTGATAATGAATCTACTACGTGGCTTCGAGTTAAATCTGATTTAATATTATCTGCAGTACCTTGTTCTTCTTTTAAAACCGTAATTACCTCATGAAGTTGTTTTCCTTGTGGTACATATAGGCTGATTAGCTCTGTTCCGCGACCAGTTTTTTGAGATAACTCCTCCAAAGTTTTTCTTATTTTGTAAAGTTTTACAGAATCCTGTTTTTGAATTTCTATTTTACCCATATTTGAAATTGTTTTTGCTATAAATATTAAGTTTGATTGAATTTTTCAAAATTAAATTAATTTATGCCAGATTGGACCTATTATTTTGAAAAATATGCCGCACTAAAGATTAGCTAAGTACTAGTAGAGAATTCATGGCAAGTCGAACAATAGGTAAGATCTATCCAATACCACTAGACGATTATCCGAAACTATTGAGATACAAAGTTTCTGAAAAGGGAATATTCTATATCGAAGATTTAATTCGAGAGATATATGTAGAAAAAAAAGAATTATCTTTGAGTAAATTAACTCAATTAGGAATTTTATTAAAAACATACATCTGTCAAACTAAACGTATTGACGAAGAAGCATTGTTTCATGATATCTCGGATCGCGCTAAAAAATATGGTGGGGTAGAAACTGATTTTATAAAAGAAGTATTGAATAGACTGATAATGAGGGATTTTATAGCTTCCAATCCTCATTATGATCCCAGAATTGCGATTAGAATACACCAAAAAAAATAGAAATAAAAACCTGATTGTAAGTGGTATGTTCGAAACGAACATAGAACTCGGTATATTTAAAAAAACGTAAAAGAGAAATTATGGAAAAAGAACAATACGAAACTAAAGACCAAAAGAAACCGTCATTAAATAATGCAGATTATCAGATTAAAAAAGCAGAAGAATATATGAAAAAAATTAATGAGCAGCTTGCTGATCGTGTATCTCGAATAAATAAAATCAAAAACTCTCATGCAAAATTTGAACACCAAATTGAAAAATTACAGTCTGGGAAAAATTTACCCTCTAAAAATTCTATTATAAATATAATTGATGAGATTATCGATGTCCCAGATGCAATTAAGATAAATTCAGAATTATCTACTCTTATAGAAAAATATGCTTCTGAAAAACTTGATTTAATGAAAAAATTGTTTCATAATGAAAAAAGACAAACTAGAGAATTAAATCTAAAATTAAAAGAAAATTTATCAAATATTGCAATTTCAGAATTAAAGCTAAAGAGAGAACGAGATAATTTAGAAATAGAATTAAGAGAAAAAACAAAAAGACTTGTTAGAGCTGAAAGACTCTCTGCTATTGGTGAATTATCTGCAAGATTAGCTCACGATTTGAGAAATCCATTAACTGTAATTAAAGGTGTAGTTGAAATAACAAAGACAAAAAATAATTCTAACGTAGGATTTTCTTCAAAACAAATTGAAATGATGGAGAGAGCAATTTCTAGAATGTCAAGTCAAATTGATGATGTACTTGAATTTGTAAAGATCCAATCACTAAGAACTTCTAAGAATTCATTGTTGGAAACAATCGGGTTATCTTTAGCAAAAATAAAAAAATCTGAACAAATTAAAATACATATTCCTGAAATTGATATAGAATTTGTATATGATGCAGATAAAATTGAAGTAGTTTTTGATAATTTGCTTACTAATGCAGTACAAGCAATTAATGAGAGCGGAGACATAACAATTCGAGTAAATGATTTGGAAAATGATGTAATTATTGAGGTAGAAGATTCAGGATCGGGTGTTCCTGATGATATCATTTCAAAAATCTTTGAACCATTATTTACTACAAAAACCAGAGGCACAGGTCTTGGATTGGCAAGTTGTAAGAGTATAATTGAACAACATGGTGGAAGCATAACTGTAAAAAACAATCCAAGTATATTTACAATTAAACTACCAAAAATGCTAGAAATTTCTAGTATCTAAAAATTATAATTCATCAATTGCTTTTCTAAAAACATCTAATGGTTGATTTCCCCTAATTTTGATAATTTTTTTATCATTAAATACTAAAAATGAAGGAGTCGCATCAATTCCAATTTCCTTCCCAAATTTTTCTAAATCCAATACCTTTTCTTTGTATTTATGCCCGCTTAAACATGACGAAAAATCATCAATAGAAAGATTTACCGTTACTGCAAATTTGTTTAATGAATCATAATTAATCCACCCAGTTCTTTCTCCACCCCAATTTGTATACAATTCATTATGATATTCCCAGTATTTTCCTTGATCCCCAGCACAGTATGCTGCTTCCGCTGCCAAAATTGAATCTGGACCATTCAGGGGGAAATCTTTGAAAACAAGATTGACTTTCCCAGTTTCTACATATTCATTCAAAATTACATTCAAACTGGATTGATGAAAACGATAACAATATGTACATTGATAATCCCCCCATTCCACTATTGTTATTGGGGCTGAAGGATTTCCAACTAAGGGGGATCCGTTTTTCATTAGATTTTCTCTACTAAAAAGAACCTCCTCATCTTCAATTCCATATAAAAATAATCCAGAAATAACTCCCAAAATTACTGGGATTGTTAAATAGTATCTATTTTTCATTGTAATATGTTTTCATGAGATGTAAATAATTGATGGCATGGAAAATTTTTAAGATCAACTGTTGATTGCATCATAATTTAAATACGCCAGCAGGAAGTGAATTAAAGATGAACAAATCGAGTAGTCTTACTTTAGGTAAGTCCGTAGTTCCACTTTATTCGATTATATTACTTGCTGGAATTTTTGCCTTTGGATTATTTATCGTAGGTTATGATCAGGGTCATATCTTTAGTATAGTTTTAGGTGAGGATGCTTTTGCAGAACAATTCATTCATGAATTGACTCATGACATGCGACATGCAGCAGGCTTTCCCTGTCATTAAGGCTGATTAAAATTTGAAAACACCATTATTTCTTGCCATAGTGCTACTTTCTGGTTTTTCTGCAGGAATTATTCATGGGTTCACCAACCTTGCTTTGGTAGAACCATATCTTGATGAAGCTATAGGAATTGAAAATCAAAATCTTTTTGAAACGGGAGATGCTATGGATTCCCCATCTTTTTGGGTAGAGTATAATTCGTATAGAGACTGGCAAAAAAATGGACAGATTTTAGCTGGTGGAATATTGGGAATGTCTATTGGCTCCTTGTTTGGAATTGTTTTTGCCTTTTCTAGAAAAGTCTTACCAGAAGGACATGATGCCAAAAAAGCCTTGGTGCTTGCTACAATCATGTGGTTTACAATATTCTTTATTCCATTTTTAAAATATCCCGCCAATCCTCCTACAGTAGGAGACTCAGATACAGTAGTTTTAAGAGGAATTCTATATCTAATTTTTATTGCAATTTCAGGTCTTAGTGCGCTAGGATTTTACCATATTTCAAAAAAACTCAAAAAACAGAAAAAAATTCTTTCCATTATCGGATATGCTATTTTTATGAGTTTAGTGTTTATTTTTATGCCATCTAACCCAGATGTGATGACTGCCCCCATTTCACTAGTTGACGGATTTAGGTTAATGTCGCTTTTAGCTGTATCCGTGTTTTGGATTTCTAATGCCCTCATTTTGGGAATATTGTGGAATAGATTCAAGCCAGACAGCTCAATACCTACCAAAATTCATTAAGTTTATTCTAGTAATCTAGAATGAGAATTGCAAGTTTAAATAACTCAATAATGGAATGCACATACTTGAAACGTAGATTGACATTGCCACAATTAAAAAAATATGATATTACACAAAAGGTGATTGAGGCATTAGCTGATGCAGAGTCAAGAGCCATATTATTTTCGATAATTAAAAAAGGTAGAACTGCTTCCGATATTTCTGATAAATGTAAAATTCCGTTAAGCTCAGTATACAAAAAACTGATTGATCTAGAAAATCTAACTCTAATAGAAATTGAAAAATGGTTAATTTCAGATAAAGGTAGAAAATTTAAGGTCTATCGAAGTAGAATCAGTAAAGCCGATATCAGTATAAAAAAATCTGAACCATCTCTTATTTTAGTTCCTAATTAGGTGTAAACATTGTCAAAATCAAACATAATTCAACAATTAGATGAGTATGATATTACTCAGAAAATTATTGAAACTGTCGCAAATGTGTGCTCCAGGGCTGTTTTATTTTCTATATTATCTGAAGCAAAAGACGCTACCCAAATTGCAGATGAGTTAAAGCTATCAATTTCAAATGTTTACAAGACACTTGCTCATTTAGAAGAACTTGCATTGGTAAATGTAGACACATTTAAAATTTCAGATGAAGGAAAAAAAATTAAGATGTATAAAAGTAGAATTGCTGGTGTAGAAATAAAAATAAAAGGAATTGAACCTATTTTGAATTTATATCCTAATAACACTCAGGAAAGTTAATTTATCAAATTCCCCTATACATTCTAAATAGATAGAATAAAGAATTAGAATAGAACTGCTGTTTAAATAACTTAGCTAATCCTAATCTAAAATAAGATATGAATTACAAAAATACTTTTGCATTATTAGGATTAATTTTTGGAATGATGGTATTGCCTATTGTTGTTTCCGCTCAATCTGATGAAATTCCAAGCTGGGTTAAAAATAGTGCTGGCTGGTGGTCTGATGGAAGTATTTCTGATGGAGAATTTATCAATGCAATTGAATTTTTGATTGAAAAAGGTACTATACAAATTCCATCATCAACAAAAATAACTGACGTCGATAGTATAACAATCGGTTTTATCCCTACAGAAAAAGCAGATGAATTAACTCCAAAAGCAGATGAAATGAAAACATATCTCCAGCAAAAATTAGGAATTGATGTAAAAATTGTTGTTCCAAATAACTACGAAACAATAATTGAAGGACTTCGTTTTGGTCACATTGATGCAGCTTTTATGGATACTGGACCTGCATGGATTGCTCATACTCGTTCAGGTGCAGAGGTAGTTCTTGCAGAAGTTGTTGAAGGGAAAATCAATTATCAGGCTACAATTTGGGCTAAAGCAAATAATGATTCTATGCATACTTTATCTGATACTGTAGGTAAGAGGGTGGCATTTACTAGTATTACTGGTTCCTCTGGATTTGTAATGCCTATGGGAACTCTTGTAGCAAACGGTGACGTGGAAATTCAAGGAGATGATTTGATTGGTTTGGAAACAGCTCTAAAAAATTCTTTTAAATCTCATACATTTGCAGGAGGGTATAAGGCTGCTCTTGAATTATTACTAAACGATAATGTGGATGTAGCTTTTGGTTCTGATATTGCACCACAACAATATCTCACTCCCGAACAACAAAATCAACTTAGAATTGTAGAACAGATTGGACCTGTTCCATCCCATGTACTGGTAATAAGTCCTGATATGTCAGAATCTACCAAAAAAAATCTAGTTGATGCGATGCTCGGATTAAATGATGAAAAGAATAATCATATTTTAAAAAATGTCTATGGGGCAGAGGCATTACTACCCACTAGTACCACTATGCATATAGGAGAATTTGGAAAATATCTCGATTCGTTATCAGGATTAGAACAAGTAATGCTTGATAAGTATAATTTTAAGAAGTAATGTCACTCTATATATTGGATGCAAAAAAAAAATCAACTAGCCTTTCTAATCTTTCAGAAATTTTAACTAAAAAATTAATTCAAATGAATAATGTATGGGCATCTTATGATGCAGAAAATTACTCTCTAAAAGAAATTACTTTATCAATTGAACGAGGTACAAATTATGCGATTGTGGGTCAATCAGGTTCAGGAAAATCTACATTACTCAAACTTATCAATGGAATGATGATTCCGAGTAAAGGCCAGATTAAAGTAGATTATCAAACTCCCAACATGAATAACAAGGAATTCAAAAAAGCAATGTCTAAGATTGGCTATATCCCTCAAAGTCTAGGGCTAGTAAAAAATATCACCGTATTAGAAAATGTTTTGATTGGATGCTTACCCCGTGTAGGGAGATTAAATTCATTTTTGAAAAAATTTCCTGAAAATGAAATTCAAGAAGCGGAGAAAATAATCAAAATGGTAGGATTAACAGGAAAATCCAAAAGAAAAGCATACATGTTAAGTGGAGGTGAAAAAAGAAGAGTTGCCATTGCACGGGCATTAATGCAAAAACCAATTCTATTACTTGCAGACGAAATTGTTTCTGAATTGGATCAAGTTACAGCAAGGGAAATAATGGATTTAGTATCTGATGCACAGAAACGATTGAACCTTACAGCGGTCATGGTTCACCATGATATGCATCTTGCATTAGAATATGCAAATCGTGTGGCAGTAATTAAAGAAGGTCAAAAAATTCTAGAAATTGGAATAGAAGGTGATAAAATAACAGATTTCCAATCAGGAAATATGTCCCAACAAGAAATTATGGAGTTATACAATAGAAATGAATCCTAAAAATAATCTAATTATCGGTTTAGTAATTGCTGGAATTATTGTAATGTCTTATAACATTGATGCAAATCCAGCTGATTTTGTAGAGGGAATTCCCAATCTTGCAATAATACTAAAAGAAATGACTGAGGTAGAACCAAAATTGTTTGGTACTGCGTTTTGGTCTATGCTGGAAACAATTGAAATGGCATTTATCGGTACAGTTGTGGGAGTAACTATTGCACTTCCATTAAGTATGCTTGCAGCTCGTAATCTTAATAGCAAATATGTGTATGTCCCATTAAGAGCACTCCTAGCAGCAACACGTACATTCCCATCAATACTGTGGGCAATATTATTTGTAATTATGGTAGGTCTAGGTACATTTGCAGGGGTTCTTGCCATCATCATGTATACTGTAGGATTTATTGCCAAATTACAGTATGAATCCATAGAAGCAATAGACTCCGATCCAGTAGATGCCGTCAATTCAATCGGGGTTTCAAAATGGCAATTAATTCGGCATGTTGTCATACCTGAATCTGCACCACATTTACTAAGCCAAATTTTGTATATGTTTGATTACAATGTAAGGCAAACCAGTATCCTAGGTCTTGTTGGTGCGGGTGGAATTGGATTTTATATTATTAATTACATTAAATTTTTTGAATATGGAAAAGCGGCTGTTTTCATGTTGGTCGTTTTAATTACTGTATTAATAATTGATTTTGCAAGTGTAAAAATTAGAGATAAATATATTGTTAAAACACAAAAAGGAATGGAAGTTAAAGTTTGAAACTTCAATTCTTTAATAAACATGTGCTATTGATAATTTTTTTCCCACTTTTACTTTCATTAAATCTTCCTGCTTTTGCAGACAAAAACTACCATATGGAAATTGATAATTATTTTTTTGACATAAAATATGAGTTTGATGGAAATGTAATTGCTATGGGAATTGATAAGGAATTAAATTCCTTATTAATTGGAACAGAGAATGTAAAAAATTCTCAATTTGAAATTGCGTTTCCACCTAGTTTACTTAGTGCAGAAAATAATGAGTTTGCGATACTTGTAAATGGTATAGAAGTAGAGTATCAAGTGGAATCTTCAGATGAAGTACATCTGACTTTTTTTATTCCTACTTATACTGAAGAAATTGAAATTATTGGTACTCATGTGATTCCAGAATATCCTCTTGGAATTACACTTATCTTATTGTCATTAATGAGTTTTACAATATTGTTTCAAAAAACTAAAAGAGTTTTGTTTAGGTAATAATTTTATTTAATTGATTACTTGATTCTGCATTCTTTATTTCTAGTGCTATTCTTTTTCCCATACTCATGGAACCCTCATAAAGTAAAGTTGAATATGGAGAACCATCCATATACATATTGGTCCCTGCAACAATTCTAGCTGAAAATTCAAATGAATGGAATTTGGCATTGGCATCATAAACTCCCTCAATACAAAATGGCCCGTTCATTCCAGGCGCAACTAATTTTTTGGATGCTTCAACAAATCGTTCTCCCATTGAATAAACTTCATCTAATAATGATTCGCGTAAAACTAGAGGACTGTTTGCAATTACATTAAAGGACGGTACATCATCAATTTCTAATTGTTGTTTTGATGGAATTCTTGCCAATCCTTCAATATCTGATTCATGCCTTTTATCAACACCAAAAAATTCTAATTCTTTTTTTAATGGAGAATAAAAATATTGCAAATAGGCCAAAACCCCTGAATGATATTCCTGAAGATATAGATCATTGTCGTCTTTGATTATTCCCTGAGAAACCAATATGTCTCGTTTTTTAATATAATCTTGTTCGCTTGTAGTAAGAAAATATCCTTTTCCTCCAGCTGCTCCATGTCTTTTTGCAATAGTTAATTTCGAAATTTCTTTAGGACTTGAAATTGATTTTGGAACATTAAGTCTGGCTTCGTGCATTAATTTTTCTTTTAATTTCCTGTCAGACTCCCATCGTAAAATCAATTTATTGCCAAATACTGGAATTCTAAGCGATTCAATTTGTTGAGAACTCATTTGTGCAATTAATGTTCCATGAGGAATTAGAATGGCATTATTTTTTTCTAGTTGTGAATTACATTTATCTTCAAAAATCTCAATAAATGAATCAACCAAAATAAATTCATCAATAAACCCAAACCTTCGATAAAGTTTTTCACGTTTTTTTTCACAAATTAAAATAGATTTATGACCCTCATCTTTTGCACCTTTTAAAACTTGTAAAGCACAATGGGAGCCTAATGTAGCGATAGTGGCCAATTTACAATGATATTTTAAAAATTACACTTTATGAATCATGGAGATAATAGCAGATTGATAGAGGATTGTTTTCTATATTGAACACACTCAATGATAAAATCGACTGTGTTTCTATATTCCTCATGGCAAAGGATTTTTGTCATATTTGCAATGACGGAGGAAAAAAGTGTTTTAAAATAAACGATACTTTGGAATACGCTATGCTGAAAATGGCTCCAAAATGCCCTTCTTGCGGAAGATCCTTAATGGAGTAATACAGAGATTTACTGGTAAATCTCAATCATTAAAACACACTCATAATTTTGAACTTGTTTTAGATATATAATCAAATACCTCATCAATTAATTCAATTGTTATTTCGGATTTCATTTCATTAGGGATTGATTTTAAAATGAAATCAATTAATGATGTATTTTCAGGTAAGGATTTATTTTCTAAATTTAATGAATATGCGGCGATTGCGTTAGAGATTAAGGAAACTACCTTTTCTCTAGTTGATAATGTCATGATGAATCTTTTTAATTCAGACATAAAAATGATGAAAATCACATAAGAAAATTTTTCATCTTGTATGTAGAACATGAACAGACATGCTTTTTATGCATTGATAAAATAAAATGATTTTGTGAATATCTGCAATAAGTGTCATTTAGAATTTAAGAAAAAAAGCACATTAGAACAACACATCCAATATATCCACAAATCTGATTTTCCTTCAGTGAAAAAAGTTCTAATTTTAGGTGGAGGCTTTAGCGGAGTAAATATTTTAAGAGATATTCAAAAAATATTTCAAGATAAAGTAAATGTAGATATTAGTATTGTAAATCAAGATAATTTTTTCCTTTTTACACCAATGTTGCCAGAAGTAGCTTCTGGAATGATCCATCCTCGTGATATTTCTATTCCGATTAGAACTTTTTGTAAAAGAGCTAAATTCTATCAAGCTGTCGTATCATCAATTGATTTGGAACAACGATTAGTTACAATTAGCAGACTCTTTGATGGAAAAGTTCACGCTTTGGAATATGATTACCTTGTACTAGCTTTAGGTAGTGTAACTAATTTTTTTGGAAATAAAAATATTGAAAAACATTCATTCACAATAAAAACAATTGAAGATGCGATTGGAATCAGAAATCATGCAATCAATATGCTTGAAAATGCTGGACAGACTAGTGATCCAGATCTTCAACAAAAACTTATGACGTTTACAGTTGTTGGTGGGGGTTTTGCTGGAGTTGAAACTATTGGAGAATTGAATCATCTTATTAGAGAATCATCTGTTAGGATGTACCCAAATATCAAGCAAGAAAAAATCAATATGATTCTAGTTTCATCAAAAAATGGAATTTTACCTGAAGTAAGTGAATCTTTAAGCAATAAAGCTTTGAAATATTTAAAAAAACATGGAGTAGAGGTTTTGACAAATACAAAAGCAATTGATGCTGATGAAGACTATGTATTACTAGATAATGATAAAAAAGTTCCATGCACTACTTTAATTTGGACTGGTGGTGTAACTGTAGACCCTGTAATCTCTCAATTAAAATGTGAACATGAAAAATCCGGACGAGTTAAAGTTGATAAATTTTTAAGATTAATTGGATATACAAACGTCTTTGCGCTTGGCGATTGTTCAGAAATAATAGATATCAATACTGGAAAAGCATATCCTCCAACTGCACAACATGCAATTCATCAGGCCCAAACAGTCTCTCATAACATAAAAGTCATGTTAACTGGAAAAGATAAAATGAAAATATTTTCGTATCACAGTAAAGGGATGATGGCCACTATTGGAAAAAGAAATGCCATTGTATCTATATTTGGATATAACTTACAGGGGTTTATTCCATGGCTTATTTGGAGGTCATATTATGTGCTTCAAATGCCATCAATTGGAAAAAAAATTAAGGTCATATTAGATTGGACAGTTGACTCTTTTTTTAAGAGGGATTTAACATCTTATGGGCAAATAAAAAAGAAAAATTTAACCAAAGTAGATGTGAAAGACAATGCTCCTACACTTAGAGAATTATTATTTCCAGATCTATAGTTAAAAATAGGAAAAATATCCATTCTAAATGTAAATTTTTAACATAATTTTTTAAGAGGCAGAATAAGACAAAATTGAAGTTTATGATAGAAACCGAACTAGGAAATTTTCGACGAACACATTATTCAAAAGAATTGAATCCATCAAAAAATGGAACTGATGTTATTATTATGGGGTGGGTTTTAAGTGTAAGAGGGCATGGCAACATTTCATTTGTTACAATCCGAGATAAATTCGGCGATATTCAAATTGTTGCAAAAGCTGGGAGCTGCCCTGATGATATAAGAGAAAAAATTTCAAAGCTCAAAGAACATTCTTCTATTGGCATATTAGGTACAGTAAAATCATCTGAAAAGTCTCCAAACGGAATAGAAATTATTCCAAAAGAATTAAGAGTTTTTTCAGAAGTTGAAAAAATTCCACCTTTTGAACCACAAGCAAAAACTGTAAAAAATATTGATACCCGATTGGAAGTTAGACCGATTGATCTTCGAAGAAAAGTACTACAGAATATATTTTTAGCACGTAGTCAGGTATTGAAATCAATTAGAGATTATTTTTACACTGAATCTTTCATTGAAATTAACACCCCGAAAATGATTGCAACAGCTACTGAAGGGGGGGCAGCATTATTTCCAATTTTTTATTACAATAAGGAAGCATTTCTTGCTCAAAGCCCACAATTATACAAAGAGCAACTAACAATGAGTTTTGAAAAAGTGTTTGAAATAGCACCAATATTTAGGGCTGAACCATCTAGAACAAATAGACATTTAGCAGAAGCTATTTCAATTGATTTTGAAGAGGCTTTTGTTGATTATGTGGATATTATGTCAAGAATTGAAAAAATTATCAAAATATCTATCCAAACGGTAAAAGACTATGTTATGGAAAATCCAGATTCAGAGTTTATGGTTCCTTCCATTCCTGAAATAATTCCAAGATACTCTTATTCGGAATTAGTAGAAAAAATGCAAAAATCTGGGGCAAACACAGAATGGGGTGATGATCTTTATCCCTCAAATTTAAAAAAAATAGGTCTAGAGGGTTTTTATTTTATAAAAGATTGGCCCATAGCTCCTAAACCATTTTACGTTAAGGTTAGCAAAGAGAATCCAAAGATTTCAGAATCATTTGATTTGATGTTTGGGGATTTAGAATTATCCTCTGGCAGTACTAGAATTGAAAAAAAGAATGAATTAGCTGAACGTATGAAAAATAAAGGAATGAAAGTAGAAGCATTTGAATATCATTTAGGTTCATTTGATTATGGAGTTCCACCTCATGCAGGATGTGGGATAGGTCTTGAAAGACTAATGATGGCACTTACCGGAACTGAAAATATACGCGATACAACATTTTATCCAAGAGATGTTGATAGGTTAACACCTTAGGTGTGATAAATGGTCTCAAAAGAAGAGATAGAGCATGTTGCAAAAATGATGAGAATTGAAATTGATGATCATCACGTTCACATTGATAGAGTTCAAAAAATGATTGCGTATTTTGATATTCTTGATAAGGCAAAAATTGAAACTCATGAATTAGTAGTAAAAGAGCAAACTATTGAGAATCTAAGAGAAGATAGATACATTCCATATGATGAAAAACTTATTAAAAAATTAAAGAATTACAAAGGAATCTACATTAAGGCACCAAAGATGATTTGAATTGGATCTTGGCATATCTGCTTTAAAATATATCGATGAAATTAAAACTGGTAATTTTACAATAGAAGAATTCATCTCAGAAACAATTGAAAGAATTCATAAACTTGATTCAAAACTAAATGCATTCATATCAATAAACGAAAAAGCAATAGAGCAAGCAAGATTATTGGACAAAAAAATCAAAAATGGTGAGAATATTGGCGCATGCATGGGAATGCCAATTTCAATTAAAGATAACATATGTGTTAAAGGAACAAAAACCACTTGTGCATCAAAAATGTTAGAGGATTTTATATCTCCTTATGATGCTACAGTGATTTCAAAATTAAAAGACCATGATATGATAATGATAGGAAAAACTAACCTGGATGAATTTGCAATGGGATTGACGACTGAATTTAGTGCCTATGGTCCTAGCAAAAACCCATGGAATATTGAATATGTCCCAGGGGGCTCTTCTGGAGGCAGTGCGGTTTCCGTAAGTGCATTAGAATGTATTGCATCTCTAGGATCAGATACAGGGGGTTCTGTGAGGAATCCAGCTAGCTTTTGTTCAGCTGTTGGCTTCAAACCAACCTATGGATTGATTAGTAGGTATGGTCTTATATCGTATTCAAATAGTATAGAACAAATTGGTCCTATAACAAGAACAGTGGAAGACACCGCATTTTTACTTAACATAATTTCAGGTATAGATCCTCACGATAATACTACAATCGATAATCAAAAGGAAAATTATCTTGCAAATATTGATTCTGGTGTTGAGGGAAAGAAGATAGGCATTATCAAAGAAATGACAACTGAAGGAATTGATAAGGAAGTTTCCACTGCTACAAAAAAAGCTATTTCAAATTTTGAGAAATTAGGAGCAAGGTTTGAAGAAATATCTCTTGACATGGTAGAATACTCTGTGGCAGCATATTATACAATCACAGCAACGGAAGCAGGAAGTAATCTAGCCAGATATGATAATTTACGATATGGTTATGATTTTGATTCTGAGGGTTATGAGTTTAAGTCATACATTTCTAAAGCAAGAAAGAATTTTGGACCAGAAGTTTCAAGAAGAATGATCCTTGGGGGATTTGTCCCATCCGCAGGACATGCTGGAAAATATTTTCTAAAAGCAATGAAAGTTAAAAGTAAATTAACATCCCAAGTAAATGACGCTTTGAAAAAAGTTGACATGTTAATATCTCCAACCGTGCCAATATTGCCCTTTAAGTTTGGGGAGAAGATTGAAGACCCAATAGCCCTTTTCTTAGTTGACATTAATACTGTGACTGCTAATTTAACTGATAAACCTGCAATTTCAATACCTTTTGAAATTTCTAATGGCCTGCCAATTGGAATTCAATTATTAGGAAATTCAAGAAAAGATAAAGTGCTATTACAAGCTGCATATGCCCTTCAAAACACTGTAAACCTTCCAGAGGTGCCAATATAAAATGACAAAAATAGGATTAGAGATTCATTGTCAACTTACAAATTTACAAAGTAAGTTGTTTTGTTCATGCAAAGCCAATTACCGGGAATTTCCTCCAAATGCAAACATTTGCCCTATTTGTATAGGAATTCCTGGCTCACTTCCAATGCTAAATCAAAAAGCTGTTGAAAAAGCTACTCTGATTTCAATGGCATTGAATTGTAAAACTCCTGAAAAAATAGCATTTTTTAGAAAAAATTATTTTTATCCGGATTTACCAAAAAATTTTCAAATAACTCAATTTGATGCTTATGGACCAACAAGTATTGGCCATGATGGTAAAATTACCATTGAAGGTAAAGAAATTAGAATTAGGCGAATTCAAATTGAAGAAGATCCAGGAAGATTGATTTATGAAGGGACGTCTGAAAAAACCCAAATTACTTTAGTAGATTACAATAGAGCTGGGACACCGCTAGTAGAAATTGTAACAGAGCCGGATTTTGAAAATCCAAAACAAGTACGAGTATTTTTAAATATTTTAGTAGATTTGCTAGAGAATCTTGAGGTATCAGACCATACTCTTGAAGGTGCATTAAGAGCTGATGGAAATGTTTCAGTTGAAGGAGGTAATAAAGTTGAAATCAAAAATGTTACATCTTTTCATGATTTAGAAAAAGCTATTCACTTTGAAATTACAAGACAGCAAAGCCTCTTAGAACGTAATATTCAAATTATTTCTGAAACAAGGCAATGGGACGATCGAAGAAAAATTACAGTTTCCGCAAGACAGAAAGAAGAAGAACAGGATTATAGATATTTTCTAGAAGGAGATATTCCATGGGTAAAACTAAGTTCTGAACATTTTAAAAAACTAAAAGAAAAAATGCCTGAGAGTATTGCATCAAAAAAAGAACGTTATATTGAAAAGTATGCTATTTCAAATCAAGTCTCCAAAGTGCTTGCTACTGACAAATATTATGCTGATTTATTTGAACAGTCTCATAATGAAAAAAATGCAAAAGAAATAGCAAACATAATTACAACTGATTTAATGGGATTAGTGGATACAAGAGAAAAACGTGAAGTCTCAAAACTTACACATACACACCTGACTGATTTAGCCAATTCTATCATTGAAAATAGAATAACAAGAAATTCAGCAAAAATGGTTCTACAAGAAATGGTTAAAACCGGTAAAACCTTTAATGAAATTATTTCAGAAAAAGATTTAGATAATGTTTTGGACAAATCCTTGTTATTCACCATAATTGATGAAGTGTTAAACGAAGAAAAAAGTGCTATTCAGGAGATAAAAGAAAAACCTGAAACCGTTAATTATTTGGTGGGTAAAATAATGAAAAAATCAAAGGGAAAGGCAGACCCTATAGTGACATTGGATTTATTAAAGAAAAAACTAGGATTTTCGTAGTAAATGCCATGATTTCTGGATAGCATCTTAAAATTTACGGCTATTTTGTGAGTATGTTTTATTTGAATCAGGTCCGATCGCTTTGATCAAACAAAAGCAGAACCAAAACAAATGCTTTATAATAAAAAATCTGTAGAAATCATCATGATCCGTGCAGTAGTAGCTGATGACGATAAAGAAACTGTTAAGCTTTTCAGCGAGTTACTCCAAAGTAATGGAATTAAGGTAGTGGGAAAAGGATTCAACGGACATGATGCAGTTTTTTTGTATCAGAAATTAAAGCCGGATGTAGTTTATCTTGATGTAACTATGCCTGTATTTGATGGAATCTATGCTTTACAAAAAATAAGAGAATTAAACGCTGACGCAGTCATCATTATGTTAGCTGACAACATTACGCTAAATAATGAAATGGCAATGAATAGACTTAATCCATCTGCAATAATTCATGAACCTATTGATATTAATGAAATAATAAAAAAAACTAATGAGTTATGTGCACCCACTACTGACTCTGAACAGCATATGCGAAAAACTATGGTGACTTTAGCATTAAAAAATACTTTATTGCAATTAGGAACTCAGGAATTAGATAAAGTGACTGACATATTACATAAAGATTATAATTGTACTTTAGAAGATTGTTATGAATATCCTCAATATCTTAAACAGGTTTTGAAAGATTTATTCGGCGAATCTTACCAAGATTATATTTTAAATTCATTAACAGAAAATATGAAGGATATAATGTCACAAAAACAAATTAAAGAGTTTCTTCAAGAACTAAGTGTTTAATATTATTAAAAGTAAAATTTATTTTTTTATTTTTTTAAGCTCTTGTGTGACCATAGGCAAGAATGCACCTACGTCAGAAACAACCCCTACTGCTTGCCATGTGCCTCTATCCATTAGTTTAGTTACTGTGGGTTGGTTGATATCAATTATAATTATTTTAACATCAGCTGGCAGCATATTACCAGTAGCAATAGAATGAAGCATAGTGGAAGCCATAATTACCATTTTAGCATCTTGTAATACTTCTTTGTACATTTTTTGAGCCTCTACAACATCTGTAATGACATCAGGAAGAGGACCATCATCGCGTATGGACCCGGCTAATACATATGGAATTTTTTTTCTAACACATTCATACATGATGCCCTTAGATAACTGTCTTTTTTTCACCATCTTTTCAATTGACCCTGCTTTGAAAACTGAGTTAATTGTTTGCATGTGATTTCGATATCCGCGGACGGCAAGAGTACCATCATTAACATTCATTCCTAAAGAAGTCCCAAGTGTGGAATATTCGATATCGTGTACAGCTAATGCATTTCCGGCAAGCAATGCATTGATAAAATCCTGCCTGATCATAGTGGCTACAGAATCTGCAGCCCCCGTATGTACAATTGCTGGACCCCCAACAAGAACTATTTTTCCTCCCAATTTTCTTGTTTTATAAATATCCTCTGCAACTTTTTTGGCAATATGTTGGGTGGGTCGTTCGCTTGAACTACTTCCACCCATAAATTGAAAGACATTCATTCCCTCACGTGGTCTTTTTGGTGGGATTACTTTTACCCCCTCTTCTCCTACAACAATTTTATCACCTTTTCTAACATCACGAATTGGAATGCATTTTGCTTTATTTGATTTTACTACAATACATTTATCCATCATCATATTGTCAACATTAATCCAGTTACCTTTAGAAAAAATCATAGTATGATTGTTAGTAGTGCTATAGAAATTATCAGGGATGACGCAGTTTTTAGAAGCTAATTTCAAATTTACTTCTTTTTGAATTTTTGCAGTTGCTCCTTCTCTGTAAACAAGTTCAAGAATTTTTTCAAGATGGTTTTGATTTTTTCCAAGAATTCTAAGTTCGGCATAGCTTTCATCTTTTTTCTTGGTTCCAATGTTAATTTTTAGTACCTCAAATTCACCTCCAAGATCCATAATTCCATCAAAGATCTTTGTTAGAATCATAGAGTCAATGAGATGTCCTCTAACTTCGATTTCACGCGAAAATTTAGCCATTATTCATATCACACCGGTAGGGATACTTTACCTTTGTATTCAGGAATGTTGTCATCTTTGAGCATTTTTTCAATGTTTTCCTTCTGTTCTAAAGAAATGCCCTGGACTATAGCTTTTGAAATACCATTTTTATCACACAAAGCCAGAATATACCCACTTGTATCAGTCAATACAAAGCCTGAGGATTCATCAACAAATGCATAAAGATTTTCTTCACCTACAGGTTCCCAGACATTTGTTTTATTATCAAGTAAAGCCAAAGCAGGCATCGCCTTATTATCAGCCAATTTGTTAAGATATTCTCTAGCAATCTGGACCCTTTTTTGTCCTATTCTAAGTGCAGCAAAATATTGCATGTAGGATTAAAATATCTTAAAGAATTTAAGGAAATCTGAAAAAAATCCAAATGAAAACAAAATCAAATGATGATAATATGGCTTATTGCAACAAGCATGAAAGAGAGTACCCAATGACATTAGGTTGCCCACAATGCAAGAATGAATTAGATTAAGGTATTAATCAATTAACTATCTTTTATCAAGTTAGTTTAATAATTTAAGAAATATCACATTAGATACTGTAAATGCCACTGACAAATAATGTGATCATCGAATTAAATAACATCACCATGATGACAGATAATAAAAATTCTTTAAATCCTAAAAATGAAGAATTCATTAAAAATATTTTTAAAAAAATTCTTGATGATGGAGAAACCTATAATGTTGAGGAGATAGAGTCATGGTTTCAAAATGAAGGTACTTGGAAAAATAGAAATGTAATTACCAGAATTACAAATATGTCTCATTATATTCAAGAAAAACATAAACAGATTGATAAATTAAGAATTATTTCTGATAAAAATTCATGTAAGTGTGATTAATTTTTGTTATGCTAGATTTCGAGTTTCTCCAATAATCGAGTTACGATTTTTGCATTTTCTTCTCTTTCTTTTGAAATATCATCTAATCTTTTTTCATTAATATTATGTTCTTTTACGTCTGAAAGTAACTGAAAATATTCTTCATCTAATACATTATTTTTTTGAAGCCTTTTGATTATTTCAAATAATATCCCAATTACTTCTTTTTGTGCTTCGATTAATTCATCCTTACTTCTTTCAGACATTTTTAATAAAATCCATATTGTATTTATTGAAACAAATTTTTCATTATTTTTTTTAATTGTTTATTTTTTATTTCTTTATTTGAACTATCGATAAATACCTGAAGTTTTTCTTTAGGGAAACCTTGCTCTAAGTAAGATTTGGCTTGGAATGACATTTCTAACTTGTCAATTTCATGAACAAATACTGCTTCTTCATTTTTACACTCTTGAAATTCATTCCATAGTTTCTGATATTTGATAGATAAAGGAGCAGGTAATTCTGATAAAATTTTTTTCATAGAATCATTTTCTAAAATATGTTTTTTGGATTTTGTGATTTCGTTTGGTGTTAAATCTCCAACAATTGATTCAGCGAGGTCATGAAGTAACGCCATTTTAATAATTTTATTTGTATTCATTCCTTGAATTTCAGAAAGAATCATTGACATCATAGTCACAGAATAACTGTGATCAGCTACTGATTCAGTAATTTTTAAATCAAGGTGATTTTTCCATCCTTTTCTTTGAATATTTTTTAATTGAATTATATTTTTAAAAAAGTCTTCAATCAAGTTTAGAATTTCCTTGAATCTCCTTCTAATAGACCAGAACCATGATGAATTCTATCAATATGTTTTGAAAGTTCTGTGTTATTTTCAAAAATTGATTCACAGTAAGGGCAAGAGACTTGTGGCATAATCAATTATAAAAAAACAAGGTATTAAATCTACACCTGCTTTATTATCTTATGAAAATTTATACGAAAACTGGAGACGATGGAAGTACAGGATTACAAGGAGGAACGCGTTTATCAAAATCTCATCTTCGAATTATAGCTTATGGTGCTGTTGATGAAATTAATGTCATACTTGGGATAATCCTTGCAGATAAAATTCATAATGATATTACTATTATGTTAAAAAAAATTCAAAATGATCTTTTTGTTGTTGGTTCTGATTTATCCAATCCAAATCTTTCTAACAAAAAAAATAGGATTTCAGAAGAAATGGTTAAAAAACTTGAAAATAACATTGATGTTTTAGAAAAAGATCTCCCGCAATTAACCAATTTTATATTGCCTGGAGGAGATAGATTTGCATCACTAGTGCATCTTGCAAGAGCTGTTACACGACGGGCAGAAACTAATGTGGTGTCTTTATATGAAATTGAAGAAATTAATGTAAATTGTATAAAGTATCTAAATAGACTTTCCGATTTGTTTTTTGTGATTGCCAGAACCATTAACAAAAGGGCCGGAATAGAGGACATTATCTGGAAACCGTAGACACACTTTAATTCTGTATTTTGGAGAAATTCGATGTGCCGCGGTAGCTCAGCCCGGGAGAGCACTCGGCTGAAGACCGAGCTGTCGCGCGTTCAAGTCCCGCCCGCGGCACCATTGTTTTTGTTGAGGCATTTTGTGAAATTAATCAGGCATACTCACCAAATAATGCGAGATGGGATTCTGCACAATCTTTAAATCGCTGCGTTTCTCTTTTTCTTCCGGTCTTTATTGTCAGGAAAGAAATCAAAAAGTAGTGAAAATTCAAAAAAACCTAAAAAAATCACTCCTAAATCAAGTAAGAAGAATTTGAAAACTAAAGGAAAAAAATCAAAAGATAATGAAATGATTGGAGATGATGTTGGGATTGTAGTTATAGATGAAGACCTAAAAATTGATAAAAACGCAGAATTAGAGGCTAGGAGAGCATATCTTGAAGAAGCCAGGTCTCAAGAGGCCTCGTCGGATTAATAATTTTGTATCTCTTTTTTCAAAAGTAAATAAACTAATGCTACGTAATAGTCTCATATTATGCGAGCCTTATGTTTGATTACAACTAAACCAAGTACTGTAGATAAAGTTGTTAAAATCTTAAAGAAAAAAAGGAAGATAATTCGAGATATAATGATCGTTACAGGAAGAGCAGATATCAGCGTAGTGCTACAAGGTTCAATCGATGAGATAAACAATATGGTTATTGATTTTAAAAAAATTAAAGAAATAGTAACTACTGAGACACTAATTGAAGTGGAAGTGAATCTTGGATGGTAAAAGCAGTAGTTTTAGTAAAATCTCCAAAAAAATTGATTGCTGCAAGATTACGAAAAATTAAAGCAATTTATGATTCGTTTCCAGTTAGTGGTCAATTTGATGCTGTAGCATTAATTGATGTAGAACATTTAGGAGAAATCAAAAATATTACAACTCAAATTCAAACTATAAGCGGAGTAGAAAGAACAGAAACCATGGTAGAAGTCCAATGAAAAAGGATTTAACTTGGAGCCTCCAGTTTTACATAGAGTATAAAAGATTATGAATGTGAAGCGTGTTGGAAATGTTATACTTGCAGTAAAGGATTTGGATAAATCTGTGAAATTTTACCATGAATTAATTGGATTGCCAATAAAGCAACAGAGAAGAGCTTGGGTAGATTTGGGGTCTACCGGGGCATTAGTTAGTCTCCACCCTGCATCATTAACTGCCCCCCATCAGGGTACTTCAGCAGAAAATGGAATAATGCTAGGATTTTTGGTAGGTGATTTAAAGTCCTCATTAGAGGAATTAAAATCAAAAGGTGTTACAATTTATCGCGAACCCGTAGAAAGGGATGCAGGATTAAACGCAATTATTTTAGATCCTGACGATTATATGGTTTCTCTTTTTGAGCCTTCATTTAAAGATAAAAGTCAACAAACTGCTGGATACCACGGCTTTACACCTGCTTAGATTATTTTTTTTATTTTTGTAGCTAAACCTTCAATATTTTTTGTTTTTATGTCTATTGAAACATAGTACGTTATGTTTTTTCTTTGAAATGCAATAATAGTGACCTTAGGGTGAGACAATAACAAATAATCAAGTGCCCCAACTTTTTGGGCATATAATTTTCTCAACGTCATTAAAGTGGAAATTATAAAAAATTCATTTTTAACTTCTTCAGCTGACCATAATGGTATGGTGTTAGGTCTAACCATTCCAGTCAATGTTCTGCCATACTCATTAATTATTCCAGCATATCTTATTGATTTTGAGAGTCCAAGAATTTTTTGACATTTTTTTCTATAATTTACAATTGCTTCCTTCCATTTTTGTTGAGGTGTTTTTATCATATTAAAACTAGAAAAAAGCCTATAATAAAGTTTGATCATTAGATGAAATTAACATGGCGATTATCACAAAACCAGGGACGATAATTAAAATTCAATTATTGCAAAAATCTGACGCTATAAATTATTTTGAAAGTAAGGAACGCCTATTTTTAGGAACTATTCTAAAAAAATTACAAATTGACAAATCTTTAGAACTAAAGTTAACTGAACCAGAAAAAAATATGTTAGAATTTATTTTTAATAAATATAAAAAATATATTTAGATTTTTCAAATATGTTTATTCTCTTTTTTATTGTTAGTTAATTGTTTCTGTAAATCTATGTTTTCTTTTTTTAATTTAATGTTTTCATTTTGAAGGCTTGTTACTGAATCTAATCTTGAAAACAATGGATGTCCAGGTGGCCTTGCAGGATAAGCAACCTCAAATAAACCTGATGCAAATTTTTGATACATCTGCATAAAATCATCTAATTTAAAATTCATTGAAGAATTATCTCTGAAAAATTTTTCTTTCAATCGTTTTTGGTTAATCATTCCAATAGAGGGTGGAGAAATCCCGGGAGGGAATCTAGGAAATATTGATGTAGGAATACCCATAGTGGGATGAATTCCTGAAAGTTCCAACATTTTAGATGTATCGAAATAATCCAACATTTTTTATGCCAGGATAGGGGTATTTTTTGTTTGCTTTAGGCATTTGATAACTAGAAATGTGAATTCGGAGTCATTTCTAGTCAGATCGAGCTGATCGCTGATCCTTATAGCGATCTAAGATCGCAAATTCTGAAATGAAGGAATTTAGGAAGAAAAACTGCCTTAAATGTAAAAAAAATATTCGGGCTCAAGAATTACATAAAATAGTAATTTACGTAATTCAAGACAAATTCACAGATCATCATTATGAACATGTTGAGTGCCCAGAAAAATTTACAATTTAATGTATTCTAAAATTTGTAAATAATTATCCAACAAAAGAATAAACCGGATATAATTTTCCGGTTTCTCTATCATGATATTTCCAATTAGTTTGAGTCCAAACAACTTGTTTGAATTGTTTTTGCATTTCTGGATGTAGTTTTTGGTAAACATCATCCCCTATTAAAATTTGATTTGGTGAAGCTGTATTCTGGATCTTTGATGCAATATTCATTGTAGGCCCCAAAATATCTACATGTGATTTTTCCTTATTTGCCCCATAACTTACAATGATGTTTTGCCCAAAATCCATTCCAATCTTTATTTTTAATTCTGGATAATCATATTGATTTAAAATAGGATTCATGCCTTTTTCTACTACTGTAATCATTGCTTTGGCACAGTTTACGGCATTATCGGTTGCAACTAATGGCATGGCTTCTGCTATAAAGTACCCTATTACTGCATCGCCTACAAATTTTAAAACAAAACCATCATGTTGTTTAATTATTGATGACATTTCTTGGGCAAATGATCTAATAATAATTGCTACTTTTTCTTCAGGTAAAGAAAGGGTGATTTCAGTAGATCCAACTAGATCAACATATAAAACAATCATATTGACTCTGGACGAAACTAGATTACGAAGAAATCTATCGGATTCATCGATAATCGTAGAGTCATATTCATATCCCTGTTTTAATGCTGCCCATATTCTTTTTTGAGTTTCTTTAACAAGATTTTCTAGATCAACAATTTTCGTTTCTTTTCTATTAAGAATAATGTCTACAAAATCTGGAGATTTATAATCAATCTTGTTAGTTATATCTGATGAATTATTATCTAATGTTAATCGGTTATGTTGCTCCATTAAATTTTTTTCAGAATTTTCTTGATTTTCAGCCATATTTCTATCCTAATCTAGTGGAAAATCAACTCCGCAAATAGGGCATCTGGCCCTTTTCCCTTTATAACCTTCATCGTAATATTGAACAATTTCGGCACTACAATTCCAGCAGATTATTTTCTCAGCCTCCATGAATTATTTGTTCAAATTTGCTATTTAAAATCATGTCTTTATTATTATGAAAAATCTATTGAAATAGATTATTATCTTAAAATAGTGTAGATTTTATTAAGACAGTTTTCTCCAAAAATTATGCGTCTTGGTATTAAATCCTCAGATAAGTTCATAGATCTACTAAATGAGAAAAATGAAATTATTCAAAAATTATATCTGGAAAAAATGAAAGAACTTACTCGTACCATTAATGTCAAGGGAATGCTTGGAGACTCCACTATAACTGAGCAAAAAACATTTGATCCAAAACTAGTTCACGAGTTTTTTAATGATATAATAAAAAAAATTCCTGATTGGAATTCAGATAATGTTTCGGTTACAAATAATGAAGATTTAAGAAGAATTTTTGTAAAAATAAAATCACAAGAAGGAAATTATCTCCTTTCATGTCATTTATCTATTCAATTTCATGTATTGCTTTTTTATAAACCAGATAAAAAAGTAATGGAGTATCAGAAAGAACTTTCAGAAATTATTGATAAAACAAAAAATTCAGAAACCAAACTAGCTGAATATAGTGATAAATATATTTTAGAAAAACTTAAGGAGATAGGATATCATGACCTTACTCATGATGAGCTTTTCAAGTTTTTTTATGAAAACGATGATGTATTAAAAAAAATATATCAAGAAATCGATGAAAAAGTTGAAAATAACATTCAAACACTTCTTTCTCGTAAAAAACAATTGTTTAATGAACTTGATAATTTATTAATGGAAATTTATCAAACCAGTTCAGTCTTAATTGATGATTCTAAATTAGTGACAGGTGAAGAAGGATTTCTCTGCAGTATTGATTTAGAGATTTTCAAAAACAAAGTTAAAGAGGGCATAATAGAACCCAAGCAAATTCCAATTAAGGTAAAAGAAAACTTATCAAAAAAATTAGATGAACTTATTCAGATTATGAAGGTATGAAAGAGTTTTAATTAAATTTTGCATATAAAATAATCAAGGACCTGCAAACTAAGGTAAGATACCTTTTAGGGGAGTTACAGGCCCTTGTATAATTTTCCGATCGGTTGGAAGTATAAAAGCTTTTTAATTATTACGTAGTTTTATTTTCTAAATTTTATATTTTTACGGTTATTTAGGATATTTTTACAATAATTAAAATAGATTAATTAAAACAACAATGAGATGAATCCTACATATGATGACGTACTAAAAGCACAATCCCTAAGAGGAAATGAAATTAGAAAAACACCATTAACTTTTTCTCCAATCTTTAGTCAATTAACAGGTTCCAATGTATATCTTAAAGCTGAATTTCAACAAAAAACAGGTTCATTCAAAATAAGAGGGGCGTATTTTAAAATTATATCTTTAACACCAGATGAAAAAAAGAAAGGCGTCATAGCCGCATCTGCTGGAAATCATGCTCAAGGAGTTGCATTTGCATCATCGTTAGAAAAAATTGCATGTACTATTGTGATGCCAAAAAATGCATCACCCGCAAAGGTGTCAGCAACTAGAGGATACGGGGCTACAGTAATTCTAGAAGGAAATAATTATGATGAATCTTGGATCAAAGCTAAAGACATTGCTAACCAAACAGGTGCCAGCATCGTCCATGCATTTGATGATCCTCAAGTAATTGCTGCACAGGGGGTTATCGGATTAGAAATTTTAGAGGATTTGCCAGATGTTGATGAAATTTATGTGCCCATTGGTGGTGGGGGATTAGCGGCTGGAATTTTACTAGCAGTAAAAACAAAAAATCCGAAAATTAGAGTAATTGGAGTTCAATCAAAATCATTTCCTGCAATGAAAAATTCCTTAGAATCTGGGGAATTGAAATCAGTAGGGGGCGAGATAACTATCGCTGATGGTATCTCTGTAAAAAAACCAGGTCAGATAACGTTTGGAATAATAAAAGAACTAATTGATGATATAGTTTTGGTGGATGATATTGACATTGTTAAAACGATGTTTTTACTCATGGAAAGGGGAAAAATGGTAGTAGAGCCAGCTGGGGCTGTTGGTCTTGCATATTTACTTTCAAAAAAACCCTCTCCTGGAAAAAAAGTTGTTCCAATTTTATGTGGTGGAAATGTGGACATGTATCTACTTGGGCAAATTGTTGCTAAAGGTTTAACTCAAATGGGAAGATTAGTTAAAATTTTTATTTTATTATCAGATAAACCTGGAGCCCTAAAAGAATTAGTTGATGAAATTGCCGCTTTGAGTGTAAACATTGTCGAAGTAGTTCATGATAGATTAAGCTCAGAAATTCCTGCAGGTTCAGCAGGAGTAACATTAAGTCTTGAAACTGAAGGTCAAAAACACGCTGATATTCTAATAGAACATTTGAAGAAAAAAAACATTAATTTTAAAATATTGACATAATATTATTTGAATTTCGTTTTAACAAATTTTGATAGGCCAACTTTTTTTAGTTTAGCCGATTCTTTTAATACTGAGTTATGTTGTTTTAATTTAAAGAATTTTAACTTCTTTTTTAAATCATCAAATTCATTTCCAAGGATTTTAATTGCATAGATTCCGGCATTTCCTGCTTTGTTAACTCCCACTGTCACTACAGGAGAACCGGAAGGCATCTCAGAAATTGATAGGAAAGAATCAAGACCCTTAAATACGGAATAATTGTATTTTTTAGATTTTTTTTCCTGTTTATCGTTATAAACTAAGATTGGGACGCCAATTACAGGGATGATTGTATGCGATGCAACCATCCCAGGTAAATGTGCTGCACCCCCTGCCCCAGCAATTATAACTTTAAACCCGCTTTTTTCAGCGTATTTTGCATATTTCTCTAATAAGGACGGAGTTCTATGAGCAGAAATTATTTGATCTTCATGTTTGACATTAAATTTATCTAAAATATCAGAAGCACCTTGCATAATCCTGCTATCCGAGCTAGAGCCCATGATAATTCCAACTAATGGTTTTTTATTATATTGAATACCCACAATTAATCAAAACCAAGTTGATGTTTTTAACCTTGATGTAATACAAAAATTATCTTTTTCTTGCTTTTCCACTTTTTGATTTTTTTCTTCTTCTTCTGGCCTGTCTCTGATCAGCTTTTCTTTTATGTTTTCCAGTTTTTCTCAATGGCAAATTAATAGTTCACAAATTTACTATTACAGTGTTATAAATACCCACAATAAGGACAATCATAAGAAAAAAAGACATTTTTTTGAGGCTAGGCATGATTAGATCGTAGATTCGATCACAGCGATCAAAACAAGCTGACCTTTGTACGATATTAAGATCATATCGTCGATAAAATGATCGGCACGAATGATATGAAAGAAGGGACACAGCAGACAATATTTGATTCATGTACAGGTTCAAGCCTACACGATTATAAGATCTCGGCAGATGAGCTAAAACAGGAACTTGCAAAATTTGATTTAACAGAAAATCAATCAAAGGTATACATATTTCTAGGAAAATACGGTTCTAAAACTGCACCAGAAGTATGTAGAGCATTAAAAATTGCACGTACCGAAACATACCAACTGTTAGCAGCATTACAGAAAAAGGGAATAGTTTTGGCAACTTTTGGTCATCCAATAAAATTTTCAGCATTAAAGTTAAACAAAGCAGTAAGGACATTAGTTAATGCTGAAAAAGAAAGAGTTAGATCTTTAGAAAAAAATGAAGAGACAATTATAAAACTTTGGGATAGTATACCGGAGTTTTTAAAAGAAAAAACTACAGGCGTAGAAAATAAATTTCAAATGCTAGAAGGATCAAATCCAATTAATGCAAAATTAAAAGAAATGGTTACTGAAACAAAAAATGAAATAATAGTTCTAGGTTCAGAGAAAGATTATTTACGATTTTATCATTCAGATTTCTTGGATGATTTAAAGACAAGTAAAAATCAATATAAAATTACCACGTCTTCTACAGAAAAAACAATGTACGTATTTGATAATATGGATAAAAAACAAATTAAATGCATGTCATCTAATATCAAAGATGAAATCTGTTTTATTATAAAAGATGGAGAAGAAATGCTTTTCTTTACTAAAAATGAAAACCATTCAACTCAAAATATTTCTGCAATGTGGACAGATTCTATATCTCTAATTCACTCAATGAGATTACTGTTTGATTTTATTTGGTCAAGTTCCAAATCACTTTATAATAATTGAGGTTATTTCTTACACTACAGACAAGTTGAAATCTCTTCAAAATTAAACACCGCAATACTTTTTCTATCATATTAAATCTAGAAACAGCTGTTCTTGAATTAGTTTTACTTATTTATTATAGATCAAAATAGAGTTTGAAAAATTACAAATAAATTAAATTTTTTTATTTAGATATAAATGATCTTTCATATTTAAAATAAGCAAATTATTTCTTATTATCAATTAGCATTAAAATCATCTAATTTTTCTAAAAACCAAATGCACTAAAAGGGGATATTTACGTCTAATAATATGGGAAATTCAGGCAAGGTTTTAGGAATTATTGGCGGAGGTCAACTTGGAATGATGCTTACTGAAGCGGCAAAAAAATTCCCAGAAAAAATTTCAAAAGTAATTGTTTTAGATCCAAATAAACAATGTTCAGCATCTCAAGTAGGGGCAAAACAGATTATTGCCGATTTTAAAGATGAAAAAGCAATAACTGAGCTTGCTTTACAATCAGATGTTTTGACTTATGAAATTGAATCTGGAAATAGTGATGTTCTGAAAACTTTAGAATCTAAAACTATGATAAATCCCTCTCCTGATACTTTAAAAAAAATTCAAGATAAACTAGTTCAAAAAACATTTCTATCTGAAAATCAATTACCAGTTGCTGATTTTGCTGAAATAAACTCGTTAGAGCAATTAAATCAACAAGTAAAAATTTTTGGGTTCCCATCTTTGCTGAAAACTAGAAGAGATGCATATGATGGTAGGGGAAATTTTAAAATAAATTCATTTGATGATATCAATATAGGATATAAACAATTTAACGGTCAAAAATTGATGTTAGAAAAATTTATTGATTTTAAATTAGAGGTCTCAGTTATTGCTGCAAGAAATACTAAAGGAGATATTGCTACATATCCTCTTGTTGAAAATATTCATGAAGATAATATTTTACGGATAACGATAGCTCCTGCCAGAGTTAGCCATGATATTTCAAAAAAAGCAGAAAACGTTGCCAAAAAAACAATGGAAGTGTTGAAAGGAGCAGGAGTATTTGGCATTGAGATGTTTGTGACAAAAAATGATCAAATCTTAATCAATGAAATTGCTCCACGTGTGCACAATTCTGGACACCATACACTTCAATCAAGCAAAACATCACAATTTGAACAACATCTTAGAGCAATACTTGGATTAAGTTTAGGAAGTACAGAATTATTACACAACACCATAATGTACAATATTTTGGGTCCAAAAAATTTCTATGGAAAGTATAAACCACTCAAGATAATTCCTGAAAAAGGAGTTTTTCTCAAAATGTATGGAAAAAATGAATCCAGTCCAAAAAGAAAATTAGGTCACATCAATATAGTAGATTGTGATAATTCTCAAAACATCGATTCGCTGTTAAACAAGCTAGAAAACATTAAAAAATCAATAATTTTTGAACTAGCATAAAAATTGTTTATACTAGGGTCATGATTTGTTCAAAATTAAGACTAGTTTTGTCTGTTCGAAATATTACATACTGGTACTGATTAGCTTGTCTGAAATTAACAAACTTGGGAAATATGGTCATAACAACTAACACCAAAAATTCTGCAAGAGCAGAAAAAACACAGGTCTCAATGGAAGGTAGGAGTGAATAAATATGAATATAGAAGAAGAACTACTCACAGAACTTTCTTACTTTGGACTGGACAAGACTGATGCAACCATGTATTTGGGCCTTTTACGAATAGGCTCATTGACAGTAGGTAAAATGTCAACTAAACTAGAAATCGACAGAGGCAAGGCATACAGATCACTCAATAAACTTCGAGATATGGGATTGATAACTACTACATTTTCAAATCCTACAATCTGCGAGGCAGTTTCACCAGAAAATGCACTGACATCAGTTATTCAGCGAAAAGAAGATGAAATTACTACGATGCAAAAACTTTCTAGGAAAATTGTTGCAGATTTAAAGAATCTTAACAGACCCCAACAAGTGTCCGAAATATCCTCTATATCCATAATCCAAGGTCGCTCGAATATTTATTCGAGAATTGGAAAAATGATTCAGGATTCTACCAAAACTATCTACATCGTTACAACAGCTGAAGACATTCTCAGAATGTATCATACTGCCATTCCAGAAAAAATTGCATTATGCAAGAAAAATGGAGGACAGGTATTGGTATTAACAGATACTGAAAGCGATAGTCTACTACCTCTAATTAGCAGACTAAAAGCAAATGAGACAAGAGTAGGTAAACTACCATCCAAAAGTAGAGTAATTGTAGAAGAAGGAGGTCAATTAATCATGTCAGGTTCAATTAAAGAAACAATGGATCTAAATGATGATAATGACTCAATTCTATTCACAAACTCTCAAGAGATGATTAACAACATGTTTAGTCTGTGTTCACACTTGTGGAAAAAAGCCAAGCCAGTAGATAAAATACTCGCATAATGATATGAAAGAACCAATCTTCATATCTCCAATTTTTATTATTTTTAGCATTACTATTAAAATATACTTGATTTTATGCAATTGCTCAAACAGGTCATTAAATAGTAAACAAGCATATTCTTAACATAGATTGATATGATTGATTTAATTTTTGATCTAAATCATTTCCGAATTATTCTTGCTTTAGGAATGTTAGGATATGCATCTTTTACTGATATAGTAAAAAGAGAGATAAGCGATTATGTCTGGATTGTCTTTGGTGTAATCGCAGCAGTGTTACTTATTTTTGAACCAAACTTTTCTGAAAGTATTACTACGATTGGGATCTCGTTGATAGTTGTTCCAATAGCAATAATTATTTGGAGAGTAGGTCTCTTTGGAGGAGCTGATGCATTTGCAATAATTGTCTTGGCAGCATTAGTGCCACAGTTTACTTTGACAGAAAGTACAATCACACCATTTACAATATTGACAAATGCAATTCTGTTATCAATCAGTCCCTTAATTATCAATTTCATTAAAAACATCACAGAGTTGGCAAAAGGGAAAAACATCTTTGATGGATTTGAGGAACCTGCTAGAAGACGTATAATGGCAATGTTTCTCGGATATCGTGCTATTAACCCAAAATTTGGATTTTCGATTGAAAAAAAGGTTGGGAAACAGAAAAAATTGAATCTAGTCTTTCATCATGCTGAAAATGCAGAATTTTGTAAAACACCTAACACATGGATAACTCCAGGTGTTCCGTACATGCTTTTCATTACTGGGGGGTTTTTAATTCAACTACTTTATGGGGACGTATTATTCAGATTTTTTGAATCAATCTAAAAATTATTCTTAACAAAATAAGTCTGTCCTAATAATACAAACACAAGATAATACGAATTATTTTACAAAAAAAAGTGTAAAATTGCAATCATCAAGTAAAGAAGATATATCATCAAATGAAAATTCAAAATCAGATTTTGAAACCCTGGAGGAGTTTATGGGGTTTAAAGGAAAGGCTCTAAAGGATTTAGATGCTGCAAAATTAGAACTTGAGAAAAGAGCAGCCCAAATTCAAGAACTTGCAACAAAAACAACTGAACAGTTTGGCGGAGCAATCAAAATAAATTCAGATCTAAAAGGAAAAATTACATTTTTACAAGATTTAATTTCATCACTTAGTAAAAAAAATGAAGAACTTGAACAAGCTAACATTGGATTACAAAAACAAAAAGAAGAAAATGCAAAGCTTACGAAAGATTTACGTAATAATCTTGAAAAGGTTGTTCTTAAAGAAAAAGAAATAGAGCTACAACGTGATCACTTGGCAAGACAAGTTGATGAAAAAAGCAATGAATTAATGAAATCTGAAAAGCTAGCAATCATTGGTGAGCTTGCAGCAAGAATGGCACATGATCTAAGAAACCCATTATCAACTATAAAAAACACGATTGAGTTAATGGAATCAAAACCAAAATTAAAAATTGAAGAAAAACTTCAATATTATGGAAGACTCCGAAGGGCAATGAATCGTATGTCTCATCAAGTAGATGATGTACTTGATTTTGTTAGAACCTCGGAGTTAAAACTTCAACCATATTCCATTTTAGACATAATAAATATTGTAAAAGATAGCATTACAATTCCAAATGATGTAACAATAAAGATCGAACAACAAAACGTTAGAATTAATTGCGATTATAGAAAAATTGAAGCAGTGATCACAAATTTACTACTCAATGCCATTCAAGCAGTAGGAACCCAAGGAGAAGTAAATATTCGTATAATCGATAATGTAAACGACGTGTTAATTGCATTTGAAGATTCTGGGCCAGGAATAGAACCTCAAAATTTGTCAAAAATCTTTGAACCATTATTTACTACTAAACAGTTAGGAACTGGACTTGGGCTTTCAATATGTAAAAGCATTATTGAACAACACGGAGGAAATATCTCAGTAAAAAATAATCCCACAACTTTTTTGGTCAGACTACCAAAAAATCTCTAAAATTGAAATTATGTAAAACATATTTTGTTAAAATAGTTCATAAAGTTGAAAACTGACTACGTTTAGGGTTTATTAAATACAGAAAAGACATTCAATTACATGAAACTAAAAATCGCAATAATTATGACCGGAATATCAATTGGGTTACTTTTGATTTATGGGGCAGATGTTGCTGTAGGGGGTGGCACAGGTGAAGGCTTTTTAGGCTCTAATCACATGGCGCGAGGAATTGGATTAGGTATGCCATCTACTGTTTTACCAATAATTGCGTTTTTCATCTCTAGAAAAGAACATTCTCAAAAATTGGGAATAATGTTGATAATTAGTGGGGCGTTAATTCTTACCGGAGGGGCAACAGTACTAAGTATTGAACCGTCTTCTGCCATGCAAGAATCAGGAAGAAATGTCGTATCCGAAGCAGGTCCACTCGTAGCTGTTGGAGCATTTATCATAGCACTAGGAGCTATAAAATTAAAAAAATCTAAATCATCTCAGATATGACGATTTGCTTGAAATGTGGAAAAGATGAAAAAACATACAATTGTCAGCACACTAACGAAAATGAATTTTGTGTAGAGTGTTATACAGAATTACACTACTACTTGACGGAAGCAAAAAGTAATTGACTGAAATCGAGGTGTTTATACAATGGATTATTGCATTAATTGCAGAGAATCTATATCCAGGCGTATTTTTTGCTGCACTTGTTGAAACAATTTTCCCTCCCATCCCAAGTGAAGTAATTTTCCCATTAGCTGGGTATTTAGTATTAAAAAATGAAATGTCTTTAATTCATGTTTTTGGAGTAGGAATTACCGGAGGGGGTGGAGCAACACTTGGAGCCTTTGTGATTTATCTGATTGCACTAAAACTTGGGAGAACGGGACTTGCAAAATATATGAAATATGCAAAAATTAAAGAAGAAAAATTATCAAAAGCAGACAAATGGTTTGAAAAATATGGCGACAAATCAGTATTATTTGGTAGATTGCTACCTGGAATTAGAGAAATTGTTTCAATCCCTGCAGGAATATTTCATATGAATCCTAAAAAATTTCTAATTTTTACTTCAATAGGGTCTTGCGCTTGGAGTACTGCATTAACCTGGATCGGATATTATCTTGGGGTAGCAACTATTAACATTTTTTAAAGTTTTAATGACAAGTATAATTTTGAATATGGTATGATAGCAATTATTTTGGCAGGCGGTAGAGGGAAACGATTAAAACAATTAACAGATTATGTTCCAAAACCATTGATTCCTTTGGGAAACATCCCAATAATTGAATGGCAAATACGTTATTTAAAAAAATTTGGAATAAAGGAGATTATTATTTGCACAGGTTACAAGACTGAACAAATTGAAAATTATCTTAATATTAAAAATAATTTAGGAATAAAAATAAGATTTTCAAAAGAAAAAGAGCCATTAGGAACTGGAGGAGCAATCAAAAAAGCAGCGGCTCTCACAAGAGAAAAATCCTTCATTGTACTAAATGGGGATGTAATTACAAATATCGATATAAAAAAACTCATGCAAAAACAAAATTCTATTGCTGCAATTCAACTTAAAACAAAGTTTGGAGTAATTGGCATTAAAAATGATAAAGTAACAAGTTTTAGTGAGAAAAAAGAAATTTTAGATCTTTGGATGAATGCAGGAATTTATCATATTTCTAAAAATCTTACAAAAAATTTACCAAAAAAAGGAGATATTGAGAAAACTACTTTTCCGGAATATGCTAAAAAAGACAAATTGACCAGTATAAAATTTAAAAATATATTTTGGCATTCTATTGATTCTTACAAAGATATGGAAGAGTGTGCTAATGAAATAAAGTCTAAAAATTATATAAAATATGTTACAAAATAATTTTATTTCTAATAATCTAAAAATATAAAAATTTATGATATGCAGCTATTGTGGTACTTCGGATTTATAGAGAGTTACTAGCACGTAGGCAACTTCTCCCATAAAAGATACATCTTCTTTTCTGGCTGCATATTCACTTGTATATTCCCAAAATGGGTGTATTGATTCATCAGATTGATATGCCATGTGATAATTTATCAAAAAAATGTGATAATAGCCAAACTCAATCATAATTCACTTAATGCTTAATGGATAGATTTTTCTGAACCTAGTCAGAATATTTCTTTATGAGATTAGGATATAGTTTGGGTTCAGTTTTATCTATTGAGCAAGTTTTGAATTGTGCTTCAATACTTTCAAATTATAATCCAGATACAGTATGGATTCCTGAAACATGGGGAATGGAGAATTTCTCAATGTTAAGTGCGATATCACAACGATTGGAAAGGGCAAAAATTGGTTCATCAATTATCAATGTGTATTCTCGAAGCCCTGCACTTGTTGCAATGGGGGCTGCATCAGTAGATACTATTTCTAATAAAAGACTGATTTTAGGTTTAGGAACCAGTAGTATTCCAATAGTTGAAGAATTTCATGGATATAAATTTGAAAAACCGTTAGTACGAATGAGGGAATATGTTGAAATAATAAGATATATCATATCAGGAAAAAAAATTGATTATGATGGAAAGATTTTTTCTTTAAAAAACTTCACTTTACTAATCAAACCACCCAGAAATAGTATTCCGATTTATCTGGCTGCGGTAAATCAGAAAATGGTGAATCTCACTTGGGAAATTGCAGACGGGGTGATATTTTATCTTCGACCAGTTCAAGAGCTTAAAAATATAATTAAACAAATGCAATCAAAGAAAAAAATTGACGTCACTTGTCAATTAATAACTTGTATGTCAAATGATGCTGAAAAAGCAACAGAACGTGCCAAAAAAACTCTAGCATTTTATATTTCGGTAGGAAAAGTTTATAGAGAATTTTTAGGACTAAACGGTTTTAAAAATGAAATTAATAATATTTTTCAAGAATATAATAAATCAGGACTAAAATCGGTTCATGAATTGGTTCCAGAATCAATGTTAGAACAATTGTGCATATATGGAGATCCAAATGAGTGTATAAAAAAGTTAAAAAGATTTTATCAGGCCGGAGTAAATCTTCCAATAATACAGTTCAATCCAATTGGCGAAGTTACAGAATCCTTTAATTTACTAACATCTACATTTTCACAGATAGAAAATGAATAAAGTAGCTATAGCAGGGTATGGAACAACAAAATTTTCTATAGAAGAACTTCCAATAGAATCATTACTACTTAATGCGACAAAATCATTGTTTGATAAAAATACTAACCTTAATCAAAAAGATATAGGTGCAGTTTTAGTTTCTACAAATGATAATGCAAAATATTTGGCTGCAATTTTATCAGAGTTAGCTGGCATTCAACCAAAAATATCTCATACGGTTGAAAGTCTTTGTAATTCTGGGACAAATAGTGTTGTATCGGCATATTCCTATATTGCTTCAGGGCTTGCAGATGTTGTGCTTGTTGTAGGTGCTGAAAGACGTAACAGCCCAGGGCAGATTTTAGAATGGGATGATTCTCGAGGTGAGTTCAAGCATCCGATTTTTTGGGGAACGATTTTTACCAAAGCACATAAAAGAAAATTTGGAACAACAGAAGAAGATTTAGCTACAGTTTCAGCAAAAAATCATAAATATGCACATGATAATCCAAATGCTTATTCTAACAAAATTTATTCGATAGAGGAATTGATGAATTCAAAAATTTTGACAGAAGATCTAAAAGTATCAGATTGTTCAAGGCCATGTAGTGGATCTTCTGCAATTTTACTTGTTTCAGATAAAGTAGTAAAGGAGTATTCAGATAATCCAGTTTGGATTAATGGCATAGGCCAAAAAACATTATCAGCAAGCTTTACAAAAAATCAAGATTTTTCAAGTATGAGTTCAACTCAGGAAGCTGCAAAAAGTGCTTTTGAAATGTCAAATTTGATCCCTAATGATGTAGATGTAGCTGAGATTCATGATGCGTTTACAGTTTGTGAGATTATGGCTTTAGAAGATCTAGGATTTGTCTCAAAAGGAAATGGGGCAAAATTTGTTAAAACACTTTATGAAACCGAAGACAGAAAAATTAATCCACGAGGGGGATTAATTGGAACTGGACATCCATTAGGAGCAACAGGAGTTGCACAGATAATTGAGACGTCTCAACAATTACAAGGAATGGCAGAAAAAAGGCAAATTGATAATGCAAAAGTTGGACTAGTACATAATATGTCGGCAGCTGCTACTTCATCTACAGTTTTGTTGTTACAATCATGAGTATTTTTGAATCAGAATTAAAAAAAGGTGAATTTATCATTCCAGAATGTCTTACCTGCATGCAGGTTGTATGGCCTCCTAGCGATTATTGTAACCTTTGTCTGGAAAAGGTTCATTGGAAAAAATCTGATAGAATTGGAAATATTTTAGAATATTCAAAAAAAGGAGACGTGTTTTTTTGTTTGGCAGAATTTGAAAAAAAGATTAGAATTATGGGAAATTTGCAGGTTTATTCAAAGCAACCAGAAATTGGACAAAAGGTAAAACTTGAGAATTTTGGGTTAGATGGAACAAATTATCATTTTATAATGTCTTTAATTTAATACCAAAATAATACCGTATGGTAATGGTATAATGACCTACTCTTCTAAATGGCTAAAAAAGAACAAAAGGCATTGTCAACCAAAATTAAAGAAATTCCAGAAAATCATTTTCAGGATCAGTTAATGAATGATACTAATCAGTTTCCCAAGAAATCAAAAAATCGAACTCACAAACAAAATCAAAAAATTGCCAGAACTAGGCGCCAGCGAGGATATAATTGGGAAGATACGCTTGTTAAAAGATTCAATATTTTACCTGAATGGAAGGCATTTCGATTAGGGTCTCCTAGTGTTTCACTTCCGGATATTCTAGCTGTAAATAATAATCAGAGTATAATTTTTACAATTGAGGCAAAATCAGGAACTGGAACCACATTACAAGTACCTTTTGACCAAATAATTCGATGTCTTAACTGGACAAACCATTTTGAGCTATACAAGACACGAAAAGTAATTTTGGCTTTCAAGTTTTTATCAAAAAAACGTATCGGAGTAGGAAAATACGAAAATAGACAACTAAGAGAGTTTTACAAAGTATGGGATGAATCTAAAAAAATTGTAGATTGTGTTTGTACTTATGATGGGGCAACTTATGCTGTTAAAGATAGGGATAGACAAAAATTGGTTTTAAAAGATTATAAAATGCCTTTTAAATCAAGATACCGAATCATTATTTAATTAACTTTAAAATTCTTAATTCCTAAAATTCGTATAGAAATGCTTAACTCTTTACCCTCTTGTAATCTGACATGATAGATGTCAAAGATTTGAAGGTATGCTCTGACTGTGGAACTGTTTATTCTGATAAATACTCCAGGGGAATATGTCCCAATTGTCATACCAATAACTATGAGCAGATATCAGCTGATAGCGGCGTAGGAAGTTTAGAAAGATAACAATCTAAAAATTCTTAATTCCTTTATAAAAAAAACCGTATAATCACGCTAGGAAATAGAATCATTATTTAGTACTAAACACCAATTAACTATATGAACTTCGAAGAATTTGTAGACGAGAGAATACTAGTAAGTCACGATACATTTGGAAAAAAAGAAATGAAAATAAAAATCGTGGAAGTTTCAGATGAAAATACACCTTCAAAATGGAAATTTGGGGACAGGGTCAAAGTTAAAAAGATCCTAGTTACGATTAAGCACTTAGAAACTCAACAGATTGAAGAGGGTGAATTTGATATAGAGAAGATAGAATTAGAACTCAAAGAAAAAAGGCATTACACTTCAACTAATAGATGGGTACCTACAACCGACATAAAAAATGGGTATGTCACAAGTTCGAGGCATACATCCCTAATTAGTGATGCAGCAGCTCTCGATTACATTACATTTTAGAACACACTTCTTATTTTGAGTCCATTCCCTCATGGCCACCTTTAGCAAAAAAACCTATAAGACAGAAAATAAAAATTTTAACCATGAGTACAAAGGAAATAGAAGTTAATGGAATTGATTTTAGGGTTACATTAACTGATCAAATTATAAATCAAGTAAATAGTTTAAAATCGCTTTATAATGCAGCTTATGAAGATCCTGAAAGCTTTGAACAGGTAAGTGCAGAAATTTCTAGTACAATTAATGATATTGCTGATTCTATTGAACCAAGGGCATCTGATAGTGAACTAGATGGTTTAATTCAAGAAATTATCAAAGTGGTTGACAATAAAGCTGCAGAAATAGAAAAAGAACTTCAAGGAAAAGAAACAAAAGCTGAAAAAAAAAGTAACTCAAAGGTTACCAAGAAAAAATCCAAGCTCAAAAAGTAATTCATTTTACTAAAATATCAGAAAAAAATATGTATTTTTCCTTATATTCTGATAAGTGTATTATCTAATAATGAATAGAAGTTGTGAATGTGGTATTTGTGGACATCATACTGAAAAAGAATGTATTAAAAATGAATGTAAATGCTGTATAAATTTCCATGTTAGATCTGGACCCAAAACTAAAGAGGTTTAATGTTTTGATTTATGGTTAAAATAGAAAATATTGAAGAATTAAAAAAGATTAAGGAATCAGATTATGGATTTGTGGTAATTATAACCAATAATGAATCATTAATCCATACAAGTAATTGTTCAGTAATTGTTGAAGATGATTTTCCCAAAGATGACAGTGATACAAAGTATCATTGGTTTTCAACTTATTTCCTAGCAGAAAAAAAATTCAGTACCATCAAACCATGTAATTTATGTAATCCATAAATTATTCAGATATTTTGGTTTCAAAACAATTACATTGTTTAGATAAATGCTTAATACATCCAATAAGTTTATGATCTTTACAACCACAAATAAAACAATTATTTCTATTTTTTCCCAATAATTAGTAATACTAAGTTTACGCTATTATAGATTCCACTTTTTCCATTAGTTTTTTATCTTGAAGAGCATCAAGTATTGAAATTCTAATATTTTTTAATCTATTAGTATCATTAGAATACAACATCGAAATAGTTTCAATTTCTCGTTCAAAAGAATAATTTTCCAAGTAAAATTTAACTGCTGATAATAATTTTACATATTTATCTGAACTATTATCAATATTTTTAAGATTACCAACGAGAATCTGTAATAATCCATTGATTTTTGTTAGTTCATTTTTAATAATTTCTAAATCACCAGGAGTATCCCTCAGTTGTTTTAAAATTTGATAAGAATCACGGATTTGTATTAAGCCTTCAATTAGATTTTTTTCAATATTTGTCATAGTAAAGTTAATTCTAAAAATAACCCATCTAAAAGTTTGGAATTTTACGAACAAAAAATCAAAATTGCATTGTAAGTTATGTTTTGAACCATTTTAAATTTAAATTACTATGATTTATCGAATCAACATTGCAAGATAATGCTTACCTAAAATGCATAGATCCACAATGTGGTTTAGAGTATGCTATAAAATCAGGGGTTTTAGAATGTGAGAAAGGACACTTATTAGATGTCAAGTATAAAAAAAATCCGTCTCGTGCGCTAAAAGAATTATTCTATAGTAGACGCAATCCACAAGGGAGTATATTTAATGAGAGTGGAGTTTGGCGTTTTAGAGAACTATTAAATTTCTGTCAGATTGATACAGGAAATTTAGAAGAATGTTCCCAATATTTAGTATCTCTTGATGGAGCAGAAGGAAGACAATCAAAACCCTATCATATGTCAAAGGTTGCAGAGTTTGTAGAAATTCCTAATGATAATTTATTACTTCAGCCGGAGGGATACAATCCAAGTGGTTCATTTAAAGACAATGGAATGGCAGCAGCAGTTACTCATGCAAAGCTTGTTAACGCAAAAAAAATAGTATGTGCATCAACTGGAAATACTTCTGCAGCTGCAGGAATGTATGCTGCAAATGAAAATATAGAATGTGATGTATACATTCCAGCTGGACAGATAGCTCCTGGAAAACTTAGTCAAGCATACCAATTTGGTGCTCAGATAATTGAAGTGGATGGAAATTTTGATGATGCATTTTCAAAATCGCTTGATGATGCAAAAAAGCATGGCGGATATACTGTAAATTCTATCAATCCTTTTAGAATTGAAGGACAAAAAACTATACCATATCGTGCATTAGAAAATCAAAATTGGGAATCTCCAGATTGGATAGTTTATCCTGGGGGAGCTTTGGGGAATACATCAAGCTGTGGAAAATGTTTAATGGAGCTTTATGAATGGGGATGGATTAAAAAAATTCCAAGGATTGCTGTTGTTAATGCTGAAGGCGCAAATACATTATACGATTTGTATAATGGAAATTTTGAAGAATCAAAATTACGATGGAATAATGGTAAGCCAGATACGGAATTAATTCAAAGATATTATGCTTCATTAGATAAGAAAGGCATTAGACCAAAAACAAAGGCTACTGCAATTCAAATTGGAAGACCGTCAAATATTCTTAAAGGATTAAGGGCGTTAGATTTTACAAATGGAGTAGTTACCCAAGTTTCAGATTCTGAAATGTTAGATGGAATGTCCATAGTTGGACTTAATGGATTTGACTGTGAAATGGCTTCAGGTTCAGTTCCAGCAGGAATTAAAAAATTAATCCGTGAAGAAATAATTAAAAAAGATGATGTGGTAATTGGAATTTTAACAGGTAGACAAAAAGATGCAATGTTGCCTGTGGACTATCATAATAATCCAAATAATAAATTCGCAATTCCACCAAAACAATAATTACTTTAATTTAAATAAAAATTATAATAAATGTGGTTTATGAAAAATCTTGATCATTTTTTTTAATAGAAAAATGTTCCTCTAAAATTTTTTTCTTTTTCTCCATATGGAATAATTCTTCGGTATGTTTGAAAGCGTCTGGATATTCTTTTTGAAACAGCATTGCTTGCATTAATAGATGATTTTCTGGTATAACAATTCCAGTTTGATCATCAGAATACATCATTTTAATAGTATCTCCAATAGATTCAACCATATTTGCATGAATGTGAATCATGTTTGTATCTTTAAAGCTAAAATCTAGCGATTCAGCAAAATCACGAACTTCCTTTGTTCCCTTGGCAGTATACAATGTAGCAACACCATATTCATTTTGAAAAGTATCTAAGAATTCAGATACTCTAGGAGCAGTATCTTTAAATCGTATATCTAAAAGATGCAAGTGCATTTGTCTTGTAGGGACTTTAATTGCTCGCAAAAATAAAGGCGTGTCTTTTCCTAAATAATGTTTTACATCATCACCATGATGTGGATTTTCTGACCACTCAATGGTATCTTTTACTTCTTTTTCAGTTTGTTCCAGATCAGCCCATCTTCGTATTAGTGTAACATCAAATCTAATTAATCGATCTTTATATTTTTCACGAAGAGGTTGCAAAATACGTCCCATACCGGTAACATTACAACTTCCTTGCATAACATGTTTTTTTCCAAATGCCTGTTTGTAATTTACTCTAGAGTTAAATAATAAATCTGAAACAGCTGTTTCTCCATAAACTGTTTCACCACCTTGATAAATAGCCATTACATTTTTTGGTTCGTATAGATTTTTTTTATTCTGGAAGCCATGTCCAGATGGAGATGCATCAAATACTAAATCACAGTCAGATAACACATCTTCGATTGTTCCAGAAATTTTATAATTCTTAAACAAGTTTTGTTTTTTTTCAGGTACGTAAACTGAAAAGCCCTTGGATATTGCAATATTCACTTTTTCATCAGGGGAATATTTTCCAATGCCGATTACTTTAATCTCAGAATCATCTTTAATAAATTGAGCAATTCTGTTTCCTATGGAACCATATCCATTAACAAAGACTTTTTTCACATAGGTTCTAAATTTTTTACCATTTATTTACATTACACAAACAAAGAACTAAATTAATCATAGAAAAACAGGGTTTTAAGATGGAAGAAAAACCTTCAGATGTTGCAAATGAAGCAGCTAATCACGATAAACCAAAAACTACCCGCGGTTTACATGGTCCATCTTTAGGCATAGGAGCTGGAATAGCCATAGTTTCAATCATCTCAGTGGTTTTTGCAATGAGTGTAATAGATAGCAACCCAGAACTTCAATTTGAAGAAAAAAAACCTGAACCTGACAGTCAAGAGGTAGTGATGTCATTGTTTACAGCAAATGCGTCACCATTTCTTGGAGATGAAAATGCCCCAATTACAATGGTTGAATTTGGGGATTACCAATGTTTCTATTGCAATAAATTTTTTCATGAAACAGAATCATTAATTTTAAAAAATTATGTCGAAACTGGAAAAGTAAAAATTATTTTTAAAGATTTTACAATAATAGGTCCTGATTCAATAGCTGCTGCTAACGCTGCACACTGCGCAAGTGATCAAGATAAATTTTGGGAATATCATGATGCTTTATACAATAATTGGGGTGGAGAAAATAATGGATGGGCTTCATCTGAAAATTTATTAAAATTTGCCAAGTCTATTAGTCTAAATGAGGAAAGTTTTGTTAAATGCATGATTGAAAAAAAATACGATCAATTAGTAACTGCAAGTAATAACGATGCAAGAACTTTAGGCCTTACAGGAACCCCGGGATTTTTTATCATAGGTCCAGATAACCAGGTAACAAAGATCCCAGGTGCACAACCCTACGAATCATTCCAAAAAATATTTGATATTGAGTTAGCAAAATAATCGATCTTAATAATATTTAAAAAAGTTATAAAAATATGCCATTCTTGGCTTATTTGTGATACAGATTTGGTCCAATACCTTTATGTACGAATTGGAGTTTGCTAGCTTATGGCAGCAGGGATCGACGATATAGGAATTTACATTCCAAGGCTATATGTGGATGCAGCTGATTTTGCCAGTGCCAGAGGAGTAGACCCAGCGAAATTGGTAAAAGGGCTCGGGATATCTCAGATGGCTATGGTAGATACAAATCAAGATCCTGCTTGTCTAGCAGCAAATGCATGCCTTAAGGTTATGAAAAAAAATAACTTATCTCCGGATGATATTGGTAGACTTTATGTCTCCACAGAATCGTCGTTTGATGAATCTAAAGCAATGAATTCATATGTAATTGGAATGCTTGAACAGGTTTACGGTAGTGATTCATTTGAGCATTGTGGCGGAGTTGAAACAAAATTTGCTTGTGTGAGTGGCTCATATGCGTTATATGATAATGCAAACTGGATAAGAGCTGGAGAAGCAGAAGGAAAAAGCGCTTTGGTGGTTGTTTCAGACATCGCAAAATATGATTTAGGATCCAGTGGTGAGTTAACCCAGGGAGCAGGGGCACTAGCGATGCTTCTTAACGATAAACCAAGACTCCTAGCATTTGATCCAAAGGTTACTTCGACGTCAATTAAAGATGAATATGATTTTTACAGACCATTTGGAAAAGAAACACCAATTGTTCATGGACAATATTCTAATTTGTTATATCTTATTCAAGTCAAAACCGCTCTAATGGCATATAAGAAAAAGGCATTAGATAGAGGATTAATCAAGTTGGGGGAAGGAGAATCATTTTTAGATTATATTGATTATATTTGCATGCATCTTCCATATAGCAATATGGGCAAAAAGGCACTTGCCTATCTTGTAAGACATGAATGGAGAGGACTACCACGCTGGAAAAAAATTATTGATAAAATTGGCATGGAAGAACCCATTCCAAAGGATCCACGAGGCACAATTGAATCAGTTCTAGCAGATGCAGAATTCATGGCAAAAGATCATGAATTTACAAAACTATTTACAAAAACGGAAGAATTTCAAGATGTTTATGAATCAAAAATAGCAAGCTCCCTAATTGCATCAAAAATGATAGGAAATCTTTATACCGCATCATTGTATCTTGGTTTTAGAAGCGCTCTAGAGTTTGAATTTCAAAAAGGAGTTGAGCTAGAAGGAAAACGTTTCGGATTTGGTTCCTATGGGAGCGGTAGTAGTGCCATGGTCTTTAGTGGAGTTATTCAACCAGAATACAAACAAATTGTTAAAGATATGAATTTAGAAGCAGAGATTGGACCAAGGAAAAAATTAAGCCATAAAGAATATGAAGAAATTCATGAAAATAAACGAAGTCCTGCTGAAAGTATTCTAAATGGAAGAGAAGAATTCGTTCTAGTTGATGTAAAAACAGCTGAAGAGAGCAGAGGCGAACGAAGATATGTCTTTAATGGATAAAATTTTATTTAATGAAAAAAAATTTGTCTATTAAAGAATTACTATATGATAAATTAGATAATATTTCAGAAAAAAAAATTCAACTAGATATTTCAAAAGGACAGAGTCCTAAGATAATAAATGAAATTATATCTAGATGCTATCCAAAAATTTTACAGCATACAGGAGATATTAATGAAAACGTAGGAATTTTTGCAGAAAGTTTAATGCATTATTTGCTCACGATAGCACTGCTCCCTAGTCAAAGAAAAGTGTCTCAAAATAATATTGGGATTGATATTGTTATTCCCGATCTAAAAACATTAAAATCAAATCCAGAGGATTCTATCATAATTTATTTTCCAAAAACTAATAATGAAGAAATTATCAAAGAAGGAATTTTAAAATTGGAAAAAATACAACCAAATTTAAATAATATTTGGTTAGTTTTACATAATAATTTTGAAACACAAAATAGAACATATGTTATTGAAAATAATAATACCGCATTTTCTAGAATTTTACAAGACATAATTAAATTTCTTTCTTCAAGAAAACAAAGTAATTTTAAAATTATTAATCATAATTTTTACTAATTTCTATTCCTCTAAGAGTGATTTTACATTAATTTTATTTGAAATGATTTCTGAAATATTATCTAGATTCCAGTTTTTACTATAAGGGATTGAACCAAGTACAGAATTTCCCGTTAGTTCCTCAATATCCCGTTTTAGCTCATTAACTGGATATCCAGTTAGATTTACATTATTAATTATTATTCCACGAATATTAATTCCAAATTCTTGACACATTTTGATTGTCATAATAGTGTGATTGATTGTTCCTATGCGTGAGCTAGTAACAACAATTGTTTCCAAATTCATTTCCTTAATTAAATTTGTAACAAAATAATTTTTTAAAATTGGAGTCATGATCCCACCTATTCCTTCCACTAACAAGGCATCATGCAATCCAGCTAATTTTTTGAAATTATTTAACACAATTTCAACATCAATAGACACGGATAAATTTTGCATAGCAGTGAAAGGAGATGCCTGTATTGGGAAAAAATATGGATTGACTAATTGCTCCTCATCGGTAATTTGTGCTGCCTCCGAAAGTAAGTTTACATCGTTAGATTTGTAACCATTATTATCGATAGTTCCTGCAGCAAAAGGCTTCATAATTCCTATGTTAATTCCCATTTTTTTCATAGATGATGCCAATCCTGCTGTCACGAATGTTTTTCCAACATCGGTATCAGTACCTGTAATAAAGTATGATTTCATGATAGATGTACTCGATTTGTTTTAAAAGTCATATTTTTTTTTTGATATTTTTTATAGTCAGAATTGTTCTATCTAATAAAAATCCTACATCTTTTGAGGAAATTACTAGTGGTGGAACCAGCATCACAATGTTACCTAGTGTTCTCAAGTAAATTCCATTATTTTTTCCTTCATCAAAAATTATCTTATTAATCGATTTTTTTGCAAATAGAGGAATTTTTTTTTTCTTATTTTTTACAAGTTCGATGCCCATCAACATTCCTTTATGGCGTACATCCCCAACTAAATCCAAACTGCTTATTTCATTTGCATAGTTTTCAAACATCTGAGAAGTATTCTGAATTTTTTCTAATAATTTATACTTCTTATATAGTTCTAAATTTTCCACTGCAACTGCAGCAGCTATAGGATTGCCGGTAAATGTATGACCATGAAAAAGATGTTTCATGTCATGAAAGTTTCCTAAAAAAGAGTCATAAATTTTTTTGGTACATAAAGTAGCACCCATTGTAACATATCCACCAGTAAGCATTTTACCATATGCAACTATATCTGGAATACTATCTTGTGTTTTGTATTCCACGAGTGAGCCTAATCTTCCAAATCCAGTTGCAACTTCATCTAAAATCAAAAGAACATTATATTTCTTACATAATTTGCTAATTTTTCTTTGAAATCCTTTTGGATAGATAATTACTCCTCCGGCTAATTGTGCTCCACTTTCCATAACAAATGCTGCAATATTGTTACTAGATGCAAACAATGTTTCAATTTTTTCTAAACAAAATTTTAAATAATTTTCAAATGAATAACCTTTAGGTAATCTGTATTTATTTGGAACCGGAATTTGTTTTACTGAAAAAAGTTGATTTTTGAATTTTGAAAAAAATTCAGAAATATAGCCAACCGACATTGCGCCAAAAGTATCACCATGATATCCATTTTCAAGGGTAACAAATTTTGATTTATTATCATAACCAATATTTTTCCAATATTGCAGAGCCATTTTTAAAGAAATTTCCATTGCAGTTGAGCCATTGTCAGAGTAAAATACTCTATACATATTAGGAGAAATTTTAACGAGTTTTTTAGAAAGAATTTCAGCAGGATCGTTTGTAAGATTGAAGAGTGAGGAATGTGGGATTTTTTTTGTTTGTCTTATTATGGCATCGACGAGCTCTTTTTTGGAGTGGCCCCAGACATTACACCACATACTTCCTACTCCGTCAAGGAGATGTTTTCCATGTGAATCTACTAACCAGACTCCTCTTCCCCTAACGATTTTATCAAATTTATTCCATTCCTGCATCTGAGTGTTTGGATGCCAAATGTAGCTGTTTTGTTTCAATTTTTGAATCTATTTTTTAATATGTTTAGCATTTAAAAAAGGTAAACCTCTCAAATTAGTGAGGTTAACGCTTCTAAAATCTTAATTAACCCTTTTTATGGCTAAAAAATAATGACTTCAGAAAAAGAGTTTATTGAAGATTGTAAAAATAAAGTTTTTTCTGGAAAGATATTATCAAACTTTGATGCACGTAGACTCATAAACATATCAGAATCAGAATTAACATCTTTGGCAAATGCTGCAAATCAAATTACTAGAAAATTTCAAGGGAATAGGGTAGATGTCGAACAATTATCAAATATAAAAAAAAATTTTTGTAGCGAAGACTGTTCGTTTTGTGGACAATCGGCTTTTTTTAATACAAATATTGAAAGTTATCAATTACTATCCAAAGAGGAAGTGGTAAAACAAGCAAAGAAAGCCCTTGATGAAGGAGCACAATCTTATTGTCTGGTGGCAGCATGGAGAGAACCATCAAATTCAGATTTTGAAAAAGTTTGTGACATTATTAAGGAAATCAATAAAAATGTAGGAATTAGTTTAGAATGTAGTCTTGGCTTTCTTACGGAATATCAAGCATACGAGCTAAAAAAATTAGGAGTAAAAAGATATAACCATAATTTAGAAACTGCACGTTCCAAGTTTCCTGAAATTTGTACAACACATACGTATCAAGACAGAATAAACACGTTGATGATTGCACGAACGGCTGGTCTTGAGCTTTGTACAGGTGGGATTATAGGAATGGGTGAAACACGAGAACAAAGACTAGAATTAATTTTAGATTTATCAAGATTAAATCCTGAGGAAGTAACCATGAATTTATTAGTTCCAATACCTGGAACTCCTTTAGAATTACAAACACTGCTTCATATTAATGAAATTTTAAGATGTTTTGCTGTAATTAGATTTCTATTGCCTAGATCAATTATCAAAATATCCGGCGGTAGAGAATTTAATTTAGACGATGATGGAGAAAAACTTTTGCTAAGCGGAGCAAATGGGATAATTAGTTCAGGATATCTGACTCTTGCTGGAAATGAAATGAAAAAAGACCTCGAAATGATTAAAAAGATGAATCTTGAAGCCTAAACTGACTTTTGTCAATAATCAATTAGACAAAATAAAAAAAGCAGATCTTTACAGAGAGATGAAATATGGACAAGTTAAAGGATCACATATCATCATTAATGGCAAGAATTTGATTAATTTATGCTCCAATGATTATCTTGGAATTAATTTTTCAAACAAATTAACTTCTCAGATGCAATCAAGTTCAAGACTAGTTTCTGGCAATGACATATTATTCAAGGTTTTAGAGAAAAAACTTGCAAAACACAAGTCTCAAGAGAGTTCATTAATTTTTCCAACAGGATACATGGCAAATATTGGTGCAATCACATCAATAATTGGAAAAAATGATTTAATCTTAAGTGATGAACTAAATCATGCCAGTATTATAGAGGCATGCAAGATTACTGGATCTAAAGTAAAAATTTACAAGCATAATGATATAGATGATTTATCTTATAAGCTAACTAATAACTTCAAGAGAAAATTTGTCATAACAGAGGGAATTTTTAGCATGGATGGAGATATGGCTAATCTTAAAAAAATTACAGAAGTGTCTGAAAAGAAAAATGCTATAATAATTTTAGATGATGCTCATGGAGATTTTACTTTAGGGAAAGATGGAAAAGGAACAGCTGATTATTTTTCTATTTCAAAAAAAATTGATTTGTATGTAAGCAGTCTTAGTAAAGGACTAGGGTCCTTTGGCGGATATGTGGCTTCACAAGAAAATATCATAGATCTCTTCATAAATAAAGCAAAATCTTTTATCTATACTTCGGCACTTCCTTCTTTTATTGTACAGCACTCGCTAAATAAATTCAATTCTAATCGTGAAAAACAAAGAATAAAGCTTTGGAAAAATGTTAAATTTTTTTCTTCAGGTTTAAAACAAATGGGAATAAATATTGATTCCACAACTCATATAATTCCAATAATTATAGGCAAAGAAAAAACTGCTCTAGAATTTGGAAAGTATTTATTTAATAGGGGAATTTATGCGCAACCAATTAGATATCCCACGGTACCTTATAACCAAGCAAGAATAAGAGTTTCACTTACAGCGTGGCTTTCAAAAAAACAGATTGAAAAAACTTTGGAAGTTTTTGAATCAGCTATCAGAAAATTTAATATTAATTAATTATCTAAGTTGGTCAAATCCACCAAACATAGGTGAACCCATGATAAAAGCAATTATTACTGCAGCCCCCAAAATTATTCCAACTGCAATAAATCGTTTATTCATAGGAAAAATTCAAAGAATTCCTGAATAAAAAGGAATTGGAGAAAAATGAATGAATTTGGAAGAAGTTTTAATAAAAAAACGTACTGTTTCTATTCATGTCTGAAGTAACAATAGTTGTTGCATTATTAGCTGGTCTAGGATCATTTGTGGCGCCTTGCATATTGCCAATGATCCCTGCTTTTTTGGCATATATTTCAGGAACTACAATTTCAGAATTTAATCAAAAAAATGGAACGAAAACACTTGTAATAAATAGAATGAATATAATTCTCAATACAGTATTTTTTGTGTTAGGTTTTTCAATTGTGTTTTCTGCATTAGGAGTAATCATTAACAGTACTCTGGGTAATGTATCAGGTGAATTAATTTCTAGTTTTAATCAAATTGGCGGAGTCATCATAGTTGGGTTTGGAGTATTTTTATTATTATCAACAAAATTTCGCTCATTAAATATTGAAAAAAAATTCATTCCAAAAAGAGAAAAAGCAAGTTATCCGTTATCATTTTTGTTTGGCCTAGCCTTTGCAGCTGGGTGGACTCCATGCGTAGGACCAATCTTAGGTACAATTCTAACATTAGCTGCTGCAACTCCGGCCGCGTCTTTTAACCTATTGTTAGCATATTCATTGGGCCTTGGGATCCCATTCATACTAATGGGAGTGTTTTTTTCAAGAGCAACTGGGATAATCCGAATGATGAGTAGACATTTAAAATATTATTCTATAATAATTGGAGCTCTGATTATTATTTTAGGGATTTTAGTATTTACTAATCAATTGGCGTATATTGCAAACTTTCCGCTTTTGAATGATTTAGTCCTCTTGGGATAATTAAATGAAAACAGAAATCAAAACTGCAATTGTTTTTGGAGGAATAATAATTGCAGCAGTAATAGGACTAAGCCAGATATTTTCCACTCTAGAAACCAGTGATTCTTCTTTAACAACTAAAGTTGGAGATGAACCGTCAACTAATATTATTGATAAAAGTAAGTTCAAAAAGGCCCCTGCTTTAACAGGTATTGAGAATTTTATTAATACCACACCTGAAGACCTTTCAAAAAATATTGAGGGAAAAGTTGTATTATATGATTTTTGGACATATAGCTGCATAAATTGTATTAGAACAATTCCTTACATTACTGCATGGAACGAAAAATATGTAGATGATGGTTTGTTAATTATTGGAATACATTCACCTGAATTTGAATTTGAGAAAGATCTTAATAATGTAAAAATGGCAGTTCAAAAAAATGGAATTATGTATCCAGTTGTTATGGATAATGAAATGAAAACATGGAAGGCCTTTGAAAATAGATACTGGCCAAGAAAATATATCGCCGATAGCGAAGGATACATTCGCTATGATCACATTGGAGAAGGGGGCTATAAACAAACAGAAAAAATTATTCAAGAACTTTTAGAAGAACGGGCATCAAAATTAGGATTAAATATCGTAACCTCTGAAGATCTTGTTTCAATTAAAGAATTTGAGCATACTAATTTGAGAACTCCTGAACTATACTTTGGATATGATTTTGTAGCGGGTAGAAATCAGTTAGGTAATTCAGAAGGTTTTATTCCAGAAAAAAATGTTGAATACACAATTCCCAAAGAATTACAGATACACAATTACTACCTAAATGGAACATGGAAAAATTTGCAGGGGAGTATGGAGCTTGTTTCCAATGAAGGGATAATTAAACTCCCTTACTTTGCCAAGGAAGTAAACATCGTAGCGTCTAATGAAGCCAACTTGAGCATTCTCATTGATGGAGAACTAATCACATCAAAATTTGCTGGAACAGATGTTGTTTCAAGTAAAGTGCGCATAAAAGAAGCCGGTTTGTATAATATAATTAATTCAGATGAAGCTGCTAGCCATACGTTAGAAATTGTTGTATCTAATCCTGGTTTTCAGATTTATACATTTACGTTTGGCTAACATTAATGTCACCACAGATCAATGTAACTAGAGTTACACACGTGCAAGATACACCGTAGTTTAAAACAAATTTTTTGAGCCATAGTGGAAAAATTTGGGTTCACTAACAAATAATTGGAGTAAAAATGAAGGTATAGGATTATCTCAAAAGGTTTTTGGAAAAGTTAAACCCGACGCTCCAATTAAAAATAAAATAGAAGATGCCCAAAAAAAATTAGAGCTTCAAATTACTAAATTAGCAAGCATTTCAGAAAAGCTACAAAAAAAACATGACCATATATTTCAAAAAATTATTCAAGCCCAAAGGTCAAACAATCACTCTTACGCAAAGGCATATGCTATTGAGCTACAAGAAATTAGAAAAATGAATAACATGGTAAGTAATGCCAAACTATCCATGGAACAAATTAACATTAGACTTAACACAGTTTCAGAATTAGGCGATGTGGTTGTAACACTTAGTCCATGTATGTCAGTCATTAAAGGACTAGGAGTATCATTAGGTGGAATTATGCCACAAGCAAACTCATCTATGCAAGATCTCTCAAAGATATTAGGTGATGTGTTGACTGGTTCAGCCATGTCCCACCAAGAAACAAGTGTCATCTCACGAGAAGGCAGTGCAGACACTGTAGCAATCCTAGAGGAAGCACAAGCAGTAATTGAAGGACAAACAAAAGAGAACATTCCAGATATTCCTTCAAATCTTCCAGGAGAAATTTTATCTGAAAGAAGACAGATTTATTCTATCTAGATTTTTTTTTACTTTTTTGAATCAATATCTTTTTAATTCGCGATATTGTAGGATAACTATACCCACGGCGCCGATAATTTGCTATCATCATTTTCCAGTTTTTAAGACGCCATTGAGCTTGCTCTAATGTTACAGAATGAACTTCTTTTTGGATAATACTTTTTCGTCCTACTTTAAGTACACCAGCATCTTTTGCTGCCCATCGATTTTTTGCAAATTTCAGTCCAGCAAGAATTTCTTCAATTGGCATTTCTTTAAAAAATTCTTTTAATTGTTTTAGTTGAACATCATTTGGAGTATTTGAAGTAACTAATTCGATTTGTTGCTTATCCACAATATTTGTTACAACACTATATTAAAAAAATCATGCTAAATTTCATTTAACAAGCAAATAATCAACTTTTAAAATTTCTAGTTGAATTCATACTCTCAGAGACCGCGTTTTCTAGATCGTAAAAGAGAAAAATACTTCATTTTATTCATCATATGGTTAAAATCTCAAATATATCACCAGTAATTGAGAATAATTTGATCGATTTCATATGATCCTGGTAAGCCAATTAAGACCGTTTGATCAAAAATTACATACTAGAATATACAAATTTCCTAAAACCTTTGAAAAATCAATTAGCACCTGGAACTGTCGCCGACGTACAACCGTTGTCTGGCCTTAAGTTCCGTGCTACTTTTAATGAATTATAAAACATTGGATAAAATAATGAATTCTTTTTTGACGAACATAGGATTTTTTAAATAAGATTTCATCTTGATGAGTTTGGTGTTGACAGAAAATTTCATAGAACATAAAAAATTAGTAAAAGGAATAATTGATTATTTTGAATCAAAGGGATTACAAATAATTTCTGCTTCATATGAAGGATATGAAAAATGTGAGACTATTGGAAACCATGAGCCAGATGTAATTGCTAAAAAACCTGATGAAGAATTTTATCATATTGGAGAAGCAAAAACATGTACTTTTCTTTCAAGTGAACGTACAAGAGAACAATTTGAAGATTTTGGAAATGTAGTGATGTTAAAAATGGGGTCTACACGTACATACTTGCCCTTTTGTATAGCTGTACCTAAAAAATGTATCAATGATCTTAAAAAATACATAATGGATTATGGGCTATCTATGAACGAGAACATAGAAACTTTAGCTCTCTGATTTTAAAAAATCAAGAAAAATAAGTCAAGAAACAAAAGATACGGATTATTCTCATTTAAATAAATTGATAATTTAATTTTTAAAATAATTCAAAAATGTTGTAATACATTATTAATTTTCATTCCAAAGTATTAGAAAATATGGATTATTGTTTAGGATATATAGAAATACTAATTACACATCATGATAAATGGTGCTCATGGAAAATTGACCTTAATCAACGATAAAGCAGTTAAACTTTTTGAAGGAAGTAATTTAGTGTTTATAGCTACAATAATGAAAGACGGTTCACCACAATTGTCACCTGTCTGGGCTAATTATGAGAATGACCACATTTGGATAAATACAGCAGAAGGAAGATTAAAGCACAAAAATATTTTACGGGATCCCAGAGTAGCTGTTTCAGTAGTTGATAAAAACGACCCACTTAACATGACAACTATCAAAGGAAAAGTTGTAGAAATTATTTCAGACTATGATTATTCCCATGCAAATAAACTTACAAAAAAATACATGAAAAAAGAAACTTATCCATTTAAACGCCCTGGAGAAAAAAGAATAGTTTTAAAAATACATCCAAATAATGTTTATGTTTTGCCAGAATTTAATACTAAAAATGATATGAGTAAATAATTATATTTCTAAATTCGAATTTAGAAAGATTATAGTTTTTGATTTTATTAATTTATTAAAGAAAACAATATATTTCATAATTCGAATTTAGAAACATAGTCTTCTACATAAAAATTAATAGAAAAACAGAAACCCAGATGAGATGAACATTACAATACACAGAAAATTAATTTTTTCAAAAGCATTTTGCAGCTTAAAAATAAATTTGATAATTAATTTATTAAAAAATTAGAAAAAAAAAATGGGCAGTTTAACGACGTCTTCGTCGTGCTGCTCTTCTGGTTGTACGTCGTGCTGCACGTCGTACTGTTCGTCGTGCTGAACGTCGTACTGTTCGTCGTGCGGTTCTTCTTGCAGATCTTCTTCTAGAAGATTTTCTTGCTGCTGCTTTCAATGCCGCATTTCGTTTTCTAGTGCGTGCAGCTTTTCTTGCTGCAGCACTTCTTTTAGCTTTTGATGCTGCCATTGTTTTTGATCGTATTCTTTTCCGTCTTATGTAGTGCAAGTCAGAAGTTTTAGTGTAAATTATGCATTATTTTGACTAAAAAATGATCGAAAACTCATGTTTTTAAAATTAAAGTAGTGAATAATTCTATACATAAATTTTCGTTGACATAATTCATCTAAAACACGAGGTAAAAAATGTAAAATTTCTTTTTCGTCTATGAATTTTTTTTATTAAAATATTTTACAAAATTTAGTATAAAAAAAATAGATCGGCTTATTGTTATTTTACTTAAATAATACATATTTTAGGCGTAAGATTACATGTAATACATGAACAATGTAAATAAGCTTCGGGATAATGTTGAAAGGTGGTTAATACATGAAAACTATTCGTTTAAAGATATAAAAAGTAGCGATGACACTTTTCATATTTTGATCAAAGATTCTGGTTCATTTAAAATTCCAATTGAAATTTTTGAACCAAAAAAGCAATTAGGCGTGATAGTTTTAAGTGGAAAAATTTTTCTGAGAAACCCACAAACAGCAAGGTATAATAAATTAAACGAATCAGAACAAGAAAATTTCAAAAAATTAGTTAAAGATTTTTGTGATTCAATACACGCCATACATAAAATCTTTAAAGAAGATGGAAAAATCATTATTGGTGTTTATTTAGTTTTAGATAATGTGGAAAAATTTACTCAGGAAGTAATTCATTATGCTTTAGGACAAATAATAGAAATGAGTGAAAAAACCTATCAATTCATCACAAAGCGATTTTAATATCTAATGTTCGATTTCTTGAAATTTTGATAAAAATAAGAGAGATTAAGGGAGGATATAAGTAAAAAAATGAGATCACAAGATGTTTCATGTTCAAAATTTTGCTCATCATCTTCATATAGTATTTTTATAAGATTTCAGGCATGGAAAATTTGCAAAGACATTCGACCAAAAGTCAATGTTACTATTGTGGGAAGAGTTTTCCCTCCATAGATGAAGTGAATCTACATTTGAAAAATGCTCATTCATCTACAAGAGGTAAAAATTCAGTCATAGATTCTGTAAAATTAAATCCGGAAACACCTCACTATGTGGTAAATTTTTTGGAAACATCCCAAAATTATTGTGTTTGCTTAGTGGATATTGTAAATTCAACGAAAATTTCAGCCACCCTTACTCAACAAAAACTATCAAAATATTATGAAATTTTTTTAAATTCTATGGCACAAATTGTGGAAAAACATGGTGGATTTGTTATTAAAAATATTGGCGATAGTCTTCTTTTTTATTTCCCGGATTCCTCTAAAGCATCTAAAAGTTATGACTTTAAAAATTGTCTGGAATGTTGTATGAAAATGATTGAGGATCATAAATCCATAAACAATATTCTTAAAAAACTAAAACTACCTTCCTTAGACTATCGTATAAGTGCGGATTATGGGGAAGTAAGTATTATGGAAACTAATAATTCTTCAACAATAGATGTTTTTGGAACTCCAGTTAATATGTGTACAAAAATTAATCATGTTGCAGACAAAAACGCTATAGTTATTGGAAGCGATATGTATAGAACCGTCAAAAAAATTCATGGTTATCAATACCAAATGATTAATTCATGTTCAGTTGGGATTAAGTACATGTATCCAGTATATTCCGTGTCAAGAAGAAAATAGATTATTCAAGAAAATATCTATAAATAATTAGTATAACAAGGCCAAGACCTAGATAGAGCATGACCTTTCTATTCATCCAACCTGTCATTCCAGGGTATTTAGAATCAAATGGATTAAACTTGGCCATAAATCTACATTTCTTAGTATATCGATACATTATTGAAGTTTTTTCCTTTAAATTGCATTTAGATTGACAATGTTTTCCAACAAAGTATTGTTCACAAATTGAACTACCTAAGCATTTTTTGCAAACGTGGTTTGTTTTGGATTAAGTCCACATGCTGGATTATATTTAGAAGTTCTTCTTTATCGATAGATTCAAACTCTATACGACAATCACAAATTAAACATTGACATCTTGAATGTCCAAATATTTCATCTTAAAAAATCGATTAATAACTATTTTTTCGTATAGTTTTTGCAATGAAATTAAGTTCCTTAGAAATCTTAAGATCATACCTGTCTGAAACTAAATAGAGAGAATTAGTCCACCACTCATGAGTGCTCAAATTTTAATTCCTCCAAATAGTAGTATCATAAGCATCATGGAAATCTCCAATTTAATCAACTACTGAATATTCGGTCTCAGAAATATACCCGTTATGGAGCTAATCGTCTAGATTTTAGTACAATTTTTTAACTAATAAGGGGGTTTAGCTTCTATTCGTATCAAATAAACATCACACATATCTAGCTGAGCTATCTGGGTGTTTTTCCTCTTGGCTGCAATAATTAGGAATAAAGGTTAAACCCCCCCTCAAAACATAACTTTTTGAAAAAATAGGATTCTTCGTAAAGTATAGGATAGAATCAGGGGGTTTAGCTATTAAGTGTAATTTCAAAATTATGATACTTTACAAGTTAACCCCAAAATTATTTTTGATTGGAAGCTCGGTTCCGAATATTGCAAGGTTAATTATTATTCCAATCCCAAAAAGTATTATACCTAAATAAAGACAGTTTTTTGCTTTTCTGGGATCATCTTTTCTAAGTACAAAAAATGCTATAATACCCCCAATCAAACCCAACAAAATAGGCAATAAAAACCAAAAATTACTTTTTTTCTCAAAACTCATTTATGAACCACGTTTGTTGAAACAAATATTTCTTTATCAATATATTTTTCTAAAAACTCAATTTATAGATACTTCCGATTTTTTTCTTATCTGGTTAATCTCGATTTCCACGGTTTCTAAAGGATCATTAACGTGATTTCTTCGAATCGAAAACATTTTAGGTCTATCAAAGTCATCAGTGCAGTCAGGGCAAGCATAAACGAGGATTCGATGTTCGTTTGGAGCTTTTGGATTTGATAGTCTAGGATAGTAAACTAATCGAGCCCCGCAATCAACACAATATCTATTGGTCCTTCTAGTTTTGACCAATGTAAACCTCCTGCATTGTTCCTAATCTGCGATCAGATATTAGATCTATACTGTCTAATCCAGTAAACCAAATGGTTCTAACATTCTATATTTCATAATTCGAATTTAGAAATAACGAAATGCGCCGCCCGTCAGACTTGAACTGACGACCAACGGATTAACAGTCCGACGCTCTACCACGCTGAGCTAGGGCGGCAACAGGTTTGTACCTTGGCAATAGCGATTTAATCCTTACTAAGCATATCTGAAACAGAAAATTCACTATGAATTAAATTTTGCAAAAAAATCACGAATTTCTGTGGTAAAATTTTCAACCAAACCAACAATTTCCATATGTTCGTCAGGGGTAGGTTCCCTTTGATGATATATTTGAAATGCACTTAAAGCAGACCCAATCATTTCTCCCACAAAAAATCCACATAAGAAGTCCCCGATATTCTCACATTTCCATACATCTCCAATTCTTGGAGAGGCACCAGCATTTTTGTAAAGGTCTAGCGTATCTCTAATAAGCTTATTAGTTTGATCTTTGAATTCAACATCAAGTGGCATAATTCAAATTTGTTAAAAAATAATTACTTTTTAATTCCCTTTTCTTTAGAATTGATATATATCCCATCAAGAAAAACGCGATGGTCCTTATCTTTAATTTTTGATTTTTGAACAATTTCGGCTGCGCTCTGGCTTACCTCTGATAAAACTGGCCCAGTTAGTGTAATGTCGTCTCCTTTTACTACCACCTTAGTTTGACCGTGGATTTTTGCTATTCTAGGTGCACGTTCACCCTGAAAGTTTTCAATAATAACTGTACCGTCTTTTGTTTTTACTGTGATAGGAAAATGAGCATAAACTACTTTCAATGTGATAGTATAACCACTAATTACTCCCTCACAAAGGGTTCGAATAATAGATTGGGCTGTATTTAAAATCGCATATTGTTTTTTCCTATTTCCACTAGTCTTAATTGAAATATTTTTGTCATTAATTTCTAGGGAAACTGGAATCTTTCTAAAATTTTTAAATGTCTTACCAAGAGGTCCAGATACTGTAAGCATGTTCTTCTTTAGACTAACAGTAACTTTGTCAGGTATATCTATGGAAGTTTCATAATTTTCTAATTGATTAGTAGACATAACCTATCAAAAATCCTCCAATTCCTTTATTGGCAGCATCGTGATGTGACATCACGCCTTGACTGGTAGTAACTAAAAGCATTCCTCTGGTATAAGAGGGCAGATATTGTTGTTCCCATTCAGAATATTCAGTTTTTTTAACTTTAAACCGTGGTGTAATTGCTCCACATTTTGTAATTTTTGCTAAGAGATTAATTTTGAATTTACCTCCTCGTTTATCTTCAATATGTTCAAATTTTCCAATGTAACCTTCCTTTTCTAATGTTGTCAAAACCTTTGTTGCTAATTTAGAAGTTGGAAGGACAATACATTCATTTTTCCTTCTTGCTTCTGTGTTATACAGTGTTACGAATAAATTTGCTAAAATATTAGTTGCTGGCATTTCCTATCATACTCACATATTTTTTTTAAATCCCAGGGATAAAGCTACCTCTCTAAAACACCTTCGGCAAATAAATAAATCATATTTTTGAATAACCGCAGTATAATCTCCACATCTTTTACACCAACGAGAGCCTCTTCCAAATGTATGTTTTTTTCTACCTGTATATTCATATGATCTATCTTTAGCCATTAGACCAACCTTGCTCCAAACTCTTGTTTAAGAAATTCCTGTGCTTCCTCAGCTGAAATTTTGTGAGATTTCCCAATTTTGGCTTTGTGTTTACTTCTAAATCGAATATTAAATCCAGGTCTTGTAAGCGATACAGCAACATCCAGGCCAAGAATTCCTATTTTTGGATCATATTTTACTCCCGGAATATCAATATGCTCTAATATTCCAAACGATACATTTCCAAAGTCATCAAATGAAGATGCCTTGATTTGATTTCCTTTTGCATCTAGAAGTCGTTTAAGAAGAGATATTGCATCATCTCCTCTACTTGTAACTGCTACACCAATGGGTTCTCCTTTTCTAACGCCCCAATCTCTTTGAGTAGCTTTTGCATTTCGTCCACATGATTTTTTTCCAGAAATTTGATCCAATGCTTTTTTTCCAATCTCAATGGCATCGCCAGATTTTCCAACCCCCATATTAAGAACTACTTTCTCAAGTCTAATTTTTTTCATTTTATTTTCGATTTGTTGAGCCATTTTAATCAATTAATTTGAATTATCGGTTTATCCTTTCCTACTGCCATGACAAGAGTTGTAGGGATTTCAATTTTTCGTTCTCCAAGTGCAATCAATACACGCTTAGGCAAAACAAAAGTACCATCCTTAATATCTTCAACAGACCCCATTTGTCCAGTGTTTATTCCACGAGTTACTACCACGTGACAACCTTTGTCTAATTTTATTACTTCAAGAATTTTTTGCTCAGGGATTTGAATTAAACATGAATCTCCCACATTTACTGGAGAATCTGAAATAACTGAGCGGCCATCATGAAATCCAATTTGAGTTTTTCCATCTTTTATTGTGGTTTTACTTGTAACTTTAACTAATTTTTTTGATTTTTCAGAATCATTAATTTTAAGTGGTTTAAGCAAATGACCATGCTGGGGAACAAGACGATAGGTATCTGAAATTCCTTCTAATTCAATAACATCCATTAAACCAATTCCATGATGAAGAGATTTTCTTTTGATTCCATCAACTGTTACCTTACCATTATAAATTGTTGATTTTGCTTCTCTTAATGTGGTTACTAATTTTAGAGTATCACGTAAAAGTACTGCAGTTGGTATAGAATTTTTTTTAGGATGAGGGCCTGGTTTAACAGTTACTACAAATCGTTTATCTTTTCTCGTTATCCCCCAAAAAGTTGGGGCCATTTGTCTTTTTAGTTTTTTACTACCAGATATGCTTACCATTTCTATTTCACAGTTCCTTTAGATTTTAATTTATTTGGTTTTTCTGATTTAGTCTCTTTTGGTTTTTCTGATTTAGTCTCTTTTGGAGTAGATTTAGGTTTGTTACCTTCTAATTTACTTTTACGCCAGTGATCATCAGTATTAAGTGCAGTCACCAGGACGTTTGAAGAAGGAATATAGACATCAATTTTTTCTCCTTTCAGTTTTTCTTTTTTAATTCCCTCAATTGCTACACCATTTTTTTCTGTAGAAATTTTAGTAACTTTACCATCAATTCCTTTGTATTCACCACGAATTATTCTAACAGTATCATCAATGTTTATTCGAATACTTCGCTTTCCATATTTTTTTCTAAGCTCTTTTGATAAGGGACCTGAAATTTGTTTACTTCTTATTGCATATGTTGCTCTAAAAATTTGTTGATTTCTAATTTTCGTCGGCTTCAATCATACCACCATCGATGCAAGACTAGCTACTCTTGGCCATTTTTCAGATGCTTCAGCTGCTACAGGGCCTTTAATGTCAGTCCCTTTAATTTCTCCTTCTGGAGTTACTAGAACTCCAGCATTATCCTCAAAAGATACTCTAACTCCATTTAATCTACGAATTGGATATTTCTGTCTAATAACAACTGCACCATAAACTTGTTTGCGTAATTCTGCAGGACCTTTTTTTACAACTACATTCACAAAGTCACCAACTGCAGCTGCTGGATATCGTGATGAACGTGTTTTTAATTTTTGTACCATAACAATTTCTAATATTTTTGCACCAGTATTGTCTGCACAATTAATTCTGGCACCTACAGGTAGAACTCGGGTTACATACGGTCTAAATTCTTGAACACCCTTTGCTTTTCCACGACTTCTGCCTTGTGACATTTACTTTCTAACCTCTACAACAACAAAAGAAACCGATTTCGATACGGGTCTACATTCAGCAGTTACCACGGAGTCTCCTTCTTTAACATTAATACATGATGGAATATGAGCATGAATTGTACTTTTGCTTCTAGCATATCGTTTGAATTTACTAAAATAAAGGGGGGATTCTTTTTGCAATACAATAGTATTTTTTGCTTTAGCACTAACAACTTTTCCCTCAAATAATGCTCCTCGTATACTTAGAGAACCATGAAAAGGACAATGTTTATCGGAACATTCTTCTTTAGGAGGTTCAACTGGAATGCCAATATTTCGTGTCATATTTTTGTCACCAATCTATCATAGGAACGTTTTGCGATAAAAGATCCATTAAGAGTAACTTCTTGTTCATTTACATAGAATTTCCATGTATTGAATTTTTTAGGGATCATTTTGAAACCATTCCTGGTGTTTAATATTAACATTGATTTTGTTTCATCCATAATTTTTCCTTGAGTACTAACCAATTGCGGATTTGAAGAATATCCAATGCTAGTCATTAATCCAATTAATTCATGAGTAACTAAATTTTCTTCTGTAATCATTTGTTCTTCATCTCGTTTAATCTCGTCATGATTCTTGCAATATCTTTTCTTAGAGGTTTTATCTTTCCGCTTTCCTTACGAAGAGTACCTTTAGCAGAATCAACTCTAAGTTTTGTAAGATCCGAGCGGAGTTGTTGCAATCTATCTTGCAGGTCGTTTTGATTTAGTTCTCTTACAGTTTTCATTTTTATTCGTGTCATGATTTAAAACTCTCCTCCTCTTCTTCTAGTGTTTCAAGAGTTGCAATTTTCTGTGCCTCAAGTTCAATTTGTTCACTTTCAGTTCTTGCTTTCTTTTCAGCTGCAGTTTCAACTTTTATTGCAGATACAGGTTTATCTGCAGTCACTTTAACTACAATTTCCTCTTTTTGTTTGGGTTTTGGTTTTTTAGTTAAGTCTTTGAATTCAAATTCGGGGATAATTTTTTCTTTAATTGCTATTCTAATTCTAATTCCGATGAGACCCATAGGAGTTTGAACATGTGCAATATCCTCTGCGACTATAACTTCTGCATGATGTCCAGCTCTGGGCAAAATGCCAACTGAATGTTTTTCAAAGGCAGATCGGTCACCGCGTAATTTTCCAGAAATTGTTATCTGAACTCCTAATGCACCATTTTCCATAATTTGTTGAAGTGTCCACATTGTTGCTCGACGAAATGCAGTACCACGTTCAATATGAGAAGCTAATCTGTTACACATTACATTTGGAGAAAGTTCTGGCTTTGGAATCTCAACTACAGAGATTTGAGGATTCTTTAACCCAAATTTTGTGCTAAGAACTTCAGTTAATTCTCTAATACCACTTCCTTTTCGACCTATAACAATTCCTGGTCTTGTAACATGTAATGCAATACGTGTTCCTACCGGTGTTTTGGAAATTTCAACAGCTGAGAATCCTGCATCTTTGATCTTTTCTCTAAGATAGTCTTTAAGCAACATCATGTTATAATTATCTTTGAGTACATTTTTTACAGATGACAATTCTAAGCCTCCTGAGCTACCAATTCCACATGAGTCAAGACGTTATTTTTTGGGGTGGCTCTACCCATAGCTCTTGGAATAAATCTTTTAATTAAAACTCCTTTGTGAACTGTTGCGTTGATAATTTTTAGTCTATCTAAATCCATTCCCTTGTATTCAGCATTAGATTCCAGATTATCTAGTAGTTTAAGAAATTCAGCAGCAGATTTTTGCGGATATCGTCCTGACATTACTCCAGGATCAGATTTATGACCAACTTGGGTTTTGTATCTTCTAAATGGAACTGCACGCTTCATCGATATTACAGCTTGAAGATAATCTCTAGCTTTTTCAAGAGAAAGCCCCTTAATAGCTACTGCAATTTCTCTGGCATGTTTGTGTGAAATTTGTTTTTCACGTAAAGAGGCTCTAACGTGTCTTGTTGGATCAAAATTTTGAAATGCATAGTTGAATTTGCCCATAATTAATCACTTTAGTGGAACGTATAGACTGGACCTTGATGCACCTACGCCTGGAGCACCATGAGAGACTCTCTTATTCGTAATAACATACTCCCCTAGATAATGACCAATCATTTCTGGGATAATATTGACCGCTGCAAACTCTTTTCCTGAAAAAACATTTACTTTTACTCCAACCATGTAAGGCAAAATTATCAAATCTCGGATATGTGTTCTAACTGGATTCTTTAGTTTACCAGCCTTTGCTAATTTTATCTCTTCAATTAATTTTCTTTTACTATCTGTAATTCCTCTAGTAAGAGAACGTCTAGCTCTTGCAGGAAATAACTGAAAAAGTTTTTCCATTGGCATTTTCTCCAATTCTGCTAAACTGATTCCTTGATAATCAAATTTTTTAACCATTTTTTTTCACCTTATTTGCAAATACACAGAATTTTTGCACCATATTATAGCATTCCTATCTTTGTTGCCAAATCTCTGGCTTTATCAATTGATTCGAATTTGACAAACGCCTTTTTTCCATAAATCGTTTTTGCGGTATTGACATCAAGTACTGTTTCATTGTATAGTGTTTTAACGGCTTGAACGATTTTTGGTTTTGCAGCATCAGATGCTACTATGAAACAAATTTTTTGCTCATTTTCTACCATAGCAAATGTTTTTTCAGTAATGTATGGTTTTAAGATAATTTTCGATGCTTCGTCAATATTCATTTTATTTTCACCATTAGTTCCAAGTGAGGAGACTTAATTTTAGAGATTTCATCAATGGCACTTTTAGAATAGACAGTTAATCTTATTGGAACAGCACCAGGGGCAAGATCCAAAACACTAAGATTTTTTACGGAACAAACCTCAACTCCTGGAAAAGATCCACATGCTTTAGAAAGATTAGTAGAATCTTTTGTTACAAACAAAATGCTTTTTCCTATTTTAGAGGATCTCCCCCTCAAAGCAGATTTTCCACTCCGAGCTTTTCTTGTTAAAAGGCGATTAATATCTGAGGTTAAGTTCAATGCTTCAAAAATTTTTTTCATTTCACTTGCCTTTGAAACTTTTTCAATCTCGTCTGAAACCACTAATGGAAAAGAAGTTATTTTTTCTAAGATATGCCCACGAGATTCAATGATTTGTTTTGATGAAGTAGCAGCTATTGCTGAACAAAGTGCCAGTTTATTTTCTTTTTTATTGAGTTTTTTGAAAATTACTTTTTCCGAAGTCGGTGGATGTGCTTGTCTTCCACCTCTAGTTGATGCTACACCTCCTCCTTGACCCTGACGTCCTCCACCGCCACCTCTGAGTCGAGCTATTCTAGCAGAACCATGACCAGTTGGAGGATCATTAGATCTTGCAACTACATCCATCCCTGCAGTCGGATGTCGTCCTTGTTTTTGAAATTTATGTGAATTAAGATATACAGCTGCTTTTTGAATTAGATCTTTTCGGTAAGGTGTCGAAAACACATCAGGCAAGTCAATCTCATTTTCTTTTGAGCCAGTAATTGTTAATGTTTGAACTTTCATTATAAAACGACCTCTAGAATGTTTGGTTTAAGAATTTTTGAAGGAACGTTTCGAATTTGTGTTCTTAATTTAATTAATCGTCTATATGTTCCAGGGACTGAACCTTTGACAATTACAAAGTCTCCATTAACTAATCCAAAATGTTTGAAACCACCTGCGGGATTAATTTTTATTTCATTTTTTTCTGTGTTACTCATTACCATTATTCGTTTATTATACTCGGTTCTTTGGTGAAAACCTCGTTGTCCTGCTCTTGGAACAGTATACATTATACTTGCAGGAGAAATCGGCCCCAGTGAACCTACTTCACGGACACTTTTTCGTGATTTATGCTGTTTCTTTTTTACACCCCATCTAGTAATAGGTCCTTCCCAACCTTTCCCTTTCGTTATGGCTGCTGCATCAACATGTACACCAGTCTCAAAGACTTGATCAATTTTCATTTCTTTTCCAAGAAAGCTTTTTACAAAATCAAATTGTTTTTTAATATCCCCACCTTTTACCGCAGCCTCAAAAATATATGGTTTCTTTTGATCAAGATTAGCTGCTGGAGTTATTCCAACTATTGCATAAATCTCTTTAATTTTATCAAGATGTTTTTCAACTTTTTCTAAATTACTTCCTTCAGTTTTTAATTTTAATATTCGAGAAAAATTTTTTGGCAAATCTTTTGCATAGATATCAAAAGCAGCCTGTAGGCCATAATGATCTTTTGTGTATCCACGTATTCCTACTACAAACAATGGAGGAGTAACAAGTACAGTTCCAAGACTGACAAGTTGTTTACCAGCATTTGGGGTTTTATCTCTATCATCAATAGTAACTAACTGAACACATCCAGCTTTGAATCCTGCATGGGCTAAAAGTTTTGGTTCTTCAGAAGTTATTTGTGGCCATGAACGAACTCTTGCTTCAAAGCTTTTAGCTCGACCTCTAGGAAGGTAAGCAAGACTACCTCTACGTGGTTGACTTCGTTTTCGATGACCCATGGATAAACGGAAAAAGTCGTTAACCCCATTATATACCTACTAAAAATTTCAAAGATTATCTTAAAATTTTATAAAAATAATCATCAAGGATTTAATAAATTACTCAATGTGGAAAAAAGAGTAATCGAGCCAATTACAATTCCCACTAACCCAACTACTATTGCAAAAAGGAGAAATTTTTTTTGAGACATCATATTAGAGACATATGATCTTTTCGCTAATTAATGAGTATGAAATATGTTGAGAATTGAAAGTACACCGATTATTGATTCTTCAAGGCGAACAGTTTCAGTAGCCTGATTAGGAAAAAAGTTTAAAATTTTCGAATTTTGAATTTGATTTATTCTTCCTCCCAATATTTCATGCAATCCTCTTTCAGGGGATCCAAAAACAATTAAAGTTGAGATTTTATTTTTTGAGTATAATTTTAAAAATTCTTCTGATATTACTTTCCCTTTTTTAGAAGTTAGAATAATTTGGCCTTCCCATGATGAAAGTAAGGAAAAAAGATCTGCTCTCTCTTTTACCCTATATCCCCAATAATCTTTGAGATTGTCTTTTGAGATTTCTTTTACAGATAAATCGGGATATTCGGATTTAAACTGAATTGTAATACGTTTACCGTTATCTGCTTTGCCAAAATAAGGAATAAGATTTTTTATCCCAACATCTACAAATTTTTTCCCTTTAACTGACACTACCAATCCTTCTCTTATATCATCAATTTTAATTCGTCGAGGATCTACTATGCTACTATGACTAGGGATTTTTAATGGATATAAAATTCCAGAATATTTTAGTAAATCCATTTTTGGATACAGAAATCGTCTAAAATATTGAGGAGTTTCTAAATACTTTAAAATGGTAGACATTAACAAAGCATCACTTTTTTCACCCATTGTTTCATGATAGATGAAAATTTCTGAAACTCTAAAAATTGCACATGCTCTTGCTATTCTAGAAATTTTGCTAGATTTTTCTTTCTGAGTAATTTCATCGGATAAAGACGAATCAGGAATTGCTATTGAAATATTCATGTAATTACAAGATATTAATTATAATAATACCGTTGCTAATTTTTTTCTGATGGGTATTTTTCTAATGCAGTTTTTGCAAATTTTTCGATTTGCTCATCAGAAATTATTTCAAATGATTTTGTGGCAGATTTAATTTGAGACATTTTGATATGTTGAGAACCTTGTTTTTCATCACTTGCAATGTAAATTGACGCCGTTGCCAAGATAGCTGCATCTTGAAGTGATATATCTGGTTTGTAATTTTTTTCTAGAAACTCTGTAACTTGTTCAGAACCTGAGCCTATTGCAACTGCATCATACGAAATGTAAGTACCACTTGGATCAGTCAAGTATAATTGGCTTCCACCAGAATCAACACCTCCAAGAATCAAAGCTACTCCAAATGGACGAACCCCAGCATATTGAGTAAATTGTTGACATTGATCTGCCAAGTGTTTTGCAATTGTTTCAACATCCACTGATTCATCGTAAATCAATTTGTTACTTTGTGAGAAAAATCTTGCATTATCGACCTGACTTCTAGCATCTGGAATGTAACCTGCAGCAGCAACACCAACATGATCATCAATTTGAAAAATTTTTTGTGCCGTATCTGAAATTTGCAGTTTACGAGGTTTCTCCTCAACTGCTATAATTATTCCATCCTTACTTTTTATACCAACAGCTATAGTTCCACGTCGTACAGTCTCTATAGCATATTCAACTTGGTATAGTCTCCCATCTGGTGAAAAAACAGTAATTGCTCTATCATATCCTTGTTGTGCGGGTAGCAAGTCAATCTTCAATGTTTTGAAAGTTTAATTTAAGTCTAGTCATGTTCAATTTGTGCATTTTGAAATTCCATTTACAGGTCATGTAAATATTAGATCCCTTCACACAAATACAATTGAAATTACAAAAGAAAAGCATCTTACTCCAAGTGGGGATTGCATTGTTGGAGTAGGTGCAAAATATGCTTGCAAGGATGTCCCATTAAATATTTTAAAAAAAATTAAAGATCCAAATTCAAATATAGTTTTTTCAATTAGCGTTAATGGGTATACTTTTAAAATTAATGGGAAAGGTCATCAGGATCTAATTTGCTCAGATCCAAATGATATTGTGTTACGAAAAAGCAATTACGTATGTCCCAGGACTATAGCAATTAATTGCGATAAAGCAAGTGACGAAATTCCAAGAAAATTAATTCAGATTTTACAAAATCCAAAAACTAAAGGAATTTTTTCAATTGATGTTTAGATAGTTTTAATTTAGTGAGATTTTTCTAAAACATTTGTAAGTGCACGGTTTACAATTTCCATTAAGAGATACTGAGTATAGTTTTCAGTATTTTCAGATTTTTGATTTTTTGTTTTAGAACTAGTTTTTTCAGAGATATTTTTTACAAGTGTTTCCATTTTGCCTGAGGTGGTTTTAATTAAAGATGAATATTTTGATTCAAAATCTTTTGGGATATCGTATTCTAAAAGTTTAGTCGATGTTCCATAAAATTTTGTTATAGCGCCTCTAGATTCTTCAATTTTTACTAATTCTATTAGACCTGAAATTTTTAAAATATCTAAATGATGTCTAATTGTGGTTAGTGCTTTATTATATCCATTCTTTTTTAATTCCGCTAGAATTTGTTCTGCAGTTAATTGTTTTTTATATAAAATTTTTAAAATTTTCGACCTTGTTAAATCCTCAATAGCTTTAGCCTGTTGACTATTTGAAGTAACGATTCTATTAATTTTAATTGATTTTTCCAATAAAGTGGACATGTAATTGGAAATTAAGAATTAAGCTAAAAGATCATTATATCATATTTATTTGTCTAATCGCATTAATTTTTTTTTATTATTACTAATCTTATATTAATTAAAAGATTCTAGTTATGCTACATCATATATTGTAGTACAATCATCATAGTAGTAGCTTATTCATTTACGTAAGAGTGGTACAAAATTATTAAAAAATTGCAAAAAATTCAGACCCATGGCCCAAACCGGCATACCCATGTAGGTTTTTGGCCAAAAACAAGAAAATGTAACTTGGCAATAATATAAAATAGAGTTAGGTGGAGTTGATGAAGCGTTCATAGGCAATAGAATATCTTTCTGTCATTTTTTTGATTAAATCAGATGGGATTTCTGGAGGTATTGGTTCTTTTCCTTGATCACGCATATCATCAAATATTTTCTGATAACCGTTATCGGTTAACCAATCTCGTAATAATTGCTTATCAAAAGATTCCTGTATTTTTCCAACAGAATATGTCTCCTTTTGCCATAAACGATATTCATCTGGACCAATTGAGTCTCCAAGAATAATTTTGTCATCAACTTTTCCAAATTCTAGTTTTAGATCAGGCATGATAAAACCTGCAGAATCAGATATTACTGCCATTTTCTTATAGATTTCAATCGAAGTTTTAGATAACCAATCAAACTCTTCAGAAGATACAAGTTTCAACTCCAAAGCATGTTTCTTATCTATAGGAATATCATGAGATGATTTTGTAGTAGGATCAAATATTGGTTCAGGGAGTTTGGCGGCAAGTTCTGTACTGCAATTATTAGGTAAAATTATCTCTCCCTTTTTCCATCTATTGACAAGGCTGCCATAAAAATAACCACGTACTACACATTCAATTGGGATCATTTTCATTTTTTTTACTACAATTCCGGTTTTTGATTCGCTTCTTACAAAATGGTTTGGAGTATCTAATTTATTAAACCAAAATTTTGCGAATTTACATAAGATTTCACCTTTTTTTGGGATTTCTTCCTTAAATTTCACATCATATGCAGACACCCTATCACTAAATAAAAAAAGAAGATTGCCGTCTTCTAAATCATAAATGTCCTTTACTTTTCCTGAAGCGAGAAATTTCATCTATCTAAACTTAATTACATTAATCATTTTAGTGCATTGTTTTTGAATACGAAATGATTTTTTTAAGACCCCATCATCCCAGGCATTTTAACAGCAGTGCGATATCCCTTACTTACAAAAATTCCCTCATCAGACGTCACCATAACGTATTCCATGTCATTTTCAGTTGGTGGGGAAATTATGATTTTTTGCCCGGGAGTTAATGTTCCAAGTTCTTGAATATCTCCACCTCCAAAATTTGCTTTTACGTTAGTTAGTGGACTACTTCCAGTATTTTGAATAACCACCCTAGCCATAACAAATAGATCCTGTTCGTCCTTAAACGGGTCAACAAAAATTTCATATTCTTGAGGGGAAATTACGCCATTTGTTAATGATAAACCAATAACTATTACTAAAACCGCAATTGTGCCTGCTCCTATTCCTATCAGCAATTGGTAAGATGACACTTAAGTAATTAATCAGATATGGCTTTTAAAATTGCTCCTAGAAATTAATCGTAAAAAATAGATTAGATAATCCACATATTATATTTACTTCATAATTTCTTAAGAACATGATGAAAGGAACCAATTTTCTATCTTTTCTCACTTTTGCAAGTGAGAAATTAGAGATTTTAGTGGTAATAGGAATAGGCAATAGAAATTGAAATCTGGAATGTTAGAATCTAAAATCGAGGGTCATAGAATTACTATCATTCTAGATGACGACATTGTTAAAAAACTTCGAAGACGACAAGCAAAATTATTGATGGGTTCAACTAGTTCTGTGACTCTAACTAGTGTAATTAAGGAAGCCCTTAATGAATATCTAAATAAAGAAAAAGACTAGTTTCCAAATTCAGAAATTATTAAATTTGGCTGTTTAACGGGCTTTGAATTTGCCCAAGAGTAATCGAAAAGAATACAGATTGAATCAATAAGGGATTTAGAATTTGTCCAAAAAGCAAAAATCGTTTTTGTTGGGTAGTTGGCATTCCTTAAGAAAATTAAAAGCTCCTCATCATCTTTTAAAAGAAAGCATTGGTTTTTTGCCATATTTTTTGGCCAATATCGTATACTTGATTTAGTCATTCCTTGAATTAAATTAGGAACTAGCGAATCTGATGAAATTAATAATTTTAAATTAGAAGGAGAATTCTCAAATATTTCCATTAAATTTGAATAATAAAATTTCGATAGATCCTTAGAATCACACAATAATTTACAATCATGTTTAGAGCTTGATATCATATTATACATTTTACTATGAATTCTTGATGAGCCTTGTAGCATTTGAAATTTTTCAGATTCTGGCTCGCTAGACTTTGTATAAAAACTTGGAATAGTATTCCATAAGTTTGTAATCTCTTTTTCTTTTTCTGCAAGAAAACCTATCTTTGTTTGTTCAGTTTGGACCAGAAGAGAAATTGCCTTTTCCATTGGAATTGCTGAAAATTTTGATGGATATGAAAATTCACTAACTACAATCCCAATGTTGGTCAACTCATTGAGTATTCTATAGGTTTCAGTTCGTGGCAATTTGAGATCCTTACAAACCTCAGGGGAAGATTTGGAACCATATTTTCCTAAATAAATGAAAACTTTTGCCTGCATTTTTGTGAGGCCAAAATGGATTAATTCTGAAGTTATTCGTTCGATTTTTAATTTGTATTCATAAAGCTTAGAGTCAGTTGGACTATTGAGAATGTTGATTTTTTTTCCTACATCATTCATGCTATTTGCTAGATCGCTGATTCTTATATCGAATCTGGATCAAATTGTAATATTTTAGTTCCAAAGTGGAAAATTACTAAAAAAATTAAAATAAATGCTAAAAATATTATAAAAATATCATATGTTTGTATGAACGGCCTAATTAAAGTAGAATCAAGATATGAGACTAGTTTTCCCCCTGCTCTGGGATTACAGAGAGAGTAGATGTGGAAATTACATGTTTTAAATGCCGAATTTTTTTTGTAATTATGTTTTGAATTTCTTTTTGTGAAGAAGCCTCAATTTTTACGAAAATATCATAGAGTCCAAAAGTTCCTTTTACCTCTTTAACGCCGTCTAGTTTTAAGATTTCATTTAACACTTCCATTTCATGTGCCATTTCACTTTTGACTAAAACATAGGCAATTTCCATTCTATTCGCCTTTCATCTCAATTCTTGTTTTAAAAGATGGTTTTATTCCTAATGATTCGTAGTTACCAGTAGAACATGTAAAACACATTGAATCATGTGGAATGCCTATAGCATTTGCAAGATTTTTAGAATCATTGTACCCAAGAAAATCAGCTCCAATATCTGAACGAACTTTTTCAGTGATTTGTTCCAAAGTCACATCTTTCCCATCCACAAAAGTAGCTAATTCTTCTTGTGATGGAAAATCGATTCCTGCATAACATGGAAATCTTATTGGAGGATAAGTAATCACCATGCTAATTTTTTTTGCGCCTGCCCTACGTAAGGCTTTGATAATTGCTTTGGAACTCGTACCACGAACTAAACTGTCATCTATAACAACCACGTGTTTGCCATTAATGATTTCAGTAATAGGAAATATCCAACGATTTATTTCTATTCTATCACTTTGATGTGGCTCGATAAAACTTCTGAGTGGGCCTTTTTTACTATAACGATCTTTTAATAAACCTTCATCAAATGGAATACCTAATTCTTGAGCATATCCTAAAGCTGCTGGTCTTGCTGAATCAGGTACTGGGATAACCATGTCAGCATCTTTAATTGGAAATTTTCTTGCCAAGAATTGCCCAATTCTCTTTCTTGCCAGATACACATTAGTTCCTTCCATTTTACTTGTAGGGTGAGCAAAATAAGTAAATTCAAATGAACAATGACATCGTGTATTATCATCTGAAAACATTTCTGATTCCATTCCTTTTTTACTAAATTTAATTAGTTCTCCAGGTTTAACGTCTCGTATCAATTTTGCACTAACAGCTGATAGTGCAGAGGATTCAGATGCAACTATAAATGAAGAATTTTCTTCTTTCTGCCCTAAAACCATAGGACGAAACCCTTGAGGATCCCTTGCAGCATAAACAGAATTATCATCAGACAAAAATGTAAAACAATAAGAGCCAATCATTTCATTTTTTAAAATAGATAGAGCACTAGATAGTTTTCCCTTTTCAGAAATCAATGATACAAGACGTTGGGCTGCAACTAAAGTATCACTGGCATTTTGCGGTGTAAAAGTACATCCTCCAACAAGATTTGAAAGTTCTTCTACATTAGAAATTGTTCCATTGTGTGCCACACATAGATCTTTGACTTTCAGTGGTTGGGCATTTTCTAAATTACTTTTTCCAATAGTAGAATATCTCACATGCCCTATTGCTGCAGGAGAAGCGTATTCTGAAGAAATTTTTTTAAATTCAGAAGCAGAGGCAGATACTAGCCCAATTCTTTTCATTGGTTCTTTTTTTGGGATTGCAATACCCCAAGCTTCTTGGCCTCTATGCTGTAGAGCACGAAGTGAATCAATTACCATAGGAATGACGTTTGAGCCGTTTAAGCTAAATATCCCCACTACCCCACAATTTTCTTTAACCATGTAAAACCAAATCCTCTAATGAATTCATCCACTTTAATTGTGCCTTATCAACGCTTAGATTTACAATTTTTTTACCGTTTTTCTCGAAAATAATTTTTGTTCCACCAAAACGTCCTATTATATTATACTTTATTGTTTTCTTAGATAAAATATTTTGAATTTGTTTTAGATTTTTTTTATCTATTACTGCAAGATACCTTGAATGACTTTCTGAGAACAATAATTGTTCAATTTGGAGAGTTTCAGAGGGAATTTTTTCTAAAGAAATAATGCATCCGATGTTATTTTCCATACATAATTCAGCAGATGCTATGGCAAAACCTCCCTTTGAGCAATCATGAACACATTTAACAATATCCTCTCTAATTATCTCCAAAATTGAATCCATGTTTTTCTTGGATACGTTAAAATCCACCCTAGGACATGCCCCTCCAATTATACCGTGAATATATTCCAGGTATTCAGAACCACCTAACTCATTTTTTGTTTCTCCTATAATTAGAAGAATATCATCTTCAACTATTTTTAATGGTCTAAGAGGTCGTTTTTCGATAATACCTAACACACCAATTAATGGAGTCGGTTTGATTGGCCCATTTACTGTTTCATTGTAAAAACTAACCTTGCCACCAACACATGGAATTTTAAAGTTTTTAGCAAAATCTGTGATTCCTTTCAAGGATTCTAAAAATGTCCAAAAAATTTCAGGGTCTTCTGGACTTCCAAATTGAAGATGATCTACCATTCCGATTGGCGTAGCACCTGTACATACTACATTTCTACATGCTTCCTCAAAGCATCCTATTGCACCTTGGCGTGGGTCGATATAACAATGCTTAGGATTTGCATCAATTTTTGCTGCGAGGTATTTCCCATTATCAAGTCGTAAGACAGATGCGTCATTACCTGGTTTTATTACGGTTCTAATCCCAACCTCGTGGTCATACTGCCCATAAACCCATTTTTTATTTGCAATGGTGGGGTTGGAAATCATTTGCAGTAATATTTCAGAAAAATTTGTTGGTGTTTTTAATATAGGTTTTTTTTGTAATTTTTTTAGATATTTTGGGATAGTAGAAGGTCTATCCAATAAAGGAGCATTTGCAACAATATTTGCAGGCAAGGTTGCCAAAATTGTTGTTCCTTTTTTTACTTGCATTAACCCATCAGTTTTCACTTTACCTATCACAGAACATTTAACATGAAATTTTTTGCAAATTGTTTTAAGTGAATTTATTTTATCTTTATCAGTTATCACCAACATTCTTTCTTGGGATTCAGACACCATAATTTCATCTGGGTTCATATCAGATTCTCTAGTATGAATTTGATTAACATCTAATTCTATGCCAATACCAAGCGAATCAGCGGTCTCTGAAATAGCACAAGATAAACCACCTCCGCCAAGATCCTTCATTGCATTAATACATTTTTGGTCCCTTGCTTCTAGAATCGCTTCAATAATTAATTTTTCAATAAAAGGATCAGGAATTTGAACTGCTGATCTATTTTCTACCTCTAAGGAATCCGATGCAAATTGAGAACCACCTATTCCGTCTCTTCCAGTGGGACCGCCAATTAAGACGACGAGATCTCCTTTGGCTGCATGATTTTGAATGAGTTTATCTTTTTTACCAAAACCTATTGCAGCTACATCTACTAGAGCGTAGTTAGAGTAAGATTCATCAAATTCAACCTCACCGCCTATTGTCGGAATTCCCAAACAATTTCCATAGTCTGCAATTCCTGATACTGCATTTTTGAAAAGCCATCTAGCGTGAGGATCTTTTTTGATATTTCCAAAACGTAAACTATCAAGAATTGCAATTGGTCGTGTCCCAGCTGATAAAATATCTCTAATAACACCCCCAACTCCAGTTGCTGCCCCGCCAAATGGTTCAACTGCCGATGGGTGATTATGACTTTCTATATGCACCGTTACAACATAGTTATCACCTACGTCTAAAACACCAGAATCATAACCTTTTTCAGAAATTACAAATGGACCACTCATTGGCAACATTTTAAGATGTTTTTTTGAAGACTTGTATGAACAATGCTCTGACCATTCCGCTGCAATTATTTGAAATTCAGTAGGAGTTGGCTTGCGGCCAATTTTTTTTTCAAGATAAATTGATTCTTGTTTAGCAAGACTCATTTTTTTACTCCAATTGTATTGAGGAGTGATTCAAAAATTAATGACGCAGGTTTTGGATCTTGTGGATTAATATCAGGCTCAGTTGCTCTTTCTGGATGAGGCATCATTCCAACAACATTTCCTTCTTTATTGCATACCCCAGCAATTCTTGATGTAGAGCCATTTACAACATCAGAATATCTAAAAACAATTTGATTATTTTTTTTTAGAATTTTCAAAGTTTTTTCATCAGCATAAAATCTTCCCTCACCATTTGCAATTGGGATAGGAATTTTTTCATGAAGTTTTAATTTATTAGTAAACGGAGTTTTATTGTTTTCAACGATTAGATTTGTCCACTTGCACATAAAATTTAAGGTGTTATTTTTCAATAAAACACCAGGCAATAATCCTGCTTCAACTAAAATTTGAAACCCATTACATACCCCCAAAATAGGCAACCCACGGGATGCAAATTTTCTAATATCTGATATTACATGACTATGTGCAGCTATTGCCCCAGCTCGGAGTCGGTCACCATAAGAAAATCCTCCGGGAAGTATAACTGCATCAAGGTTTTTTGGAAGATTTTTTTCATGCCAAAAAAACTCAGCTTTAATTTTAAAAACATCCGTAAGTACATGATACATATCTCGATCACAATTACTGCCAGGAAACACAATTACCCCGACTTTCACAGTTTTCTTAATTGTAATGCGTTATTAAAATCAAATCCCAGACTGATTTTTGACTAGGATTGAAATATATGGAAAAGGAGAATTTTTGGTTGATATTATGTTTTGCAAAATATTTAACCTCATAAAGTATCAGAAATGTTTTTACCAAAACCAGCAAGTTACTTGTAAAAACATTAACTCAGATCTAATCTTCTATAACGTCTATAGTAATTTTACTTACCATTGGATTATAGATTCGAAGCTCATCACATAGTTTTTGAATTTTTTTTTCAGCAAGATTTTTGTTTTTTTCATTTATTTTAAATTTTAACATCTTTGCTGAGCGAATTTTTTTTACGGAAGAGTAATTCCCTTTAAGAACAAGATCTTTCAAAATAGTTTCTCCTTCAGGATCATTAATACTAGGCTTATTTTCAATTATAACATGAACAGTATAAATTGACATAATTTGATTTTAGGTTAAAGGATATTATATCTATTGCAAATCGATTTTCAGTTCTAACTAGAAAAATAAAAGAAATTAAGAATCTAAAACTCTATGGTTTAAATTTCCTTAATCCTTCTTCAACAACCTGATTAAGTACGTTTGAAAAGCTAACAGATTTAGTAGAAGTTTTAATTAATTTAGCCTGGATTCCACGCAGCTTTTCTACATTACTTTGGTCAAGTACCACAGTTACTCTAATGCCCATTTAAAATATGTACATTATACTAAGTTATAAGACATACCAAAGTTTTTGGAGAATAATTTAGTACAAAAAATCAGGATGTTACAAATATTGAAATTTTACAAAATGGGATCTTTAATCTTATTTTTGTTTACAGATTAGATCTATCTGTGCATGTACATCATTGAATGATTTAGGAAATAAGTTACAGACGTATAGGTTACATTAGTAGAAGTTTTACGATGAGTATAAATAGCAGGTTCCAACCTAATCGATTTGGACTAATAATATGAAATTTTTTAAAATTAACACTATATTGTATTCAGTTATTTTTATGCTAATCATCTCTACTTCAGGTTTAGTTTTTGCCCAAGAATTTGATGGAGCAGATCAATTTTACACTCCAGCTACTGAGGGATTGATTGCATTTGCAACAAATGTAGCTGAATCCATTCCAAAAATAGTTGCTGCCGTTATTTTATTGATTATTGGATTTTTTGCAGGAAAGATTGTTCACCGAGCAGTAGAAAAAGCAGCGACGAGAATTTTACAAAAGGTTGATACTCAAAATGATGCCGAAGTTGAAATTAAAGAACTTTCTACAAATAAATTAAATTCAGCTAAATTAATTGCAGCCACCATTAAATGGTTTGTTTACATATTCTTTATTGTTGCAGCAATTGATGCACTTGAATTTTTAGAACTAAGTCAAGCTTTGACTCAATTGTGGCTATGGGTTCCAAATTTGTTGGCATTTGTTTTAATTCTAATTATTGGTTCAATTATTGTTAAATTTGTCATTAAATGGGTTGACCAAGAAATTGTAAAACATGGTTTTGGAAATTCAAAATATCCTATTACCGGAATTAAAGTGGTAATGTATGGTATTATTTTTTCAGTAGCAATTACTCAGTTAGGGATAGGGGAATCAATAGTACCAATATTGGTATCCGCATTTGCATGGAGTATTGCTGTGGCAGTTGGAGCAGCAATTGCAGTTGGTTTGGGATTTACTCTAAAAGACATACTACCTGCAGCCATTGCTGGAGTAGCTGATCATCGTTCCTTCCTTAAAGTTGGGCAGAAAATTAAAATCGGTGACGTTACTGGGACAATAACTTCAGTTGGGACACTCCATGTCATCATACAAAATGAGAAAAATGAAGGACTAGTTATTCCAACCAAAGAATTTATTGGAAATAGATTTACTATTTTATCTCAAAGTCAATGAAATTATCCAAAAAAAATTGTTATCTATTCTATTAGGCAAATAGAAAAAAACTAATTAAATTTTTAAGCAATTTATAACAGTAAAATAGTGGAATCTTATGGTTAGATGCAGATATTGGAAATTAACAATTGAGGAAGTTGAAAAGCTAGCCTATGATCCTAAGAAGGTTTTACTTTGGGAAATAAAGTGTACAAGAGAACCTGAAGCTGATGCCATGTTTATTGGGGTATTTCTTTATAGAAATGGTACCCCACTCGATTATACTCCAGTTAATGGAATTGCATATTATTATAACAACATCAATAGAAAGGAATTACCAGAGATTACTAAATTTCTAAAAAAGAAGTTTGGTGGAAAAGACATTGAAAAAGGAGAAAGGGTATTTCTAAAAGATTCAACAGAGATTTACTCTGGAAAAGAAATTGCAGAATTGGCAAAAGAATTAGAATTCAAATTCAAAGCAAAACCAGTAATTACTATTGAATTTTTAGATATATCAGAAAAAGAACAAAAAGAAGCAGGGCTTCCTGAAGAGAAACTACTACCAATTCCCACTAAGTAGATAAATAGAGTTCAAACTAAATTAGATAGACTCAGATGTCTGAAATTCAAGAAATCAGTAAGCATCTTGATGAGCTTAGAAAAAGAATATTACGAATTGTGATTACGGTAGGAATCATTACTGTTTTTGTTATTACTTTTCATTTAACCCCAATTGAAATTGGTGGAGTTTCAATATATTATCCTACGCCAGATCCACTAAACAATATTGCTGCACAGATTACAAATTATATGAAAAATCAACTAGTACCAGAAGAAGTCCAATTAATTCAAACAGCCCCTGGTCAAGCATTTTTTGCACAAATCTACATTGCAGCATTAGTTGGAATTGTTTTTGGAATGCCAGTAGTTATTAAAGAAATTACTGGATTCATAAAACCTGCCTTAAAAGAAAGAGAGATCAATGTGAGTCGCTCAATTATAATTCCAGCACTGGCACTTTTTATTGCAGGTTGTCTTTTTTCGTATTTTTTAGTAGTTCCCTACATTCTTGATTTTCTTTACAAATATGGAGAGTCTGCCGGTCTTGTAACATTTTTAAATATTATGGATTTTATTTCATTTGTTTTACAATTTATTTTAGCGTTTGGAATATCATTTCAATTACCTTTAGTGATGTATGCTACAACTGCTTCTGGAATTACTGATGCATCATTTTGGAGAAAAAACATTCGTTATGCAATAGTGGCCATAGCAATTTTTGGAGCAGTTATTACTCCAGATGGAAGTGGGGTAACAATGTGGTTTGTATCGGGACCAATGCTTGCACTATATGTAGCAGGGATGTTGATTATTGAACGAAGAGAGCGTAAAATTAAAAAAAATAGCGTAAAAAATTAGAAATTTATTTTTTACCCTTTGCTACTAGTTCCAACGCCATCAGAAACTTTAACTGTGATCTTTTTGTCTTGAGAAGAATTGTCGTCCACGCTAGCAAAAAGATTTTCTGTTATAGGAAATTCCTGTATTACGAGAAAACCTGTCGCTGAAAAAAATACAATAATGATTATTAGGAAATTTTTTCCTGTTTTCATAAAATGACTATAGCTTTTGATGGTTATTAGGTACTGTTTGTATGAATTTAACAGTCTTAGATGTACTCTGAACTGAGTTTAGGTTTTGAGTTATTAATACATGCGCAAATACTTTATGAACACTTAAATCTCAAATAAATGAAAAAAGAACGTGTTAGAAGGAATAGTAAATTTTGTTGGCGGATACGAATGGGTGTGGATTATTGTTATTGTGGGGGTACTAATTTTTGGTGCCAAAAAAATTCCTGAGCTAGCAAAAACACTTGGTAGAGCCAAAGGCGATTTTGAGAAAGGAAAAATAGAAGCAGAAAAAGATCTCAAAGAATTTAAAGAAAAACAAGATACTAAATAATTAATTTATTCTTCTGCAATCTTTGCAAATTCATCCATTATTTTTACAAACCCATTTTTTATCTTAGATTTTCCAAAAAATGCTACTAATTTTAATGGTCCCTTTAGATTAAGTTTGGCCTCAACGGTAATCTTTGTTCCATCTTTAATTGATTCATATCTTTCAATAATATGACTTCCCTTAGCATCTCCACCTATAACAAAAACTTCATGAAGTTCTGGATATTTAGTCACATGTTTTGTCATCATAACAAATTCACGACCTGCAATCCTGACATGTTCTTCAACTACAGCAATATTACCGCGAACTGACCGTATATTTACTGAAGGAAAGTATTGTGGCAATTGTTGTTGTAAATGCTCATAGTTTGTTGCAATACCAAATATTTTATTTCGTTCGACTTTGACTAATTTTTCAAAATTAATTTTAAACAAGGATATTGGGTTTTGTCTGATTTTTGCTATAAAAGGATAGTCACCTTCTTGTCAAATTATTCAAAGATAATCTTAATTTTAATGGAAAAAAACTAATTATGTGAATTCATCAAATAGTAAAATTTCAATAATTGTAATTTTATCATCAATTTTTATTGTCTCTATCATTTTTTTCAGCCATACTCATTCTAAGTATGCCTTTGGATTTGAGGAAAATTTACTTGTTTTTCAGTCAGGAATAATTTCAACTGATAATAAAGATTATGCGATATCTAACGATTTTAAGATAAGAGTAATTCAAGATGGAAAAATTATTAGATTAAGTGGAATTACAACCACTGGAGAAGTATACTATCTATATCAAAAAATGAAAGATGATAAAATTATTGTTTCGGGAAAAATTTTAGAAAATGATGATTTTATTCCTATTTCATATAATGAAGAAATCTATAAACCAAAAATTCCAGTTGACTCTAAAACTGAATTAATTCTTTCTACTAAACTACCACAGCACACCTATGCTAGTTATCCAGTAGGGATCTCAGTAAAGGTTTTTGATGCGAAAAAAAATCCAGATGCTAGATTTGAACAGTCAGAAGGAGCACTTGAGAATGTATTAGTAAATGTAACTATTACTAATCAAGAGGGTAAATTTGTAACTTTGTTAAGTGGTAAAACAGATTCTACAGGATTATTTCGTGAAAATCATGTTGTACGTGCAAACATTGACACACCAGGAAAATATTTTGTCAACGTGACAGCTAATTATCAAGATATATCAATAAACCAATCCTATACTACGTTTTTTAGAGGAAGTATACAAGATTACTTTGGAGACAATCCATAGCTACTCACCCCATCTTCTATACAGATTATGCTCAATACCAAACTGATCTAGGCATTTTCCTACAGTATGGTTTACCAATTCATCTATTGTTTTTGGCTTTATATAAAAACCTGGGACAGGAGGAAGTATTACAACCCCTAATCTTGCAAGTTTTAACATATTTTCTAAATTAATAGCTGTCAAAGGAGTTTCTCTTACTACTAGAACCAATTTTCTGGATTCCTTAAGAGTTACTCCTGCTGCACGGGCAACCAGAGTTTCATCATATCCTATGGCTATACTTGATAATGTTTTCATTGTACAAGGAATAACAATCATACCATCTACTTTGTGCGTTCCACTTGAAACACTTGATGCCATGTTAGCCTCATCAGATACAGTTGTAGCAAGTAATTTTACATCCTCCAGAGAAAAATCAGTCTCCATTGCTAGGCATTTTTTTGCCCATTCTGTAAAAATTAGATGGGTTTGGATATTTTTTTCTTTTAATACCTGAAGTAATCTTACTCCATAAATTACTCCAGTACTTCCTGTTATTCCAATTACTAGCTTCAAATTATCATCTCAATCCAAGATGATACTTTATACTATTTTAGGTAAGAGCTAACAAATAACGTACGAGTGGTAATTTTTAGGGAAATATAACAAATATCATAAGTTTTGTTGTTCAGAGTCGTCTTGAAGTTCGGGATTAGTTTTTTTTCTTGTTAACCAAATTTTAATTCCTCCCACCGTCATTGCACTTAATAAAATAATTCCAACTAGAATCATTTCAAAGGAATAAAATGGCAATGATTAATGGGAAACTATCCATAATTAAAACTTGATACTGTAATTTTTTAAAAAAATTATAAAAATTTTGGATGGGGTTCCCCCCATTTTGAATTTACGTCTATGAGTCTGTAAACGTGAATTCCCAGTCTAACGCAAGAGAGTCAAGTGGGTTCAGTGTGACACTACCAAATGTGTTTCTTGCAAACATCAATCCACCAGCTGGATCATTGAAGATTCCAGCTTCATCGATTGATGCAGCAGCACAGTTTGCACCAGTAAAGGTTGATCTAGCAGTAACGTTCATTTGTGCAGAACATGGGTTTGCTCCAAAGCCTTCTGTTCCATGACATGTGCTTGGCGATTTATGTGAGTTTCCTTGAGTAACGTTATCGATAACAGCTACCACTCTAGCACAAAGAGGGTTTGTATCTATTACTGGGTCAACAACATCAGTATCGTTCCATCGCAAAGCGGTTGCATATACACCTGGATCTCCAGCGAGTCCAATTTCCATATGACTGACAGGTCTAACTTTTGTTGCATATGTATCATTTACTCCGTTGAATACCTGTCCCATGATAATTTCCATACCATGGAAAACTATGTGGTTATCACTTTGTCTATATGCGATAATGTTTCCACTTTCGTCATATTGAGTTACTTTTACGTTTCCAGTTAATAGAGCTCCAGATGGAGCAGATTTACCTGTTGAATCCAAAGTGAGGTCAAAACCTGTTGAAATGGCATATGTTCCTCCTATAGAGGCAATTACTAAGGTAATCATTAGCACTTGATTATGCGTCATTGTGATTTTCATTACCATAGGATTATTGTTGGGGGTTTTTAGTCATCGTTTGTCCAATTTATACAAACGAGGTAAAACCATTAGACTAGAATACTATGGAGTCAGTTTAGTTAATTTTTATAAAATTTTATGGTGTATTTTATCGGTCTCCAGACCCTACACCGTCTTTAATTTTAATTTCTATTATATTTGCGTCCGTTTCTTCAGATGATTCGGGTTGCTTATCGTCTTGCATATTTGGAATCTCTTCTTTTGATTCTGATTCATTCATAGTTTTAATGATAGTTCCCCACCCCGTATTAACTAATTTTAGAGAAGTGGGAGATTTAACACACGCTGCAGCTCCATTTGTTGAACGAATCATCAATACCAATCCGGATTTACACTCTACATCCTCTGCATCTATCCCAGATTCCATTTGTTGACGAGGGGATAACATTTCAGCATTTCCGCTTAATATAGATGGAATCAAGATTAAGCCAAATATTGAGAAAACCATGATATTTTTGAAAAATGCCATGTCCGTTAGAATTTTCACCTTCTGTTGCAAGATAAACAAGATTGTATTATTTCTATTGATGAATCGATTAATTTTCTGTGTCTCAATTTATAAAACAAAACTAAAACCAGAGTTTTGTATCATTGTTACTTCATCCCTACCATAATCAAGGGACTATTCTCTGCCCTATACTGTATCTTAATTGACATATCTGTACTAGCTGATGCCATAAACTCACTATTCCTATCCTCTACAGATACCTTCCACTCTCCTAGGACAGAATCTAGCGATGTAATTGAGAATCTCTCCAGTGGACTGTC
>DASPGM010000004.1:0-44686 GCA_035620615.1 Nitrosopumilaceae archaeon | reverse complement strand
CATTGTCTTTCTTCTTCTTGTCGTCATTGTCTTTCTTCTTCTTGTCGTCATTGTCTTTCTTCTTCTTGTCGTCATTGTCTTTCTTCTTCTTGTCGTCATTGTCTTTCTTCTTCTTGTCGTCATTGTCTTTCTTCTTATCATGAATTTTCTCTGCAAAAATCTCTTGGGGACTAGAAATTATCATAAATAGTATAGAAATTGCCAATATTGTGAAACTAATGTTTTTGTTCAATAATCATTTTATGCGTCTATTCTTCATAATCAAGATGGAAATTTTATTTAATTATTGGGACCAGTTTGGCACTAAAAATAATGAAGTTATTTGATTAACTAAATAATATATGATAAAATTTTTTCTAACATTAGTTTGAAATATAGAAAATAATTATTAAAAAATTTAATTTAGCTATTTTTCAAAATAAATTGAGGATAAATCATCTTTAGAAACTCCTTTCCAAAGTCCTGCCATTCCTTCCGGTGCAACTGGCTCTACTTTGGTAATTTTTTGAATTTTAATATGATCCGGATTTGGGGGCATCCACAACATTGCCATGTAATCTCCTTCTTTTCCAACTTTATTTGGAAGAGCTAAAACAATTTTTTCCTTAGAAAATCCATTTGAAACAAGTGTATCGATGGATTTTTGTTTTAAATCCATTCTTCCATGTAAAAATAAATAAACATCTTTTTCATTATTAATATCAAGCATAGGATTTTTAATATCTTAAAGTAAATCAACTTTTCCAAAATTAATTAAGAAATTTCTAAAAACGGTTAAATTACTAGGCCAAGAAGATAAAATGTGAAAATCGTTACAGTGGGAAGCAGAGTGTTTGTAACTAGTTCTCAATTAGCTGGAATTCAAGGAATTGTAGCTGAAACCCCTAATGCGGCATTAGATGAAATTAAAAAACTAACTGACGACTCTGATGTTGGCTTGGTGCTTGTCAGTGATGATATCTCAGGCCCAATCAACGACGAGCTCACTTCTCTAAGAACAGAAACATCCACTTTGGTTTTTTCTTTGCCTGCTCCAGGAAGTGAAAAAGTTGAAGTAGATTATAGACTAATGCTAAAAAAAATTCTAGGGGTATAGTTTCTAATTAAATTAAATCAAATTCTGTTTCTATTTTAGAATGTTCCATATTCTTTTGAGATATTTTATGGGATTTTTTTTGCAAATATTTGTATATAAAAATAATTCCCCCACCCAAAACCACTATTGTGAGGACCGCGACTAGAACCTTTATCCCCAAATTGATAAATTCCATGAGCAAAAGGGATGTCGTAAAACCAGCGATAATAAATGATTGAATAATTGTTAAAAATACAAAGCGATTTGTCCAATTATGTGATTTTTCCTTATTTTGTACTATTCTTAATTCTTTTTTTTCAAGTTCCCTATAATCTTCAAATTTCTTAAGCAATCTTAACTCCTCGTAATCTTGGGTTTTTTCTCCCGTATTATGTTTAAAATTACCTTCATCATCCCATCTTGGCATACCATTTGCTATCAATATCCTATAATATTAGAATCGATGTTCAGAATGGCCACATTGTCAAGAAAAAATAAACAATTTTTGAAAATTGTTTAATGTACTTATACCCAGTATTCGTCCAATTTACTATGAAAGTTGCCCATGTCAAAGATTCATCAAGTGTAGTAGTAGAGGATATTGAAAAACCGGTCTTGGGACATGGGGATGTATTAATAAAAATGCAAGCTTGCGGTATCTGTGGATCCGATTTAGATAAAGTATATGGTCAATATGGCCAATCATCTACCAGATTAGGACATGAACCGTCTGGAATAGTGGAAAAAGTTGGAAAAAATGTAACCAATTTTAAAACAGGAGATAGAGTATTTGTTCATCACCATGTGCCATGTTATTCTTGTCATCTTTGTTTACATGGAAATGAAACAATGTGTGAAAAATATTCGGAAACAAATCTTTCTCCATGTGGATTGGCTGAAGAATTTATTGTCCCTCAATGGAACGTAGAACACGGTGGAATTTTAAAAATTCCTGATTCAATGAGTTTTGAAGAAGCTGCTATGATAGAACCACTTGCGTGTTGTATTAGAGCATGGAACAAATTTTCTTATCAAAAAGGCGACTCTGTAATAATATTTGGTGTAGGTGCAACTGGTATGATGCATGTGATGTTATCTATTGTTCATGAATTTGAAAAAATATTTTGTATTGATATGAATGAATTTAGATTAGATTTTGCTAAAAAATTCAATATTACTGATGCCTTAAACCCCTCCACTGATAACATTGATACAAAAATCCTTCTTCAAACTGATAATCGTGGAGCTGATGTAGCAATAATTGCAACTGGAAGTTTAAATGCTCTATCTAATGCAATGGATCTTGTTAGAAAAGGTGGAACCATAGTAATGTTTGGAGTTCCATCAAAAGACGCTATGATAAATTTGAACATGAATAAAATTTATTCAAAAGAAATTACCTTGATTTCAAGCTATGCTGCATCCGACTCTGACACCAAAGAAGCACTTGAATTAATAAAATCCTCTAAACTTGATGTTAAAAAACTAATAACACATAGGTATAACATCAAGGATTCTCAAAAAGCCTTTGAGCATGCTCATCACGGTTTTGATTCTATGAAAATAATCATAACAAATTGAGAAAGGCTTAAGAAAGGCAAAATTTTTCTTTCAAAATCGAAGAGTATTGGATTGGGGATTACAAAATCGACTTGCTAGAATAATCAAACCAAATAATGGTAGAGGGGTAATGCTAGCAGTAGATCATGGATATTTTTTGGGCCCAACTGAAAGTTTAGAGGTTCCAAGAAAAACTATTCAGCCATTATTGAAATATTGTGATTCCTTGATGCTAACTAGAGGAGTTCTTCGAACATCTGTGGATGCACGTTTTCCCGTACCAGTAGTTCTTAGAGTTTCTGGAGGATCAAGTATTATTGGAGAAGATCTTTCTAATGAAAAAATTACTACAAGTGTTAAAGATGCAATACGACTTAATGTTAGTGCACTTGCAATGTCTATTTTTGTAGGTGCAAAACATGAACACAATACACTTGTGAACTTAGGTGCTTTGGTTAATGAAGCAGAGGAATATGGGATCCCTGTACTTGCTGTTACTGCAGTTGGGAAGGAACTTGAAAAGCGAGATGCACGATATCTCTCACTTGCGTGTAGGATTGCTGCTGAATTTGGAGCTCATGTTGTAAAGACTTACTATTGTGAGAATTTTGAAAAAGTTGTAAACAGCTGCCCTGTACCAGTAATCATAGCTGGCGGACCAAAATTAAAGGAGAGAGATGCCTTGGAATTGGCATTTAATGCAGTTTCATCTGGAGCTGCTGGTGTGGATATGGGTAGAAATATCTGGCAATCAAAAAATCCAATCCCAATGATTCGTGCTGTACGTGCAATTGTTCATGGTAATCTTAAAGTCAATGAAGCATATGATCTTTATACAAGATTATGTAACGAAAAATTTCCTGAATCAATCCCTCAAAAACAAACAAAGAGTATTACAAAAAAATCTAAAAAATCAAAATAAAAATTATTTCTTGCTAAATATTTAGGTAATCTTTGATAAATGAATATGAACAATTTTCCAAATTGGTTTTTTAATTAAGACAAAAGTACCTCTGCCATGAATCACAATATGTTCTCCAGTGTACGCTTTATTATTTACAAGCATACCTTTTTGCATTAGCTCAAAGGCAACAACTGCACAATTTTCAAAAATACTAATTTTAGGATTTGTTATTTTGTAATCATAATCAGAAATGCTGACAAATCTTAACTCTTCTAGCATCAATGTAGCAGAATAATTTTGAAGCTCATATGGAGGGACATCACTAAAACTTGAAAAGTTAGGATCATTGAGTTGGATTTCTTGAAGTAATGCCAAATTTTTTGTTTTACCGATTTCAAAAAACTTTTCAATTACATTTATAATTTGTTCTGATTCTGGCAATTTGGATTTTTTTTATAATGTGATACATCTAAGTCTTGTGCGTGTTTTGAATCTGTCTAGGAATACTAAGCTTGCTTTGAAAATCAAAAAAATTCTTATCACAATTTTTTGATGTTTTTCCAGCAATGTTTATTAATTAAATATGATTGCAATAATTGGCTGTTATGAATAAAACAAGTCAAATTAGCATGTTAAGTATTGTATTGCTAGTTGACCTGAGTCTGTAAACCTGCAGCCTAATTTTTAACAATTAAAATTATGGTGATTATGTTTGGTATCTAATATCATGGAAAATATGAATGGTGGAAAAGCCCTTATGAAATCTTTAGAAAAAGAAGGAGTAAAAGAAGTCTTTGGCTTACCGGGAGGTGCAAACCTTCCAATGTATGATGAGCTTTTCAAGAGCAACATTAGACACATTTTGGTACGACATGAACAATCAGCTGCACATATGGCAGATGGATTTGGACGAGTTAGTAGAAAACCAGGAGTATGCTTTGCAACATCGGGACCCGGTGCTACTAATCTTCTTACAGGTATTGCTACGGCACAAGCTGATTCTGCTCCAATGATTGCAGTAACTGGTCAAGTTCCTGTTAAGATGATTGGAAAAGATGCTTTCCAAGAAAGTGATATTATTGGAATGGCAAATCCATGTGTAAAGTATTCTTTTCAACCTCGTGAGGTAACTGAGATCCCTGAGGTTGTAAGAAAAGGATTCTATATTGCAGCAACTGGAAGACCAGGACCTGTTTTAATTGATATTCCAAAAGATGTTCAACAAAATGAAGCATCAATGTCATTCCCTGAAGAAGTCAAAGTTCGTGGTTATCATCCTTGGACAGATCCCGATATTGTTCAAATTGAAAAAGCAATTGACATGTTACTTGCCGCTGATAAACCAATAATTTTAGCTGGAGGCGGAGTAACAATATCCTCAGCTTTTGCAGAATTACAATCTATTGCTGAATTGTTAATGATTCCTGTAGTTACTACCTTTAAAGGAAAGGGATCATTCCCAGAAAATCACCCACTATCTCTTGGCCCAATTGGTATGCATGGACATGCAGAAGCCAATAAACTCATGACAGAAGCAGACTGTGTTCTAGCTATTGGCACAAGGTTCTCAGACAGATCCGTTGGAACTTTTGAAGAATTTGAAAAACGTCTTAAAATTATTCATATGGATGTGGATCCAGCTGAAATTGGAAAGAATCAAACTACAAGTATTGCAGTTGTAGGTGATGTACAAGCAACACTCCGAATCATGGTAAAATTACTAATTCAAAAATCCATTAAAAAAACTGAGGGTACAAACTGGCTAAAACATGTAAAGGAAGTTAAAGAATACTGGCGCGAAAATTTGAAGCTTCCTCAAGGGGAGATGACTGCTGCAAAAATATTAAGGAAATTACGAGACATTCTTCCAAAAGAGTCTATTACAACAACAGAAGTTGGTCAACATCAAATGTGGGCTTCATTATTCTTTGACGTAATTCAACCAGGTACCTTCTTTAGCTCAACTGGATTGGGTACTATGGGATGGGGATTTCCTGCAGCAATTGGAGCAAAAGTGGCAAAACCTGATGTCCCTGTTGTTGACATTGCAGGAGATGGTAGCTTTAGTATGACAGAAAATTCTCTTGCAACCTCAGTACTTGAAAATATCCCAGTCATTGTATTTTTAGTAAACAACTTTTCACTTGGGATGGTTGCCCAGTGGCAAAGAACATTCTATGACAGACGTATGATTGGAATAGACCTCAAAAATTGTCCAGACTATGTTAAATTAGCTGAATCCTACGGCGCGCAGGGAATAAGGGCTCAGTCTCTTGATGAACTTGAGAAGGCAATAAAGATTGGATTAAAAAGTGATGTGACTACCGTAATTGATATCCCAATTGATCCTGAAGAAGATGTATTACCATTTGTTGCACCTGGCACTCCATTAAAGGATATGATATTACCATCTTAGTGATTGCAATGTGGGCTATAATTTCAATTTTAGTTGAAAATAAACCTGGAATTTTGTTTAAAGTTACTCATCTTTTCAGATCTCGCAATTTTAACATAGAAAGTATATCGGTTGGAGTCACTGCAGATCCGGAATTTTCAAGAATGACTATAACCACCATAGGTGATGAAAAACAAATTCAACAAATAGTAAAACAACTTGATAAAATGATAGATACGGTAGAAGTTCGACGCCTAGATGAGCATAAAACAGTTTATCGAGAGCTAATTCTTTTTAAGATTAAAATCAATAAAGCTTCTGATAGCATGGAAATTAACAAATTGGCAAATGCATATGGTGCAAAGATTCACGATGCTAAAAAGGATTCAATCATGGTAGAGCTTACTGCTACCCCTGATCAAATTAATACATTTGAAGAATTAGCAAAACCATTTGGTATTTTGGAAACCGCAAGAACTGGTGTTGCTGCATTACAGAGGACGGGGGCATGAAAGTAAGAATCTTTGATACTACATTAAGAGATGGTGAGCAGACTCCAGGAGTTGCCTTATCTCCTGAACAAAAATTAAACATTGCAAAAAAACTTGATACATTAGGTGTTGATGTAATTGAGGCAGGATTTCCAATAATTTCTGAAGGGGAACGTAAGGCAATTAAAATGATTACTAGTGCAAATTTGAAGGCAGAAATCTGTGGCTTGGCAAGAACTAATAAGAAAGACATTGATGCAGCAGTTGATTCAGGATTAAAATATATTCATACATTTATCGCAACATCTGACATTCATTTACAATACAAACTTAATCTTTCTAAAGAACAAGCCCTTGAAAAAGCAATTGAATCAGTGGAATATGGAAAATCCCGTGGTCTCCAGGTAGAGTTTTCAGCTGAGGATGCAACTCGTTCTGATAGAACTTTTATAAAAAAAGTTTTTAGTGAAGTAACAAAGGCTGGGGCCGATAGAATTGATATTCCTGACACCGTTGGATATTCTACTCCACAATATATTTCTGAAATTGTCAAGGATACCCGTCAAGTAACTAAACTCCCAATCAGTATTCACTGTCATAATGACTTTGGTTTAGCTGTAGCAAATACAATCTCTGGACTTCAGGCTGGGGCATCATGTGCACATGTCACAATTAATGGAATAGGAGAAAGAGCAGGTAATGCATCGCTTGAGGAATTGGTAATGGCATTACAATGTTTGCAATTTGAAAATAAATGGGAAACAGGAATAAATACTAAATTAATTTATGAAACTTCTAGATACATTTCTAATTTAGTTGGTGTTCCAATTCAACCTAATAAAGCAATTGTTGGGGAAAATGCCTTTGGACATGAATCAGGAATTCATACACATGGAGTTTTAAGTAATCCCTTAACCTATGAACCCATTAGCCCAGAACTTGTTGGTAGACATAGATGGTTTCAAGTAGGAAAACACGCAGGAATTCATGGAATTAATGCAATGCTCAAGGAGTATGGGATTGAACCAGATAAACAACAAACCCAACAGATACTTGAAAAAGTAAAGGCATTAGGAGACCAAGGCGAGCAGGTTACTGATGTTGAATTATTATCTATTGCAAGTGAGATCCTTGGCGAACGCGGTATTAAGAGAATTGTGCAACTAACTGGCTTTTCTGTATCCACAGGAATAGGTACAATGCCCTATGCTTTTGTAAAACTAAACATAGATGGAAAGGAGGTCTATGCCACTGACTATGGTGTAGGCCCTGTTGATGCATCATTAAATGCCATACAAAAGATTACTGGAGAAATTGCAGATGTTCGAGTAAAAGAATATGGCTTGGCATCAATTGCAGGAGGCTCTAATGCATTATGTGAGGTAACAATCAAAGTAGAAGATCCTTATGGTAATATGGCTTCTTCAAAATCTATTGGTGAGGATATAGTAACTACAAGTGTTCAGGCAATGATTGATGGAATTAATCGAATAATGCTCAAAAAAATGCTAAAAGAAAAGAAGGTAGACAACTAATCTTTTAAGTTCAATTACATGAGTGTTTTAGGAAGGAAATCACATGTACAATATATCCCTAATTACTGGAGATGGAATTGGCCCTGAATTATCAGAATCAGCAATAGCAGTTTTAGAAAAACTTCATGACGATATTGGATTAAAATTTTCCATTAAAAAACTACAAGCAGGAGATACTGCATTAAAACAAACCGGCAAAGCTTTACCGGACGAAACACTTGAGACAATAAAGCAATCGCATGCGTGCTTAAAGGCACCTGTAGGGGAGAGTGCAGCGGATGTTATCGTACGATTAAGAAGGATTCTTGATCTTTATGCAAACATTAGACCGGCTAAATCTTATCCAAATATGCCTGGGTTGCGAGATGATATCGATCTTGTTATTGTTCGTGAAAACACTGAAGATCTTTATACTGGTGATGAATTTGATATCGATGAAAATCTTTCAATAGCATTAAGAAAAATTTCTAGCCACGCATCCAAAAGAATTGCAAAACATGCATGTTTAATTTCTAAACAAAGAAATCAAGCAAAAAAGGTTACTTGCGTTCATAAATCAAATGTTATGCGAAAAACCGATGGGTTATTTGCAAGATCATGTGAGGAAGAAATACGTAATCACCCAGAAATTACTTTTGAGCAAATGTATGTGGATGCCTGTGCAATGAATTTAATTCGGCAACCTCACTTATTTGATGTAATAGTAACTACTAATTTATTTGGAGATATACTCTCAGACGAAGCCGCCCAAGTTGTGGGAGGATTAGGGATGGCCCCCGCAGCCAACATAGGTGATGATTTTGCACTTTTTGAGCCGGTTCATGGGGCAGCATTTGATATTGCAGGAAAAAAAATTGCAAATCCTTCGTCGTTTATTTTATCCATTAAAATGATGTTAGAATGGCTTGGAATGAAAAACAACGACCAAAAATGCATTGAAGTAGCAGAACGATTAGAATTTGCAGTTTCAACTATTTTAAAAAATGGAATTAAAACTAAAGACATTGGTGGAAATAAAACTACAATGGAATTTACTAAAGAAATAATTTCAAAATTAGTTTGATTTCCTAATAATTATGGAGTTAATCTGTCAGGATCTCTTGGATATAAAACAACTTCACGAACATTATCAATTCCAATTAAAGTAGTCAGTAGTCTTTCTAATCCTAGTCCCCATCCTGCATGGGGAGGCATTCCCCAATCAAATGCCTGTAAATGATTAGAGAATTTTGAAGAATCTAAGCCTTGTTCCTCAAGTCTAGCTCTAATTTTTTTTGGATCATGGAGTCTTGTGCCCCCAGATGATAATTCTAAATACCCAAATTGCAAATCAAATGATCTTGATAACTTTGGGTCATCATCTTTTTCACGAATGTAAAATGGTTTTAACTTCATAGGCCATTCAATTAAAAAGAAAAATCCAGGATGATTTTTCCCAATAATTCTCAAATGAGAATCAAGCAAATCATCTCCAAACTTCAAATCCTCCCCATTTCTTTTTAATTCTTCTAGCACTTGGGAGTATGTTATTCTTTCAAAGGGTGTTGAAGGAATTTTAATTTCTATTCCAATTGCTTTTTGTTCTTTTTTACATTTTTCTGAAACATATTTGTATACTTCAACAATTAATGATTCTAAAACATTCATTACATCTGTATAGTCCATAAATGCAGCTTCAATGTCTACGCTAGTAAACTCACTGAGGTGTCGTCCTGTATGTGATTTTTCTGCACGATAAAAAGAAGCAATTTCGTACACTCTTTCAAGACCAATTGTCATTTGTTCTTTATACAGCTGTGGACTTTGTGCAAGATATGCTTGTTTTCCAAAATATTCTAACGAAAATAAATTAGCACCTCCTTCACTTGCACTACCAATTAACTTGGGAGTGTTTATCTCAATGAATTTTTTTTCAGTTAATGTTTTACGAATTGAAGCCAACACATGATGTCGAAGCTTAAAGATAGATGCCGTTTTTTGGTTACGCATATCCAATGCGCGAGCATTTAATCTATTGTCAATATTGCTCTCTAGTCTCCCGATAGGATCTATTGGAAGTGGATATACAGCATTTGCTAGTACATCTATTTTTACTGCTTTAATTTCACATTCAAAATCCCTAGCTCTGGTTTCTTGAATTTTTCCTTCCACTCTTATGACGCTTTGTCGGGTTATACCTTCTACCTCTTTACTGGTGTCTTCCTTTACAATTACCTGTGCTAATCCTGTAACATCGCGTACAGTCAGAAAGGTCATTTTTCCTAATTTTCGAAGATCCTCTACCCATCCACCAAAAATTACATTTTGACCAATCATCCCAGAGTTAAAATCTTCAATGTTATGTGTACGATTAAACTGCATTAGAATCGACTTTTTTTCACTTCCTTAAAGTTGCATATATCCCTTCTTGCAAAAATCACTTTTACTAGTAAATTAATAGAAAAATATGAAATTTCTTGAAGTAGAAAATCTTACTACAAGATATCAAACATCAAAGGGTCAAATTCATGCCTTAGATGATGTAAATTTCTCATTAGATAAAGGCGAATCAATTGGAATTGCAGGGGAAAGCGCATGTGGTAAAAGTACACTTGGACTTTCAATAATAAGAATGATACAAGGAGGCAAAATTATTTCAGGGAAAATAATTTTTGATGGCAAATCTATTTTGGAAATCACTGAATCTGATTTTAACAAAAATTATAGATGGAAAAATATCGCAATGGTATTTCAAGGTGCAATGAATTCACTTGATCCAGTTTACTCAATCAAACAACAATTTGTAGAGATTTTAAAACAGCATAAATACGAAGATGATCCCCATCAATTAATTTTAAAATCCATAAATTCTGTCAACTTGGATGAGCGGGTCCTTGACAAATATCCTCATGAACTTAGTGGAGGAATGAAACAAAGAATAGTTATTGCAATGGCGTTAATACTTGAACCAAAATTTGTGATAGCAGATGAGCCTACAACTGCGCTTGATGTGTTAATTCAGGCTCAAATAATTAATCTCTTAAAAAAATTAAAAAAAGACGGTATGTCTATAATGCTAATAACACATGATCTTGCAATCCTATCTGAAATAGCTGATAAAATCGGAATAATGTATGGGGGACAAATGATTGAATTTAGCTCATCAGCTTCAATTTATAAAAATCCAAAACACCCTTACACCAAAAGTCTTTTGGAATCTATTCCAACTCTGCACGGAAGTAAACCCAAATTTATTAAAGGAAACCCTCCTAATCTTTTATCTCCTACAGAGGGTTGCAGGTTCATAGACAGATGTCCTGAAGCCATGGAAAAATGTAAAAAAGATCCTCCTAGATTCAAAACAGAATCAGGTTATGTAATGTGTTGGCTTTACGAATGAATCGCTCTTGACTAGAAAATTTTTTCAATTTACGCCCAATATTACATTCATTTAATCTACTATTTCAGAATCTTCTAGTCAAATTATGGAATTAATTTAGGCACAAACATGTAAACTAACAATACAATTTCAATTCTTCCCAAAATAGGCAAGACTCCAAAAATTATAATTAAAAATGGATCCATGCTAGATGTGATACTTCCAGCACTTAATCCTGTTGTGGTTATCGCTGAAATAGCATCAAAATATGAATCATGAAAATCATATCCTTGAAAATTCATGTAACTTGCTACAATGAATGGGATTGTTGGTAATGCCGCCAGTAAAATTAACGCAGAAATTATCTCGTTCTTCTTTAACTGAGAAGTTTGTTTTTTTCTAAGTTCTCTTATCTTTGCAAGTGTCATTAATCTATAAATTTTTAATCCACCAGCAGTTGAAAAACCACAACCTCCAATTATCATAATTATGATAATAACTGAAAATGCAACTGGATTCAAATTAGTTAATGAGATTGTTTGAAAACCTGTTGATGTGCTTCCAGATATGATGTTAAATATACTATCAATGAGGGACGCATCAATAGAAAATACAAAAATTATTATTGCAATTCCTAGAATTGTAAAATAAACTAAAACTTCTTTACTAGCTTGAATAGACATGAATTTAGTTCTAACAAAGGCATAGTGAAAACCAAAAGGTAGTGCACCTAGAATCATCCCACACATAATTACAATGTATTCTGGAATAGTTAGGCCTACCAAAATCTGAGAATGTGGTATCCATCCTCCAGTAGATAACGCACTCATCGCAAGGGAAAAATTATCAATCAGATTTCTTTCCCCAAGATAATACAATGCAACTGCGATTATTGTGATATAAATGGAAAAAAGAATTGTAATTGTGATGAATAATTCTCTGAGCTGAGGTATTTTCCCAGAAATGAAGCTTCTCATGGAGTGTAGGTGGTGTTCAGGAAAAAATACTGTAACTATTAGATAAATAAAACTCAATCCTCCAACAAACTGTGTATAACTTCGGTAAAAGGTAAAGCCTTGAGGTAGATCCTCAGGTGTTTGAATCAATGTTAATCCTCCAGTTGTAAATCCCGCTGAGCTCTCAAAGAAACTAATTACTATATGTTCAATTGGTTTTGTTTCATCAAAAGGAATTACTAACATCTGAGGAATAATTCCAAATAATACTAGCAGAATAAAACTAGAAAATATCAAAATTGCAGATCCTCGTAGATTAAGATGTTGTCGTTTACCATAGGAATTCATAAAAAAACCTGTCATGAGTAGTAACGTTGACATCAGATAGATCCCAGTTGCAGAATCTGTTTCCCAAAGTATTGTAGATATAATTGCAGGTACAAACATCAAAGCTCCCGCAAATTGCAGAACAATTCCAAGATTCCAAATTATTGCCCAAAATTGAGATTGTTTTTGTTGATTTGTTGCCAAGAATTTTTTAATAAGATTGATAATGGTATTTTTGTATAACATACCGACAATTTTATTTTCATCAGACAAGACAACAAGTTTTCTTATCTTATTTTGACGCATCAGATTAAGGGCATCGGCAAGATTTTTGTTTTGATTAATGAATGCCACAGGAAATTTCATAATATCTCCTAATGTAGTTGATAATGGATTTACAAAAGCTTCAGATGTCTTTTTAATAACATCTTCATCTGTTACAATCCCAATCAATTGATCGTTTTTATCTACTACAATAACTTCATCGCTATTACTTCGAATCATCTGTTTGCAAGCATCAGAAAGTAGTATGGATTCTCCCATCTTTACAACATTTGGATTAACATAAGGTTTGAATTGCTGCGCAAGATACTTTGGGAGGTCATGATGTATGGTCAACGTAACTAATTTCACACCAAGAATCTTCCTTCATTAACTTTGCGGGTATTGATTAAGCATAAAACAGATGGAAATTTGTAACCTACTTAGATCTACTTTATTTAAACAATCAAAAAATATGAGACATCTAACGCCAACACTATAACAAATTTATGAATAATACTTCACTACTGGCAAACATGCATCAATGATTCGTAGCATTTCTGTGCGAATTACTTTTCTATCAATTGAAATCCACACTTTATTATTTTTCACTGAAAATGAAATTGTCTGGACTTTTTTTCTTTCCTCCCATACAAATTGAGTCTCACCCAGATCTTTATCAAATGCAGCATCGAGACCCGTACTCGTTGCAATGTTTGAAAACTGATTTTGTGTTTTCCTAGAATTTAACATTGGTTTTAATTTTGGTCGCCTGTAGTATGCTAATAATTGTCCCTTATTTCCAATTAATCCAATAAATCTGATATACGGGCTAATTCTAGAAATTTTCTGACATATCATTTGATGTTCTTTGTTGACCAATTGACTTCAGTTTCAAAATATGATATTTTAATGATTGTAAGATTCTCAAAGTTACCTTTATTGTAATAATTTTTCCAATTTTTACGGTTAAATAGCGCAAATTTACTGGTTGATTAGTGGATTATGCTGCTTTTTCAGAAGCTCTCTTCCCCTTTACATCAGAAGTTGGCTATCTGGCTCTAACACTTGTTAGTTTTTTTGGTTCTCTTATTCCATTCATTCCTCTCCCATCATTTGTAGTTCTAGCTACCATGGCAGTTGGTGACCAATTTAATATCCATATATTGGCAATTATTTCAGCAGTGGCTGCCACTTTAGCAAAACAGATAATTTTCTATGTAAGCTATGGCGGTGGAAGAATTATTTCTGAAAAGACACGAAAAAGAATGAAACCATTTGAAAGGTTGGTAAAAAGATATGGTGCAGGCGCAGCATTTATAGCTGCAGCAACTCCAATTCCAGATGATTTGGTGTACATCCCACTTGGTTTAGCCAAATACAATCCTAGGAGATTTTTTCTAGCAACATTAGCAGGAAAATTTGTCTTAAGCTACGTAATTGTTTTGACATCTCACTTTGTTGGAATTTCATTACTTGATCCTCTCTTGGAAAATATTGAGGATGTTGGAACAATTTACATAGGAATATTTGTTTTTGCTTCTTCGCTAACCGCAATGATAATTCTGTTGCTGCGCCTCGATTGGGAAAGAATACTTGGACGATTTGCCCCTTGGACTCTAGTTGATGAAGACAAGAAAGATTAACTTTCTATTTTAAAATTCCATAATTTATCTAATCCTTTTTTGATTCCAATTCTTGGACTAGAAAATATTTTATTCGTTTTAATTCCCTCAGTAATAAAAAGACTAGAGTATTTTACCAGATCTTCTCCATATTGCATTGTAGTAATCCCCATTGCTTGTGTTAACTTTGCAGGACCATTAGTCAAATTTATGAGTGATTGAATTTTGCGGTTTTTTATCATTTCATTAATTCCTTTATCAGGTTTTATGGAACGAATTAAAACTGCCCCCGCATCAAACGTATTGCTTTTAGCTACGGCATTAACACAGTAATGCATGCCATAAGTAAAGTAGACATACGCTCTTCCCACCTCGCCAAACATGATTTTATTTCTTTCAGTCATGCCTCTAAATGCATGACTAGCTGGATCATCTTTGTAACGATATGCTTCAGTCTCTGTAATGATGCCAGAAATTATATTATTTCCAATTTTTCTCACAAGTGTCTTGCCTAAAAGTTCCTTTGCAACATTTACCGTATTTCTTGCATAAAAAGATCTAGGTAACACTTTCATATCGAACAAAACACTCATAGTTCTTTGATTTCTTTTACTAATTTTTTCATATCATTTTCTAGTGACTCTAAAAGTTTTTGATTGTATATTACTGCTGCTGGGTGTATTGTTAAAAAATATAAATTTCCATCTTTTCTTACAAATTTTCCATGCTCTTTTGTAATATTATTGCCTCCAAGTATTGATTGATAGGCGGTATTTCCCATAATGCAAATAACCTTAGGTTTGATGATATCTATTTCAGATTGTAGATATTTTCTACAAGACTCTTTTTCCGTAATAGTTGGGACTCTATTATTTGGAGGTCTACATTTTACAACATTTGTAATGTATACTGATTCTCTTAAAATGCCAGCATTTTCTAGAGCAGAAGTTAATTTTTTTCCAGCAGCCCCTACAAACGGTTCTCCTAAATTATCTTCACTTCTTCCTGGAGCTTCGCCTATGAAAATTATTTCTGCTTTATGATTTCCTTTTCCTGGCACAGAATTTTTTCTAGTTTTACATAACTCGCAATTTGTACAAGTTATTACCTGATTTTTTATCTCCTCTATGGAATTAAACATAATCTACACGCTCCTAACAATAGCAGTTCCTCTAATGGAAGGCCCGCCATTTCCCATAATCATTGACTGCATAGGATCTCCTTTTCCACAATTTGTAATTGGTCTAATAGTAAAATCTCTCCCACAGGCATCAATTGATTTAAAAAAGTCAGGCGCAGTTCCTAATACTATTACATCCCTGTGTAAATCCTTGATTTCGCCATTTTCTATTTTTTGAGCAAATTGGCACGAAATACTCCAATTGTATCTTTTCATATCAATTGAAGGAATTTTCATATTAGAAATCAAATAACCACTTTTTATATCGGAAATCATCTCATTTGGATTCCAGTCCCCTTTGTCAATACAGGTACATGCCATTCTAATTAATGGCATAAACCGATAAGACGTAGCTCTCATATTCGCACTTGGGTTTGTATGAAAAGTTTCTGCCGTTTCACGACTTTGAAGATGATTTGAAAGAATTCCCTCTTTCACGAGTTCTGTTCTGGACGCCTTATTTCCTTCATCATCAAATCCATAATGTCCTAGTGTTCCTTCAAGAGTTGGATCATCAAAAACACTCAAACTTTCTGAACCAATTTTTTCATCTAATTTTCCGGCCCACCAAGCACCTCCTGCCCATGCCATCTCTTTTCCAAGTACTCTGTCTGCTTCAGAAGGATGCCCAAGTATTTCGTGGGTTAAAAGTGCAACAAAATCTGGATTCATAACTACTGTTGCTTTTTCTTCTTTGATAGGTTTAGCGTCGATTAGCTGGGCAGCCTTGTTTGAAATAAACTCTGCAGTCTCTCTAATCTCTCTTGAATCTGATAGTTTTTCTATTCCTCCTCTTCCACCCTCTGTAATATTGACTGATTGTGTCAACCCATTTTCATATGCCGTGGCTGAAAGATCTGCTATTACATCTGTATAATTTTGATATATTTTTGAGCCTTCACTATTCACAAAAATTTTTGATGACTTGTTATAGCTCATATTAATTTGAGATTTTATAATTCGTTTGTTTTGGCAAATAATTTTATCACACTCAAATCCAATTTTTACTAACTCATCTAATGTCGGAATTATCTTTACAGAAAAATCTATTTTTTTATTAACAGAAGAAATATCTGCTATCTTTACTTTATTCTTTTTTTTCAATGAATAATATTTTGCCGCACTTGCAGCTTTGTCTATTCCTTTTTTTACGTCTTCAAAAGATATTGGATTTGAAATTGAAAAAAAACCCCACGCGCCATTTTTTAATACTCTGATTCCTAAACCTTGATCATTTTTTGTCGAAGAATATTCTATTTGACTATTTTCAATAACTATGCCTTGTTTTGAATAAACTTCTGCTCTTACATCACAGTATTGGCATTCTAAAAATAAAGCATGTTCCACAGATTTTTCTGCAAAATCCTCTAGGTTTTTCTCCATTCCTGCAATTAGTTCTGTGGTATTGCTAAATCTTATGTAATGCCTGAAATTGCAGGCATTGTGAAGTAAAATTCATCTTCAAAGCTATCGTCAGTTCTACCCTGTTTTTGTAAAGCATTAAGGTATGCCCTGCAATTAGAGTAAAAATCATGATTAAAGTCTTCGACGATCTTTAAACTTTCCATTGCCATATCTGCCTGTATCAAAAAAACAATGTCTATGGCTATGTTTTATAATTTTCAGCTATTAGATCAGAATGATTTACTTCAAAAAGATTTCATTAGTTTTTTGGGAGTGTAAATGAGAAAGTGGCTCCCTTTCCTGGGATGCTCTCGGCAAAAATTTTTCCACCATGCTCTTCAACTAGGCCTTTACAGATTGCCAATCCTAGCCCACTACCTCCAACTTCTCTAGTTAAAGAGGTATCAACTTGATAAAACTTTTTGAAAAGATTCTCCTGATTTTCTGTAGATATTCCAGGACCATTATCTTTTACACTAATCTTAACTTCATTTTGAAGATCTTCAACAAAAATGTCAATTAATCCTGAATTAGGTTCTACCACTTCTAAACTATTTTTAATAAGATTTGTTAATACCTGTCTTATTCTTTCTGTATCGTGTGGTACCATGATTTTTTTATCCAAATGCTGATTTATTACAACTTTATTTTCTGATGCCCTTGGCTGTAAAGAGTCAACAGCCTTTTGTATTGTATCATTGATATCATGAACTATTTTTTTTACCACTAATTTACCTAGTCCAAGCTTTTGTGCATCTAAAAGATCAGAAATAATCCTTAACAAGGTTTCAGAACTTGATTTTATAATCTTCAACCGTTCTTTTTGTTTTTCAGTTAATGTTCCTAGATGTTCTCCTAAGAGAATATCGACATATCCTTGAATTGGAACAAGCGGTGTTTTTAATTCATGTGTGATCATTGATAGAAATTCATCTTTTGCAATATCAGTTTCTTTTGCTTCTTCGGTTTTTTGTTTAATTGTATCTGACATTATATTAAATGATTTAACAAGCTCACCAATTTCATCATCTGCTTTATAATTAATTTTTTCACCGTAAATCCCTTCTTTGACTCTAGATAATGCTCTTGTCATGATCTCTAGTGGATTGAGTGATTGTCTTACCACTAATATTACAAGGAAAAAAATTGCAATATCTACAACTAAGAGGGTTTGAACTATTGTACCGCGTTGTGAACTTGTCTCTTGAATTTGTTGGTTCCATGCATCAAGTAAATTATCAAGAGCACTTGTAAGTTCAACTGTCTGTTCTTTAAATGCACTATAAGCAACATCAAATTCCTCAATGCGCAAAGAATTTTTTTCTAGGGTACTTACTCTTAGCTCCACTGCTTCCCACAATGGATCAAGCTGGCGTAATGCAATGGAATTTTCTCTTGGAATCGCCTCTAAATTTTCAGATTCTTGCTCTATACTGCTTAAATCCAGATCATCTGTAGGAAGCTGTAATAATTTTCTAATTCCTGCCTCAAATGAAATCCTATCTTTTTGAAGCTGTTCTCTAGCTCCTTCTTCTTCTCCAATTGAAATTAGTAAGGCATTTTGACCAATTCGCTTTGATAATTCATGAAGTTCTGTGGCAATTTCCTTATGTCTGTTGTATTTTCTATCCAATCCTTCAATTTCTTTCTTTACAGAATCAGTTGTTAGTGCCATCTCGCCATTTTTTGCTAAAATATAATTTAGAGCATTTTTTGCTTCATCATTTGATACTGCAAATACTTGAATTTGTTCTATACTTTGTTTAACACCTTTCCATGAATTTTCAACTATTGAATACTGTTCAATTAAATTTGCAGGAACCGTAACTATTGTCTGTCCTCTAATCGTTCCCCCGGTTCTTAAGATGCTAAGGACTGACTCAAACTGATTTGATTCATTCTTTAATGCCTCTTTATCAGATTCAATCCCATTTGCAATCGAGTTTGCAAGACTAGATAATGTTTCTACTTTAACTTTCAGATCTGCTGCACGAATAATTGTGTATGATTCATCTGTACTTTCTTGTTGGGCTTGATACAATAAAACCAGATTTACTCCTGCAGCTGCAATCAGAATCCCTACCAGAAAATACGCTTTTTGTATTATTTTCAATACTTAACCTGTAGATTTTCAGAGAGTATAAAAATCACGCCTAAAATCTTTTAGATATAAGATCAAATGTCTGACAAATTTATCAAAGTAGCAACTAAGGAAATTAAAGAAGAGATCGCATTAATTGCCAAAATTCTTAGAACATGCCAAAATGATTCTGACGTGCTACAAAATTCTAAATCAATTGAAAAGCATATTCATAAGATAAAGGGACTTGCTCCAATGATGGGAAAGCCTGAGATAGGAGAAATCGCAACATTAAATGATCAATTACTATCTAAGATTATAAAAGATCAAAAAATTAATGGAATTTATTTAACATTATGCGAATCAAGTAAAATTATGGAGCAATCTATTAAGGGATTGAACCCCGACTTTCAAGAAATTAAACAAAAGATAGCAACCAAATATTCGAAATATTTGGACTAGTCTCTCTCTTAAATAACAATTAAGTCATTAGATGATATGGCAAAAGTTATGGTTGCAGATGATTCAGATGCAATTAGGCAAGTTCTTCAGGATATCCTCACAATTGGAAAACATGAATTGGCAGGTGAAGCCATTGATGGAAATGAGGCAGTAGAGAAATTTAATCAGCTACAGCCTGATCTATTGCTATTGGACTTGGCTATGCCAAAAAAGGATGGCTTGACTGTAGTAAAAGAAATTAAGGAATTTTATCCTGAAGCAAAAATAATTCTCATTACTGCTAGCGATAATCAAGAAATAATAAAACAATGTTTAGAGGCAGGGGCAGTTGCCTCAATTTCTAAACCCTTTAATTTTGATAAGGTCCTAAAAGTCATTTCAGATACACTTTCCTTATAGATTTTCAGATTTATTTTCAAATAATTTTAGTTATGAATAAAAGTGGCTTGTTATAGTTTGAACCAATGCCTAAAATTGTAATAGATACTAGCATCATAATTAACGGGCAAATAAATAAGCTAGTTGAATCAGGAAACATCACAAATTTTGAAATAATTATACCAGTCGCTGTCCTAGATGAATTACAATCACAAGCTACACAAAAAAAAGAGCAGGGTGTTCTCGGATTAAATGAAATAAAAAAACTTCAAAACATCTCTAAGCAATATGGAAATATAATTAAATTTGAAGGCATGCGTCCAAGTTTTGATGATGTAAGATTATCTAACCGTGGAAGGATTGATGCAATTATCAAAGATATTGCTAAACAACATAATGCAATTCTATACACCTCAGATAATGTACAATCATTAGTTGCACAAGCAGAAGGAATTGAAGTTAGTTTTCAAAAATCTGAACTAAAACAAGGCGAGTTAGAGTTTCTAAGATTTTTTGACCCCCAAACGATGAGTGTCCATCTCAAAGAAGGACTTAAACCAATGGCAAAACGGGGAAGGCCTGGAGAATTTAGCCTACAGGAGATTGAAGATAAAATTTTAACACGTGATTATTTGAAAAATATTACAGGACAGATTTTAGATGTTGCAAAACTTGAGGCAAATACTAATATTGAAATTTCAAAAACTGGAGCAAAAATTATTCAGCATAAAGACTATCGAATTGCAATAACTTATCAACCGTTTTCTGAAGGGTATGAGATTACAATAGTTCATCCAATTGTAAGATTATCTATGGAAGACTATGATCTATCAGCCAAACTCAAAGCAAGATTTGCTGCAAGTGCAGAGGGGATAGTTATTTCTGGACCCCCTGGTTCTGGGAAAAGTACACTCGCTTCAAGCATTGCTGATTTTTATCATAAACAAGGAAAAATCGTAAAGACATTGGAGTCTCCACGAGACCTACAGGTAGAACCTGCAATAACCCAATATACAAGATTAGATGGTAGTTTTGAGAATTCTGCTGACATTTTACTTTTAGTGAGACCTGATTATACTATATTTGATGAAGTGAGACGACGTGAAGATTTTTTAATATTTTCTGAATTGCGACTTGCTGGTGTTGGAATGGTTGGAGTAATACACGCTAATTCTCCAATTAATGCAATTCAGAGATTTATTGGGAAAATTGAATTGGGAACCATTCCTAGTATAATTGATACTGTTGTTTTTGTCAAGAATGGAAAAATTTCTAAAGTATATCAATTAGAGCTTAAAGTTAAAGTTCCCTCCGGTATGGTTGAACAGGATTTGGCAAGGCCAGTAATTGAAATTCGTGATTTTGAGGATAACTCACTTGAATATGAAATCTACACTTTTGGTGAAGAAAATGTTATTGTTCCAGTTACAAAAAAAACATCTAAATTTGGAATTGAAAAACTTGCAGAAGATAAAGTTAGAGATACGTTTAGAAGATTTGATCCTCAGGCAGAAGTTGAAATTTTATCAGGAAATAGCGTTAAAGTAAAAATAAGGAAGCAGTATATTGCATCAGTTATTGGAAGAGGTGGGGCAACTATTAACGATCTAGAAAAAATGTTAAAGGTTCACATTGACGTTGTTCCGAAAGAATCTTCTGACACTACTTCTGAAGATTTTGAATTAGCCTATGATTTTTCTGAATCTGGTTCCTCATTGCTTTTTAATGTTGGAAAAGAAAATGTAGGCAGCTCTGGGGATATTTACCTTAATAATGAATATCTTACCTCGTCAAGAATTACAAGAAAGGGGCAAATCAAAATCCCAAAACGCTCAATTCCAGGAAAAAAATTAATGAATAATGCTACATCCAGGGATTCTATTCAGATCTTTATGAAAGATTAATCAATTATTATTAAAACTCTGTAGTATTTTTGGATTAGATTTTAAAAATGTAATAAATTTTCTTAACTGTTTAATTGTTTTTGGATTAAGGTGGTGTTCAATTCCTTCTGCATCCTGATTAGCAGTTTCATGACTAATTCCTAATATTTCAAAAAATTCAAGCAGGATTCCATGTTTTTGTCGTATTGCTACAGCTAATTGGGTTCCTTTTTGAGTTAGATTGATTCCATGATATTTTTCATACTCTAAAAACCCATTCTCATCTAGTCTTTGCAGCATTTTTGTTACGCTTGGGGCACTAACATTCATGTATCTTGAAACATCTAGCGTGGTAGCATATCCTTTTAGTTCGACTAGCTCTGAAATTACTTCTAAATAATCCTCCATTCTAGTACTAGACCCACTTCTTCCTGCTTTGTGAGCAGCTTTTATCGACTCTAATCGTTTTGTATCCTTTTTATTCAAACGTTCTATTGATTAGAAATTGCCTAGATATAATTTAGCCCATAGTAGTTTTTAATTTCTCTACATTCAGTTAGTGATGATGTTATTAATTTTGACCATAGAGTAACCAATCTTGATCTTTGATTTTTAACTAATTTTCTTAAAATAAGACACTGGAATGGATGATTTACTTAATGTTAAATTAAAAAAAATGAGAGCTATATCAGAATCTGCAAAAAGACGAGCAGGACTGTATTCTGAATTATCTAAAGTAGATGATAAAAGAACCGCTACGTCTCTTCGAGCATTACAAAAAGCTCCTGCTCCAGGAGGCAAACTTCAAAAAATTGGATTTATCATTTTTTGGGTACCTGAACCTACAGGAGTTACTAATCTTATTGGTGGCCCAATGATTTTGGCTGGTAAATATCTTGAAAAGATATACAATGGTTCAACAATTCATGACATAGGACATGAAACAAAAAATACCGTTTCATCAATTCAAGATTTTAAAAAATCCGTTTTTTGATTACTTTTAGTTTTTATTCAGAGATTTCTGTATATCTTTATGGCAACCAGAATTCAAGTTTTAGTTCCAATTACTATAGCTGCCTTCATTGTAGGGATTGCAGGCGTTTTGTCACTTCCAAGTGACGTCAAACTTGAATCCACCGAATTTCCAAGAGGGCTGGTAAAACTTGATGGGCTAGTATTGGAAGTTCAAGTTGCTGATACTGACCCAAGACGTGCTAGAGGACTAATGTTCCAAGAACAACTTTCCTTTGACGAAGGCATGTTATTAGTTTTTGATGAAGCAAGCAAAAATTCAATCTGGATGCTTAACATGCAATTTCCACTAGATGTTATTTGGATAGATGATGATGGGAGGGTAGTCTTTATTGAGAAAAATATTCCTCCTTGTCTTACTGCATTAGAGACAGTAACATGTCCATCCTATAAAGGTGGAAATAAATCTGCAAAATATATTTTAGAAGTTACGGCAGGATTTGTTGATGAGTTTAACATCACAACTGAATCCACTTTGGAAATAATTTCAATTTAGATTCCCTCTAAAATTTGCAAAGGCTTATCTTAGTAAATCTAGGAAATAGGAAAATGAATAATAGGACTTACCCTTTCATTGGTATCCCAATTGTAGCTATTGGTATTTTCTTCATTTTTAGTATTTTTACAGCTAGTGATAATGCAATTGCCCCCGATTCCTTTTCAGAATTTGATTTTACATATGTTGATGCAAATTCACAATTAAAGGAAAGTTTAGCAAGTATGGGAATTTCAATGTCTTCTTCTGTAAAATTATCAAAAATTGAAGACATTAAAAAATACTGTTCTTTTTTTTCAAATGAGAAAATGGATGATGTAGTAGAATACTGTACTTCTACAGAGCTGCGTACTTCAGAAAAAAAATTTCTTGGTAACATACACATGATCGGTTCTCAAAATTCGCCAAAAATCGTTCTGATAGTGATTCAAGATGATCCATTCCTACAAAATCTTAATTATACAAAATCTGTTTATGAAACAGTAATTGATAACTTAATCTGTAACTGCTGGGAAGACATTGGCCCTGAAGATATTGAGTCAGTTGGAGATTGGATTGATGCACAAAAGAATTTTCATCTTGGCGATAAAAATCCAACTAGTAAATCATACGCTAATCTAATGAGTTTTCAGCTTCAATTAGAATTAACTACCAATACTGAAGGATATCTCTGGAAATTAATGATTTCTAAATGAATTAAATAATTCAAAGTGATTTAACGAATTTGTCGTTATTTATGATCAAAACAAACTAAGCATGGAAGAATCATTTCCTATTTCAGACTAATATGTTGGAAGAACTTTGGCTAATACCACTTGGTGTTGTTGCCGGATTATTAGGATCTATAATTGGTTTGGGAGGGGGAATAATCATTGTGCCTGTTCTAACATTTTTTGGATTTTCACCTGTAATGGCATCCAGTAATAGTATATTTGCTGTATTTAGCAACGCAGCGGCATCGTCAATATCTTACGCCAAACAACAAAAAATTCAATTTTCTATTGGATTAAAACTAGGTTTACTTTCAATACCTGGTACTATACTTGGAGCATACATCTCATCAGATATTACTCCATCATCATTCAAAATTTTATTTGCATTAATTTTGATTTCTGCAAGCATTTACATTTTTTCCACAAGAAAGATTGAGCCAAAAATTCAAAACTTTTCAAAACTGATAATGATCCTTGCAGTAGGTTCAAGCTTTTTAGCCGGAATAATATCTGGTCTATTTGGAGTCGGTGGTGGTATAATCTTTGTACCATTAATGGTCGTTATGATGGGCTTATCTATGAAAAATGCAGCTCCTACTTCTCAATTTATCCTATTGTTTGCATCCTTTTCAGCATTAATTACCCATAGCATTTTAGGGCATCCAGATTTTTACCATGTTCTTTTACTTTCATCCGGTGCATTTGTAGGTGGCTTATTAGGAGCAAGACTATCTATCGAAATCAAAGAAAATACTTTGAAAATTCTTATTTCAATAGTTCTAATTGCTGTCGCAGTTAAACTTTTTATTGATTCCTTGGAGGTTCCTTTTTAATTCTATACAGATTCTTTTTTGATATTGCTACTAACTCTCCATTTTGTTTTGTACCTTCATAATCGATTGCAATTTTACCATATTCATCATCCACATCTTCTTTTGACGAAATTGTAAATTTAATTTTCAAAACTTCATCAGTTTTTAGTGGTTTTAGAAAACGTGAATTTCTATAATCCCATTCAGCATCCCCATCTGTACCAATAAAGATTAATGCATTCCCATAAATTTGACTCAGTCTTGTAAATTCCCCCTCCATCCTAGATAGGATTGCTCTTCCAGATACTAGTTTATTTTTCAAAGTAGGATCATCTAAAAGCACATTTTTTACTCGTGAAAACCTTAGATATTCTTCTAATTCTTTTTCAGAAATACTACAGGTAGAATAGAATTCTTCTCCCACTTTGAGTTCAGAAAATTTTTTCATTCTATCTTACTTCATCTACACAGAAAATAACTTCAGCAGACGATGGAGCCTTTTCTGTTACAAAAAAATTCAAAGCCTGTACAATACTATCATTTATGGGTTCTTTACCATCAATAGACCCAGGTAAAACTAAAAATGCTCTAATTTTTGATTCTAGTACATCACTTAATTCTTGATTAATCGTTGTTGTTAATGGTCGTAATGCTCCACGAAATACCTCCACTTGTGCTCGAAGTGCACCAGAAACCTTCCTTCCAACCGGCAAGTCAGGTCCGATGGTCAATACCACTCCAGTTTTATTTTTATATAATCTCGGATCTTTCCCTCCTCCTGGAACATAATGTTCTAAAGCTTGTTGTATGACTGTAGCTGGAGTATTGATGAATTTATCAACCAAATCATCCCATTGGCTTCTTGATAACTCAATTAATTTAGAAAATTCTGGAACTTTTCCAGTAACATGAATTATTGCACATATTTTCCCCATGTTCTTAGATGCAGTTTCAAGCCATCTCTTAACTTCATCAGGATTTTTTATATTTGAAACATGAGAATGGAATTTACTACTGATTAAATCTTGTAACTCTTTTGGAGTATTTTCTGAAATTATGCAAACAGCCTTTCCTCCATTTTTCTCAACATGTGTTGCTAAATATTCTATTCTTTCTGCATCTGTCTTATCAGTTGCATCGATTGTAAAGACTACGGACGTTCCATTAAAGCTTGGTTGGGACACGCTTGGAGTTGCTCCTGCAATATGAGCTCTTACAGGATAAAATACTCTATCCCCTGGTATAACTTTGCCGTTAAGAATTTTTGCCATTTCGTCATCTGCAAGACATAAAACGGTTTCTGCTACTTGTGATTGGGATAAGAACTGTTCATCAGCAATCATTTTAGATGTATTTAGTTGGATTTTTTCAGCAACGCTCTGAATCTTTGTTAATAGATTGGTTAGAGTCGTAGATACTTTTTTAGAATCGCCTCCATTAGATTTTACAAAGCTACTTGCAATTTTTGAAATTCCTTGGGTAATTACAGACTCCTCTTCGCCTAAAAGTTGAACTAGTTCCTTATTTACAGTCTCGACTTGAATAGGAGAAAGATCTTCAAATCCTGTTACACGAAAAAATTCTGCTGCTGCCTTTGGATATACTGTTTTGTAAATTCTATCAGAGTGTACAGGTCCAGGATTTGTAGCAATAGAAACAATTCCCCTATCTACTAACTCCCACGACATTGCTTCAGCCAGTCTATTTTTTGCTCCTTGGGAAGCAGTATATGGATCTCTAAATCTATAAGGACGCTGTTCAAGTGGCCTTTCCTCCGAAAAGAATGTTGAAATTGTAATAATTTTTCCTCCTTTTTTCATTACTTTTAGTGCTTGAACTGATGTCCAAAATGTTCCTGTAAGATGAATACTTACAGTGCTTTTGAAATCATCTAAATTATCATTAGCAAAACATGTTACAGGTCCAGAAACCCCTGCATTATTTACAACAATATCTACATTTATTTTTGAATCTGCAAGAGAATCAAACATTTCACTTATTCCATTTTCATCACTTACATCTACTCCTGCAAAAATTTTCACAAAAGCATTGCTTTGAACCTTTGAGATAATTTCGTCAAGGATTTTTTTAGTTTCCTCAAGAGGTTCACTTCTCCTTCCAAGAATTATTACGCTTGCACCATTTTCTGCAAACTTTTTTGCAATTGCTTGACCTATGCCAGTTCCACTGCCAGTTATGAGGGTAACTTTATCTTGAAATTTTAGCATTAATAAAATGAAGAACTTTTTGTATTATTTAATTGGATCATCTTATGGCGAATTAATCTTTATTTGAGGGATAAACCCCTCATTTTACATGCATGATTCTGAACCAGATACTTTTATTCCTAAGACATTTCCTGAACGATTAAGTGAAATTTTATCCAAAATTGGTATTGAATCTAAACCTAAAGATATTGGAACTGATGACATTGAGAAAGGAGACTATTACAGTAGATATTTTGCCCAAACCCCTAGAATGGTTACAAATAAGGGATGTTTAGAAATAAAAAAAACTAACATCGACGCGGTACAAATAATTCAGAAAGGATAACATATGCAAGATCCAAATCCACTTCCATGGGGAGCGCAAGACCGATTTCAATCCCATTTTATTGTTAGGAAAAACACTGGAATCAGAAATACCGATTTTGTAGCTAGAACAATTCTTTTAACAAAAGGTTATTTTGGTTCCAAAAAAATTCAAAGTGTTAAATGGAATGGAGGAGAATTGGCAAAGACACTAAACAGTGATGCCTCTCTTAACGAATTGATTCAAAAACAATCAATAAACGATGCGACTATTTTTGTTGATCCTACAGAAAATGCTGTAAGAATCTATGGGAAATGGAAAAATAACTATGAATTTGGAGTAACAAAAGAATTATTTGAAATCTATGATAAAATAGCAGGACACATTAAATCTCTTTAAGCTTTCCACCAATCAAGTGCTAAATAGTTTACATTATCCTTTCCATGAGGAATTGCTAAAATGAATTGTTTTCTCACTGTGGTAGCTAATCGTCCTGCAAGTACTACCCCAGTTGACGAAATAGAATCATTTGAGTTGTAAACTTCAACCAAGTACGGAGCATGATCAATGCCGGGACCTTTTTGATATACAGCAAAATCACATCCAAATTTAATTCCTGGATTAATAATGTAACCTTTATCTCTAAAATTTTTGTAAACTAAAAATTTTTTATCAAAATTATGATATTCCTTTTTACATATCTCTGCCATCTCTTTTTCTAAAACCTTTTTTTTCTCTTTGTAAATAGTAATTATTGAATTTTGAAGTAAGTAATAACCTTCCATTAGATCCAAAACAAGTGGAACATTAATTTCATCAAGTTTTGGTTTTGGCATCCCAATTGGTTTTCCATAATACCCATTGGCGAAAAGTTTTTGAGAGGCCTTAATATTCCATACCACGATTCGATTATCAATTAATTCACTTTTCAAGTCAGAAATTCTTTTAATAATTAAGGGTATTAACTTATTGTACCTATGCAATTGTGCCATCTTCTCTCGTCGAAATCTTTTTTGGAATATCTTTAGTTTTGTTCATTCCAAATGTAAATGTAAATGTAGATGTATGGATGCCATCAAATGAACTAATTGCAAATTTAATTCTAATGGAACTTACACTGTATCTGATGCAGTAAAAAACTCTGATTGAATTCGCAATAAACCTAAATGCTTAATGCTAATAGAATAAATGAATCAGACACTTCTTGGCATTTATCTGCCATTTCTTCAATTCCTTCTATTACGTCTTTCATTAAGATAATTTCTTTAGTATTTGTAATTTCATTTAGTATCTTAATTGTTATTTTACGATATTTGGTATCAATCTCTCTTTCAATTTTTTGGGTTTCTTGAGCAAGATCAATTGAATTTGAAGAATTTGTATTAAGACTACGAATAATTTCATTTAACTTGTAAACTTCATCTACAACTAGCTCAATTAGTTCAGTAAGATCTTTATCTAAATCTGCAGTCTTTAGCGTTGCAGGTTTGATATTAGATAATTTGAAAGAAATACCTGTAATGTATCCTGCAATTTCATCCATGGTATAAGCAGTATTTAGGAGATTTTCTCTATTCATGATTAGTCCTCCAACATCTGCTACATCTCGTGTAATCTTTCTTCGAAGTGCCTCTACTTCATCTTCAATACTGACAATTTGCTCAAGAGTGTTTTTTACTTCTGTCTTATTTTTCTTCATCATAAATTCTGGAAGAGTAGCCAAACTCCTTGCGGCGTTTAAAATTCTATTTATCTCATCTTGTAAAACAGCAATTGCTTTTCGTTTTGCCTGAACCTCCAATTCCCCACTGTACATGTACGAAATTTGTTATCTATAGAAAGTTAATTTAAACCCTTGTGAAAAAATCATACCTTCACAAATTGAATTAGCCTCAATCTGTATTTTGAGTAATTTTTGTCTGACCCTTGTATAGAGAAAATACTTCTTGATCTGTTGATGCATTTTCTGGAGATTTTTCTAATCTTATTTTTCCTGTAAATTTTGGAAATCTCAACGCAAGTCCACTTCCTTTACGAATTATGTCTAGGGCAGTTTTATGAATTGGACTAAGTGTAATTTCTGATGCAACAATTTCAATAACAAGTTCTGGTTCAAACCATACATCAGCCTCCATTTCGCTTTTAATTCTTGGATTTTTCTTTAGTGTTACTTTACTTGATAAAATTTGATAAAATTGGTCTAAATTTTCATCTGTAAAACCTGTTCCAACTTTACAAATTGTTGGGAATGTATCCTGTTCATTATTATAAGTTGATAACAGCAGAGTTCCATATTTTCCAGTTCGCCTACCTCGCCCAAAAAATGCGCCAACTACAACCAAGTCTAAACTATCACCAAGATCATTTCTGTATTCTCGCTTTAGCTTTAACCAATTACTCCCTCTTGAACCTGCTCTATATGGTGCATTTAGATCTTTTAACATTACTCCTTCACAACCTGCATTGATTGAATTTTCAAGAAAATCTTCAATTTCATTTTCATTTGTTACTATTCTCTGAGGAATTATCTTTGTAAAATTATCCTCAATTACTATTTCGTTTAATAATGCACGCCTTTTTTCATAACTAAAATCAAGACAACTTTTCCCGTCTACATATAGAACGTCAAACAAATTTACAGTAATAGGATATTGTAAAACTGTTTTTTCTATATTGTATTTTCTTCTTCTATGCATTAGTTCTTGAAATGGTAAAAACTCTCCGCTGTTTTCATTAATTGCCACTGCTTCGGCTTCTAAAATTGCATTTTTTACTCTAAGTGCTTTTGGTATGTTTTCTACAATGTCTGGATAATAGCTTCTAATGTTCTCTAGTCTTCTTGAAAAAAGATCTACCTTTCCATTTTCTAAATGAATTTGTACTCGTTCGCCATCAAGTTTGTATTCTGCAGCAAATCTCTTTCCCATTTTTTCAATTGCTTCTTGCTCACTCTTTACACGATCAGCTAACATTGGCCTGATAGGACTGAAAACTTTGACTCTGAATTCCTCAATTCCTTTGAGCCCATATTTGGCAGCAACTTGTGCAACTTTTCCTAGATCACTTGAAACATTATACGCTGCTTCTATTTTTTCTCTGTTTGATTTTGATTTAGTAAATGCAATTGATAATCCATCTAAAATTGTATTATCTGCAACTCCCAAACGCATTGTGCCAATTAATATTTTAATGATAAATTTTGCAGAAATTGGACTAACATTATTTAAAAGACTTGAAACATAATTCATTTTTTTATCTAAAACATTTTTACCACTTCCTTCTAACTCTGCAATTTTGCATAACGAATCATACACTAATTCTAAAGTTTGATTATCTCCTTCAACTGCATCAAATAATGTAGTTTGTGTTTTTTTTTCAATTAGTTTTGAAACTGCATGGCCCAAATCGCCGTCCTTCCTATACGCTTCCTCGATTATCTTTGATTCTATTGCAGTTGAGCGATGAACTGCTCGAATTACTAATTTTTCTGCAACTCCAATTTCAATTCCTTCAAAATCTGGTCGTAGTTTCCCTTGAATCAAATAAACAACTTTATCAAGTAATTCAGGAGGAGTTTCTTTGAATAAATTTACTAAGAAGTCTGTTAATTCTAAACGCTTTGTAGTATTCTCCATCTTCTCAAAAGTTTCAGCAAGGACAGAAAACTTCACTTTGAATTTTTTATAGGATCTTGAATAAAAGTGAGATGCTAAATGTATCGAATGATTGTCTTTTTTTCGGCTTTTGGATTGTCAGATACTAAGGCAAAATTGTAAAGTGGGAAAGATGCCTTGTATTGTTTCATATAACTCCATGCAACATCATGAATCTTAAACTCTGTGCGTATGCCTTCTATGTATGATTTAGTTCCATAAACATCAAAAACTACAACAGAGTATTTTTTTGGCTTATTGTGAGGCTTTGCTTTAAGTAGCCATGTAAAAGCAAAAATGAAAACAGCTGCTACAATAAACATGACTCCTACGTCCTTAAAGAACCCTCCTACAATGTTAGGAATAGTTTGCCCAAATAGCACAATGACAAAGTTAGAAAAAGTTAGCACTCCTATTGCAGTAAGTATGAAAAATCTAAATTCAATCAAGGGCTTTAATTTATCCATTTTTACCATTATAGGTTGCTCTTCTTTTCTTTTAACTCTTTGTTAACTAAAAAACAATGATTGAAATTTTTCAAATAACGAGGTAAAAATTAATGATTATTTGTTTAATCGGGATCTTCATATCGTCCTTTTGTCGTGCCTGCTTTATTTGGGGAATCAGGTAATGACTTCATCTTGTTTTCTAAAACTTTGATCCTGTCTTTATAGCCTTCAGCATATTCAAGTTCGGAAGGTACTAGTGTTGCAGGATGAATGAAGCCTTGACTTCTAATGGCTAGAGCTCGTTTTGTTGCAATTTCTCGTATATAGTCCCAATCTGGAGTTGAAAAGCCATCATAAGGTCCAATTAGTTTTCCATTATGCATACTAAATACAAGTGCTTCAACAATTGGAATGCAAAAATCAATTGTAGCAGCTGAATTAAGTTTGACTGGCATTAATGGCATGTGGTGACTGCCTCTAGTATTGCCAGCAACATAATGTGGATTATTAAAAGCGCTTCCAACTTCTTCTGTTGCTGGGAAATTTTTTTGGGTTCTAACTATACAAATTGGGTCATCTTTTCCAACATATGTTCCAGCTATATTGTGTAATCTATCTGTTGATGAAGAAACAATGGGTTCATTTTCTTTTGTGTAAATAGACGATACTACATATCTGCCAGGATACATTAAAGCAGCTTCAAGTGTCGGTTTGTCTTCCCACAAATTTAGTTCAGCAATTTTTCCTTCTTCTACATCCATGACATTGAATTTTACTCCCCTTGCTAGTGATTTGTTTACAATTAATCCAGTATTGCTTAACGAGTCTACAAACATTCTATAAAATGGATAATTGAATGCTCCTGGTTCAGTTTTATCAGCCGCAAATATAGTGAAAGCCTCATTAGGTCTCTCTTCAAATTCTAATTCTGCAACTCCTGGACCCATTCCTTTCACATTTCCAGAAAATGAATCTTTTAACAGATCTTGCCCTGCCCCGTATAGTCCCTCTTGTTTTGCAACTTGAGTGCCAGCTTCAAAGGCTTTCCATGCAAGCTCATGAATTTGTTGATTATCTACCCCTTTAGTATGACTCATTACAATATGGACATCGTCTCCGCAATAACCAATATACGAATCAATTAACAAATCCTTGGAATTTTGAACTATTTTTCTAACTGCTTCTAACAATCCATCACTTGGTCTAGTATGCCCTCCAATACCTCCCACATCTGCTTTAATCACTGAAACCGTAATTTTCATGGCTTGTCTCACTTCCACCTTTGATTTATGTCTAATTCATCGAACTCATTATTGAAAAAAAATTGAAAAAAAATAAGATTTTTTTCAAAATAATCGAAATGGTAATAAAACCCCTCTCACTACGAAGTCGATATGGCAGATAAACCACACCTAAATTTGATCGTAACTGGTCATATTGATAATGGAAAATCTACTACAATGGGTCATTTCCTAATGGATCTTGGTGTAGTTGATGAGAGAACCATCGCCCAACATGCAGAAGAATCTGAAAAAACAGGAAAAGGTGACACCTTCAAATATGCTTGGGTCATGGATAATATCAAAGACGAAAGAGAACGTGGTATCACAATCGATCTTGCCTTTCAAAAGTTTGAAACTCCAAAATACTTTTTCACTCTAATTGATGCCCCTGGCCACAGGGACTTTATTAAAAATATGATTACTGGTGCCTCTGAAGCAGATTGTGCAGTTTTGGTTCTTTCCGCAAAGGAAGGTGAAACCGATACTGCTGTTGCTCCTGGTGGACAAGCAAGAGAGCATGCCTTTTTACTCAAAACTCTTGGTGTTAACCAACTTATTGTTGCAATTAACAAAATGGATGATAGTAAATATTCTGAAGATGCATTCAAAAAAGCAAAAGCCAAAGGCGAAGCACTTGTAAAATCTGTTGGCTACAAACTTGACCAAGTACCATTTATCCCAGTATCCGGTTGGAAGGGAGATAATTTAGTTAAAAAATCAGAAAATATGCCGTGGTGGACAGGTAAAACATTACTTCAAGCATTTGATGACTTTACTTATCCAGAAAAACCAACTGGCAAACCATTACGAGTCCCAATTCAAGATGTTTATACAATCACTGGTGTAGGTACTGTTCCAGTAGGTCGTGTGGAGACAGGTATAATGAAACCTAATGACAAAATTATCATAATGCCATCTGGAGCTGTAGGTGAAATAAAATCAATTGAAACACATCACACTGAAATGCCATCTGCTGCTGCAGGTGACAACATTGGATTTAACCTAAGAGGTATTGAGAAAAAAGATATCAAACGAGGTGATGTCATGGGCACTCCAGATAAACCACCAAAATGTGCAAATGAATTTAGAGCGCAAATTATTGTTATTCATCATCCAACAGCAATTGCTCCAGGTTATACTCCCGTAATGCACTGCCATACTGCACAAGTGGCAGCTACTATTGTTGCGTTTGAAGCAAAAATTAATCCAGCATCTGGTGCAGTTGAAGAAAAAGATCCTAAGTTTCTTAAAGTTGGTGATTCTGCTATTGTTAGAATAAAACCAGTAAGACCTACTCCAATTGAATCATTTTCAGAATTTCCTGAATTAGGAAGATTTGCACTAAGAGATATGGGTGCAACAATTGCAGCAGGAATTGTTAAAGATATTACTGAAGAATACAAACCATAGTGGGTTAGTGGATTGACCCAATCTGCCCGCATTAAACTTACAAGCACTAGCTTGCCGAAATTAGATGGTGTCTGCACTGAAATTATGGGGATTGGAGATAAAACTGGAGTTAAAATAAAAGGACCTACTCCTCTACCAGTAAAGCGATTACACATTGCAACAAGAAAATCCCCATGTGGAAGTGGTACAGAAACATATGAAAAATGGGAGATGAGAATGCATAGACGAATTATTGATTTAAGTGCCGATGATAAAGCGATTCGACAACTAATGCGATTAAAGATTCCAGATGACGTTTATATCGAATTATCTTTAACCTGATTATTTGTTAGTTTTAAATTATAGAAAAATTATGATAAAAGATATGGCTGAAGATATTCCTGAAACTCCAATCGAAGAAACACCTCTAGATGAATCAACCCAATCTGCAAAATTTGATGTAATTTACTCTTGTTTGAGATGTGGTACAAATGTTCCAAATACTGAATTATCAAGACTTCCAGAAATAAAATGTATATGTGGATTTAGAGTCTTTACAAAAATTAGAGCACCAATAGTAAAAACCGTAAAAGCAATTTAAAACTAAATTCTATCTTTTTTATAACTATGATATCTTTGGAGATGAGTTCGCATTTCTTCCATACTTGAAAAAAACTCATTACACTGTTTACAATCGTATGGTAAATCCTTATTGTGCACAACTTGTTGATGATGCATAATCTCTTCTTGTTTTGAAAATTTTTTACCACATTTATCGCATTTATTTTTTTTAAAAAACCCCATTATCTATCTCGCTCTTTTTGGGAATCCCAACATTTTCTGCATAGCTGCCCTTCAACCTTCCACTTTGGTTTAGGATTGTATCTAAAAAATCCTAATTTAGATCCACAAATACTACAGAACTCTTTTTTTGCAGTAAAATCTTTTTCTTTTTTATCAAAACAATCTTTACACAAAAGTCCTTCCATCTCCCATTGCCATCTTGGCTCCCATAAATCTGTAATTTTCTTTTTAACACTACAGTTTACACATTTTTGCGTCATAGTTCCTTCAAAAAATTCCTTCATCTTATCTAGATGACATTCAGCACAAAGAGAACCGTCAATATTCCATTCCTTTTTTGGTTTATGTTTATGTTTAAGCAGTTTTTTACAAATAGTACAATATACTGGAGATCGATTGAAAAATTTCAATACGCATAACCACTTTTTATTCTATATTTAATTTCAACCTTAATTCATATCCTAACGAAAAGAAACTTGAATTAATGCCTAATAATATGTAATTTACTCAAGAAGTTTTTCAACTGCTTGGCTTGCATTAAGCATTCCATGCTTTTTTGCGAATTCTTCAATTTTTTTGTATTCCTCATTAGTAAAACAAATTGGCATCGATCGTTTTTCCATACTATGTCTTAATGTTATTATTTTATATCCTTTGTGCTTCCAAAAGATATTTGATACGAAGTAAAAATATACCATCATGACAAAAAAATATCAAATCTTGATTATTGGTCATGATGATGAAGGATGTACTCCTTTACATGAAAAACTTGCATTTGAAACTGGTTCAGAGATCGCAAAATCCGGTGCAGTTTTGATTACAGGAGGATTAGGAGGAGTTATGAGAGCAGCATCACACGGGGCTCATTCTGCGGGTGGATTAACTGTTGGAATAATTCCACAGGATAAGGCATCTGCTGCAAATGAATACTGTGACATTGTAATTCCTACTGGAATGGGCCATACGCGAGATTTTTTGACTGCACTTTCCGCAGATGGAGTAATTGTAATTGGAGGTGGTTCTGGAACACTAACAGAAGTTTGTGCATCATATGTTCATGGCAAACCGATGGCTGCCTTGAAAAATTCTGGAGATGTAGCTGCAAAATATGCAGACACCTATTTGGATCATAGAAATAAGGTAAAAATTTTTGGCGCAGATTCACCTAAAGATGCTGTCAACTACATCCTCAAACAAATTACTTCAACGAAATAAGCAATGGATCTGGTTCATAAAATTGGCCATGTTTTTTTGATAAATTTTCTAATTCTGTAACAATATTTGAGATTCCATATTCTTTTGCTGTATCAAAAAGTGGTTTTTTAAGCCCTAACCCTAATTTTGCAGCATTTTCAATTTCTTGGATGTCGCTTGCTCCTTTAGTAACTAACCATGCTGCATTGTTTAGAATATTAGCAAGTATCTGTATGGGATTGCATTTTTTTGCAAGATCTTCTGATAGTGTTATTCGTTCATACTTTTGCTCTGCATATTTGTAAAAACCCTCTCCAGATTTTTGACCTAACTTTTTTTCATTATATAGCTCTTCAATTTTGGGATGCGGCCTAATTACTTTTTTATCTCTTAGATGCATTTCAATGGTTGCTTTGTGAATTACATCCATCCCTGTAAAATCAGCTAATTCAAAAATTCCCATTGGGAATCCAAGGTTATACTTTACTGCCGAATCAATTTCAGTTAATTGAATTTTTTGTCTGTCCATAACATAACATGCTTCATGTACCAAAGGTATGAATAATCTATTTACGATAAATCCAGGAACATCCTTTCTACATATTACAGGTTCTTTTTTAACTGATTTGACATAGTCTGTTGTAATTTTGAGAACTTCTTGAGAAGTTTTTTGGCCGGGAATTATCTCGACTAACTTCATTAATTGTGGAGGATTAAAAAAGTGAATCCCAATAAATTTTTCTGGTCTGGTTGTAGTATTTGCAATTTCTGTGATTGGTAGAGTGCTTGTATTTGATGCAAAAATTACATTTTTGGCTGCTACATTATCTAATTCAGAATACACTTTTCTTTTTAATTCCATTATTTCGGGAACTGCTTCGATTACCAAATCACAATCTTTTACGGCTTGTTTTAAATCAACAATTGGTTTAATTCTAGAATAAATATCGGTTGCCTGACTTTGAGAGATTTTTTCTTTTGAGACAAGCTTATCAAGGCTCCATTTTATTTTCTCCATGGCTTTATCCAAAAATTGTTGTTCGATATCTCTTAGCACTACGTTATATCCTGACATTGCAGAAACCTGTGCAATGCCATGACCCATAATTCCAGAACCTAAAACGGTAATATTTTTCAATTCCACGAATTTTGAATCAGTCAGTATCCTTTATAATGTATATCTTAATTTCTTATTTTTATTGGGACTCTTTAAAAAAAAGGAAGACAAGAATACTACAAAATGTAAAGAATGTGGATTGGAATTGCATGATCCAGAGCGCCTAAAACGTCATCTAAAAAAAGCACATGGAAATGTTCCTGAGAAAAAGATGGATGCAAAGGGTGGATATTCTGAAGGTGGAATGTGGTAAAACTAAATGGTAGTCCTTACAGATTCACAAAAATATGGCGCCATATTTGGAGGTGCGTTTGTTCTAGCGGGAATAATATTGGCAACAGTAGTTTTTCCCTTTTGGAATTTGATTAGAGAAGATGTATTTGAAGAAGCAACGATTCTTTCTAATTCTGATGGTATATGTTATGCTACCACATCTGATCATATCCCAAAAACTATAGAGAACTGTGGGCTAGAACCAGGCACAACTGTAATGCTAAAATTTGGAAGAGATCTTGCTTGGGCCACAATAGTTACTCCATAATTAATTGTTAATTTAATAAAACAGACTTTTTTTACATATTTTATGGATTGTATATTTTGTAAAATTGTTAATAAGGAAATTTCAGCTAAAATAATTGCAGAAACTTCCAAATCAATTGCTTTTATGGATGCTTTTCCATTAACCCTGGGACACTCGCTGGTGATTCCAAAAATACATTATGAAAAAATACAAGATATCTCAATAGAAGATAACGCAGATTTGTTTGAGACCGTTCGAAAGACTATTGCCAAAATTGACAAGATTACAAATGCAACTTTGGTAGCTATTCATAATGGGAAGGAGAGTGGACAAGAAATACCACACGTACATGTTCACCTCATTCCGCGAAGCCCAAAAGACTCGGCGGGTCCAGTTCATAGTATGTTTCGTAATATGGCAAAATTATCCGATAAAGAAACAAACCAAATTTATGAAAAATTAAAAGAATAGATATCTACCAGGGATATATTCGCTTTTTCAAATCAATATCGTGTACATTAATTGCTTTAGTTGGGCATGTTTCTGCTGCATTCATAATCTTATTGTATCCTGCTCCTTTCTCATTATAGGCTCTGGATTTTGGATTCATTTTTGTTAATTTATCTACCGCAAAAACTTCAGGGGCTATTGTTTCGCAACTACAACAGCCAATACATAATGAGGGATCTACATCAACAGATAAATTCATTTTTGGTTCAGATTTTTTAGGCCTCTCTTTTTGGTCTCCATACCCTCTATCGTTTTTTACTCTTGTATCATAATTTTTCCAAAACTCTTCTTCGTATTTTTTCCAAAAGCTTGGATTTTCCTCTTCAAACTCTTTTGTAAATCTACTCCAATCTTCCTCAGGCGTTTTTCCATTTGGTCCGGCTCCCCATTGCGGTTTTTTCTTTCTAAACATTTCTTCATTTTTTGTGTTTTTATTGGTATGTTTTCCATTTGAATTATTTGTTATACTGGAATTATTTTTTTTATGATTATTTTTTAAAACATGATAAGCTGCAGTAACTGATTTAAATTTTGAGCCATCACGTTCACTAGAATTTTTATCTGGATGTAACTCTAAGGCCAATTTTCTATAAGCATATTTTACATCCTCAAATGATGCGTTAGAGTTTAGTTTGAGAGTTTGATATGCCTGATAGTCATTCATCATTTTTGGATAATCTTTCCTAGATTAAAAATAATTTGTTTAAAACTAGATCACATTATGAGGCGTTATTTTCAATTTCTTCATTATCTTAAGTCACGTGGGTAGAGTGTTCATCTAAGACACACAGTCAAAATTATGTTTCTGATTCTTTTAATTAAGTATGAAAGTGATAGTGATAGAGGATGATCCTGACGGAGCAGAGGTATTATCTGAATGCCTTAGAATAAAGGGGCTCGATGTTTTAGCTAAGGGATTTAATGGATTAGACGCAGTTCAATTATACAAAAAACTCAAACCTGATTTTGTACTCTTAGATATGTTGATGCCATTTTATGATGGATTTTATGGTTTAAGAAAAATTTTGGAATATGACTCTAATGCTAAAGTTATTGTCGTCTCAGCTTCTATAGCACATGATGAAAAAGAAAAATTAATTTCTCTAGGGGCTTCTGCTATTGTAAGCAAACCATATGAAATGGATGAACTTGTTCGTGTAATGCATACAATTAACAAAGAGAAAGATAAAAATTTTAAATCAAAACCAATAACTATTTAGTAAGTTAATTTAACTGAAATTTTGTAGCATTTCATTTTTCTAAAATTTCTTCATCTTCTTTAGTCCATGCAGGATCTACAATACATAAAAACTTTAATTCATTTTTTCCAGTATTTTTAATCTGTTGTTTTGAATTAGGAGGTATATAGATTACATTATCTTTTGAAATTTGGACTGATTTATCATCTATTTGCAAAATTCCTTTTCCTTCTAAAATATAATACACTTCTGATGTTTTCATTTTATGTAGTTTTGATTTTTTATTAGGTGCAATTATTGAGTGAGCAATACTAAATCTAATTCCGTTTAAAGTGTTATGCGGATGAAAGATTTGGCGAATTGTTGTACCTTCACTTCCTTCTATTACTTTAATGTCCTGTAATTTTTTGAAATCTTTTATCATTTTGGAATCTCTCAAAAATAGGCTCTTGTTTAGCCCATTTTTTAATTACTTTAGGATTTTGGGACACAGCTTGTTTTAATAAATCAAATGATTGGTCTATTTCCCCAAGAGCTGCCTTGCTTCTAGATTTTGCATAAATAACATTTACATTTTTTTTATACTCTGATAGGAGTTTATCAAAAATCTCTAATGCCTGTTTATGTCTTCCAAGTTCCGCTGTTTCAATTCCTTTATGAAACAATGCATCCATATGTCTTGGATTTGAATTGCAAATAGTTGAAAAACAGTTTAATGCTTCTTCGTGTTTTTTTAATTTGCCCAAAACAATTCCTTTGTAAAAACGTGAGCTTAAATTTTTAGGATCTATTTTTATTGCTTCATCAAGACATCTCAGTGAATCTTCATGTTTTGCTAGCTTGTCATATAGCACACCTTTGTTATAGTAGGCAGCAGAATACTTTGAATCAGCTTCTATTGCTTTGTCATAATATTCTAAAGCATCCTCGGTATTTCCTAATTCAGCTAGTGCAATTGCTCTATTATTCAAAGATGGGGAATCCTTTGGTTTGATTTCTAAGACTTTGTCAAAAGAGGTTATCGCATCTTGATATTTTTTAATCTGGTTTAATGCTAAGCCTTTGTTATATAATGCCTCAATATTTTTTGAATCTGCCTTTAATGCTTGATTAAACAATGCTATAGCTGCTTTTGGCTGGTTTTTTTCTACTAATAATATTGCCTGATAAATAATATCTTCAGGATTTTTTGGTTTACCAAATAATATCACAATGGATTTTATTTATTATCCAGATAATGAAAGTTTGGTTTTTCTAGCTTAAGGATTTGAATTTTTTTATTGCCTTTTTTGCCAAATCTTCTAAATCTGTCTCCGAAATTTTAGTAGGATCTTTTGATGCTAAAACATCCTCATATTCTTTTTTTGTGTTAGTTAGTTTTTTTGACTTTTTTTCTTGCAATTCTGATTAGGTATTATTGAAATAGTATAGAATACTTTCTGTTATAATGAGCTAATTTTCTAGAATCTAATTAAATTTTTAATTATATTATCAATTACTGCAATCTCTTGTTGTCTTTCTTTTATGGTGTTTTCATTCCATTTTTTCATAAATTCTGACTTTTCATCCAGTTTTTTTAATTCTAAAACCTGATTCTCCAGATATGATTTGTAATTCTGTAATCTATCTAAGGCTTTATTATGATTTTTTTGCCCACTCAACAAATTTTCTAAATGCTTACTAAGAATTAAGATTTTTTCGAATTTGGTAATTACCTAGAGTTTTGGAAAGTTAATTCTATTGGTTTTTAATGATATTGCCATAATACTTAGTAGAGCAATCCCGAGAATAATCATGGTTAATGCCCCAAATTCTGGAACTACAGATGCACCAATAATAGTCAATCTCTCTGATTTTTCTTTCATTGGAATTACTACTTCATTTATTCCTCCTTTGTCTGTGAGTTTAAAATCTAAGATTTGATTTCCATCTACCCATATTACATATGGTTCACTGATCAAAGATTTTGGTAACATTAAGGATAAGGTGTGATCTTCACTTTTTGCCTTTCCGACTATTTCAAAAGTTATAGCCTTTTGTTTTTCATCAACTGTTGCTGATGCGATTTTTTTGTTATACTTGTACTCTACATCAAATGTGGTTTTTCCATCACCTACTTTTGCCCCAACATTTGGAATAATTTGTAAATCTGAAGATACCATCACAATTCCAGTCATCCAAGGGTGTACTATGCAAAAATATTCATAATCTCCCCCGATTTTAAATTGATATTCAAAATCTTTTCCAGGCCCAAACAAACTGCTATCAAACAATCCGTCTGGTCCGCCCTCTGGAGTCCCAGAAGTTACAGTATGGGCTGCAGTATCGGCATTTTCCCATCTAACAGAATCTAAAGCATTAATCTGAATTTTTCCAGATGTATCCCCATCTTTTTCACTTTGCCAAAAGTAAGGAGCATCAATACTTGCAGCCCCTGTTGGTATGTTAATTACATGTGTCTGTTGAGCAAATGTCATATTTACAGAAAGCGGTATAAAAAAAACGGCAATCAAGAATGAGATTATGACTGCATTTTTCATAATTGAGATGAAATTATGGGAGTTAAAGAGCCTTTCGTGTTAGATTTATTCCTACATTGTAGATGAAAATCGACTAGAGGCATTTATCATATTTTTGATATCATCTTTTGAATGGGCATAAGAGATGACTCCAAGTTTTCCAGGCAAAAAGAAAATACCATCTTTTGAAATCATCTCAAAATGATATTTTTGTAGTAACGCATTATCACATTTTGCTACATCTGACGCATTTTTTATCTTACTATTTTTGTCTTTAATAAAATGTGTCATAAATAATGAACCTTTTCCCGTAATGATAGCTTTCTCCTCAAATACTTTTTCTAACTGATCTCTTGCCTCTTTTCCAAGTTCATCAATTTTGGAATAAACCTCATTTCCTTTTTTATTGAGTTCTACTAAAGTTGCATGACCTGCAATCATTGTTGCAGGATTTGCAGAAAATGTTCCGCCCCCTATGTATGCCCTTTTTGATTTTCCTTGTTTTGTAGTATCTGCATATTCCATAATCTCATTTTTTCCACAAATTACTCCTATTGGAAAACCCCCTCCGACAATTTTTCCCAAAGTGACAATATCTGGATCAAGATTCATTGTGGAGTAAAGACATCCAAATCTGAATCTAAAACCAGTAACAATTTCATCTAAAATAAATAACGAATTATTTTTTTGAACAAATTCTTGGATTCCTTTTAGATAATCTTCTTCTGCTGGAATGCATCCACCTCCACCAAGAAGTGGTTCAATTATTGTTCCAGCCAAATCCTCTTTTACTAATTTCAAAATCTCAAGGGATTTTTCTAAATCATTTAGAGGAAGAGATACTACATGTTTTTCATCAACTAACCCACTGCTCTCTGAAACATCAAATGGCCAATTTACAGTTTTTAGTAAATCCGATGTATATCCATGCCAGCCTCCATCAATTTTTGCTATAGTTTTTTTCCCAGTAACTGTTCTGGCTAATCTTACTGCATACATTGTAGCCTCCGTCCCAGAGGTAACATAGCGAATTTTTTCACTTACAGGAACTGCATTTTGAATTATCTCAGATAACTCCATAGTCATTTTATTTACAGTTCCATACATCCACCCCGACTCTAGCTGTTTTTTGACCGCTTCTCTTACTGGTTTTGGAGAATGTCCTAAAATAAGACTCCAATGACCCATCCAATAATCTACATATTTGTTTGAATCAACATCTTCTAGAAATTGACCTTTTGCTGATTTTGTTACAAATGGGTATGGTTCAAAAAATCTAATGTTGTGTGATACTCCATTAACATGATATTTTTTTGATTTTTCAAATAAGCTAGCCGACTTCTGTGTCTTTTTTTTGTATATTGTGATGGCATCTTCCAAGTATCTCATCTTACCTTTTTGTAATATATCATTGATCGCAAATCTATACAAAAACAGGGACTATCAGGCATGGTTTATATGTATTTGATAAGATCGAGCATTTGCATACGTAACGCAAGTGCGGCGCTTGTGATGAAGTATGGTAGTATTTGCCATTTTATGATTCGCGAGCCTCCAGTTACGCATACAATATGAGGGTATGATCACATGATCTTATCTGAGATGTGAAGATTATGTGCATTCCGTCAATTCCAAAAAGTACAACGATGTACTTCAATAATCATAATAAAATTTTAGAATCCGGTTGATCCTGCCGGACCTGACTGCTATCGGATTGGTACTAAGCCATGTGAGTCATTGTAGCAATACAAGGCATACGGCTCAGTAACACGTAGTCAATCTAACCTATGGACGTGGATAACCTCGGGAAACTGAGAATAATCCACGATAGATCATTAATCCTGGAACGGTTTATGGTCCAAATGATTCGTCGCCGTAGGATGGGACTGCGGCCTATCAGCTTGTTGGTGAGGTAATGGCCCACCAAGGCTATTACAGGTACGGGCTCTGAGAGGAGAAGCCCGGAGATGGGTACTGAGACACGGACCCAGGCCCTATGGGGCGCAGCAGGCGAGAAACCTTTGCAATGTGCGCAAGCACGACAAGGTTAATCCGAGTGTTTCCTGCTAAAGGAATCTTTTGTTAGTTCTAAAACCACTGATGAATAAGGGGTGGGCAAGTTCTGGTGTCAGCCGCCGCGGTAAAACCAGCACCTCAAGTGGTCAGGAGGATTATTGGGCCTAAAGCATCCGTAGCCGGTTCTGTAAGTTCCCGGTTAAATCCACTAGCTCAACTAGTGGGCTGCCGGAAATACTGTAGAACTAGGGAGTGGGAGAGGTAGACGGTACTCGGTAGGAAGGGGTAAAATCCTTTGATCTATTGATGACCACCTGTGGCGAAGGCGGTCTACCAGAACACGTTCGACGGTGAGGGATGAAAGCTGGGGGAGCAAACCGGATTAGATACCCGGGTAGTCCCAGCTGTAAACGATGCAGACTCGGTGATGCACTGGCTTGTGGCCAGTGCAGTGCCGCAGGGAAGCCGTTAAGTTTGCCGCCTGGGAAGTACGTACGCAAGTATGAAACTTAAAGGAATTGGCGGGGGAGCACCACAAGGGGTGAAGCCTGCGGTTCAATTGGAGTCAACGCCA
>DASPGM010000003.1:0-12050 GCA_035620615.1 Nitrosopumilaceae archaeon | reverse complement strand
GGTCTAGAGCGAATATCAAATATCCATTTCTGCAATTAAGTAACCCCCAGTAATGTCATTTTTAATTTTTCTCAATAATGTTTAGTAAATTATGAGAAATACCAATTGCTCTAACTTAATTCATTACTGAATCTAAAAGGTCAGTCTTGAGAATAAAATTCTTATCATCTATCTGATCGGCTCAAAGATTTTAAGCTGGTTAAAAAAAGGAATAGCGTGAAGCTGTTAACTCTAGATGATTTTGATCTAAAAGGTAAAACCATTTTCTTGAGAGTTGACATGAATTGTCCAATTGATCCTAATACAATGGAAATTTCTGGAACCAGAAGAATTGAAGAGGCAACCGAGACCATTAATGCGATAAAAAATTCCAAATTAGTAGTTGCATCACATCAAGGAAGAGTTGGAAATAAAGACTATACTGGAATGAAAAAGCATGCTGAGGTATTAGAAAAATTATTGAATAAAAAAATAAAATACATTGAGGATGTGATTGGAACAACTGCTCAAAATGAAATAAAAAATTTAAAGAATGGAGATATTTTATTACTTGACAATCTAAGACTATGTGCAGAAGAAAATTATGAGTTTTCTTCAACAAATGCAGCTAAAACTATAATGGTTCAAAGATTAGCAAAACTTTTTGATCTATGTGTACTAGATTCATTTCCAAGTGCACATAGATCACATCCATCAATTGTTGGTTTTGCAAATGTCTTACCTGCATGTGCAGGAAAAATTGTTGAAAGAGAAGTTAAAAAGCTAGACGAAATAATGATGGTTGCAAAAGCTCCGCATGTAATTGTTCTTGGTGGTTCAAAGGTGGGAGATAGGCTAGAAGCAATAAAATTGTTAATTAAAAAGGGAAGGGCTGATCATGTCCTTTTGACTGGTTTGATTGGTAATGTGTTTATGCGTGCACAAGCGCGTATTAGGGCACCATTAGGAATCGAAAGAGAAGAAGAAATTGTCGCAAAGGCTCATGCGTTGATAGGTGAATACCCAGATGTATTTTCCACACCAGTAGATGTTGCAATAGATAAGGATGGGTCAAGGGTTGAAGTAGATGTAAGAGATCTATCAAGGGAGGACATCATATATGATGTGGGACCTAAGACTGTAGAACACTATAACAAGTTGATATCTGGGGCTGGGACGGTTTTCATTAGTGGGCCACCAGGTTATTTTGAAAAAGAGCAGTTTAGTTTTGGTACAAAAGGAATTCTTGAAGGAGTTGCCAATTCCATGGCTACAACTATAGTAAGTGGTGGGCACTTGACTTCAGCCCTCAAGCAGTATGGTTTAGCAGAAAAAATAGATCATATTAGTACTGCTGGCGGAGCCCTTGTGTTGTATTTAACAGGAGAAACTTTACCAATGATTCAGGTTTTAGAAGAGGCTGCTAAAAGATATCGTGCTAAATAGATGCCTTACATTCTGAATTTTGACATATTCTAGCTTCAGAGTCACCTAGATAGTTTTCTTTTTTACAAGAGTTACACTGTATTTTTTTTATAGTATTGAAAAGCTTAAACCAGACCGTAGTAAAATTTTGTGCGATATTTCTAACAAGACCCGAGTCACAAATGTCTTGAAAATATTTTTCCATATCATCAATTGTCCATGATTTATCCACATCACCATTATTTTTTATAATTTCAAAAATTTCATCGTTAGTAAATTTTAGTTCAGGATCATTATATTTATCATAAATTATTTTTCTTATCTGAATTGAAATTGGGACTGAAGGCTTGAAAACACTCATGTTAATAGAGTTTTGATGCTTCTTCTTTTAAGTTATCAAATGATCCTGAGTTTTCCATTTTCTTAGCTAAATATGTATAAAGACCAAGCTTTAGCGTCTTCAAAGATAATAAAGCACATTTAATTCTAACAGGACTTTGTCTAATCAAATGTTCTAATCCTAATTCAGATAAAATTTCTTCTTTCTTTAGATTTTTTGCAAAAGTCAAATCTTGTCCTTTGATTAATTGTGTCAAAACTGATGTACAGGCTTTACAAATAGTACATCCATTTCCATGCCATTTAATATCTGAAATGGTATCATTATTTACCCTCATTTGTAGAGTTATGCTATCTCCACACATTGGATTTGCATCGTGCTGAGAAATATCAGGATTTTCTAAGACACCTTCATTTTGGGCATTTTTAGCTTCGTCGATTATAATTTCAGTATAAATTGGGTCACTCATAATTTAAACAACTCTGATACCTTTTCTAATGCTTTAATGAGTTTGTCAACATCTGCCGTAGTGTTGTAGATGTAAAAACTTGCACGGTTAGTAGCTGCGACATCTAATCTTTCCATTAGTACTTGTGCACAATGATGACCAGAACGTATTGCTATTCCTTCTCTATCAACAATTGTTGCAACATCATGAGGGTGCACATCATGGAAATTAAAGGAAATTACTCCACCTCTTTTTAAAATATCTTTAGTGCCATAGATTGTAATTCCCTTTATCTGTGACATTTTTTCAATTGCATATTTTGTTAAATCCATCTCGTGTTTTCGAATTGTATCCATTCCAATTTTTTCAAGATAGTCTATTGCTGCTGAAAAACCAATTACATCTGCTATATTGGGAGTTCCAGCCTCAAATTTGTAAGGTAAATCATTCCAAGTTGTTTCATATTTATGGACTTCACGAATCATATCCCCTCCGCCATGAAAAGGTTGCATAGTTTCAAGAACCGATTTTCTTACCCACAAAACTCCAACTCCAGTTGGTCCCAACATCTTATGAGCTGAAAAAGCAAAAAAATCACATCCTAGTTTTTCAAGATCAATTTTCATGTGAGGAACTGACTGTGCACCATCAATCAGAGTCTTTACTCCAGCTTTTTTACATTTGTCAATGATTATATCAGTATCAGTGATAGTTCCAAGGACATTAGACATCTGACTAAACGCAACTAATTTTACTTTACCAGTTTTCAGATAGGAATCTAACTGATCTAATAGTAACTCTCCATTATCATTAACCCCAATGTATTCTAATTTAGCACCTTTTTCTTTTGTTAAAAGCTGCCAAGGAACAATATTGCTATGATGTTCGTATTCAGTAGTTACTATAATGTCACCTTCGTTGATATTCTGTCTTCCCCAAGTATATGCAACAAGATTGATGCCCTCAGTAGTACCACGAACAAAAACTATTTCTTCACGATTTGATATGTTTAGAAACTTTGCTATTTTATCCCTTGTAGATTCATAAGCTTCGGTTGATTCTTCTGCAAGAGCATATACAGCTCGATGAATATTTGCATTATGATTTGTGTAATAATCACTAATTGCATTAATAACCTGAACTGGTTTTTGAGTTGTTGATGCATTATCTAAATAGACTAACTGTTTTCCATCACGAACAGTTCGTTGCAAGATAGGAAAATCTTTTTGAATATTTTCTAAAGATAGACTACTAGACTGCATGCTATAACTCCACGTAAACCTCGTTTTTATCTATTTTAACATTATATGTTCTCAAAGGTTTTTCTGCAGGAGGATTTTGCGGAGTTCCATTTTCTAAATTAAATACAGATAGGTGTAGTGGACACCTTATTCCTTCTTCGCTAAGAATTCCAGTTGAAAGATCCGCTTCTGCATGGGTACAAATTCTATCTACAGCATAGATTTTCCCGTTTTGATTTGCTAAAAGAATTTTTTTATCTTTATGATCAAATCCATAAAGTTCTCCACTTCTAACATTTGTAGTATCACATGCCTTTACCCAATTGCCCAACCTAATCACCTATACTTGTAATGCTGTTCAATTTCGGCATTTTCATTATATCTGGTTTCTTCGACCTCAACTAACGCTTTGAGTTGTTCATCATTTTTGATGCTCATATCTCGTCCTTCCCATTTTGATTCTATAAGATAAGAAATCCAGGCACGAACTTGGTAAGACATCGTTCTGGAAAGAGGTTCCAAAAATCCTTCTACAATAATTCTTTCAGATTCTTCTCTATTGAGACATCGAGTTTGGAGATAAAATATTTGTTCTTCATCAATTTGAGCAACTGATGCTGAATGGGTTGCTTTAACATCATTAGTAAATATCTCAAGACCTGGAATAGAATCAGATTTGGCTCCCTTGTCTAATAAAATAGAACGTCCTGATAGAAATGAATTAGATTTACTAGCGTGTTCTTTTATTCGTATCATTCCTTTGAAAAGTGATTTGGAATTATCTTTAAGAATTGATTTTTCAATTACTCTGGCTTCGGTAGAAGGCTTTTCATGATTTACATTAGCACTTAGATCAAATGATTGGTTATCGTTACCAAAGACGACTTCGGAATCATTAGCGTTTGCGCCAGTGCCATTAAGATAATAATCTATTCTGTAACGTGATAGCATTGCACCAAACAAACCTAAATACCAATTTATTTTACCATCTTGAGCAATATTGGATTTTCTAGTAGAAAAATTAATGGCATTATTAGCCATAACCTGTAAAGTTGTCCCATTTAATTGGCTATTTTGTCCTACACTTACATTAAGTAATTCAAGATATGCTTGCTGATTAGAAGTTTTAGGGGCATACAATTCTTGAACAATACTTGCCTTACTATTATCTTCTGTAACAATTACATTACGAGATATAGTCGATGCTCCATCTACTGAAAGAGAAGAAACGATGTGAATTGGTTTTTCTAAGATTAAATTTCGTGGGACATAAATAAAAATTCCAGAATTAAATGCTGCATTATTTAACGCAGTGTATTTATCTTCTTTAGAGTTTGTTGACTCTAAAGTTTTTTGGATGATATCAGTATAATTTTTTAGTGCATCGTCAATGGAAGAAATTACTAATCCTTTTTTTTGTAATTCATCAGGTAAGTTAGTTTTGTGAATATTAGACCCAATTTGTACAATAAAAGATTCGTCTACAAGTTCATTTAATCTATTTGTAAGAAATTCTGGAACAGATTTATCAGAATTAATTGCCAACGAAATTTTTTCTGGATCCATTCTATTGGCGTCAGTATATTTGTTATAGAGTGGAGATGTTTCTTGAGGAAGTTTCTGATATTCAGTAAGAGAATTTTTTCGATATGCTTTAAGCCAGTCTGGTTCATTTTTTGATGATGATATATCATCAATGTGTGGAAAACCGATTGTGGATAAAGCAAGGTTTTGCATAGCTAATCTTGTAAAATACCGAAGTGTTTAACCTACTGAACCATCCATTTCTAGTTTAATTAATCGGTTCAGTTCTACTGCATATTCCATTGGAAGCTCCTTTGTGAAAGGCTCCATGAATCCATTTACAATTAAGGTTAGTGCCTCTTCTTCAGAAAAGCCTCTAGTCATAAGATAGAAAATTTGTTCATCTCCGATTTTACCTACAGTGGCTTCATGTGTAATGGTTGCATCTTCTTGATTAATTTCCATGTATGGATAAGTGTCTGTTTTTGATGTATCGTCTAACAGTAAGGCATCACATCTAACAGTTGATTTTACATTTGTTGCACCTTTTGCGACATGGAGTAATCCTCTGTATGTGGAGCGACCATTCAAACGACTAACTGATTTTGAAGTAATTTTTGACGTAGTGTTTGGAGCTAGATGTACCATCTTTGCACCAGTATCTTGGTGTTGATTCTTTCCTGCAAATGCAATCGATAGTGTTTCACCATAAGCTCTTTCACCCATGAGATAAATTCCAGGGTACTTCATTGTAAGTTTGCTTCCAATGTTTCCATCAATCCATTCAACTGTTGAACCTTCATATGCATAAGCACGTTTTGTAACCAAATTGTATACATCACTACTCCAATTTTGGATTGTAGTGTATCGGAGTTTTGCATCCTTATGTGCAACTAGTTCAACAACTGCTGAGTGAAGTGACTCGGATGAATAAACAGGAGCAGTACAACCTTCAATGTAATGAACTTCTGATCCCTCATCAGCAATAATTAGTGTTCTTTCAAATTGTCCAATATTTTCTGCATTAATTCTAAAGTATGCTTGTAACGGCATGTCAACTTTAACACCTGGTGGAATATAGATAAATGAGCCACCACTCCAAACTGCACTGTTTAGTGCGGCAAATTTATTATCTTCTGGTGGAATAATTTTGCCAAAATATTTTTTAAAAATTTCTGGTTGTTCTTTTAATGCAGAATCTGTGTCTAAGAATAAAACACCTTGTTTTGCAAGATCGTCTCTTAGATTATGATAGACAACTTCGGATTCGTATTGTGCACCAACACCTGCCAAGAATTTCTTTTCAGCTTCTGGTATACCGAGTTTATCAAATGTAGCTTTAACATCAGCAGGAACATCATCCCAATTTTTCTCAGTTTTTTCAGTTGCCTTTGCATAATAATAGATATTTTGAAAATCAATTACACTCAGGTCACCACCCCAAGTTGGCATTGGTTTTTTCATAAATATTTCATAAGAACGCAATCTAAAATCAAGCATCCATTGAGGCTCATCCTTCATTTTGCTAATAGCAATGATAGTATCTTTTGAAAGACCCTTTTTGCTAAGATGAACATATAGATCAGTAGAGTCTTTAAAATCATACTTTGAATAATCCATGTTTAGATTTTCAGTGGCCATGCTATCGATAACACTGTTATATTATTAATATATTACACAACCATTACCACTCGTAGATCGGAGTAGGCATAGCTAAATTTGGAATAAATGATAGGCTAAGCTAATGAAAAAATATTTTTTATTGTTTCTAAAGCTCCTGGAACTGTGTGCACATTAGAAACTGTATTTTTTAAAGCAAATTTGTTAAGCTCTTCAGCTGTAAATGGACCAATTGAAACAATTTTAATTTTCTGCAAGTTGTGCAATAAAGTTTTTTCATCATAATCTTTTTTCATAATTTCAAAAAATGCTCTAACAGATGAAGCACTTGTGAAAATTATTCCATCAACTTTATTTTGGGAAAATAATTGACGGAAAGTATTCCATAGTGTAGTATCACGAAAGGCACAAACATCGTATAGCAATATTTCTTTTACATTTAGTCCAATTTTATCAAGAAGAGTTTTAAGAAATGGTGTTGAAGCTCCACTTCTTGGAATTAAAACCTTTTTCCCAACAGCATTTAGTCGAGTAAACACTTCACCTATTCCCACAGACGAAAATCGTTTTGGCATATAAGAAACTTTGATTCCTTCTGATTCAAGTGCAGATTTAGTTTTAGGGCCAACTGCAATTACAATGGTATTTGCTACAGCAAGTTGAAGTTTTTCATACATTGATGTTTTTTTTGCAGAATCAAAAAGAAGTTTTACTGCTTTTGAACTCATAAAAACAGAATAATCTGGGTCATAATTTTTTGTTGACTCTAGAAACTCTTCTACAATTTTTTCTCCTTTTGTAATCAACTCAATTGTTGGTAATGAAATAGGAGTTGCATTTTCTTTAGAAACTAGTTCAATGAATTCCTCAGAATCTTCTTTAGAACGTGTTATAGCTATTGTTTTTCCATTAATCATTTCTTCCAACCTATAGTTTTAGAGAGATTAACTACCTTACCTATTATAATTATAGAGGGGGGCTTGATTTTCTTTTGGGTCACAAGTTTTGAAATGTTTGAAATACTGCCAATTATCATTTTTTGATGGGCAGTAGTTCCTTCCTGAATTACGGCAACGGGGGTTGTTTTGTTCATTCCTCCTTGAATTAGCTGTTTACAAATAATCCCTATTCGTGAAAGACCCATCATTATTACAATAGTATCTACCGATTTTGAAAGATTTTTCCATTTTACCTTTTCTGTGGATTTTTGTGGGTCTTCATGACCTGTAACAAAAACCACTGATGAAGCAATTTTTCTATGTGTAAGTGGGATTCCAGCATATGTAGCAGAGCCAATACCTGAGGTTATTCCAGGAATGATTTCAAATTTTATCTTTTTTTTCTTTAGATATTCTGCTTCTTCACCACCCCTTCCAAAAATTATTGGATCTCCACCCTTTAAGCGAACAATATTTTTTTTTATTTTGGCATACTTTACCATCAAATTATTTGTACTGTCTTGATGAAGATAATCATCACCAACAGCTCGGCCAACGTAAATCTTTTTGGCTTTTTTTGAAACCATGGAAAGAATTTTTTTACTAACTAGTCGATCATAAAGTACTACATCGGCTATTTTTAATAGTTCAACGGCTCTAAGGGTAATTAATTTAGGGTCTCCAGGTCCTGCACCAACCAAATACACTTTACCATTCATCTTTTGTTCCATTCCTCTACCTTTTCTCTCCAATTTATTGCAAGGTCACTAACACCTTGATTCTTTAGCTCTTCTCCTACAATCCTTCCTAGAGAGACTGGATCATTTTTGTTTCCATTTTTTTCTATAATGATTGATTTTTTCCCATCAATTGAGTACACTGCAACTGTTAGTTTTAGATTTTGACCATTTAATTTTGCAAAAGCTCCAACAGGAAATCTACACCCTGATTCAACAAACTTGGAAAGCGCTCTTTCAGATTCTATTTCAATTCTAGAATTCTCATCTTCAATTTTCTTTAAAAGTGAATTAGTTTGAATATCATCACTTCTACTTACAATACCCAAGGCACCCTGACCAGGGGAGGGGGGGAAATCAATTGTAGATAATTTAGATACTTTTACATCAAGGCCAAGTCTATTAATTCCAGCTTGAGCAAGTACTATTGCATCATAATCATCAGTTTTTATTTTTTTGACTCTAGACTCTACATTTCCTCGAATTGGTTTGACAATAACATCAGAGCGTAATCTTGATACTTGAACTGCGCGTCTTAGACTACTTGTACCAATTACTGCACCTGCCTTTATTGTTTCAAGTGTAGAACCGTCAGCCGAAATAAACACGTCATTAATTGCCTCTCGTATAGGGATGCATCCCAAACTTAGATTTGGACCTAGTTCTGATGGGACGTCTTTGAGACTGTGTACTGCAAAATCAACTTTTTTTTCAGCTACAGCCTTATCAATTTCTTTTTCAAAAATACCCTTTTGGTCCATTGTGAAAAGCGGTCTTGCATCATTATCGCCTTTTGTCTTAATTGTAATAATTTCAAAGTCTATGCCTGGGTTTACTTTTTTTAATTCAGAAATAACCCAATTTGTTTGGGCTAGAGATAATTGGCTACCCCTTGTTCCAATTTTATATTTCAAGTCTTCACCGCTTTTAGAGCAATTTGAAATGCATTTAGAGTCTTTTCAAGATCATCTTTTGTATGTGCATCTGATAAGAAAACTGTTTCAAATTGAGAAGGAGCTATGAATATTCCGTTTTTTAATAAAGATCGGAACATTTTTTGAAATTTTTTAGAATCTGCCATTTTTGATGAAGCGTAATCTATAACAGGTTTATCGGTAAAGAAAATTTGAAACATTGAACTGGTAAAATTAATTTGATGTGGAATTTTTAAATCACTTGAAATATCGTTGATTGCTCTACATAGAAGCGTACAATACTGTTCTAGTTTAGAATAAATTTTATTTTTTAATTTGTTAATAGTTGTTATTGATGCTATTGACGCACTAACTGATATTGGATTTCCTGCAAATGTACTTGCCTGATATACTTTACCATTTGGAGTAAGATAATCCATGATTTCTTTTCTCCCACCTACTGCAGCTATTACAAATCCATTTCCAAGTGCTTTACCCAATGTTGTAATATCTGGTTTTATTCCAAAGTGTTGTTGTGCTCCACCTTGGGAAACACGAAATCCTGTAACAACTTCATCAAAAATTAACGGTACATTGTATCTTTTTGTAAGTTTTCTTACATCCAATAGAAAATTTTTGTTTGGCAAGATTAATCCCATATTTGCAAGTATTGGTTCTATAATTACTCCCGCAACATCTTTGTTTTTTACAAGAACTTGTTCGAGATCATGTGAATTGTTATACTGTACAACTAGAGTATTTTTTGAAACATCATCAATTCCTCCTTCAGATACTGAGATGCCATAATGTGCAGAACCTGATCCTGCTTTTACTAATACTGAGTCATAAGCTCCATGATAGCATCCTTCAAATTTGATAATTTTTTTCTTCTTTGTATAACCTCTTGCTAGTCTAATGGCAGTCATCGTTGCTTCAGAACCAGTATTTACTAACCTAACTTTATCAATTGAAGGATAATTACCAATAATTAATTTAGATAATTTTATTTCAAGTTCTGTAGGAGTACAAAAAAGCGTTCCTCGTTTTAGCTGGGCTGATACTGCAGAAATTATTTCTCTTCTTTGATGTCCTAATAGTAAGGCGCCATATCCATTGCAAAAATCAATGTATTTTTTTCCATCTTCAGTCCATATTGATGAGCCGTGTGATTTTTTTACAAAGAATGGATATGGTTTAAAATATCTTACAGGACTGTTTACCCCAGAAGGAATAACTTTTTTTGCTTTTACAAATAAGTCCTTTGAAGTCAATAATTAGCCGTATTTTTTGTCATTATTATTCGTAATATTTTCAAAATCACTACGAATTTTTGATTTTAGAGGAAGAAAATTTCTTATGATAAAATATTCCTACAATTACTGCTCCAATAAATGGAGCCGACCAGTATATCCACAAATCACTAGTAATTCCCGTAAATAGTGCTGGAGATAAAGAACGAATTGGATTCATTGAAGCACCAGAGATTGGTCCAAGAAAATATACATCTAAAGCAACTATTCCACCTACTGCAAGACTGACAAATTTGTTCAAGCCTTTGATATGAACAGTGGTAAGAATTACACCCATAAGCAAAACTGTGGCAATAATTTCAACTAGAAAAATCAAAATAATTGGATAAGAGTAATTTGGAAAATTTAATCCAAGATCTGCAAAATTACCAAAGATTATTTTTACAAAAAATGTTCCAAAAATTGCACCTAAAAATTGTGCACTAAAATATAATGGAATTTTTTTTGCATGTAGATATCCTGAAATAAAAAATCCTATTGTTACTGCGGGATTAAAATGGGCCATTGAATATTTTCCAAATGCATAAACCACTGTTGCCAAACCTATAAAATGAATAAAAGCAACAAAAATTGGTCCATAAATATTATCAATACTTGAATCGTATACTATAGAACCTGTTGCTGCTACAACTAATCCAAATGTTCCAAGCAACTCTGCAAAAAAGATAATAAAATTTGAAAAATTCATTTTAGATTCTGTAGTTTACTCAAACAAAGAGGTGTATAACAATTGTACTCAAGTATGCAATTGCAGCACTACCTGGAATGGTGATTAACCAAGCAAATACAATTTGCTTTCCTACCTTCCATCTTACAGCCCACTTTCGTCTAACTGCACCTGAACCCATAATTGAACCAGTAATAGCGTGAGTTGTACTAGCAGGTATTCCCAAAGTAGCAAAAATTGCCAAGATTATTCCACCTCCAGTTTCAGCTGCAAATCCTTGATAGGGTTTTAATCTTGCAACCTTCATTCCCAAAGTTTTGATAACTTTGTATCCCCCAATGAAAGTTCCAAGTGCAATAGCAGATGCTGCAGCTAAGATTACCCAAATTGGAACTTCAAATTCAGAAAGTATCCCTTCTGATAACAATACAAGAACGATAATTCCCATGGTTTTTTGACCATCATTTGCTCCATGTGTCAATGCAAACCATGCTGATGAAATTAATTGTAACCTGCCAAATGTGGCATTAACTTTTCTTGGATGGTGTCTTGCAAAGAACGTTATAATTGCTCCAGCAAACAATAAACCAATTACTAATCCACCTAATGGTGATGCAATGATTCCTAATCCTACTTTAATCAAGCCATCAAGTAAGAGTTTCTCAGGTCCAATAACAGCCAAACCAGTGCCTATCAAACCTCCAATTAAGGAATGACTAACAGATATTGGAAGTCCAAAATATGTACATAGCGAGGCCCAACTTGTAGCTCCTATTAGACCTCCAATAATCATGTAAATTGTAATATCTTCTGGATTGATAATTCCCTTAGCAATAGTAGTAGCAACTGCTACCCCAAAAAGAAATGGTCCAGCAAAGTTTGCTGCTGCTGATAATAATACTGCATG
>DASPGM010000002.1:0-7289 GCA_035620615.1 Nitrosopumilaceae archaeon | reverse complement strand
ATAATCTAAAAATAATTTTGTAGCTAACAATAATCTAAAAATAATTTTGTAGCTAACAATAATCTAAAAATAATTTTGTAGCTAACAATAATCTAAAAATAATTTTGTAGCTAACAATAATCTAAAAATAATTTTGTAGCTAACAATAATCTAAAAATAATTATTTACTAATTATATTTTCTAAAACTTTAACAATGTGCATAATTATTTTTATTGATAGATAAATTATAAAACATAATTTAATTATTTTTAAATTAACTAAAGTAATATTAGAAATAACATTTACTAAAATTGTTTGATAAAACATATACAAAATAAAAAATTATTTTTTTTATTATCATGTTAATTTCTATTTGATATTACTAAAATTTTTTTATAAAATTTAAAATTGTGAAATTATGTTTTAGTGAATGCATTTACTTTCATTCTATAATTAATTGATGACTTTGTAATTTTGAGGTTTTTTTCTAAAGGTATACCTCTTATTCAAGCACTAAACACGCATAATCAAACGTAAAATAACATAGTACCAGTTAGATTCTATCTAGTAAAATTAATAGCAAATTGATTAAATTTTTTTCTATTCACTACAATGAATATCAAAATAAAATTGAGTTTATCTCAAAATTAGTCGTGAAAATCTTAATTCAAAAAATAAAAATCAAAACATCTTGATTGTTCACGCATAGAAAAAAAATCAATTACTGTATTGCATCAGTAGTGGTCTGCCTATAGAAAGAGTTACGGATGACTAAATGGGTATACCTTTTTTCAAAGCCAAAAATTTAGTAAAAACCCCTGGGATATTATACTAAAAGCTGGTCAAAAGCAACATATTCCTTGATTCAAAAACGAAAGTAAAATTCATTTTTTCCATAGTCGTAAAATCATATTTTTGCCCAATTATCAGATAGCAATTAATTTTTTGAATCTACATTAAAATTAATATCATTTCAAATTTTTATTTACAGTTTTAATTGTTAGAAATTTTTACATTAAATTTTACACTTGTCTTTAGACAAGATCAGATTTTAATTTCATTTTCAAATCCATTTTACTAAAATCTAAATGACTTGAAAATGGTATACTCTAAATTTTATTCTGGTCTACCACGTAATATTTAATAGGTCTACCTTTATTTTTGGTTTTATTCTACTTGTCTTTTAGCAGAGTCGGTAAAATCTTTTGTCCCTTACTTTCCATAAATTTTTCTGTATTTAGTGTCATTTTTTGAAGTACAGATTTAGCAAGATCAATATCTGATTTGGTAATTCCTTTGGTCATCATTGCACGAAAATCAAGTATGGTTTTTACAATTCCTTCAATAAGGTTTGTAGATTTTGTGGTAAGAAAAATTTTGTTGCTTCTTCTATCGCTTGGATCTGATTTGCGAACTAAAAATCCATCATTTTCCATCTTATCTATTACAGGAACTAGAGTTGGTCCTTCCACAGAGATAAGATCTGCAAGCTCTCTTTGAGAAATTCCGTCTCGTATAGATAGTACAAGGATTACCTTCCATTGACTTGCCGATAGTCTACATCTTTCTTTAATTTCTGAATCAAGTGCTCGCTCTAGTGACTTGTCTGCAGTTCGTAAAATTAAGCCAATACTATTTTTGTAATCAAGCTTTGAAACCAACTCCATTAGCATACTAATAATTAGGATACTATCTATTTATATAACTCTTTTCAGTATCAATATTGGTGTAACTGGTGAAAACAGGTAAGATTTCAAAATCACTTTTTTTCCTATCTGCGTTATTTGTTTTTGGAAGCATAGGCTTTGAGCAAAATTCCTCATTATTTTTAGCAGCAGGATCTCCCTTAGACTCTTACAAAGAGTACATGGATGAATTTGGAGTCAGTACTGCAAGGTTAGACATGGAGGATAATGGCGTAATAGATAATTCTATTTTTGCGCTTCAAGTTGAGAATTTTGATTCTATAAAAAATTTCTCTCCAATAAAAAAGACAGACTCAATTGTCATACAGCCAAGTCAAATTCCAGATTCTGCGTCTGATTTTATATTTCACTGGAACCAGGACGCAAGTGTTTCTGGTTTTGAGTTTAGTTCCTACATAAACGAGCCGTTAAAGGTTTTATTTTTTGAGCAAGAAATCAAAATACCAGATGATTCTGCATCACTCAAGCTTGAAAACAATTATGGAATTTTACTAAGTAATGAAAAAATGCAATGGGAAAGTAAGCATTCGTATGCAATGCTTGAAACTATAAAATCAATACCTTCTGGAAAGCTTGCTGCATCAAAATGGGTGCTAACTGACGAACATATTGATGGAGATATTAAAATTACAAAAAATAATTCCTACCAAACAATACTTGTTTCAGTAGATGCTTTTGAGAACGCAATTCCAAAACTTGCATCAATTGATGGCAAACAAGGAGAATATTACTCCCAACGACTACATCACGCACTAGTAAGGTTTGTAACAGATGATGGGAAAAATACTGCTGCAATAGAAAAAATACTAAATGAAAGATATGGAGTCTCAACTAAGGTTCCAGACTATACAAAACTCACTCAGTTTACTACAAATGATGACGCTACAAGCTTTCAGCAATTTCATTCTTGGGAATTAATTGAGATTATCAACTTGTTTGAAGAGATGCCTCAAGGATATCATAAAGTGGATGGATTAAATTATTTAGTTAGACGAGCAGATGGTCTTCCACATCCATTATACCCTAATGCTCCAGCAGTTGCTTGGCCATCTACTAGTCCTGGATACATTGAGTTTATGGAAATAGCATTTACAATTGATGAAAGTTATTTGCACAAATTAATTGTTCATGAAAAATCACATTTTCTGTGGGAGAAACTTTTTTCAAATGATCTAAAAAACGATTGGATTAAGATTGGTGGATGGTATCAGGATGACACTGTTTCTGGTTGGTCTACAACTAAAACTACTGAATTTGTAAGCTCTTACGCTAATTTGATTAATCCAGACGAGGACTTGGCAGAAAGTATTGCATATTTTATTACAAATCCTGACAAGCTAAAATCACGAGCACTAGAAAAATATGAATTCATTCAAGACAGAATTTTTCCTAAAACAACATATCTATCAAAAATTAGAGAAGATCTAACATTTGAGGTGTTCAATTTGAGTCCTGATTACATCTATCCTGGAAAAATTAAACGTGTTGATATTATTATCAAAGGAGAAGCCAAAGAAGACAAGTACGCTACTATAGAAATTGAGCTAAATTCAGAAAATAATTTAGAGTCAGCAAGTGGTGGTAGGCTTCGACTATTTAGCGAGATTGGAACATTTGTTGATGTTATGCTGCATCCCGCTTCAGGCAGTTCAGGCAATGTGCTAAAAGGAGATGTAAAAATTAGCAAGTACGCTAAAAACGGATTTTGGAATACAAATCAAATAGTAATTTATGATAAGGCTGGAAACGAAAGATTTGAGGGCCAGAATCATTTTGGATGGAAGTTTTATGTCAACAATCCTCTAGAGGATATTACTGAACCTCGATACGTAAAAGATACGCTAAAGTTAACACAAAGAGTAGACTCTACATCATATCAAAAACCAATACAGGTTCTAACCGTCAGCTGGCAAGTAGATGAGGATCAGCAAATGAAAAATTGCTTTGCTCGCATTGGTAATGAAGATCCTCAAAGCTACAGTATGGACGCTTATGGAAACTATAATGATAAAACCACCACATGTAGTGTTAATTTCCAACTAACAGACTATCATAGAACAGGAGTGTACAGTGTTAAATTTTTCAAAATGACTGACATGGCAGGAAACTCGGGAGTAGTAAATTTCAATCAACTATCTAAAGGCAATTCCATTGTGATTACTACAAAGAATCCTGACACACAAGCCCCATTTCTTGATTTAAACAACATTAGCATATCTGCATCTCCATCAAATCCACAAGCCCCAAATGGTGAGACGCTAGTAAACATTATTTATTATTCTAGTGATGATAAATCAGGCCTTGGTCAGGTAAGCTACACTTTGCGTGATCCTCAAGGAGTAGAACATCAAAATTACTTTTATCACAATAATTTCTACAGCGTATTTTTTGAAGGAGATCCAGAAGCACTAAATAAATATAAAATTAATTTAATCCTGCCTGAAGGTGCAGTACCTGGAGAGTGGGGTTTATCTCACATGACTTTGACAGATAAAGCAAACAATCAGAAAACCTACAAGTTCACTGAGATAATTCACTTTAAAGTAGGATAAATTTTATTTTTTATTTTTAAAAATATCAATGCAGGAAATACAAAGTACATCATTATGTTTATCATAATTACTCCAATGCCATAACCCAGAATTTTTTCTTCTGAATCAATTTCAACATAATTTAAAAGTGACAAGCTCGTAATCATCGGAGTTAGAGAAATTTTAAAGAATTCTTTTAAAATATTGTTTTGTCGTTCAAGATCAGCAACATGTGGAGAAAATGTATAGTAAAATTGGTTAAATGACGACATAAATGAAGAGCCAGCTTGAGTTTTTAACACAGTATTGTCTCTTAATTCTCGCAGTTGCTGGACTTGGGAAGAAAGCTCAGTTCCAAATGCTGCTGTAGCAATAAGACATCCTCCTCCTTCCATTGCTTTGTCAGAGCTAGATGCAGTATCATCTACTTGTGGTCCACGTGTTTCTATTGGAGCTTTTACAGTACTCTTTGGAGCCTCTATAGTTTTAGGTTCTGGCTTTGGTGTAACAACTGGCGGCTTTGCCCCAACAGGCGCTTGCAATTTTAATATGTTTGGAACTTGATCTCTGTTTAGGATTTCAGTTTTTAAGATTCTAGCTTTTTCTAAATCCACTGGTCTATCAGCTGATGAAGTCTGCAGGTTTGCAATTTTATCTAGTGTTTGAAAGCTTTCATTTGTTACAAGACGCCCAAACACAGTGTACTGCTTATCAAGAAAAAAAGAATTTTGGTGAACGATAAAAAATTGACTGTTTGCACTGTTAGGATCATTTGTTCTTGCAGCAGAAACTATTCCACGAGAATGTTTTATGGCGTTAAATTCTGCCATTAACGTACTGCCAGGACCAATGGTCTTGTTTTGTTTTGTAGCAGGATCACCTCCCTGTATCATGAATCCAGGAATCACTCTATGAAATGCAATTCCATCATAGAAACCAATTTCTGCTAGATTAAGAATTTTTTTTACATGGTTTGGAGCATCCTGTGGAAATAACTCAATAGCCAAATGGCCTTGTGTGGTATGAAAAATAATTATTGTGTCTTCATTTTCTCCAAATGCCACACCAGTAAAACTTGCACAAACAAGGGCAAGGAAAATTATTTTAAATTTCATTATATACACCTAATACAAAAAATTAATGATTATAAAAATCATTTAAGTTTTCTGTAACAAATTGCAACAGTATTTAAAAAATATGAAAAGAGGTTTTCAAGGATTAGATGAGCGAATATGACAATTGGTTATCATGTACGGTGTTACTAATCTTTGATGCCAAATCCTGAATCACCTTAATTTGCTCCATGATTACTGCATTCTTTTTTGCAACCTCTTGTTTTAGAAATTCATTTTCATCGCTCAAAGATTTTATTAGATCATCAGAATTGTCTGCAACAAAATACAATTTAGAAGAATCTTTTTCATACATTACGTTACTAATCTGTAATGCTAAATCCTGAATCACCTTAATTTGCTCCATGATTACTGCATTCTTTTTTGCAACCTCTTGTTTTAGAAATTCATTTTCATTTGTAATAGATTGAACTAATTCTACAGAATTTATTTGGCTTGAAGTTTGCGTGTTTTCTGTATTAACAACAGGAACCTCTTGAATTACTTTAGATTCTGGTTTAGCTACTACTTGTTCAGTTGATTTCTGACTAGTTTCTTCTTGTGCACTAGGAAGTGGAATCAATTGTACATGTCGTAAAGTAAACCCATTTGAAACTGATACAAGGTATTGCTCGTTAGGCAAAAATGGATAATCTAATTCAAACACATGGGTAGGATTATCATTTGAAAATGTAATAGTCTCAGAATAGGATTCTTGATTAGAATCAAATTTACCGCTGACAATTAAATTTACAAGACCATTTTCTTGCAGCTGGCCATTTATGATTACAAGTACTTCTGTGGGTTTTAATTCTGTGCTAGAATTTTTGTATGTTTCAATCTGAATAGAATTTCCTGGGGCCTGTCCAAATGCAAGAACAGGTGCGAAAATTACAAGAATTGCAATTATTGCCAATGCCTTCATTATTATAACATTTGATCGATCTTATGCTTAAATGTTGTTTATCACAATCATGGATTCTGTGTTCTAGATTAGAGCCTTCTGAAGTGATTTAAGCATCCATAATAATTGATGTTCGTGAGTAAAGTAATACAGAGTATTCTAGCTTTAGTTATAATAACTGCCGTTATTGGCATTAATAATGCATATGCAGTTCCTGATTGTACAGCAGCAGGAGTCAAAGAGGATCTAAAAACTAATGAAATGTATGTAGGCAGCAGCACAGGTGGACTAGTCAAAGTTGACACTAATGACGCTAAAACTTGTAAAGTTGGGGATATGAAATTTGGGGCAATTCCAGTATTGTGTACTGATTTAGCATTAGACTCTACTCAGCCAGACTTATATGGAAACACAAAACTCTATTGTGTTACTTTTACCGATCTTTATGAAATTGATAGAAAAACAGCAGCTGCAACTTTTATCGGCAATCTAGTTGATACAACCAAGCCATTGTCAATTTTTGTTACTGACATGAACGGAATGGAAATTGATTTTGGAGGATTGGCTTATGCGATATCAGATAGCGGAAAATTATATAGAGTTGATCTAACTGATGGCACACTATTATTACTAAAAGATTTCATGGAGCAATCATCTGGAGACCTTGCATGGGAGAGTACTACAGGAAATTTGTTTTGGACATCTAATACATGTCCAGGATGTCCAGCTGGAGTGGACGGATTATATGAGATTGATCTATCTGTAGTTCCACCTACATCTACCTTTATTGGACCTATAGGATTTACCGATGTCTTTGCCACCGACTTTGTAGACATGTCTCCAAACATTTTTTATGTTAATTTTGCTGGATTATTAATAGAAACTGACACTGCTGCGACTCCAGTAGGTACAACGATGACTGATCCTAAAGTTGCAGCCTTTGGCGGAACTGCTAATCAGGCCCTAGTGGGAGGAATACTACAAGCTATTGACCAACTTGAATTGATAATTAATGGATTTGAATCCATTTCAACTTGGTTTACATCTGGTGCAATA
>DASPGM010000001.1:0-112219 GCA_035620615.1 Nitrosopumilaceae archaeon | reverse complement strand
GTAGATCTAAAGGGAGATCTCAAGCGCAAGCATGTGATTTTAGATCTTCATGTATACAGTCTTCGCAGAATAACCAACTCAACCCTCGTAGCTCTTTCCAAGAAACCTCAGATTCTTCAAAAGTTTTATCATCTCTACAAGTCGGACACATTAAATTTTGTTGTACCATAAATTTACTAGAACAGTTTTTCAAATATAAGAGGCGCTAAGAACTTATCAATCATTCATTTTTTTAAATTGTAATTAGATCTTTTGTAAATTTATGCAAAATAATTGGTTTCTCATCAACAATTAACGAATCCTCAATTCTTACACCAAACTTTTTTGGCATGTATATTCCAGGTTCCACAGTAATTGCCATGTTTTTTTCAAGATTTGTAGTACTTTTTGTACTAATGGTTGGTAGCTCATGGACCTCTAGACCAATTCCGTGACCAGTTGAATGGATAAAGTATTTTCCATATTTTTGAGATTCAATATAATTTCTACATGCATCATCAACTGACTTGCAGGAAGCGCCAGGTTTTACTGCCCTTAGGCCCAATTTCTGGGATTCTTTTACAATCTCATAGACTGATTTTGCTTCAGAGGATATAGAATCTAGCCCAAAGGTTCTAGTTGCATCAGTTACATATCCCTTGTAGCGTAAAGTCAAATCAACGACAATAAGGTCGCCAGCTGCAAATTTTCGATTAGTTACCTGGGCATGAGGCAGTGCACCATTTGGACCTCCCGCAATGATTAATGGGTTTAGGGTTGATTTGTACCCAGTATCAAATAGCTCATGCTCTATTGCATATGACATTAAAATTGCCTGCAGCTCAGACTCGCGCTGTCCTTTTTTGATTTTCCTAGTACAAAGCTCAAACATTTCATCTATAACTTTTGATGCTTTTCTTAAAACAGCAATTTCTTGAGCGTCTTTTACAATTCTTGCATCATAAAATGGTGCAGTAGAGTGCTTTATCTTTGGAACGGATTTTTTTAATGATTCCATGGTCTGATAGTTTTGGCAGTCTGTGCATACTTGCTGATTTTTTATTTTTTTTACAAGTTCTGAAACCAATCCCTGGCCTCGCTCAGAGGTAATTACCTCACAATCTGAGCTTTCTGACTTTGCTCGTCCTACCTCAAGCTCTGGTGAAATAATCGTAGTTTTTCCATCCTTTTCTAATACTCCTATAGCTTCTCCCCAAAATCCAGTCATGTAAAAGAGATTCTCAGGCTCAAATGCAACTAAACTATCACATTCAATTTTTTGAGAAAATTTGAGAAGGTTTTTCCTACGATCATTCATCAAACAAAATATTTCTTTTCTGAATTTATGTTTGCTGTAAAGTTTGTATAGTGGCTATCAAACTTTGTATCTATGACAGAAAAAAAGAAGGTAGTTGCACTACTCTCAGGTGGACTAGATAGTCAGCTTGCAGTAAAGATGATGCAAAAGCAAGGATTTGAAGTATCAGCTGTTGCAATTAAAACACCATTTTGTGATTTTGATTGTGGTAGAGGTTGTGGTTTTGAAATAAGAGAGAGAGCCGATACACTTGGAGTAAATCTAAAAACAGTTTATCTTGGTGATGAGTATATTGAGATGCTAAAAAATCCAAAACATGGTTTTGGTTCTGGCATGAATCCATGTATTGATTGTCGGGCTATGATGTTCAAAGCTGCAAAAAAACACATGGAAGACATTGGAGCAGAGTTTGTAATTTCAGGTGAAGTGCTAGGACAAAGACCAATGAGTCAACATGGTCCTGCCTTAAGAACAATTGAAAAAGAGTCTGATCTTAAAGGAAAAATTGTAAGACCACTATCTGCAGGACTATTAGCAAAAACAGATCCAGAAATTAATGGATTAATCAAACGAGAAAATCTTGGAATGATTAGTGGTAGATCAAGAAAAGGACAGTTACAGCTTGCAAAAGAGTATGGAATAGAAGATCCACCCAATGCAGGTGGTGGTTGTCTACTTACAGATCCCGCATTTTCCATTAGAGCAAAGGATCTCTTTTCACACATTGAAACACCAACTACAAATGATATTGATTTGTTAAAGATTGGCAGACATTTTAGATTAGATCAAACAACAAAACTAGTAGTCGGTCGAAACCATAATGAAAATGAAATGATAAAGTCACTTGCACTACCAAATGATGTTTTGTTTGAAGTACGTGATCATGTAGGACCAGTTTCAATTTTGCGCGGAAAAAATAGTGATGACTATACTGATTTTGCAGCACAGATTACAATACGATATTCAGATGCACCAAAAACCGAATCAAGTGTTGTGATTACACAATTAAATGGAAAAAAATCTGAAATCCACACAAAAACTATTGAAGAATCAGCGTACCTGAAATATAGAATTTAGGCGTAATGACTAGTGTGTGAACAGCCTTTGACATGCAAGACTTTTTGAAGGAGTAGATCGCATCCTCAAATAGATGCAAAAACAAGCAAATCCAACATATCTCAAAGCAATCACGATAAGAGATCCGAGTGACATCCACACAATAAAAGAAGACATAAAAAAAGACATGATTTTAATTTTGAGAGTTACTCCTTTAGCACAAAAGGATGTGGATAAGCTTAGAAAAGTTGTAGAAGAGCTATATGCAATTGCAAAAAACTCTAATGCAGATATTGCGCGTCTTGGTGAAGAAAGAATTATTGTAACTCCACCTGGTGTAAAAATCTGGAAGCCAGATTATGATCTAAAATAATTTTATTGCTTCTTGAACCTGTGGATAATGAGTAGGTATTCTTAGCATTCTGCGAATAGACATTGAAAGATTTTCAGATTTTCTTCTCTCTCCATGATTTACCAAAACTCGTCGAAGCTTTGGTCGCAGCTTGTGTACAAAGGAAATTAATTGGTTGTAATCACTGTGTCCACTAAAACCGTCTAGTCTTTCAATTCCACATTCTATTGTAACAACTTCAACTTTGCCTTCTTTTCCAATTAGTGATACTTGTTTTGCGCCTTCTAGTACTCTGCGTCCCAGAGTTCCATTAACTTGGTAGGAAACAAATAAAATTTTATTTTTCTTACTTGGAGCAATGTTCTTAAAGTATTCAAGTACCGGACCACCTTCTAGCATTCCTGATGTAGCAATTATAATACATGGAGATCCCTCACGCAGTGGTTCTTCTCTTGCATCTGGATGTTCTACGTTTGTAAAATATTCAGAGTCAAATGGATTATCATCAGTTTCTAAAATTCTCTGCTTTAATTCTCGAGCGAGATATTCTGGATATGCTTCATGTATAGCAGAAGCTTCTGCGATCATTCCCTCATAAAATACAGGAGCCTCTACCATTTCACCAGATTTCATGTATTGATCTATTACCATCATAATTTCTTGGGCTCTTCCTACTGCTGGAATTGGAATGAGCACCTTGCCTCCTTCTTTTAGTACCTCATTAACTGATTTGAGAAAAGCAGATTCAACTTCTTGTCTGCTTGCCTGAATGTCTTCTTTTGCTCCATAGGTGCTTTCAATTAGCAGTGTCTCAACTCTAGGAAAATTCCAACTTGCACTTTCAAATAAAATGCTTTTTGCAAATTTAATGTCTCCAGAATAAACAAAATTATGATCGCCATTTCCAATATGAAAGTGGCATAGTGCAGACCCAAGTATGTGCCCAGCATTTGCTAAAACTAGTTTAATGTCAGGTGAAATGTCGGTAACTGTCCCATAGGGTATGGTTATGGCTTGCCTCATTATTTGCTTCACGTCCCTTTCACCATACATTGGGGTTCTTCCCTGTGCAGACGCTACCTTGATTGCATCTAGCTGAATTAGATTCATCATTGGCAGGGTAGGCTCTGTACAATAGATTGGGCCTTTATATCCAAATTTACACAATGCAGGCAAAAATCCAGTATGATCAAGATGTGCATGACCAATTACAACTGCATCAAGATCATCTAAAGTAATGTTAAGCCAATCAAGTCTTGGAAAAGCATCCATTGGATTTTTTGCTCCAGGATTTATTCCACAGTCAATCAAAATTTTGCTATCTGGAGTTGATAAAAGCATGCAGGAACGCCCCACCTGACCAAAGCCGCCTAGTGTCAGTAAAGAAACTTCAGATTTTTGAGTTAGTCTTGGACGAAATATCTTCTCACCAACCTGCTTGAGTTGTTTTCCTCTTTCTGTAGAAGAGATTTTCAGATTGTAGTTTATTGCTTGAATTGTACTTGAAGGGTTTGTAGTTGCTTTTCGAACACGCAGCTTCCATCCAGTTTTTTCGGTAACCTCTGCATGACTAAAGTCTGGAGCATTTTTTTGTAATAGCCATGGCCTTTTTACTTCGACTGCTACCTCACCTGTTGCAGTATCAAAGAAGGTTCCTTGAAGATTAGCATCTTTAGGAATGCATTGTGCAAGGATTTTTCTTGCATCTTCTTCTAATTTTCTAATAGATTCATCAGTTCTAACAACAATTCTTTTTTTAATAACATTTACAAGATTTGAAATAATTTCATTGTGTTCCATCAAATATCGTGGCGATGTAGTGTACAGTGCAATTCTTGGGCCTTCATAATCAATTTTTGTTACATTTGCTTCTCGCGGAATACTTTGCAGTATGGATGCCATAATACTTTGGCCTGGAGGTAATTCTTTTTGCTGTTGCTTTCTTTGCATTAAATCACTATAGGTTAATGATGGCTTTCTTTTGTTCTTTAGACAATAGACGGAAACCATTTTTGTCAATTATTGAAACATTAATTCCGTCACCTGTTCCAATATTTCTGGTAATAGCTGCTTTTACTGCACGCAGTGCTATTACTTTTGCATCCTCTACATTAAGGTCATCACGATATTCTTCCTCTAAAAGACCATAAGCTACAGGAGATCCACTACCAGTTGTTACGTAAGTTTTATCTTCAACAGAACCAAACATGTCAATATTAAATAATGCTGGTCCTTGTTTGTCGTAACCACCAACTAAAATGTCAGCCATAAATGGATAACCACGGTTTTGATGAAAAATAAGTGAGGTGAGTCTAGTTAATGATTTGATAGAAATTGGTTCATTTTTTTGAATTCTATGTAGATTTGCATGATATCGTAAAATATCCGTAATGTTTTGTGCATCGGCAACTCCTCCGGCCATGGTCATTCCTGCATGGTCATCAATTTGTTGAATTTTCATTGTGTTGTTATTTGCTATAAAATAGCCTGCGCTTGCTCTCATATCTGCACATAGCACAACGCCATCTTTGGCTTTGATACCTACTGTGGTAGTTCCATGTAGTATTTTTTCTTCAACGTTATTCGACAAAAAGACACCTTTAGAGATAATATGAAAGGCACAACACCCTTTTAAATAACTTTTTGTTTGCTGGTCAGAGTGATAAAGGGTGGTAAAAAAGACAAATCATATTCAGTCACATACAATGGAGCTCCCAAGGCTAATTGTAGTAGGAGAAAAAAACATTAATGAACTTGGAAAATTTCTTCAAGCGCTTGATAATCCAAAAAAAGTTTCTCTAATTTCTGGAATTCACGTAAGAAAATTTATTCAAAAAAAAATTGAAAGATCGCTAGTTTTATCAAAAATTCAATTTGTGTGGCATATTGCAAAAAATAATGAAATGAAGTCTATTAAAGAAATTGAAAAAAATGTAAAGAAAGACAATAGTGACCTAATAATTGGAATTGGAGGAGGAAGGTCAGTCGATACTGCAAAAATGATTGCATTTAATCTAAAAAAATCATTTGCTAGTATTCCCACAGCTGCTTCCCATGATGGTATAACAAGTCCCTTTGTGTCAATACGTGGAGATAAACCCCATTCAATTGTGGCTACAGCCCCAATGGGCGTATTTGTGGATATTGATATTATAAAAAATGCCCCAAAAAAATTACTTGCTAGTGGATGCGGGGATCTGATGGCAAATATCACTGCCGTTAGAGATTGGGAACTAGGACGAGATAAAACAGGTGAATATTTTGGAAGGTATTCAGCTAATCTTGCTTCAATGAGTGCAAAAATTTTGATGGAAAATTCTGATGTGTATGCAAAAAAAGGACTTGATGTTAGAGTTGTTGTAGAGGCTTTGATTAGCGCAGGAGTTGCAGCATGTATTGCGGGAAGTAGTAGGCCTTGTTCTGGTTCTGAGCATTTATTTTCGCATGCATTAGATAGACTTGCTCCAGGAATTGGTCTTCATGGAGAAAAATGTGGACTGGGTGCAGTTATGATGGCAAAGCTTCAAGGTCAAGATTGGAAAAAAATTGCAAAGACATTAAAAAATTTAGGTGCACCAACTACTGCAAAAGAAATTGGTTTAAAACCAGAAATAATAGCAAAAGCTTTGACCATTGCTCAAGATTTGAGACCAGAAAGATATACTATTTTAAAAGAAGTTAAGATGACGCCAAAAAAGGCACTAGCGCTTGCAAAAAGTACAAAGGTAATTTAGCTCAAGCAGCTTTTTGTGCAACAGGTTTTTCTGTTTTTGTATCTTCTTTCTTCTGGGTTTCAGAAGATTTGTTTAAATGAGTTTCTAAAAAGTTAATTTTTTCTAAAGATGGAACAAATTTGAAGATATCTAATTGTATGAAATGTTTCATAATTTGTAATCCATCAGCACGAAATATTTCTTGAGGTATAGTGATATCAAGTGATTTTCCAGTTTTAGTGAATATTAATTTGGAATCTTCGACTGGCATGTGACGTTTTAGAATTCCTTTAACTTTTTCATCATCAGTTTCTAATGCTTTTATGATGTTTACATCGTATAGAATTGTTTTTCCAGCAAACCTATGATTATAATCAACTTGTACTCTTCCAGAACCAATAAAACGTACAATTCCTTTTTTTTCATCAATTTCTATTGTATCTCCAACAGATACCTTATCAGCATCTTCTCCGAGCTTTCTTAATGGAATCATTCTAACTTTACCTGGATCTCTTTCCCCAAATCCCTTATCTGGTGTAACTTCAACTGTAGTTTTATCACCAACTTTTGAATTAGCTAATGCTTCATCTAGTCCCTTGATTACCCATGATTCACCTACAGAAACAAGTTTTGGTTGGTATTTGATGTTAGAATCATGAAGCGAATGTTTTTTTGCTTCATCTTCTATTGTTGTTTCAAAAATTTCATTAGTATCTTTTACCTTTGCAGTATAGTCTACTAAAATTAATGAGCCCTTACTGAATGTCAACGTGATCGATCCTCGAATTTCCTAATATTAAGTTAACATGATTATTTGAGGTCTTTGAGTTTTTCTTCAGCAGTTTTTAGAGCATCTGCTGTGTTTGTTTTGTAACCCATCATATCTAATGTCGATGAAATTGCAGATATTGTTCTCATAACGTGATATCTATGAACCTCCCCCATGCACCCAACTCTGAAAACTTTACCTTTTAGATTTCCAAAACCTCCTGCCACTAGGACGCGGAATTTTTTGGCCAGTGTATTTCGAAAAGTGTTGTCTTCTAATCCTTCGAGATAGTTTAGTGCTATAACTACAGTTGATCTTGAATCTTCTTTTGCAAATGGCGTTAAACCAAGAGCACTTAATCCAGAATAAAATGCAGAAGAACAAATTCTATGTCGTTTAATTCTTGCATCTAGCCCTTCTTCAAGCATAATGTCAAGTGCTTCTCTATATGCATACAAAATTGGCAAAGCAGGAGTAAATGGAGTATGTTTTGATTCATCATAATATTTGAAGTATCTTGGCAAATTGAAATACATAGTCTTTGGAGGATTTTCCATCATGTATTTTTTGGTTCTAGCATTTACTACTATTGGTGAAATTCCAGGTGGAGCAGCAAACGCCTTTTGGGCACCAGTCATTGCTATATCAATTCCCCACTTGTCTACCTTAAGCTCCTCTCCTCCTACAATTGAGACACCATCTACAACATAGTAAGAATCATTTCGTGATGTGAGATTTTTTATTTTATCCAGATACTGGAGCATTGTTCCAGTAGAAGTTTCATTCCACACACAGTAGAATGCTTTAACATCTTTATTGTTATCAAATGCTTCTTTAATTGAATCAAGGCTTGAATTTTCTCCTGGAGGAGTTTCAAGTTTAATTACTTTAGCACCTGCCCATTCTAACATCTGTGCAAGTCTTCCACTAAACTCTCCATTTACTGGAATTATTACCTTATCATCTTTTTTTATTAAATTTACAACACTGGCCTCGACAGCACCAGTTCCTGAAGCTGAAAGACATACAGCGTCACCAGTAGTTTGAAAAATTTTTTTTGTTTTTTCAATAGCATCTTCGTACAAGTCTACAAAATCTGAACTACGATGATTTATCATAGGAGTAAACATTGCTCGAGTTACCCTTTCAGGTACATTGGTTGGCCCAGGTAACATCACTAAATATTCCAATAATTTCGCCTGACAGGATGTTCAATAGTGGCTTTATTTAAAATTACAGAATTTTTAATCTGTTTAAAACATCCATTTTTTCTAATACAGTTACGGTACCCTTAGGAACAAGATCTTGCCAATTTTGATCGCTGATGATTTTTTCTCTAATTTTTGTTCCTGAAAGAGTTTCTCTGTCTTTAAATGGAATTGAAGAAATTTTTTTTCCACGTTTGGAGTAAAGAGATTTAGTTAATTCATCGTTTGTAAAAATTATCTCAAATTCTGGAACAATTGAATCTATGTTATCAATCCATTTTTTATGGTTTTCAAAATCAGGAATATAGAAAATTTTAATTCGACTCGAAATAGTATTATTAATTGATGATAAAATCATCTCCTTTCTTTCATCTGCTGTAAAAGGATTGTTTTTTTCAATTGGTTTGTTAGAGCTTCCGATTCCAATCCATAAATTTTCAACCTTAGATAAAGAAAATCTAATTGCTTCCATATGACCCAAATGAAATGGTTGAAATCTTCCAATCAAAAGACCGTTCATGTTGGCATTTCTGACATATTCTTTAAAAAACTATCATAAGTACTAGAGATGATATTCTTTAATGGATTTTTTAAAAATTGATGGGTCGTATGGAGAAGGAGGAGGACAAATTGTTAGAAGTGCAGTAACTCTTTCAAGTATAACTAAAACTCCAATAATCATTGAAAATATCAGACAGAATAGAAAAATTCCAGGATTAAGACCACAGCATCTAACAGCTATTAAGATCCTAGCACAGATTTGTGATGCTGATGTATATGGATTGAATGTAGGTTCAAAATCAATCAAGTTTATTCCAAAAAATATTGAAAATAAAAAAATAGAAGAAAATATTGGTACTGCTGGAAGTATCACACTAATTTTACAGGTTCTTATTCCAGCTGTTGCAATATCAAAGAAGAGCTTAAAGTTATCAATTATTGGAGGAACAGATGTTCCATGGAGTCCTACAAGTAATTATACAAAATATGTTTTGAAGGAAGCTTACGCTAGGATGGGAATAAATTTTTCAATGGAGATTAAAAAAAGAGGATATTATCCAAAAGGTGGAGGAATAATAGAAGTAGAGGTTTATCCATCTGAAAAACTAAAACCAATTTCCCTAACTAAGAGACAAACAAATTCAGTACGGCTTGTATGTTCTTATTCAGATTTGTCATTAGATAGAATAACAAATGAAATGCAAAAAGCTGAAAATATTTTGAGAGATGCTAATTTAACAGTAGAATCAGAAATTAAAAAAGAACCTGCCTTAAATGAAGGTGCAAGTATGTTAGCATACGCCTATGATTCAAGTTCCATAATAGGTTCTGATGGATTGACAGATACAACAGCTGATCTTGCAATAAATATTTCAAAAAATTTTACGAGATCCTATTTAGGAGCAGATAATCATCTTTCTGATATGCTAGTAGTACCTGCAAGCTTGGTTAATGAAACATCATTTTACAGGATTAAAGAAATTACAAAACATTTAGAAACAAACTTGTATGTTTCATCAAAAATTACAGGATGTAAATATGGAATAGGAAAACTAGATGACGGTTTTGAAGTAAGAATCAGTGGAAATTCAAATTCCACTATTCAGTAATGCTGCCATAAACAAAATCGCAACTGAGATAATTACGACAATTTCACCAAGGATTATTATCTTTAATCGAAGTTTTTTTATTTGTTTTTCTGACATTGTTTTAGACATGATTTTTTCTTCAACGTCTTTTCTTATTATTCGAACATGTATTGTATAAGTAATAATTAATGCAATTACTAAAAATATCTTAATGATAAGAAAATTTCCATAACTAGATAAAAACAAAAGTTCAAAATTATTAAAAAATGGATATGAATTGTAAATTCCTGTTCCAATTAAAATTGCTAAGGAAGGAATCGCAATTTTGTTAAATCTTCGTCCCACACGTATCATTATCTGTAATCTTTCTTCAAGTGAATAGGACATTGTTTTGAGAATGGGTGCAAGAACTGCTCCAATAAATAATGAGCCGCCTACCCAAATTGCTGCCGATGTAAGATGAATCCAAGTAATAATTGCTTGTTCTATTGCCACATTAATTCAGAGTTTATCATGCAATATTATCTATTTGACTCTTGACAAAGTTTTTTAGTTGTTTTGTTTGTCAATTCAATGATTTGTTGCTACAAGGTAAAATGATTCTATATGCAGCAATAGCAGGATTACTAGTGATAATGGGAGCTATTGTATATTATGCAAGTCTGGATAATCCTGAATTAGAAAAACTAGAAATTAAATTATCAAATGTAGAGCTATTAGATGTTAACAGTATCGAAAATCAGGCTAAATTAGAATTAATATTTCTTGTAAAAAATCCAAGTGAAAAAACATTCACTGTTGCAAATATTTCATATGAACTATATGCTAACAATAAATTAATTGGAACGGGTCAATATTCAACTGAAGATGTAGCAATGCCTGGAAGAGCTGCATTTTATCCTAATTCTGAAATTCCACTCAAAAATATTTTTAATTTGATTTTATCTGATGTGAATGCTCAAGAATATCAATCAATAGTTAATGGAGAACCAGTCAAGTATAGCGTAGAGGGAATAATTACGGCGGAAACAGCCTGGAGTTTAGTTGAAAAAGAATTTCAAAGTAATATGGAATAATTTTTTTTTGAATAAATAAAAATGGGCCGAGAGAGATTTGAACTCTCGACCACCGCCGTGTCGAGGCGGTATCCTAACCAACTAGACCATCGGCCCGTGACCTACAAGACTTTTTGGAGGCATTATTAACGTTTAACAAAAGAAAACATGATAAAACCGGTATTAGGCAAAAATGTATGAATGAAGATTTTTCTGACGAAGAGAAAAATGGTCTTTACAAAGCGATATTTACGAGAAGAGATGTCCGTTCACAATTCACATCTAGACCTATAGATGATGAAATTTTAACTAGAATCCTCAATGCTGCTCATCATGCACCTTCAGTGGGATTTTCGCAGCCTTGGAATTTTATATTGATAAAAGATTACGAAACAAGGAAAAAAATTAAAGAATCATTTGAAAATGAACGAAAAAGATCCTCTCAATTTGTTGAAGAGCCAAAAAAATCAAAGTATCTTTCATTCAAATTAGAAGGAATTCTTGATTCACCACTAAATGTTTGTATAACATACGATCCATCAAGATTTGGACCGTTTGTAATTGGAAGATCTAGTATTCCTGAGACAGGAATTTACAGCGTATGTTGTGCTGTTCAAAATCTATGGTTGGCTGCAAGATCAGAAGGAATTGGACTAGGATGGGTAAGTATTTTGTCTAATGAATCACTCAAGGAAATTTTAGATCTACCTGAGCATGTAATTCCAATAGCGTATGTTTGCTTAGGACATGTTTCTGAATTTGCTCAAAGACCTGATCTTGAAACTTCAAAATGGCTTCCTAGACTAGAGCTAAAAGATGTAGTGTATTATGAAAAATGGGAAAAAAAACAAAATTCCAGTTGGAACAATATCCATGAATTGATTAAAGCAAATCTTGATTACGCTTAAATAATTACAAACATGTTTTTTGCTGGGCTTGTAGCGCAGAGTCATTATTTGACGCGCAACATGGACAGCGCAGTAGCCTCCTAAGTTACAGGTCGAGGGATCGAAGCCCTCCAAGCCCGCTTTATTGATTTTAGTAAAAAAATAGATTTTCCTTGTTTTGATTTAAATACACAAAAAATGGTCTGCATTCTATGAAAGTTGTAGTAATTTCTGCTAGTCCAAGAAAAACAGCAAATACACAGATAGTGATGCAGGAGATCTATGAATATGCAAAATCAAAAAATAATGATACTAAACTAATCAATCTTTCAAAGAGTAAAATTGATTGTTATGAAGGACCAGACGGGAATTATAGTGAGATTACTAGACAGGCAACTAAAGATATCACTGATGCTGATGTTTGGTTAATAGGAACGCCAATTTATAATTCATTTTTTAGTTCTTCTTTAAAAAATCTCTTTGAATATGTTAACTATAAAGAAACTGAGGGTAAAATTGCAGGATTAGCAATTCTAGCTTCAGGAAATATTGGGTTTATTTCTGTTCAGACCTACCTGACTCAACTTATGTCATATTTTCGTGTAATTACTAATCCAAAAGCAGTCTTTATGACTGTAGATATGCTCAAAGATGGAAAAGTATCAGATGCCACTGCAAAAATTAGAATGAAGGAATTAGTTGATAATACACTATCTCTTGCTTCTAAACTTGGCCATCACTAGTACCAAGATATACTACCTTGAAAATTTTTACCACATAATCACCTTCAAAAATATTGATGACTCTATCATTGTCTACATTTCTTACTCTAAATCGATATTCATATGAACCATCTTCTTCAACATTGGTTTGAGCAAAGTGAGTTGCCTCTCCATCTTTATCATAAATTTGGATTATTACAGGATAATCTAATACATGATTTGCAATTTTTCCTTCAACAAATCCCCATGGCAAAATATTATCTGCAGGAGCATGTAAAATAAGAGTAGTTTTTTCAACACCAATTCCATTTCCTAGTGGGATTATTTCTGTTATTGGTTCATGAGAATGATTATCAGTTTGAGTGATTCCAGTGTGTGGATGTGCATCTGCAACTGGAATGGAAATTGACATAATAGCTGTTAAGATAACTAATGTTGAAAGAGATCCAATAATTATTTTATTATTTATCATAGGTTATTCTCCTAAATATTAAATTAATAAAATTTGCTCCTAAATGGTAACTAAACATATCAGTCTAAATCTCAAATAGACAGATATTAAGATGGCGGATGAATTATTCTAAAGATGGTAGAAGTTAACACAGAAGATTCTTGCACTTGTAAATGTCATTTTGGTGGTGCAGTTAGCTGTCCTGGCTGTAAAAATAACCACGAAACACATCACTGTAAGAATTGTAGTTAGGACTAGGTTTTCTTAGTTTTACGCTTTGTGTTTTCTTTAGATGCTAATATCTTAAGATTAGCAAGTTCAGATTTGAGTGATTCTATTTGTACCATTGTTTGGAGGTTAGCTATCTCTTGCTTTAATCGTTCAATCTCACTATCTTTTAGTTTTACAGAATTTCTTAAATCTTCAAAGCTGTTACCTAGCTCTGTTTTTGCCTCATTAATTTGACTGTTAGTTACTTGTTTACCATCTGAGGTGTATTTTATTACTGTGGATTGGAGATTATTGTGGTTTTTTTTTAAGGTGCCTGAACTATATTTATGAGAATAATCTGCTCCTTTTTGAACAATCCAGCACATGAAGGTGAGAAACCATGTAATTGGAACTGCCATAACAAAGACAAAATTAAGAACTGGTGCAACATCCACTAGTACAGGCCATAATCCTGTGAGAATAGCTGCGAAAATACCGGTAATTAGAGTCGCGAGATGGTTCCGGAAGTATCCCATAATCTATTCAAAAAATTCTAGAATATAACAGTTAATGTTAAAATTTATTTCTGATATCTAGAGAAAGAAGAAAAAGTGGAAATCCAGGGGTTTTATTCTTGCTTTTCGGCAATTACTTCAGTATATGTTCCGGTGGGTTTTGGAATCTCTGATTGTAAAATCTGAATTTTTTCCACAAGCTCATTTCTTAGATCTCTTGCTACTCTTCTAACAGTTGGTCTTGGTACACCTAATTCTTCTACGACTTTACTGTAAATGTCCTGCTTATCAGTTAGTCCTTTGTCAAGATAAGAATTGATGGCTTGTTTAATAATCGTACTTTGGTTTGTGCGATTCACGGATTCTAATTTTTAATTGTTCTATATAAGACTATTTTCTTTCTACAGTTTTTGGTAAGTTTAAATTTCAGGGAAAGATTTAGGCTTTCTTAAAAATAGATATTGAAATGTATTTATGACTTGTAAATTTCATAGCAAAGAATATTAATTCAAATTTGTGCGACAAGGCAAAAATTTCAAAGTCGTTTTATCTTGTGATCGTTTAGATATACCATCTAAAATTCCAAAGACTCTTATGATAAAATTGTAAATAATTCAAAAAGTGACTAAAGCAATTATAGAAACTACGCATGGAAAAATTATCTTAAATCTACTTCCTGAAATTGCTCCTGAAACTGTAAGAAATTTTATAAAATTAGCAAAATCAGGCTTTTATGATGGAACCTTATTTCACCGTGTAATTCCTGGGTTCATGATTCAAGGGGGAGATCCTAATTCAAAGAATTCTGATAAAAGTAAGTGGGGAACAGGAGGACCAGGTTATACTATAAAAGCAGAATTTAATCCCAGATCACACCTTCGTGGTGTAGTTTCCATGGCAAGAGCAACGGATCCAGATAGTGCTGGTTCACAATTTTTTATTGTTACAACAGATAGCACATTTCTTGATAGGCAGTATACTGCTTTTGGGGAGGTAATTGAGGGAATTGAAAATGCTGATAAAATAGTAAACCTTCCAAAAGATAAAAATGATTGTCCCCTGACAGAAGCAAAAATGCTACATATTAGTATAGAATAGAAGGTTCTTGTTGAAGAAAATTATTTGTTCCTTACTAGCATTAGTAATTATTTCATCAATACCAATAATTTCAGCCCAGATTAGCTTTGGAACTCCTGCTGACCAAAAATTAGTTAAAATCACAATAAATGATAAAGGTGATGTTCATGTTCTTCATGAAATTCATATTAGTAAAACCACCGTACAAGTCAACACAATAGAAGGAACACTTTCCAATCTAAAAGTGAATGACATTAATGGAAATGAAATTGAATATGGCATTACCGGATTTGAAAATTCAACAGGGATTACAATTTTTCCATCAAAAAATAATGCGGTAATTGAATATGATTTACATGATGTACTTTATAATAATAATGGAATGTTGACATGGAATTTTCTTTACTTAGAAACTACTACATTTATTCTTCCAGAAAGTTTAGATCTAGTTTATGTAAATAATAGTCCAGTTATGTTACAAGATGCTAAAGGAATTACATGTCATGGTTGTGATGCAAAAATTGAATATGTTTTAGAACAAGCTACCAAATCTAATGAAGTAACATGGCAAAATAAAAAATTCAATGTAGGAATTAGAACACTTACTGATATTTCCTCATTAAAGTTTAACCAGTCTGCAAAAAGCATTAGCTTTGATGTTAATGAGGATAATCAATTGATTACATTGATTATTCCTTTAGAACTTTTATGGAATCCATATGAAGTATATCTTGGAGATCAAAAAATTTTAAAACAAGAATTTTTTTCAAATCAAACTCATCAGTGGCTAAATATTAGACCACAAACTTCTGGAACAATACAGATTATTGGAACAACAGTAGTACCAGAATTTCCATTATTAGCACCACTTTTTATTGGAATTGCAATTGTTATTGGATTACAATTTAAAAATAGATTAATCTCCACCCGAACCACATGAACAAAACCCATATTCGTCAATTCTAACATTACATAGAGGGCATTTTTCACCATAATCAACTTCCCATGGCTCTTTTCCAAATAACTTGAAGTGATCATCAATTTCTAGTGGTATTTCTCTTTTTTTAGCCACTGTAAATCAAAGAATCCAACAACTATACATACATTATCAGATACAATAAAAATTGATTTTATGGAATGTGGTTGTCATTGTATCAAATGTAAAAGTACTAGTCTTAAATCAAATCGTGTAGGAAATATTGAAAAAGACGGATATTTTGATATGCATCATACTTGTGAAAAATGTCACACACACTTTGACCATCTGGAAGGAGAAGTGTTTGAAAATTGTAAAATTTGCAATTATAGTTCTAATTAGTTAGCAGTGCTTCTTTTGCCAAATAATAACTTCTATTATCTTGGGAATTTTTTAAAATTTCTTTATTAAATGCCATCTTTGAAAGGATTTTAGATACAAGAAGTGGACTAGCAGACCATCCTTGCCCTAGTAGTGCATTAACAGTGTCAGACACTGTTCTTGGTTGATTAAAAAATGATTTTTCTTCTAAGAGATGGATCTTCTCTTTTATTTCATCAACAAAGATAGTCATTGGAGGATTAAATTCAGGTTCATATAACTCGGCATTTTCCAGTGTTTTTAAGTAGTTTACATTTGAACGGAAACTGTTTTGGTTATTAATCTGAAGTTCGGGAGATCTTTCATCATAAATTATTCTTGCCCTATTTTCTTCCATATACGTTGCAACACTATCAATGACTTCTCCTAGAGTTTTGTTATCTACATAAAAATCTCTAGATTCAATCTCGATTTCATTTTCTCCAAATTTCAGCTTTATCTTTGCCATCTAATTTTTTTTGGGTAAGAATTGATTTATTCTGTTAGCTCTAAGTAGCTTAAAGAAGATATCAAAACTTTTACACATCTTAGCGTGTTTTTTCCCCTAATAGATTAAAAAACTAATGTTTACAAGGTATCCTATGAGAGCATCTAGAAAAGTGGTCATTATAGTGTTAGTTTTGATAGGTGTGGCTATTTTTGGATATTCACAATATTTAGCTATATCTCTTATTGGAGCCGTTGTCATTGAAAACGAATTTTTAGAAAAAAATGATGCAGGTTCGATCTATAATATTCAATTGGAATTTAACAATCCTTCATTGTTAATTCTTAATGCAGGGAAAACAAATTTTATGATTTTCGTTAATGATATAAAAACTGCTGAGGGAGTTCTAGACCCATTTGTTCTTCCTCCATTAAGTAAAGCAATAGCCAAGGGAACTTATCTCGAAGATAATGAAACTCAGGAATCACAATCTTCAACAGTAAAAATTAGCGGAGTTACAAAGTACGATATTATTTTTATGTCAATAGAGATTCCTTTCGTATACTTTCCTTCTGATGAACAAGCAAGAGAATTTATACATCAAAATTAGTTTGAAGAAATTGTGTTAACAGTTTTTGGTTCTACAGCTCTTGATACAATTCGAACTCCAGACAAGATATTAAAAAATGTATTAGGTGGTGCTGCAACTTATGCAAGCATATCTGCAAGTTATTTTGTAAAGCCAGGATTAATTGCTGTAGTTGGAAAAGATTTTCCCAAAAAATATCATGAAATTCTTTTAAAAAATCTTGATCTGCGTGGATTTACCATTAAAAATGGAAAGACTTTCCGTTATGATGGAAAATATGATGAGACTTTAAGCCAAAGAACTACGCTAAAAACAGATCTTAACGTTTTAGGAGATTTTAAGCCCCACGTACCTGACGAATATAAAAAATCAGAATTTGTATATCTTGCGAATAATGATCCTGACCAAAATGCTGCTTTAATTAAGGAATTTGATAAAGTGAAATTTTCAATGTGTGATACTATCGAATTTTGGATTGCCAACAAAAAATCGTCGGTAATTAAAATGATAAAATCAGTAGATGCAGTGGTTATTAATGATGAAGAAGCTAAACTACTAACAAAAGAACACAATTTGATAAAATGTGCAAAAAAAATAATGAATTGGGGGGCAAAATATGTGGTTATAAAAAAAGGAGAACATGGTTCACTTCTATTCTATGATGATGTAATTTTTCCTTCAGTTGCTTTTTCACTTGAAGATATTGTGGATCCTACAGGTGCAGGAGATTCATTTGCAGGTGCAATGATTGGTTATTTGGCCAGTAAAAAAAATGTAAATCTTTCAAATATTAAAAAAGCAGTAATTTTTGGTAACGTTTTAGGGTCATTTGCTGTTGAAAAATATGGAATAGACGGTGTTTTAAATCTAAACCAAAATCAAATTTTAAAAAGACTAAAAAAATATGAGAAAATGATTCGTTTCTGAAAAGTTATAGGTGCTAAATTAAAACCGTCCTTATGAAGGATAAATTAGATTCTATATTTGAACTGCAAAAGGGCCTTGAAAATATGATGGATCTTAAAAGATATCCAAATGATGTTGAAGGACGGATTGCTGCATTGTGTACTGCCATAATTCATGAGGCAATTGAATTACAACGAACTACGAATTGGAAGTGGTGGAAAAAACCCACTGAATTTAATGAAGCAGAAGCAAAGGAGGAATTAATTGATATTTGGCATTTTGTGATCCAAGCATCACTAGAATTAAAATTATCACCTGATGATATTCTAAACGAATACAAAAGAAAAAATGAAATTAATAGAGATAGACAGAGAAATGGATATTAATCCTTAATTGACTTAACTAAATTTTTTATTTCACTCAAGTTGATGAGGCCAATCTTATCAATTAATCTAATCTTATTTTGAAATTTTTTTACTTCATCAGATGAAACGCTGAGAACTGGATCAGAACCAGATGAGTGGATTATTCTACCTTTATTATCAATACCATATTTGTATAAAGCTAAGAGGGAATCCCCTGGGTTATGTCCAAACACATCATTTCCACAAAGTATTATTGTTTTTAAAGATGGATTTGAATTGACATAACGAATTATGGAATCAATTCCTTTATTTTCAGAAAAAAGTCTTCCTACCAAGGCTATATCATTCATTAATTCAGAATTTGCAATTTTTTTTAACAAATGAATGCTTGATATGGTACATATTGAAATTGAAGAATTTGGATTTCCTAAATATACTTCTTCAGGAATTGGAAATAGAGTTTTACAAACCTCTCCAAAAATATTTCCTATTATGTTCATTTTTTTAATGATTCATGAACAGCTTTTGCAATAAATTCTATATTTTTTGTAGATACCATCGGATGAATTGGTAATGATAGTACACGAGATGCCGCCCTGTCGGTAAATGGTAATTTTATTTTTTTATTATAAAAAGGGGTTTTATGAATAGGAATAGGATAGTAAGCAGCAGCACCAATTCCTTTAGAATTTAATTTTTTTAATAATTTTTGTCTATTGTTTACTTCAATCGTATATAGATACCAATTAACTTTCTCATATCTCCTTTCTTGTGGTAATTTAATATCAAGATCTGAAATTAATTCTGAGAGAATTTTTGCATTTTTCCTTCTTTTAAGTAAGAAATTTGGTAATTTTTTTATTTGTATTTTGGCAATAGCTGCACTAATTTCAGGTAAACGTAAATTTAATCCAAAAATTCTAGTATCATATCCATGTAACATTCCATGATTTCTAATCATGCGTAGTTTATCAAAAAGATTTTTAGAATTTGTTACTATAAATCCTCCTTCACCTGCAGTCATAACTTTTGCTGGATACAAGCTATAACAACCCAAATCAGAAAAAGTTCCCGTATGTTTTCCTTTGTAAGTAGAACCCAAGGATTGTGCAGCATCTTCAATAATTTTTAAATTATTTTTTTTTGCTATTTCAATTATTTGATCCATGTATGCTACATTTCCATAAAGATGTACTGGCAAAATTAGCTTAGATTTTTTTGTAATCTTTTTTTTCAAATCATTTGGATCCATCGTATAATTATCCTTGAGTATATCAACAAAAACTGGCTTAGCTCCAACCGAAACTACTGCATTAGCTGTAGCAACAAAAGTAAAAGATGGTAAAAGAACCTCGTCTCCAGCTTTTAAATTATGAACATATAGGGCAGCCTGTAATGCAGCTGTTCCTGAATTCACCGCTACTGCATATTTTGATTTAACAAAAGTTGAAGCTAATTTTTCAAATTCTTGAACTTTTTTCCCGCCAATATTTGCCGCAGAAGTTAATGAGCCATCTCGCAAAATTGAGCTTACTTCTTTTAATTCTTCTTTTCCAAGAACAGGAATATTTATTGGAATTTTCATAGCAGATTTGTTATTAATTACTTTAATAAACCTCATTTGAATTTTCTATGAATTTTTATCACCCTATTAGGAAAATGACATGATGGAACGTCGTCATTTACAAGAATCAGACACTGGATACAAGGTTTTTCTTTACATATTTTACGTCTGTGCTTTCTTAATGCTGTCTATAACTGCATATGGATTCTATGCCATGTATGTTGAATGGGTTGAAAATGGGGAATATGTCATGGGAGAGGTTTTAGTAAAAACTGAAGTTCCTTTTGAAAATTTTGCGAAACTTACAACTTGGCTATTTTTTTCAACAATAATTGGCTGGTATTGTGTTTCAAGAATTGGATGGAAGAAGACTACCAAGTTGATGACTTGGAAAATGGCCTTACTTCAACTCATGTTATTGGGATTTGCAATAATTACTTTATACGAAGTTTTGTATAATTTTACAGTTCTTAATGCTCAGATTACTGCAGGAATAATTGATGGTCATGTCCCAGATATTGATTCGTTGACTGTAGCCTATCCAGATCAAAATAGACCATGGAATCTAATTTTTGCAACAAAAATGTTTCTTGTTGGATTTATAATAAGTTCACATGCATTTTATCTTAGTACGAAGCCAAGAAAGAATTTAGATACGTAACTTTATAGGACTAAATTTCAAATCTGTTTTGATTTGGATGTTACAGAAAAATTTGATTTAATTGCAAAATCACCTACTGAAGAAATTGTAACACAAGATGAATTAATGGAATTATTAAAAACAAACTCTAAACCAAAGCACTACATTGGTTTAGAAATTTCTGGATTTTTACATCTTGGTAGCTTGATTAGTACTGGATTTAAGATTAATGATTTTACAAAGGCTGGAGTAGATTGTACTATATTTTTGGCAGATTGGCACACTCTAATTAATGATAAGCTGGGAGGAGATTGGGATACAATTGCTAAAGTATCAAAGTACTATGCTGATGCTTTCAAACTTGTCTGTCCAGGTGTTAAGATCGTATTAGGTTCTGAGCTTTATGATTCAAAAAAAGACTATTGGTTTGAATTTGTTAAATTCACAAAACATATGTCACTTGCCAGAACTATGAGAACTCTTACAATAATGGGTCGTTCTGAAAATGAAGAAAAAGTGGACCTAGCTAAACTACTTTATCCCCCAATGCAAGCAGTAGATATTCATTCTTTAGATTTAGATATTGTTCATGCAGGAATGGATCAACGTAAAATTCACATGCTAGTTAGAGAAGTTTTTCCCAAAATGAAATGGAAGGTTCCAATTGCAGTTCATCACAAGCTACTCCCAGGACTTTCAGAACCATCTACTGCATCAAAGGAATCAAAAATTCTAGGTAAAATGAGCAAAACAGATCCCAATTCAGGAATATTCATTCATGATTCAGATAATGAGATAAATTCAAAAATTAAAAAAGCGTGGTGTGAAGAAGGAAATATTGATAATAATCCATTATTAGAAATTACAAAACATGTGATTTTTCATGAATTCAAAGAAATTCATCTAGAACGTCCAGAAAAATTTGGAGGAAACGTTGTGTATACAAATTCTTCTCAGTTAGAATCTGATTTTGCACAAAAAAAGTTACATCCATCTGACCTAAAAAAGATGGTTGGAAATTATTTAATAAAAATAATTAGTCCCATTCGTGAAAAATTAACAATTAATGATGAACTTTTCCAAACCATAAAAAAAAGTGTTTGAAAAAATTTGATTATTTTGTTTTTAGTTCTGGATTTGATTGTCCAAGATTGTATTTTGATTTGTAACCTCTTGGATTAATCATTAGATCTTTGTAAGTATATGTTGAAGAATTTCCAACAATTACTGTACTAATCATTCCTAGTTTATCAGAATGTTTTTCTAAATTTTCTAGATCTGTAAGAACCACAGTCTGAGATTCTCGATAGGCTCCTTTAATTATTGCAACAGGTGTAGAAAGTTTCCTATATTTTAAAAGAATTTTTCGAGTATCTTGGAGCTGATGAATTCGTTTTTTGCTTGATGGATTATAAATCACAATTACAAAATCGCCTTGTGCTGCTGCTTCTACTCTTTTTACAATAATTTCCCATGGTACCAAAAGATCACTCATACTTAAAACAGCAAAATCAGTCATTAATGGTGAACCAATAATTGAAGAGCAAGAATTTAGTGCAGAAACCCCAGGAATTATTTCAACCGGTAATCCAGTTTTAGGATCCCAACCAGATTCTGCCAAAGTTTCATAAATTAATCCTGCCATTCCGTAAATTCCCGGATCTCCACTTGATACTAGCGAAACTATTTTCCCTTCTTTAGCAAGATCAATACATTGTTGAGCGCGCTCTACTTCTTGTGTCATTGCATATCGGTATACATCCTTTCCATCAATTAGATCTTGAACTAAATTGACATAGGTATCATAACCTACAATTGTGTCACTTTCTTCAATTGCTTGTTTTGCACGAAAGGTCATATGATCATGATGCCCAGGACCTACACCAACAATGAAAAGTTTCCCACTCAAGATATTAAAAAATGGATTTTTAGATAATTTATCCCTTTTCTGAAATTGAGTTCATTTATTGGAAAGGATCAATAAATGGACAATTAATAATGTGATCACTATTCATTGGTCTTGCAATATTCACTGTAATTTTTCCTTCGGACTTGAAATGTTCTATATCTGATATTGTTTCAAGTATTGATGCATTCTCAGGTTCATTCCATGATATTGTAAAAATTCTGCACATTGAACTATAATTTTTATCTCCTGGAACAGCTTCAGATATTACGGGTTGGAATCCAAGTGGACCTGATCCTTTAATTCCATCCATAAATTGGTACAAATTCATTGTAGAATTTGCAACTAGGTTTACAGAAGTTGGCGCATTAATTACTCCCATAATTTCAGCTGGTCCTTTCGGTGTTCCATCAGTTATGATGTAATAGATTGTATTTCCATTAGGACCCCATCCTCGATGTGCAATGAAAGTAACTGTCATATTTTGTGAATTAATATCCAAGATTTGAGCTTCATCATATGGGGTTTGATCTGTTAGGGTCTTATCCATTTTTATTTTCATTTGATCATCAGGCCAGATAATTTGTGGCACATTTATTACAACATTCGTTTGTTTAATCTCAATTCTTCCTGCTTGTTCTGCTTCTTTTATTTCTTCAATTGATTCCAAGACTTCAGCGTTTTGGCCAGATTTCCAAGAAACATCGATAATTGATCTTAATGCACTGTATTCATTAGTATGTAAAGGTGTACTGGTGAATACTTCTTCTTGAAAACCATGTATTCCATTTCCAGTAATTCCATTTTTGAACGTATAGATTTCTTCTAAAACAGATTTTGGTGTTTTTTCAAGGGTAGGTGTTAGTTCTACTTTCCAATTTTGTTTATTTGTTAGAAGCTCTGCATATGTTTTATCATTAGTATTAGTTATGATATAGTAGACTGGTTTTCCTTCAAACATTCCCTGATGCATAGGAATTTTTACTGGAACATTTGCTCTTGATAATTTTAATGATGGTTCTTGTTTTTGTACTTCTAATTTTTGCATTATTACTTCTGTAGGTTGGCCTCTTATCCATCCATCAATACTAACTGTAGCAGTAAATGGTTTAGAATTAGTAGAATGTAATGCCAAAGCTGCACCTGTGAATTCAAGAGTTCCAGCGTCTGTTTTTTGATCAATTAACGATAATGCGTATACGGTTTTTCCATCAACTGTCCAAGTAGGTTGATCTTTAATTTGTTCATTTAAAATTTCATGCAGTACAATAAGTTGCACTGGTTCACTTGCTGTATAAGTTAGAGAACCATCATATAATGTCCCTTCGTTAGGTGATAAAATAAGTGCCAACTGATGACTCTCATGACCTTTACCTGGATCTTGTGAGGACGTAATGGTCTCTGTAAAATGAATTTTTTTGACAGTTTTTGCATCTACAAATTGTTCTGTAAAAGAAGGAATTGCGAATATGCTTGCAATAGCTATGCCTAGAACAATTATAATGATAATTTTCTTCAATGAAGTTCGAACCTGTTGTGCACATAAATCCCTTTTGTCAAATTATTAACTTAGGAAAATTAGTTAATTTTTGCTAGCTCAAATTCATCATGTAATGCCTGTACAACTGATTGACATCCATCATCCTTTACTACAAATGCAATATTTAATTCCGAAGAACCTTGTGCAATCATTACTACATTAACTCCCTTTTTTTCAACAGCAGAAAATACTCTTGAAGCAACTCCCACTGTACCTCTCATTCCAGAACCAATTAAAGCAATTATTGAAACATCTGTTGTAACTTCTAATTTTTTAATTATTTTTCCTAAAAGATTCATTTCAAGTGCACTAACAGCTTTATCAAGATCAGTTTTTTTTACAACAATTGAGATACTAGATTCTGAAGGACTCTGAGAAATCATCATGATGTTTACACCAACATCTGCAAGAGTTGAAAAAATTTTGGCAGCTGTGCCAGGAGCTCCTACCATACTTCCTCCTCTAACATCTATTAGTCCATTATTACGAATTGCACTAACACATTTGACAGTTTTTTTTGTAGCTACATCAGGTGATGCTGTAACATACGTACCCAGATTTTCAGTATTGAATGTATTTCGGATTCTCATTGGAATTTTTTTTGAAAGTAAGGGTTCAAATGTGCGTGGATGAATCTGTTTAGCTCCAAAAAGAGCCATTTCTATAGCTTCAATATATGATACTTGATTTAGAACTTTGGCATTTTTTACAATTTTTGGATCAGCAGTCATTAAACCGTCTACATCACTCATTAGCCAAATTTCATCAGCGTTAATGCAAGAAGCAATTGTTGTAGCAGTATAATCTGAACCTCCTCTACCAAAGGTTGTAATGCTCCCATGTTGATCTGCACCTGCAAAACCTGCAACAATGGGAATAATTTTTTTAGCTAAAAGTGGTTCCGTAGTTTTTGATACACGAATTCTAGTTGTATCCATCAAGGGTCGAGCTTCACCAAAATTAGAATCAGTTACAATTCCAATTTCTTTACCTGTCAAAGGAATTGATTTACTTCCTAGATCTTGTAATGTAAAGGATAGTAAATTTATTGATAATCTTTCTCCAAATGAAATTAAGTAGTCTAAAGAGCGTGGTGTTACTTCTCCTAGAAGAATCATACCATGTAACAATTCTTCTAGTTCTAAAGAAATAGAATCTAATTTATCAAAAAGCTTCTTTCTATTTTGTGGTTTTTTAATAGAATCTTTGGCAAGTTGATGATATTTTTGAATAATTTTTTTTGTAATTTTATTTGCTTGTTCTTTATTTCCTTTTTGAATTAATTTTGAAATTTCTAGAAGATCATCTGTTACACCACTTACTGCAGAACATACAGAAATTATTTGATTTTTCTTTGATAGTAGATGAAGATATTTTGCAACATCTCTGATTTTTTGAGAAGTAGAAATTGAGGTGCCTCCAAACTTTATTACAAGTTTCAAATCAGTATAACCTGTTTTAATTAATCCTTAAATGCTTTAACTTTCCACACGAGGAGCCAAGTAGAAGTGAATTCTGCCGATGTTTGCAACCTTAAACTCTATTCGAAGCGGTTTTGCACTTGAATACTCACAGGTTACTGAACCAGCGGTAGTTCCAACTGCTTTTACTACAGGATTAAGATATTCTAGACTATAGGTCCCTACACTTTCCTGTTTTACAGAAATATCTGTTAATTGTTCCATTCCTTTTTCTAAGTCAATTACAACCTCTCCTGAATCACCTTTTCCAGAAAATTCCGCTTTGGAGGTTGTTGCTTTAATTGTCAAATAATCTGATACAACTTGAACATCACCTAAAATTTTGTCAAATGCACTAGAAGCTAATCCAATTTTTGCATCATATGGAATCTTTGGAAGAGGTGTATCTGATGCAGAGCTTTCAATTAATCTCATTTTGTATTTTTTATTTTTCCCTATTGTAACTAGAAGTAGATTATCCTCAGAAATACCAATTTCAATACTATCTTGTTTTTCAGCACGTTTGATTAATTTTGAAAATTCATCTACTCTAACTCCAAATTTTATATCATTATCACATTCATACTTTTCAAAAGCTGAATTTGGCCAGGATATATCAATTAAAGCTACATGAGATGGATCCATACCTCTAAAGGTAATTCCTTCAGCATTTGCCACAAAAGTAGCTTCCTCCACAAGTGTAGAGATAGCAGAAATTATTGCCTTTAGATCATCAGAGCCACTAGTTTTAGCTGAGAATACCAATATCAATCACTACTCTAAAATGTTCAATTTAACGTTATGCGTAGTTTCTCCAAGTATGATTACATTTTGTACATCGATAAAATTGTGTAGTAGGTTCATCAGCACTACGAGTTTGCAGCATCCACCATACTGCTTCATTATTTCCACATTTTTCACAATCTATTTTAATTGAAGGCAGAGTTTCCTTACCTTCGTTTCCGTCTAAAATATTTAATTCTGATCTATCATTTTTTTTGTCTTTTTTATTTTCTTTAGAATCATTTTCAGAATAATCACATTTAGGACAACTTAAAGTAGAAGTTGAATTATTTTTTTTTAGTCGTACCTCACATTTGGGGCAAAACTTCATTTAATTTACCTTAATTTTAGAATTAAATAATTTTTTTAATTCATTAACGGATTTAATTGCTACATCAGTAGCATTTGAAATTTCCTTTAATGGGTTGCTTTTTGTGGAATTTACTCTCATCCAACATTCATTTGTAAGTGGATGTTTAATTATTAGACCAGCAAAATCAATGTTTTTTTCTTTTAAAAGCTCATGTTGAACAATGTATAATGTTCCAATATCTGATTGTGTTATAGAAAGACTTACCTCCTTTGGAGATGATTTCATAATCTGGGCATCCATCGCATTCGAAAAAGAACTTATTGTAGATATAAATCATTATGAGCGATTGAACCAATGGAAAAAAATAACATCTCAGATATCATTTTAGTCAAGTCCAAAGATGAGTTTTCTTCAGATGAGATAATTACTATTAATGTAAAATTTTCAGTTAATGGTTCTCTTCGTGAGGCATTTAATGAGAAAAACTGGACGAAGGCATATAATAAAAATGATAATTTGTTCAAACTCAAATATGGAGTAAAACTTCTTACTGGCGGAATAAGAAAACGGGAACTTGGTAAACCAATTGATGCTTATAGAAAAGCTTCCCTCTTTTGGACTAGAAATCCTAAACTAGTAAATCCAATGAAGGAGAAAAGAATTTGGGTTCAAGTTGCAAAGAATTTTGAACCATTCATTAGACTTACTGAAGAAGAAGTAAGACAGGAATTATTTGATTTTGATGAGAAAATAGTTTTCAAGGCATCAGAACTAGGAAATGGAAAACATTTGGTTGGTGCAGAGGCTTATGTTGAATGGCAGAAACATGATTATACTGAACCGTTTAGTACTAAAGCCAACGCAAAGGAAATTGAAATTAAAATCAATTAGGATATAAAGAGTATAGTCAGGTAAAAAAATATGGCAAAATATGACGGTTTAAGAGGACAAGAATTACTTGAGGTAGAAGAACCAGACAAGGAAGGAGGCGTAACCCTAATCTTCAAAGACAATAGGTTCTTGTTTATCAAAGTAAAAGATGGTAAAATAGTAACTCAATCTATTCCAGAGTAGAATTACTGTACATGCTTTTCATATAATCCCACAACTATTTCTTGATGTTCAGATTGAATAGAACCTGGTCTTTCTTTTCTTACTTTTTCAATAGCTTTCTTTGCTGAAAATTTTTGATATTTTATCAAATAACAAGCAAGAATAGTTCCTGTCCTTCCAATTCCAGCTGCACAATGAACCATAACCGGTTCATTATTTGTAATTCTTTTATGAATAAAATCAACTGCCTCATCTATTTTGTCAATATCAGGTGCACTAAGATCTTCTGTAGGTACATGTAGATATTCTGTATCTTTAACCCAAGTTTCTGGCAATGCATTTTCAGTCATTGTAACAATAGATTTAATCCCTTGATTAAGAACCCAATTTACTTCATGGATTGTTGTTGGCATTCCACAACCTGCTAATTTATTTTCAATAAGCCATGAAAAGTTGGTAGGTTTTTTTGTAACTTTCCCATGAATTTTTCGCCAAAAATTTCCAGGTTTGCTCATGATGTACAAATTATATTTTCCTTATATTTACACAACGAAATACAAAAAATTTTTTACGAGTTTAAGAAAAAAGAAATTAAAAAGGTGAACTTTTAATCGATTAGTTCAGTCCAACCTTTTACGAAGACTGAATTCTTATAGAGTGGAACTGGTTGTCCGACGGTAAAGTCCATTGGTCTCATCCAGAAGATTGCCTTTGTTGGACAAACTCCAATACATGCACCATCAGAGATGCATCTTTCAGGATAGAAAACAAATGCCTTACCTCTCTTCCAGCCTTCGACTGGTTTTACTCTAAGAACATCTGGGCCCAAAGTTGTACAAATTTCTACGCATAAAGCGCATCCAATGCACATTTGTTCGCTGATGTCTGGAAGTATTGCTACTGGCATAATAACAAATTCTAGCTTTTGGTCTTAATATAACTTGCTCAAAAAATAGTGATTATAACGCCGTTAGATAATTTCATAACGATGTTAGAAATTTAGATCGCTGCGACTTATTCTATAACCTTAGAATAAAAAAATTTGGCCAAAATAAATTAGATTATTTCAAATTCAATAGGAATTTTAATAGATTGTTTTAAATTGTTTTTTTCATCTATTACCCTAAAAAGCATATCCGAGGTTTTTTGTTCTAATTGAATTTTAGTCAAGTGTTTTGATTCTATTACCCTTCTTCCAGTAATAGACAATACCCATTCTTCATTATTTTTTAATCTAGCAATACTTGATAAAATTACGCGTGAATTACTCATTTTTGCCACACATGAAAGAAGCATTACCAAACTATTAATCAAAATACCAGCATCCTTTTTTTTATTATAGAGATTAAAAATTCCATTTAAAGAATCTATTATTAACATAGATTTTTTCTCAGAAAGTTGGAGCAATATTGTTTTTAGTGTTTGAAGGAGATTTGCTTCTGTAGGGCGATACAAAATTACATTATTTCGTAATGAAATAAAATCTGAAGTAACATATCCACTATACAATAAATCAAAATCAAGATAAAAAATAGGAGTGTTTATCTTTAAAATTAATTCATTTAGGAAAACTGTTTTTAGAAATGAATTAGAAAACATGATCGAATTCAACGTATTTATTTCAAAGATTTTCATAATCTGTGAAAATTGGTCGTTTGAATATTGCTCAGGATTTTTATCCAACACTAAATCAGTCATAATCTGATATAATAATGAATTTGGATTCCACTGATTTTATGCAAGATTTTCCAAAAAATAAGAAAATCTATTTGAATAACGCTTCAACCTCCCTAATGCCTTTTTCAAGTATTGATGCAATGAAGAGTTTTTTAGTAAATTATAGTACAATGGGACCTGATTCAATTGAATCTGAAGGTTTTTTGAAAGAAAAACTAATTCAAATTAGAAAGACAATTTCAAATTTAATTCATTGTAGGCCTGAAGAGATTATTTTCACTCAAAGCACCACTGATGGAGTTAATCTTGTTGCAAATGGCTTGACATTTAATCCCACATCTAATATCGTAATACGAGGAATGGGGCACGAACACCATGCAAATTATTATCCCTGGTTACGCCTTTCAAAAAAACTTACACTAAAAAGTCTGAAAACTGATCTTAATGGTTTTTTTGATATTAAGGAACTCCATAATTTGGTAGATAAAAATACTAAATGTGTTGCCTTGAGTCATGCGTTATACAATACTGGGGCAATTCTTCCAGTAGAAGAAATAGGTGAATATTTAGAAAAAAATAATGTACCATATTTTATTGACTCTGCACAAACAGTTGGATGTATTGGAGAATATGATTTTAAAAAAACTAAATCTAGTTTTATGTCATTTAATGGTTCTAAGTGGCTTTGTGGTCCAATGGGTACAGGAATTTTTTATTGTAAGAAAGAATTTAGTAAATTGATTGAGCCATCTTCAATTGGTGGAGAATCTGCTATGATTTATGATGAGAAAAGTTTAGCATACAAGGATATTCCTGATAAATTTCAAACAGGATTTCGAAATTATGTTGGATTTGTGGGATTAGATGCATCAATTAATTATTTACTAAAGTTTGGATTAAATAATATTCTAAGAAAAATTACAAAGCTCTCGAATCAATTACGTGATGAATTATTAAAATTATCTAGCATTACTTTATTTGGACCAGAGGAACAATCCAAAAGAACTAGCATAGTTTCATTTTCCATAGATGGCCAAGAACCACAAAAAATTGTAGAAGTATTAGAAAAGAAAAAGATTGTTATCGCAGTAAGGGAAATAATGGATAAAAAAATTCTTAGAGTCTCCCCACATTTTTTTAATTCTGAAGAAGAAATTCAAAAAGTAGTAGATGAGATAAGAAAATTATGATTTATCTTGTTCTTCTATAACCATCATAGTGAGAGTTGATTGAACTTTTTCGATTTTTCTGATTTTGTTAGTAATAACGGATCTAAGATTATCTGTACTATTTGAGCTAATTTTTAATACAATATCATAAACTCCGTAAACCCCTTGAACCTCATAATTTATGTCAGATTCTTTACTAAGAATTTCCTTTACTTTAGAAATTATTGACTCGTCAGATCCTAAATCTGAATTTAACAAAACATATGCTATTGGCACATTCAGAATTTTCGTAGACAATATTTAACCTTTCATTATTTCGTTAAAGTGGTTACTATGTCAGTGGGAATATTTTCGTTGAAAAATAAGAATGTATACAGTTTCTTGAAATATTATAGAACAAGTATAATTTTTTAGAAAATTATTCAAGAAATGAATTGAAATCTATTTTGTCTATAGTTTTTATCTAAATGTCCAATTATTGGTATTTGGTGACCACAAAACTTACATTTGTTGTTGATATCCATATTCCATTCTTTTATATCAAAACCAAATCTTTTGACTACAATCTTGTTACACTCTGAACAATAGGTATGTTCCCATGGATGACCTGGAACATTTCCAAGATACACATACTTTAGGCCTTCTTCTTTAGCAATCTGATAATGTTTCTCTAATGTTTTAACAGGAGTTGATTCATAATCCATCATTTTATAATCTGGATGAAATCTTAAGAAATGAATTGGCATTTCAGGCCCAAATTCATCATAAATGAATTTTGAAAGCCTTCTAGCATATTCCAGATTATCTCCGACTTTGGGTACTATCAAATCTGTTATTTCAACATGAATCTTAGTCTTATCTCTAATTTCTAAGAGAGTATCAAAGATTGGTTTTGGATCAGGAACACCAATAAATTTTCGTGTAAACTCTGGTTCTGCACTTCCTTTAAAATCAACTGTTATAGCATCCAAAAATTCGCCCATCATCTTGACGGTTTCAGGAGTATCGTAACCATTTGAAACAAAAATATTCTTTAATCCTTTTTTTCTTGCAGCTATTCCACAATCACGTGCAAATTCAATGAAAATTGATGGTTGGTTGTAAGTATATGCAATTCCCTGTGCTCCGTATTTTATTGCAGTAGCAACAACTTCATCTGGAGTCATATCAACACCTTCGACTTTTCTTCTCTGACTAATGTCAGAGTTTTGACAATATTTACATAGCCAATTACAACCGGTAGTTGCAATTGAAAATATTTTAGATCCGGGATAATAATGGATTACAGGCTTTTTTTCTATTGGATCAACATGTCCTGCAATAACTTTTCCATACACCAAAAGATCTAGCTTACCGTTTTCATTACTTCTTATTCCACATAGACCAATCTGACCTTTTTTTATTTCACAATATCTTGCACATGCTGTACAACGTACTTTATCTTCTGGTAATTTTTCGTATAGTATTGCTTCTTTATTCAATTATTCTCATTATGAATTGTTTTGTAAAATATTTATTATTTGAAAAAATCATACTCTTGACTTCTTTTCTGTTTTGGTAAATCCTTCATTACAGCTTGAACTACTTCGCTATGATTATATGTCAAATGTCTTAGAAATTTCGCCGACTCGTCTTTTCGTAAATCTGCATTCCCAAAAATTATTTCAGGACTTGTTAGCTCTTTCATTATAGTCTTACATTCATCACATGGTTCAAAATCAAGGTATAGTTTCAAGGTCATTTTTTATCATTTATCCTAGATAATTAGTATTTATCCTATTTAATGGACTGAGAAAGAGGTTCCTCAAGTTTTTTGAGTTTAGGTTTTACCTTCTCTATTGCATCTATCAAGTCATTTTGGGTAATTTCTATTTCTTTAAATGATTGTGATTTTCCACTTACATATCGCTTCAAAGCCGTAATTCCAGCTCTATTTGCAATTGCAGCAATTTCTGCTCCACTAAAACCTTCTGTGCTTTCGACTAATTTTCCAAAATTCACATCTTTTGAAAGTGGTTTTTTCTTTGTATGAATTTTAAAGATGTTTTCACGTCCTTTTGAATCAGGTAATGGGACTTCTATAATTCGATCAAATCTACCAGGTCTAAGTATTGCAGGATCAATCATATCGATTCTATTTGTAGCCCCAATTATCAATACATTATGAAGCTCTTCTAATCCGTCAATCTCTGTAAGTATTTGAGAAACCACATTTTGAGTAACGTGTGAATCAGAACTATCACTTCTTCTGGGGATTAATGCATCGATTTCATCTAAAAATATTATACAAGGGGCAGCTTGTCTAGCTTTACGGAAAATTTCCCTTACTCCTTTTTCAGATTCACCAACCCATTTTGATAATAACTCAGGTCCCTTTATACTAATGAAATTTGATTCAGTCATTTTTGCAACTGCTTTTGCTATCAAGGTTTTTCCTGTACCAGGAGGACCATGCAATAAAATTCCTTTTGGTGTTTGAACATCAACATATTCAAAAGCTTCTTTGTGTTTAATAGGCCACTCAATTGCCTCACGTAGCTCCTCTTTTAGTGAATCCAATCCTCCAACATCATCCCAAGTTACATTAGGAGTTTGAACTAAAACTTCACGTAATGCAGAAGGCCTTACTTCTTTTAACGATTCACGGAAATCTTCATTTGTAATTTCAATTTTTTGTAATATTTTTTGTGGAACTTTTTCTTGATCAAAATCTATCTCAGGCATAATTCTTCTTAATGATCTCATTGCTGCTTCTTTGACTAAAGCTTCTAGATCAGCACCTACAAAACCATGAGTAATTTTCGAGATTGCTTTAAGATCAACTTTTTCTTCAATAGGCATTCCACGAGTATGAATATTTAAAATCTCGAATCTTCCTTCGTCATCAGGAATTCCAATTTCAATTTCTCTATCAAATCTACCAGGTCTTCGAAGGGCTGGATCAATTGAATCAGGTCTATTTGTTGCAGCAATTACTACTACCTTTCCTCTACTTTTCATTCCATCCATTAAAGTAAGTAGTTGGGAAACAATTCTCTTTTCAACTTCCCCGGTTACCTCCTCTCGTTTAGGAGCAATAGAATCAATCTCATCTATGAATATAATACTTGGAGCGTTTTCCTCAGCTTGTTTGAATATTTCTCTTAGTCTCTCTTCGCTTTCACCATAAAATTTCCCCATAATTTCTGGACCACTAAGTGATGTAAAGTTAGCATTAGTCTCACCTGCAACTGCTTTTGCAAGTAGTGTTTTTCCAGTTCCTGGGGGACCATACAATAAAACACCTTTTGGAGCTTCTACTCCTATTTTTTCAAATAGTTCAGGATGTCTCATTGGCAATTCTACCATTTCACGAATTTTTTGTACTTCATTTTTTAAACCTCCAAGTTCATCATAAGTTATTCTTGGGATAGAAGTATCAATGGCTTTTGTCATAGAACCTATCTTGAAGACTGTTTTTTCCGTAACTAAAACTGGTTTTGCAGGTTTAGTACTAGTTATAATAAATTGAATTTTACTACCTAATTGGGTTCCTATGGTTATTGTATCGCCTGTTGTAAAAACATGATTGAGATAATTATGTGCCATGTATTCCTGTAGTCCTTCGGCTTGAATTTTTTCAGTTGGTGACAAAACAATTTGTTCAGCCTCTCCGGCTTCAACAGATTTTAGATTTACTTTATCACCAATTCCTGCTCCAATATTATGTCTAGTTATTCCATCAATTTTTATAATTCCAGAACCATAATCTTCAGTTGAACCTGGCCAAAGCTTTACATGTGTTTTTTTATGATAAGTTAATTCTAATATTTGACCAGTATCCCATCTAGTTTCTTCAATAATTTTTGGATCAATAATTGCTCTTCCTTTTCCAACATGTTGTTGAGGAATTTCCTCAATTTTTAATTGAATTTCAGTCATAGTAAATCATAAAAAAAAGGAGGTTATTCTACCTCCACGGTTTTGCCTTTTGGTTTTTCCGGTTCAACCAGATTGAATCTTAATTCAAGAATTCCATTTTTGTACGAAGCCTTTGCAGAATTTTCATCCACTTTTTGAGCTATTGGAACTTTAGCATGGTACTTCTTTTCGCCATGTTCTGCATCAATGTGAACTGCTTTATTTTCTACAACTACTTTAACGTCCTTTTTTTCTACTCCTGGCATTTCAGCAACAAGTTTGAGAATTTTTTCTTTTTCATCAACTAGGGTGTCGACTAAAGGTTCTCGTTTATCTGAAGTTGGGAGTAGTCCTGGTTTTACATTACCGTATTCTTTCACAACTGGTTTTCCATCTGGTCCTACAGTCATCGTATAGCCATAATAAAATGGGCCATAACGTTGGATGGTTCCAGCATCTTGTGACTCATCGAAGATATCATCTAGATTCATGAAGGATCTAGACATTCTCTTGAAGAGTCTATCAAATTCATCATCAAAGAACATTGTCATATTCACCTATATTATGTAATATATATGACATTATATAAAGATTATGATATATTAAATGAAATATTACATAATCCTAATATATTTGACGTTATATAATAATTTTATATGCGATTACTTAATGCTTCTGTTCCTGATGCAGTTAGGGAAATTATCACACAAAATCGTTCAATTTATGATTGTATGAAAATGGATTTGATTAACTACACTGCTTTGGCAGTGAAGATTCAACCTATTGTAGAAAAACATCTAGGAGGTCAAGTTAATTTGAATACTATTGTTGTAGCAATAAAGAGGATTTCTGATTCTTTTGAGCAAAAAGAGGAATTTAAGCAAGAATCAGTTCTTAAAAATGCTAGACTATCATTAACTGATGGGATTTTGGGTATTAAATTTTCAACTGATGATTTTAGAATTGAAGATACTGCTTCTCTTATGAATAAATTTTCAGAAATAAATCCAGATTATGAGTTCTTCAGATTAGAAGATTCTTTTAGAGTATTAACAGAAGATTTGGCTGGCATTAGAGAGTTATTTGGGGCTTTTGGAAATGCTGAAGATAAATTCGTTACAGGTTTAGCTAAAATCAAAATTCGAATTCCACCCGAGCAGGATAGAAATGATGTTGCATCCTATGTTGCTGGAATTCTTCATTCAAATGGTATAGAACCAGCTAATGCTTTTTTTAGTAAAGACAACATAACGATTGTTCTAAATGAAAAAGATGCATCTAGAGCTTATGAAATTTTAAGATCAGAAATTGTAAGATAAAATTAATTTATACGCCAAGACTTTCTGCTTTGGTTAATTCTAGAAATACCTTATCTCCCACTGAGAGTCCAAGTTCCTTGTATTCACGCATATCAATTTTCAGTGATGTCATTCCGCCTCCCGATAAACCTCCCATACCACCAGATAACATTTTGTTTAATCCCTTCATCATGTCATCCATATTTGAAAATCCCATGATATTTGAACCGAATGGGGAGGAAGGTTGATTTCCTTCTTTGATATCTTTTGCTGATGAAAGAGAAACAATAACGTATGGAGCACCGTCTGGGGCTGCATCAATACGGACTACCACATACTCTTTTTTCATATATTATTTTCATATTTTGGGTATTTTATTCTATCCTTACTATTTTCAGAAAAATTTTATTTTTACTTGGTTTGTGCTCTAGTTGATAACCTGAATATATATCATCAAATATGCTGAAAATACTCAGAAATGGTAAGGACCAAAAAGCGGATAGTTGTTTTAGGCGGAGGATTTGCAGGAGTTGAATGTACTAGAAGATTAGAATCTTTTTTTAAAAAAGACCCAGAAAAAGAAATTATTTTAGTAAGTGAGGATAATTTTCTCCTTTTTACACCTATGTTACCTCAGGTAGCTTCTGGAATGATTGAAACTCGTCATATCGTAATGCCAATTAGAACCATATGTGAAAAAGCCATTTTTTATGAAAGTCGAATTAAAAACATAGATCCTAATGGGAAAATCGTTACTTTAATGGGAACTAGTGAAAAACGTGGTATTTCATTACATTATGATTATCTTGTCATAGCACTAGGAAGTCAAACAAATTTCTTTGGAATGTCTGATGTTGAACATTATGCGTACTCCATGAAAACCCTCAATGATGCAATCTTGTTACGAAATAGAGTAATAGATATGCTAGAACAAGCTGAAAATGAAACAAATCCTATTCTTAGAAAAAGTTTGCTTACATTTGTTATAGTAGGGGGTGGGTTTGCAGGAATTGAAACTGCAGGAGAATTATTGGATTTTTTATTAGATGCAAGAAAACATTATCCAAAAATTCAGAAAAAAGATTTACAAGTAATAGTATTAGAAGCTCTCCCCAAAATTTTGCCTGGATTTAGCGAAAAACTAGCTAAATTTACAAATGAGAAATTAATTCAGCGTGGAATTAATATAAAATTACAAACAGCAGTTACAAGTTTTGATGGAACAGAAGTAATAGTAAAAGAATTATCAGATATGAACAAGGACTCTGTTGATGAATCAAAAATTAGTTCCATCCAAACAAAAACATTAGTTTGGACTGCAGGTATAACTCCTATCGATACTATAAAAAATTCCATTTTTAAAACTGAAAAGGGAAAAATTATTGTTAATGAATTTTTAGAAGTTATTGACTGGCCAGGTGTTTTTGCAATTGGGGATTGTTGCCAGGTTGTAACTAGTGGAATAAAAAAACCACAACCACCCACTGCCCAAGTAGCCGAAGCTCAAGCAAAAACTGCAGCATATAATTTGTATTCACTAATCATAAATAAGAAGAAGAAAAAATACGATTATGAATTTAGAGGACAGATGGCAATTATTGGAAAACGAACTGGGATAGCTTCAGTTTTTGGAATGAATGTTCATGGTTTTTTAGCTTGGGCTATATGGAGAAATTATTATCTTTCAAAAATGCCAAAATTTGATAAGAGATTTCGTGTAATGTTAGATTGGTTTGTGGATCTATTTTTTGATAGAGATATTTCAAGATTGAAATTTTTGAGACGAGAAGTTTCTAAAGAATATAGAGAACTTGATGAAGTTGATGATGTTTGGTAAATTCTATTTTCGTAGTCTATGGATTATGTATGCTGGTGCAGCAAAATACATTCCTAAATTAAGGAAAATTAAACCCATTCCATATCCTATAATTTCAGTCTCAGAATGAATATCAACATGATTAAGAACTAATAATGAAGTAAGTAGAGGCGTAATTGTAACTTTTACTGTTTCTTTAAAAATGGGGTTTTGTCTTTCCCAATCAGCAATAGTTGGACTAAAAGAATAGTATAATTGATTAAATGATGTAAGAAATGTTTTACCATATTCTGTATTCATTAAAATATTATCTCTAACTTCTCTTAATTTTTGTACTTGGGAAGCCATCTCAGAACCAAAAGTAGCAGTTGCTATAAGGCATCCACCTCCTCCAAAATCTGAATAATTTTCGTTTGGTTTTGAAAGCACATTAAATGACTTTAAAGAGTTTTCAAATTTTGGTAAATTATTTTCAAATTCATCTTCGGTACTAGCATAGGATACTTTGTAAAATTTTCCGTTTCCAAAAATTAGAGCTTCTTTATATTTTATTTTTATTTCTCCAGTTGGAGTAACAGCAGACCCAGAAACTACAGAAACAATTGATTCTAATCCATTTATTGTAGTATTTTCTTTGGATTGAATAACTAAGAGACCACTGTCAATAGAAGATTTTAGGAATTGGTTTTCCCATTGTTTATCAAATTCATCTAGTGATTGTCCAGTTGAATTTAATATTAAAACTGAAATGGATGATGGTATACCCCCTGCTGGCTTTGGTTCAACTGCTGCTACATCTGGAATGGCGGGGTTTGGATCTTCAATTTCTTGAACAAACCATCCTTGAGGGAATTCAATTAAAAATCCAAATTTTTCACTAGAATATTTTTCTTCAAATGTTTGGGGTTTTGATTCTAAAACTAGTTCGGGTTTACCTAATTCCAAAAGATCAGGAATTTCAGAACGCTTAACAACTTCAGCTCGTAAGATTTCTCCATCACCCCAATTAATTGGAACGTCGTTTGGGGCTGTTTCAAGTGAAGCTATTTTATCAAGTGTTTCAAAACTTTCTTGTGTAATAAGACGGCCAAAAACGGTATATTTTCCATCAAGAAAATTTGAATCTTTATGCACAATAAAAAATTGAGAGCCTGCACTATCTGGATCAGCAGATCTTGCCATAGAAATTATTCCCCGATTATGCTTAATGTCATTAAATTCTGCTTTAATTTTATACCCAGGATCTCCAGTCCCCCACTGGGTTACACTTTCATAGGCCCCAGGTTTTGTCAGGGGATCACCACCCTGTATCATAAATCCCTCTATGACTCTATGAAAAATGGTTCTATCATAAAATCCATTTTTTGTTAAATTAAGAAAATTTGCAACATGATTTGGTGCATCTTGAGGGAAAAATTCTAAAACTAATTTTCCTGATTTTGTATGTAAAATTACTACATCATCATCTGTTTGAGCAAAAGTTGGATTTGAAAAATTAACAAGTAAAAATGCTAAAGCCAGAAAAATTAATACAAACTTCATAATTAATCTCATTTTAGCTTTAATAAAAGCTATGACAGACATTAGTTTTTATCATTCTACATTATGAAGTTTGGATATGGATTTAGATGAGCAAATCCAAGCTCATATTCTATCAGTTTGGAAAGAAGGTAAAAAATTATTATCATTACACGGAACGGAAGGGATGTTAATTTTAACGGACAAACATTTGATATTTATTAACAAAACTGAGGCCAAGATGAGATGGTGGAATGCTGTAACACAGAGACAGGTTCTTACTTTTTTAAAATCAAATGATGTGATGATACGTCAGGATGGATATAATGAAGAACAATTAAGAATTGATTTAGAAAATAAAAAAAATCTGGAAATAAAATTTGATGATATATTGGATATTAGTCATGAAGATAAAACTTGGGGAAGTATTTTGAATTTAGAAATTAATAAAGAAAATAAAAAAGAAAAATATCAATTTTCAGTTGTTCAAGATTGGGTAAAATATCCTATTAAATCACCAACTAAATACATGAAGGTTGATTGGTCGGCTTTTATTCAATACATTAAAGATAGACAAAAAATTACGAATTAAAATTGAATAATATTTATGCTGTAGGAGTTGGTCCTGGATCACCTGACTTAATCACAAAAATAGTTGAAGATATCATAAGAGGATCTGACATTGTTATTGGATACAAGTATACTCTAAAAACTATTGAAAAGTTACTATCAGGAAAAGAAGTTTATGAAATAACAATGAAGACCCAAGAAGAGATTTATCAAAAAATACAAAAAAATTTAGATAAAAAAATATTAGTTATACCTTTTACTGGTGATGTAAATTTTTCAGAGTCAGAGGTTGTTGATAGATTAATAGAAATTTTTGGAGATATTCAAATTGTTCCAGGAATAAGTGCTATTCAGGTAGCAGCTTCGAAAGCAAAAGTTCCTTTAGATAAATCAAAAGTAATTACTATGCATATTTCCACCTCAATTGAGCGAGAAAAAATTGAATTACAAAAGGCATTATTAGATGGATTCAATGTAGTATTAGTACCAAGACCATGGCCAAAAGAGCCCACTAAACACTTCATGCCATCAGAAATTTCTCAATACTTGAAGCAAAATGGTTTTGATACGAAGAAATTAAAAGTTCATGTTTTTGAGAATTTAACTACAGATAAAGAGACTACTTTTGTTGGTATGGTAAATGAATTGGAAGGAAAAGAGTTTTCTGATTTAACTGTAATGGTTTTTGATCAATTTAAATTAAATTCGTATGTTAATTTCAATTAATTGGCTTAGCTGTTGATTTTTTAAGGATTCCTGATTCTATATCAGGAAATACTACAACATCAATATTCATCCAAGGATAGTCTACGTCAAATAAACTATAAAATCCAATTTTTTCCATTGTAACACTCCATTTTTTCCCAGGCATTATACTACCACTTTTGATTATATTATCCGGTACGTTAACACCTCCACGAGAACTTGTATCTCGTGTCCCACTTGAAATACTATGGGGCACTATGTCATCGTTAACAAAAGTAAGTATTTTTCCGGGAACAATTGATACTCTGTCAACAGAATAATATCCTTTAGAACCAGTTCTTTGAATATAATTTGGATCGCTTGGATTAGATGAGCCTTTTAAAATATTGATGATGATCTCGTTTTGTTGATTTTGGTTGAAGTTAGGAGAGGAAGTGGGTGAGATTATAGTAGTTCCTGTTAAGGTTGAAATTTTTGTAGTGTAGATAATTTTATTTGAATCACTTCCTTGGGTTAATCTTCCTGTAAATGTATAGATAGAACCTTCAATACTGTTTTCAACTAATCTTCCCAAAAAGCTAATGGAAACTTCATTTCCAATAGAATTTTCTGCAGTACCAATTAATCTAATAAAACGTCCATCTCTCAACAAATTCCCAGAAATGTTTGTTGCATCAAAATCTAATTCATTAATTGTTAGAAATCCGTCTTCAACTACAATTTTATTACTACTTCCAACTTTATCTCCAATTGATATAAGTAAATCAATTTCAGAAATTTTAATTGATTTTTCAGTTACTGCAAAACCAGATCCCTCAACAAGATACGCTGTATTTGCTACTAAATCAGCATTTGATTCATTAAATGAAGCTCCAATAAAGATTAAACTTAATACAAAAAATGGAATTATTAATGATAATTTCATACTATCTTCATAGTTTGATTTGGTTTATAATTTGCTACTAAATTATTTTAGATTAAATAAATATTATATCTAAACCATAGTCTAGATTTCTAAAATAAGGCCTGCTTCTTCCGCATAATCAATCATATATGCCTCTAAAAAGCCCCCTGCAATTAGAAGGCCTACAACTATTCCAACTTCAATACCAATTATTTTTAAATCAGGTTTAAGTGAGATTTTTTTAATAATTTTTAGAACCGTGAGAAGACTACGAGACATTGCTATAGAATAAGCAGTTAATTCCATAATTCCAAATGGAGAAGCATATAGAATTGTTAGAGGATGAATTTCAGAAATTATAGGGTTTAGTAACGCTAAAGCTGCAAATGCTTGGCCAGTTTGCCATGATGAAAAAAATCCCCAGGCAATCCCAAATCCAGGAATAAACATTGGGAGAGCGACTACAGAATTATGAAGAAATATTCCTAATCCATCAATATCTTCTATTAAATTATTAAATTCCTCTTGAAATGCTAATGCATCCTCATGGGAAACTTCGGTAAGGGAGCCAATAAAATAAGATGCAGAAAATAATCCAACAAATATGAAGAAAGTAATGATTCGTTTCTGATTTTTCATGTGTGTTTTCTTAAAGTAGGGTATTTGAGGGTTTGTAGCGAGCAGATTTAATTAAAACTCTTATTATTTTTTTATGATGGAAAAGGATGTAGTTTTTGCAATCAATTATGCCTTAAATAAAGGATTTCAAATTCATCCAGATGCACTAAAAATACTAGAACGTGTAGATGTTAAAGAGTTGGAGCGAATTATTAAAGAAATAGTTAGAGAAAAAACTAAACAAAAATTATTTTCAATAAATCAAGATGATTTGGAAATATTTCTTGGTCTTAAAGATGATGAAAAATTAGAAAATGAGTATCGGGTATTAGATGATCCATCTTCAAAAATAACCTCAGCAGAAGGAGTAAAAGGATATGAATCTCTTTTTACAAGTAGATTTTTAAAATTAAAAAAAATTATTTTAAATCGTCCTGAAGCAAAAATGCTAAAAACAATATCTTCGGTAGTTTCTACAAAATCAAATGAGGATTTGTATATCTGTGGACTTCTTTCCGAGCGTCGAGTAGAAAGAAATATCACTAAATTAATAATTGATGATCCTACAGGGTCTATCGAAACAATAGCGTTTGATAAAGACCTACAAAAAATAGCTGCGTCTTTACTTACAGATCAGTTTGTGATGGAAAGGATTAGTTTTGGTAAAAATGGTGGATTTATTGTAAAAGAAATAATTATTCCTGACATTCCAGAACACTCCCCTAACCGTTCTAAAACTGATACATATGCAGTTTTTCTTTCTGATCTGCATATTGGAAGTATGTATTTTATGGAAAGAGAATTAATTGAATTAATTTCGTGGCTTTCTAGCCCAGATCCCATAGCAAGAAAAGTCCGTTATGTTTTGATTTGTGGGGATGTGGTAGATGGAGTTGGAATTTATCCAAATCAAGATAAAGAATTAATTTTTATTGATATTCATGAACAACTTAAAAAAACTGCTGAATTATTAAGTAAAATTCCACAACATATGAGGGTCGTCATTACACCTGGAAACCATGATCCTGGAAGACGTGCATTACCCCAACCAGCAATACCAGAAATTTATAATTCCAATTTATGGAATCAAAAAAACATTACAATGTTAGGAAACCCAGCTATGGTGTCTTTAAACGGAGTAAAGGTATTGATGTTTCATGGTCAAAGTATTGATGATGTGGTAAGAACTACACCTGGTTTAAGTTATGATAAACCTGCACAGGTGATGCGACATTTACTGCAAGCAAGGCATCTTAGTCCGATATATGGTTCCCAAACACCCATTGCCCCTGAACTTGATGATATGATGATAATTGACGAGGTACCAGATATTTTTCATGCAGGGCATGTTCATGTTGTTGATTTGGATTTGTATAGAGGAGTGTTGATATTAAATTCTGGAGCATGGCAGCAACAAACTCCATTTCAGGCAGGTGTAGGTATTACCCCAACCCCTGGTATGGCAGTAATTGTAAATTTGAAAACCTTTAAGGTGTATACAAAAGATTTCAGTATAAAAGATTAGGTTTTTTATAATATATCTTCAAATGTTAAATCATTTTTAAAAGTCTCTTTTATCATTTCTGGAGAGATTGTAAGTTTGTATTTTTTAGTTCTACCATGTATTCCTTGATGAATTATTCTTCCTGTTATTAGACCAGATAATTCAATTTCGCTCAGCATTTGTGTAATTCTTCTTTGGGTAAGCTCTTGTTGCCTTACTACCTTGCAGAGATTTTTGTAGGCAGTATAAATTCCACCAGTTGATAATTCTGAGGTTTTCATTACTGCAATGATTAGAATTTTTTCGTGTAATGGATAAGATTGTAGGGCTGTTATTTCTTTATTTTCCTCAATTTTTTGACCAGCAATCCGAATATGCTCTTCCGTAATTGATGTTTTTTGTTCCCTTTCTGCAATTTCGCTTGCTACACGTAATAGATCAATAGCTCTTCTTGCGTCTCCATGTTCTCTTCCTGCCATAGCAGCACATAGATTAAGTGCAGATTCCTCTATGGCATTTTCAACTAATGCGTGGTTAATTCTATCTTCAAGGATTTTTCGAATTTGCTCAACAGAGTAATTTGTAAAAATAATTTCTTCTTCGCCTAAAGAGCTTAGAACTCTTGGATCTAGTCTTTCTTTGAATGTAAGGTCGTTTGATATACCAACTAGAGTAAGGGATCCTTGGGTTAAACGCTCATTTGCTCTTGTTAATTGATATAAAATATCCTTCCCAGTTTTAGAAATTAAATGGGCTAAATAATCAATTTCATCAATTACAAAAACTGCGTTTAGTTGATTAGTGTCAATTATCTTCAATAATCTTTTGAATACTTCACTTATTGCAAGGCCAGTTGGTGGGAGTTCTTTTTCATTAAGTCCAAGCTGTCTTCCAAAACTTACCAATAAACCATAAAGTGTGGTTTCTTCTTTGGAATTTGCATAGATTAATTTAATTGGGAATTTTGATTTTTCTACTCTAAATTGAATTTTTGATAGAATTTTTTTTACTACTAGAGTTTTTCCTGTTCCAGGTTTTCCATAAACAAGTAGGTTTGATGGTCTAGAATGCTTTAGAATTGGTATCAATGATTGTGTTACTTGTTCTTGTTCAGAATCACGGTGTAAGATAGTGTTTGGAATGTATGTATAATGTAAAATATTTCTATTTTTAATTAAGGTGATGCCATTTTCTGCAGCATCTAACATTCTTTCTACTGGGTCTAAAGTCATTATACTCATATTCGAGATCAATTTGGATCGTCCGTTAACACTTCAATGGATCCTTGTGTAATTTTTTACAATTGGGATCGTTCTAGTTGACTAGTAAGATCGCTACTGATCGGTAGCTCACACACCTTCTTTTCTTCTCAATTTTAAATTATGATAATATAAGAAAAAAGAAAGAATAAGTATAGTATATAGAAAATCTCAAAAAAAAAATTGAATGATTGAACAGTGGAAATAATGGTGTGTGGGATTCAATATTATTAACAAAAAGTTAAGTTCCTGTTAAGGAAAACAAAAATTAAATAAATTTAACCCCTAAATTTCCTTTCCAGGCATGAAGATAGGAGTTAACAGTGTTAATAACTTAATTCTAACCCCTTTATTTCCACTCCAGGCATGAATTATTTTTTAAGAACAAACACAATCTATAGAAATTTGTTAATGAATTATTATACACTAGGTATGGGTTAGGCAGCTAACCTTAACAAACCATTTTGTTAACAAAAATCAGCGGATCCCTTCAATTGTTAATAAAATTCTCGAATGTAACACAAAGATGGCCAGTAAACGAATTAGAATAGATATAGAGGATGCCGAGGGGGCCAATTATAACCTAAACTTAACAGGCAATATTACGAGAGAAAAAGTGCTTAAAGCCTTCGAGTTTCTAGACTTGATGAATATTGAAGATTCTCCAAATTCACCTCAATTAGACTCAGTAGGCGCAAAAATCTGGCATATAGTTGATAAATTCTTCCCAATGGGGAAATTTACATCTTCAGATTTGTTAGAAAAATATGAAGATGAATATAACGAACCCGTTAAACTTAGCATAATCTCGACTTATCTATCAAGATTTACTGAAAAAGGTAGGGTTGAAAGAGCAAGAACCGGCCGAGAATGGACATACCAGAGTATAAAATTATCTCAAAAACGCCCAAATTAGGATATTATAACCTTCTTAATTACTACATGATCCCCTTCCAAAAACATCTTAACATAATCTCCCTTTTGCATTTCTAGAAATTTTCGGAATTGTTTAGGAATAGAAACAGTTCCTCCTGATGTGATTTTTACTAATTCCTCTCCCTCTTCATTCATAAATAAAATATATATATTATAATATATATATTTTATTAAATAATTAAATTATGAATTTATAATGATTTGTATTAAGTTGTGGAGTTTTGTAAGTATTCTAATACTCCAATCTTTGCTTTCCCTTTATCGGAAATAGAATAGGTATATGGTTTTGTACTAGTATCTCTTTTCACATAACCATCTTGGTATAATTTTTTCATTAATCTTGAAGTATGTTCCCTAGATCTCTGTGATGCGTTTTGTATATCACGTGATGTCATTGATTTGTCTGTGATTAGTCTTAAAACAAAATCGACCATGTTATTATTATCTAAAACGGGGGTTTGACGGGGTTTTGGTGTATGGGGTTTTGGTTTAGGCTCTGAATATTCCTCATAATTTGGGATTTTTTCTATAACCCGCCCTAGATCTTTGGTTTCATTAGAGTTAAGGCCTTCTTTAGGAATATCTAATGAATCTAATCGTATTTTCATATCAATTAACTGCCTCTCATAAAATTCTAAACGGTCATAGGAAGACGTATCAAACCTTTGATTGTTTTTTATCGTTGGTTTTATTTTATAAATTGTATATAGAACAAACAATCCCACAAAAAACGCCGTTACAATCCCAAAAATTATCTCTGGATCAGGGATTTCGACTAACATCACATGTTACAATATTGATTTGTGATTTATCGTGATAGAACAACATAATTTTACACTTTACATCATCTAGAATATCATACAATAAATCACAATCTTGAACAAAAAACCATTAAACTATTCCTGATATCACATTCCAACAATTTGACGGATAGCCTTTTCAATCACATTAATGATTTGTTCCTCTCTTTCTGGGAATACATCACTATTTTGTATCACAGAAATTTGTTCTGAAAGACGTAATATCACATCTATATCATCAGGCAGAATTATGCCTAATCCTCGAAACAAAATTATTGAATAATAAAGAGAGGTTAATTTGTTCCTAGACTGAGATACCTGCCTATAATATGCTCCTTTAGAAATACTAAACTCTTGTTCTACAATGTTTTTATGATTTAAAATAATTTCAATTTGTCTCTCAGTAAATAATGATTTTTTGATAATTTGATGCATAATATTGTTAAAATTAGATTTTTTAAACTCCACCATAGCTATACAAATCTGTATACACCTATAACAATTAAACTTTAAAACATCAACTACGAACAACGGTGGTTATGACAGGAAACGTAGAAACCTATCTCAAATCACAATTACAGAAGAAAAAAACAGCTTTACTATTTGTCTTAATAGATTCAGAAGTTTCTAACATAAAATCTTCCATTAAACTTGCAAAAGATGTAGAAAAAATTGGAGCATCTGCAATATTAGTAGGTGGCTCTTCGGCAACGGATCAAATGGAACTTGCAGAGGTAGTAAAAAATTTAAAAAAAGCAGTTAAAATCCCCAAAATTCTATTTCCAGGAAACATCACAGGTGTTGTTCCTTATGCTGATGCAATTCTCTTTAGTTCTCTTTTAAATTCTGAAAATCCATATTTTATTTCTCAAGCACAAGCACTGGGGGCTCCAAATGTTCTAAAATTTGGATTAGAACCACTTCCTACGGCATATCTGGTAATTGGCGAGGGTACTTCAGCATGGTTTGTGGGTTCTGCTAGAGGAATTCCCTTTGATAAACCAAAAATTGCAGCTGCATACTCTTTAGCAGCCAAATTTCTAGGAATGCGTTTTGTATACCTTGAAGCAGGTTCTGGAGCTTCCTCTAGCGTGAAACCTGAAATGGTAAAAATGGTCCGTCAAGTTTTCAAAGGGTTCTTAATTGTGGGAGGGGGGATTAAAGACCCCTTGACAGCAAAAAAAATTGTTAGTGCCGGAGCAGATGCTATTGTGATTGGTACTTTATTAGAAAAAAATCACAATCTTAAGAATCTCACTGCAATAGCTAAAGCAATTAGAACCATTAAGAAGTAAGATATCACATGTCAGACCCTGCTGCAATTAACAGAATTAAAGACGTACTTATGCCTGATTATTATTTTGATTATTATAATGATATTTCGAAAAAAACATTTGATATTTTTGAAAAAGCAGCAGAAGCAAAATCAACATTGGTTGACTCCTCGGCAATAGTAGAACCAAAAATTGCCTTTGATTTAGCGGATAGAGTGGCTAAAATGCATGATATTGATATTGCAGAACCCTTACGTGATTTGTTAAAAACAAACGGAAAAGAATTATCTGCTTTAATCCTTTCAAAAGAGATTGCCTTAGGAAAATATTTGCCAGTAAATTCTAAACTTGAGGATAGATTAGATTTAGCGGTGAGGGTAGGTTTGGCAATTGTAACTGAAGGTGTTACAATCGCACCTTTACAGGGTATAAGCAAGGTAAAAATTAAGAAAAACAAAGATGGTTCAGAATATCTTTCAGTTTCAATTGCTGGACCAATGAGGTCTGCAGGAGGAACCGAATCAGCTGTTACAATGTTGATTGCAGATCATGTAAGAAAAGCAGCAGGCTTGGCAAAATACCAAGCAAACTCTTTTGATGATGAGACTGGCAGATTTATTGAAGAGCTTCGAGTATATGAGAGAGAAGCTCAAGGAAGCTTTCAATTTCATGTTCTAGATGAGGACGTAACAACAGTAATTTCTAATCTTCCTGTAGAACTAGACGGGGTAGATACAGATCCATATGAAGTTGTTAATCATCGAAATATGGAACGAATTAGCACAGACAGAGTTAGGGGTGGAGCTTTACGTGTTCTTAATGATGGACTCATCGGTAGATCAAAAAAACTTCTAAAACGAATTGAATTTTATAATTTGGATGGGTGGGAATGGCTTGATAATCTAAAAGGTGCAATTCAAACAGGGGAACGTGAAAATGCAGCCACAAAAAGGATGAGAGAAGTTATCACTGGAAGATCAGTTTTATCAATGCCAAACAAAGTTGGGGGCTTTCGACTACGATATGGACGAGCTTGTAATACTGGATTTGCTGCAGTAGGTATACATCCTGTGGTAGCTGAAATCTTAGATCATACCATTACAGTTGGGACTCAAATCAAACTTGATTATCCAAGTAAAGGAGCTACTATTGCATTTGTAGATTCTATTGAAACCCCTATTGTAAGACTAAAAAATGGAAACGTAGAAAAAATTATTGATACACAACATGGAATAAAAATTAAAAACCAAATTGAAAAAATACTTCATCTTGGGGATATTTTAATTTCATTTGGTGATTTTTTAGAAAATAATGCACAGCTTGTACCAACTGGTTATGTTGAAGAAATTTGGAAAGAAGAACTCTATGAAAAACTTTCTAAATATAATTCAGAAAAAAATCAGAGTTCATATAACGATTTTCTTTCAAAAATACCTTCTTTTGATGATGCAATTACAATTTCATTGGATTTTTTAATCCCACTTCATCCTAAATATCTCTATTTTTGGGATCTAATTTCAATTAGAGAGTTAGAAGAAATTTTACATCCTTTAGAGATAGGAGAGTCCTCAATTCTATATTCAATAAAACATAAAAGTATTTTAGAAAAACTCGGTGTTCCTCATGAAGTTTCAAATAATTCAATTTTATTAAAAGAAAAAGAAGCTAAAATTTTTTATAATCTTCTTTTTAGAAAACCAATCAAAATTGATGATTCTATATCTATCCCAGAAATAATTTCTAGGACTTCTGGAATAAAAATAAACCCAAAATTTTCAACTTCTGTTGGTGTTAGAATTGGGAGGCCAGAGAAAGCTGCTCCAAGACAAATGAAACCTCCAGTTCATACACTTTTCCCTATTGGAGATAAGGGTGGTCCTACACGTGACTTGTTAAAAGCTTCAAATCATGAAAAATTTTACACAAATATTCACAATCGATTTTGTAATACATGTAATGAACTTTCTATTAGTATAATCTGTCAAAAATGTAAGAAAAAAACATCTATTATCTATAATTGCCGAATTTGTAGAGCTAAATTAGATTCATCATTTTGCCCTAAATGTAAAAAAGAAGCTATATCCCACTCCTTCCAACTTTTTCCATTAAAAAATAAATTAATGATGGCACAAGAAAAAATTGGAATTCGTGCAAGTGAACCATTTAAAGGAGTTAAAGAATTAATTAATCAAGAAAAAATTTCTGAACCTCTAGAAAAAGGTTTGATTCGACAAAGTTTAGAATTGACGGTATTCAAGGATGGGACAGTTAGATTCGATGCAACTAATTCCCCCCTAACCCACTTCAAGCCTTCATGGATTGGAACTTCAATCGATAAACTAAAAGAACTTGGTTACACCTATGATTCAAAGGAAATTCCTCTTACTAATCCAGATCAGCTTATTGAGCTTAAAATGCAAGATGTAATTATCCCATATGAGAGTGCAAAATATCTTCTTAGTATATGTAAATATATTGATATCCAATTAGAGAAATTTTATGGTAAATCAGCATTTTACAATGTAAAGAACATAGATGATCTTGTAGGGCATTTGATTTTGGGCCTGGCACCACATACCTCCGTTGGAATTGTTGGAAGGGTAATTGGTTTTGCTGAGACAAACGTTTGTTTTGCCACACCAATTTGGCATTCAGCAAAAAGGCGTGATGCAGATGGTGATGCTGATTCCATAATGCTTTTGATGGATAGCTTGTTGAATTTTTCAAGACAATTTCTTTCAGATAAAATAGGAGGTTTAATGGACGCTCCTCTACTAATTCAACCATCGGTACTTCCTCATGAATCCCAACCTCAAGCACATAATTTTGAGGTAATGAAAAAACTTCCTCTTTCATTTTATGCATCTACTCTTAAAAAACAAAAGGCATCCGAAATAACTAATATTGAGACAGTAAAATCAAGACTTGAATCCATTACAGCATTTTATGGATATGAATTCACTCATGACACAACAACTCTTACTACCTCAAGATCCAGAAGTGCATATTCTACCCTTGGTTCAATGCTAGATAAGTTAGATATGCAAATCCGGAATGCGGATCTTATTAGTGCAGTTGACACAACTGAAATTGTATCTTATGTAATCACAACTCATCTAGTACCAGATATTATGGGAAATCTTAGAGCATATGGACGACAAAGTTTTAGATGTACATCTTGTGGCCAAAGCTATAGGAGAGTACCTTTAATGAAACACTGTTCGTGTGGGCATCAATTAATTCAAACTATCACTCGAGCATCAGTTGAAAAATATCTAAAACTAGCAAAAAGATTAGTAGAAAAATACGATGTTGGTATTTATCTTAAGGAGAGAATCTTTTCCTTATCAGATGAGATTGATTTAGTGTTTGGAAAAGGCAAGGGAGATCAATTACTTCTTTCTGACTATATAAAATAATTAATGCTATCGCAATTTAATGTATTCATATGCTTTTAATTTTTTATCAAAACAATAATGAACTTTTTGGAAATTCTTTCTAAATAGTTTTACACTAGAGGCTAACTTCTTAGGATTTTTTTTCTCAATAATAACTTTTTTGATAAAAGAAGCAATCTCCTTCATTTCAGATTCTTTCATTCCAAGTCTTGTTATTTCAGAGACTCCTAACCTAATTCCTCCAGGATGGAAGTAATTACGTCCAGCTTTAATATCTCCAGGAATAAGCTGCCTGTTAACAATTATGTTTGCTTTTTCTAAATCTGCTTCAACTTTTCCACCATCTGAATAATCAAGAACATTAACAGCTATCTGGTGTGATTTTGTATATCCTTGTTTTTCCCCTAGAACTTTAAACCCGTACTCGTTTAATGCAACTGCTAAAGCTTTTGCATTTTTTATAACTTGCTTTGAATAATCTTTACCAAATTCTAATGCTTCTGCAAATGTAATTGCCTTTGCTGCCATATGATGAATGTGGTGGCTGCTCGTAAGTCCAGGAAACGTTGCTTTTTTAATTAAATCTCCATGTTTTTCAAACCCTAAAACTAATCCACCTTGAGGTCCAAACAGAGTCTTATGTGTACTCATAGTCATTGTATCTGCTCCTTCTCTTAATGGATCTTGAAACTGATTTCCTGCAATTAATCCTGCAACATGTGCTGCATCATAATTAATGTGAATATCATAACTCTTGAGAAAATCTGCCAATTCCTTTACTGGATGAGGAAATAAAAAAAGCGATCCCCCAAACATAGCTATTGTTGGTAACCTTCCGGCCATCTTTAATTCCTCAACCTTTTTCTTGGTTTTATCCACATCGATAGCCATTTCTTCTGCATCAAAAGGATAGAACTCAATTTCTAAACCGTGAACTAAACCAGCAGTTCCAGAATGTTCTTTTTTCCCATGAGATATGTGACCTCCTGCTGGAATTGAGGGAGCCAACATAATATCCCCCGGATTAGAAAAGGCAGAATAGATAACTAGATTGGCGACTACTCCTGAAATTGGTCTCACATCTGCAAATTCGGCTTTAAAGAGCTTCTTTGCAAGTGACATACATTCAATTTCGACTTTATCAATATACACACAACCAGCATAGACTCGTTCTCCAGGCCATCCTTCTGCATACCTATTACCAAAATCTGAAATTATTGCTTCTCTGACTGCTGGACTTGGAATATTCTCACTTGCTATTAATGGAATCGAATTTTCAAACCATTTGTGATGATCTTTTAGCATCGAAAAAACCTTATTGTAAGAATTTTTATAGGAATTTTTTGTCATGCATTGCGGACAAATTTTCCCAAATTTATAAACAGCGATTATGGAGGAATCAAAAATTTTTGAAAGTATCTTTAATCTTAAATAACGTATAAAAAGGGAAAATAAGGCTGGATTAGCTATGAGTATGCAAGCAACTAGAAGTAACATGCCAGTAATTTTGTTAAAAGACGGAGCAACCGAGACAAAAGGACGAGAGGCTCAAAAAAACAATATTTCCGCTTGTAAAATTATTGCTGAAATTGTAAAATCAAGTTTAGGCCCAAGAGGAATGGATAAAATGCTAGTTGACTCTTTGGGTGATGTTACTATTACAAATGATGGTGCAACTATTCTAAAAGAGATTGATGTTCAACATCCTGCTGCAAAAATGTTAGTAGAAATTTCAAAAACAACTGATAATGAAGTTGGGGATGGAACAACTTCGGTAGTAGTTCTTGCCGGTTCACTTTTGGAACAAGCTGAATCTCTAATTAATCAAAATGTTCATCCAATAATAATTGTTGATGGTTATAGAAAAGCAGCAAAGAAAGCCAAACAATACCTTGAGGAAATTGCTGATATTGTTACAGCTAATGATAAATCAATATTACAAAAAATTGCTAAAACTTCCATGCAAACTAAACTAGTAAGAAAAGATTCCAATCATTTAGCTGAACTTGTTGTAAAAGCAGTTACTGCAGTTGCTGAACAAGAAGGCGAAAAATTTGTGGTAGATATTGATGACATTAAAGTTGAAAAGAAAGCAGGCGGTTCTATAGAAGATTGTAAAATTATTGAAGGAATTGTACTTGATAAAGAAATTGTTCATGGTGGAATGCCAAAAAAAATCGTTGATGCTAAAATAGCATTGATTAATTCTGCACTTGAAATTAGTAAAACTGAAACTGATGCAAAAATCAATATCTCTAATCCGCAACAAATGAAGGCATTTCTGGATGAAGAAAATAGAATGCTAAAAAATATGGTTGATAAAGTAATTGCTTCGGGGGCAACTGTAGTTTTATGCCAAAAGGGATTAGACGATATGGCTCAACATTATCTAGCAAAGGCAGGAATTCTGGCTGTGAGAAGAGTAAAGGAAAGTGATCTTACAAAACTTTCAAAAGCCACTGGCGCCAGAATTGTTTCTAATCTTGATGATCTATTTGAAAAAGATTTAGGAACTGCTGGTTTAGTAGAAGAAAGAAAAATTGAAGAAGATAGGTGGGTTTTCATTGAAGAATGTAAACATCCAAAATCAGTTACTCTCCTTCTAAGAGCTGGTTCACAAAGAGTAGTTGATGAAGTTGAGCGTTCTGTTCATGATGCAATAATGGTAGTTAGAGATGTTATGGAGCTACCATCAATTGTTGCAGGAGGAGGAGCTCCAGAAACCTATGCTGCATCCAAACTTCGAAGTTGGTCTAAATCTCTTGAAGGCCGAGAACAACTTGCAGTTGAAAAATTTGCAGATGCATTAGAGACAATTCCATTAACATTGTCTGAAAATGCTGGGATGGATCCAATTGATACTTTAGCTTCACTTCGTTCTAAACAAAGTAAAGGAGAAAAATGGACAGGTATTGATGTAATGAAAGGTCATGTGGGAAATATGAAATCAAGTGAAATTATAGAACCTTTAGCTGTCAAAAATCAGGTTGTTTCTGCAGCAGCCGAAGCTGCATGCATGATATTACGTATTGATGATGTAATCGCTACTACAAAATCCGCAGGACCACCACCAGGTGCTGAAGGTGGAATGCCCCCAGGAATGGGAGGTATGGGTGGAATGCCCCCAGGAATGGGAGGTATGGGTGGAATGCCTGATATGGGCGGAATGATGTAACTCTTCTTGTACAATTATTTCAAAATTTTTCAAAAGATTATTTTATAACCAATTTTATAAAACAATATGAATAAGATTACTTCAAAAGCATTAACTGGAACAAAATATGTTTATTTAATATTCTTTTTTGCATTACTCTCAGGTTTCTTTCATCCTCTTATTTCAGGTACATCATTTGATCCAGTAATTTTTGGGATCATTATTTTATTTGTAGGGCTAGCAGGTGCAGTCTTAGTATACAAAGCTGCAACATCTGAAAATAAACGTGGACTATACTTAGGTGGAGGATTTGGGTTAATTGCTATTTCCTTTTATTATATACTATCGTTTACAGGTAGAATTTAATCCTATTACACATCAAAATACAAATAAAATTCATGAGGATGGGGTCTAATCGAGATCTCGCGTTGATCCCTTCTTTCTAACTCAATTATTTTATCAATTACATCGTTTGTAAAAATGGGATTAAGGAATTTCCTATCACTTTCAAGTGAATCAAGAGCTTCTCCTAAATTAGCTGGCAAAAAATCAATTCCTTTTTCTTTTCTCTCAGTTCTAGTCATTTTAAAAATATCTTCATGTACTTGGTCACCAGGATCCGTCTTCTTTTTTAACCCATCTAATCCTGCAGCTAAGACAGCAGAGAAAACAAGATATGGATTTGATGATGGATCTGGAGCTCTAAATTCTAATCTTTTTAGAGCAGAATATTTCTCACCTTTAAAATGTTGAGGAACCCTTACAATTGCTGATCTATTACTACCACTCCAAGCGATATATGCAGGAGCTTCATATCCTGGAACAAGTCTATGATAAGAATTTGTAGTTGGATTAGAAATGGCTGCCAAAGCTCTTGCATGGTTAAGTATCCCTCCACAAAAGTATCTACCCGTTTGACTTAGTTCCTCTTTTTCATCTTTATCAAAAAATAAATTATTGTTATTTTTCCATAGACTCACATTTGTATGCATTCCAGAACCTGCATCCATTGAAATTGGTTTTGGCATCATAGTTGCAACTTTGCCAAATTTTTGAGCAATATTTCGAACAACGTATTTGTAAGTTTGAGTACCGTCTGCTGCATTTGTCAAATAATCATATTTAATATCAATTTCACACTGACCTGCGGTTGCAACCTCATGATGATGATTGTCGCACAAAATTCCAAAATGTTCATTCAGTACATCAACACATTCATTTCTAAATAATGCTAATGTATCAGAAGGAGTACTGGGGTAATAGCCTTCTTGAAGTCCCATAGGATAACCAGTCCCATCTTGACTCCAAGGAGCTTCTTTTGATTCGATAGAATAAGATTGACCTTTGTATGGGGTTAATACATCCCAATGAATTTTATCAAACACAAAAAATTCTACTTCTGGACCCCATGCACTATAATCAAATCCTTGAGTCTTAAGATATTCTTCTGCTCTCTGAGCAATACCTCTGGGATCTCGCTCTAATCTTCCTCTTCCAAAACCCCAATAAACATCACATAATAGACGTGCAGTCTTATGTTCAACCATCCAGGGAATGGGAGCATAGGAATTTGGATCCGGTTTTAGCACAAGATCAGAATCATCTATACTTGTAAATCCAATAATTGATGATCCATCAAGCTTAGGTAGGCCATCTTCCATCTGATCGTGGGTAAAAGTATCTGCTGAAATTGTAGTGTGATGAAATTTTCCGGTAAGACTAGAAAATTGTAAATCAATAAATTTTATCTGATCGTGTTTTATTTTTGCAAAAACTTCATCTGATGAATAACGTATTTGAGTGGCTTTTCCACCAATCACTTTATATGGCATTTTTATCTCTTGAAGCTAACCAAAAAGATCCGCCATTTAAGGATTATTGGATGTGAAATAATGTCTGAAACAAAAAAAATTGACGCCAATTCATTGTATTCGATTTTGTTACGTGAAACTGAAAATGATTCAATCCAAGAAGTTTCAACAGAGATGTACATTTCAATTTCAGATTTAATTGGTAAGCTAAAAAGTGAAGGATACGATGGTGTAGAATCAAAAGTCAAAGATGCTCTCGTTAACATGATAACTGAGCTCACATCATTACTTTTAAAAATTAGACTAGAAAAGGCCTCAAAAACAAATAAAATTGATTATTCAAATTTATTAGATGAAGAAAAATTCATCTTAGATTCTTACGAAGATAAAAATGAAAGAATTGATATTATTCTTTCTAGCATATTAAATGGAAAATCGAAACTACTTGATTCTGTTGCAACCAAACATAAAACTAAATCAACAGTTGTTCGATTTTTAAAGGAAACAGATCAGATGATGGGCGCAGACTTATCTAAATATGGTCCATTTAAAGCAGAAGATGTTGCTACTATTCCATATGAAAATGCTCAGGCATTAATATCAAAAAATATTGCAACAAAAATTCGATGGGAAGACTAAGTAAAAATTAGATAAATTTTAGAGATAATTGATAAAAAATGTCGCATCTTGATGTTGATGTAATCGATTTTCTATTATTAACTATTTATCCGGTAGCAGGTCTTTTTGCCATCGAAATGATTAGTAGAGCATTTAAAATCATATCCTGGATTAAATTAACCTTTCAAGGATTTGTATCAGTTGGATTTTCTATTGCTTATATTACATTGATCACTGCTCATTGGCTAACATCACTTGTTTTAGCAGCATTAGCAATCGCCTTGTTTTACCAAGCCCGTAGAGCTAAAATTTTTCCTGGAAAATCAATATATTAGAAAGCTACTTTTTTTTTCTAAAAATTTTTTTTAAAAAACTTCCTTTATTTCTACCCCCGTCTCTTATTACACCACTTTGGCCAAATTTTTTTGCTCGAATTTGAGTTAATTTAACACATCTATGGTCTTCAGGTAATCTATGTTCAGCACAAAATGGATCTTTACAATAGTTACATTGAAAAGGCATATCTTGAAAATCACCACAATAAGCACAATTAGCAGGTTTCATCATTCTTCTATAGATTGTGTTCTAATAAATCATCTTCGAGTTATTTATAAAAAGCAAATCGGGTTTATTTGAAAACATTTTTACAATGTTTAATCTGAGTTGTCCTGAGTAGATTTTTGATATGATTAAAGACAAAGTAGTAATTGTAACTGGAGCAAGTAGTGGAATCGGTTATGTAACTGCCTTAACCCTTTCAAAAGCTGGTGCGAAAGTGGCTATTGGAGCAAGACGAACTGATAAGTTATTAGAACTTGAAAATACTATTAAAAAAAACGGGGGGGAGGTATTTTCTCAAAAATTAGATGTAACTAACAAATCTGATTGTAAATCATTAGTTGATGCAACAATTAAAAAATGGGGGGGAGTGGATATTTTGATTAATAACGCAGGATTAATGCCACTTAGTTTTGTAAAAAATTTGAAGATTGATGAATGGGATCAGATGATTGATGTAAATATTAAGGGTGTAATGTATTGTACTGCTGCAGTAATTCCCCACATGCACGCAAAAAAATCAGGACACATTATAAATATTTCATCTGTAGCTGGTCGAATTGTTTTTCCATCTGGAAGTGTTTATTGTGCTACAAAACATGCAGTGACTGCATTTAGTGAAGGATTAAGACAAGAATTTAGCACTAGATCAAACATTAGAGTTACTTGTATTGAACCTGGAGTTGTAGCAACTGAACTTACTAATACAATTACTGATGAATCATTACAAAGTTTTGTTGAAAATTCTAAAAAAATGAATTCGCTCAAAGCAGAAGATATTGCAAATGCAATTTTATTCGCAGTTGAAGCACCAAATCATGTAAATATTAATGAGGTATTAATTAGGCCAACTACTCAAGAAAGATAATCAGAAAAATATACTCTATTTTGTTTCTTTTTCTTTTGTTATGTGATTTAGTACAGCTTTAATATCTAAATTCAAACTACCACTATTTTTTGCCATATCTAATTTCTCTGGAAGTTTTTCTTTAAAATCTTCAGCTTCTAATTCGATTCTCCTCATTTCTTTACAATCTAGGTGATCATCATTGTTTCCAGAAATTTTATGACATATTGAACAAATTTTCAACTATTTTTATTGTTAATCCTACGATTTAATAATTTCACTATTTGTTTCAGACATGAGGGGGCCGTCGTCTAGTTTGGCTATGATGCCAGCCTGGGGTGCTGGAGGTCGCAGGTTCAAATCCTGCCGGTCCCATTTCTTTTTAATTACTAGCCAATTGAATCAAATTTTTGTAAACTCTTCCAAAGATACCACGTAGCAATTGTTCTATATGGCTTCCATGATTTAGCTATTTCTATAATTTTCTCTTCATCTGGAAGCGTCTCTAAAGAATACAAATTTTTAACTGCTTTTTTTAACCCCAGATCTCCCACAGGTAAAACATCTAATCTTCCAATTGAAAAAATTAAAAACATTTCAGCAGTCCATCTACCTATTCCTTTCACATTAGTTAGAACTTCAATGATTTTCTCATCACTTTGGTAAATTAGTTTTTTAAAATTCAATTCTTTTAATTCAATTTTTTTTGATAAATCTTTAATGTATAATATTTTCATTTTTGATAATCCAGTATTACGAAGTTTTGAATTTGATGTGTTTATAACATCTGAAGGATTTGGAAATTTGGGAGGATATAACTTCTTGAATTTTTTTATAATTGCGTCTGCTGCAGCACCTGATAATTGTTGTGAAATTATTGATTCTACTAATGATTGGTAACGATTTTTTGTAATTTTAATATTATAATCACCCACTTTTATGATGATTTTTTTTAATTTTGGATCTTTTTTTAAATATGTAATTGCTTTTTTCTCGTTCATAGTTTTATAATTTTAAAACTTTTAGGAGGTTATCAAAACTTTCTTTAGAAGGATTGTGTTTGTAAGATCTTAGCACATTAATCATTATATCTTTAGATGGAATTTTGTAGAGTTTTTTAATAGATTTTGATATTCCTGAACCTATAAAAATTCCCTGTGTAGCTGAGGTTACATTTGAAACCCTTCTTTTTGTGCTTGCACTTTCAAAATCGATTATTGTGGTTTTAGAATTTCCTATTATGACATGTTTTGTAATACTACTTAGTTCACCATGATCTAATCCAATTCTATCTAGATTATAACAATCCTCTAGGGTTTTTCTTATTACAGTTTTTAATTTAGAAACACTTCTCCTTCCCTGTAATTCTCTTATCCATATTCCAATTTTTTTACCAACCAAATAATCCATAATCATAATATCTTTAGTACTACCAATCAAACTTGGCCCAACTCCAACAGAATTTGCAATCTTTAATAATTTTGCTTCACTTTGCATTTCTTTTCGTTGGGAATCGGTTCTGCGAATTTTTACAGCCACTTTCTCATTTTGTTTTTTTGCTAGTACTACTATTCCAACATATCCTTTTCCCAAAACATTTATGGAATTCAACTGTAAATCCCCCTGAAATGAAATACTGTTGATTCCAAGCTTTTTCATTTGGGAAATTCTTGATTCAATTTGTCTTTTTGATGCTTTTGGATATCCAATAATTATTGAATATGGCTTTTTAGATAATTTATTTATTGAAAGAAAGGATTGTTGCATCTGTTGAAACAAGTTCTGAAACTGCCTCTTTAATGCATTTTCCTGTTACATTTTTTGCAGGGATAATTCTGAATTTTTTCTTAATATCTTCCTTTAATCCTTTTGGTATTCCTGATTTATTTAGATGATTTTTCAATAAATCTTTTAAAAATAGTTTTATGTCATTTTGTCGGTGTTTTTGTATTGATAAAATCTTTCTATTAGTTCCTATCCACAACATATTATTTTTAGAATTTTTTGTTATGTATGTAGCTGATTCTGCCTCAAAAAAGACATCAGGTCCTTCTCTAATAAAATTCTCTTCAATCTTTAAAGCCTGCAATAGAAATAGTAAACATGCTTGATTTTTCTCATCAATTGCACCAGCATGTCTAAAAACACGAAATCCTTCAAGTTCCATTTGCACTACTAATGAACTTGCCGCTCTTTTTATTTGCCCCCATATAATATCGGGGCTTCTTGGTTTATAATTAAATTCTACTGCAATAGTATTTTCTAAATTATTCTTGAAAACTTTGGTCTTTAAGTTTGATTTAAAAAACGATATTGAAGGTTTTCTCTGAAATGCTCTTGAAGCAATAATAAATTTTCCAACATTTTCATTTGAAATTGCTGCACCAAGATTTCTATTACTATCAATAGGATCTATGATGATAATTGAAGTGTCAAAAGATTTAGTAGGTTTACCTATTACTTGATTTTTTTTAAGTTTTGCAATAGCATTAATAACATCATGAAAACTTCCATAATTTAATATTAGAACTTCAGTCACATATCCACTTATTCCTTGTTTTGCTATTTCAGATCCATAGATTTTGTTATTAGTTAGAAAGCTTTTGAGTAATCTCACTTCATCTTTCATGGCACCTGTTAATGATTCTAACATGAATTTTGTATGAAATGGAGATCTATCTGCAGCACTTTGCCATTCTCCTTTTTTTACATCATAACATGGTACAACATTTACTTTAGTATCTCTAACAGTTGCTTCAACATAGGGATGTTCAGAATATCTAACATATGGTTTATATTTTTTCATTGCAGCAAATCCAATTTTTTTAGAAATTTCAACGAACTTTTTATCTGATGTTGACTTTTCAAACTTTACAAAAATATCTATATCAGCTTTATTTGGTAACCATGTACCTTTTACATATGAACCACCAAACTCAATACCAGTAATTTGAGAAAATTTTGTTACTTCTTTTCGTACTAACTCAAAAGCAAGCTTTGCAATTTTTGTTTTATCCTGTTCTAATTTTTTAGAGGGAATTACTAATTTTCTTGCTTGATTAATAACTTGATTCATTCCTTTGCTTTAACCACCTGTAAATCTGAATATAATGGTCCATCAGAGGTTAGAACACTTTTCTTGAATTTAATCTCAGATATTTTTTGAATTCCAAATGAATAGGTCTCTAATTTTTTCAATTCATCTGAGATGTTCTCAATCCTGTTTTTAACTCTAAAGATTGTAGCATGTGGTTTGAATGGTTTATCTTTTTGAAATCCAAAAATGGATAGTTTCTCTTCCACAACTAAAGCAAGGTTTGTAATCTTTTTTCCTCCCTCATTATCTGTACCTACCCATATTATTCTAGGAATACTTGGTTTGGGAAATGCTCCTACTCCTATAATAGAAACTTCAAACGGTTGGAATTCAATAGAGCCCAATGCTTCTTGAACTTTTTTAGATATAGAATCAGAAATTTCTCCAAGAAAAAACAATGTAAAATGAATATTTTTACTTGAGATTGGTTTTGCTTTAATTTTAAGTTCAGATTGAATTCTCCCTATCGACTCCAATACTTCATTACTGTCAATTTCTAAAGCTACAAAAGTTCGCATCAAAAGTTTTTTGAGCTTATGTTTATAATGATTTCCGGTAGCTTCATAGACAAGTTATGTAGGTATTATACAACTTGTCTAAACTAATTGTTTGTCTTACTGGAATGCCAGGTGCTGGTAAATCTACTATTGCAAATGGTTTGAAATCAAAAGATTTTGAAATTATCAATATGGGTGATGCTGTTAGAGAGGAAGCTAGAAAAAGAAATCTTGAACCAACTGGGGAGAACTTGGGTAAATTAATGCTTGAGCTACGAGAAAAAAATGGCCCAGGGGCTATTGCCGAATTAATTCTAGATAAAATAAAAAATTCAAATTCAAATGTTATTGTTATTGATGGCGTAAGATCAAATGAAGAAATTAATATTCTACGAAAAATTGGCACTGTAAAACTTCTTTCTGTTCATGCATCAACTGATACTCGGTATAATTTTTTAAGTGATAGGGGACGTTCCGATGATCCACAAAATAGAGAAAACTTTAATGAACGTGATAGTAGAGAAATTAAAGTAGGTATTAGTGCACCCATTGCTTTAGCTGATGAAAGTATTTCAAATAACAATTTATCTATTGACGAATTAATTGAATATGCCTATAAAATAATACTTGGTTGGAAAAATAAATGAAAAAACCTAATGTATCTTGTTCAATTGATGCATATTGTTCAATTAATCCATCTGAGGATCCAAAAAAAGTAGAACAGGCTCTAACCAACATATTACCTGATGTAAACGTCAAAATAAATAACGAAAACATTCGAGCTACTTCCTCAACTATTGAATCTTTACAAAAGATCTATGAAGCGATTAATTCACATCATAGCAGAAATGTTTATCGCCGTCAATTAAACCAAAATATGACTGATGAATCAAGTTGGTTTTATCTAAACAAACAAGCTGCTTTTGTTAATTCTATAGCACTTTGTAGCGAATCTGAAGAATCCCCTTTAGGACCAATTAAGGTGGTTCTTAAATCAAAAAACATTCAGGAAGTAGTAGAATGGCTAATTTCTAATCGTGAACATAGTTTAATTTGATTTGAAAAATTCCTTTAATTACATCACTTTTTTTTACTCTTAAAATCAAAAATCCATTTTTTAATTAAACTTGAAAGGAATAGAACTTGTTCATCAAAATATTAATAATTGCAGTTATACTTGTTGCTGGAATTGTATTAATTTATCCTGAGGAAACAATTCAGTTTTCTAAAGGTTTGACTATACAAGAAAAAACCGAACAAAATTTTATGGATCTTAAAGATGATAAAATAAGTGAAACCATAGAAGATGTACAAGATACTCTAGGAGAAATCTACAACAAAGCAGATACAAAAATTAAAGATAAAATCAACAATCCGTTTGGCAAAACCTAACTAAGATAAATTAGAAAAAAACTCTAAAAGGCTAGTTAATGCATTTGCTGATGTTTTTCTTATAGAAAGATCTGTATCCCTTGACATTGTTGTTTGTTCAGGATTAATCTCAACAAGTATGGCATTATTTTGTTTAGCATATATTGGCAGTGTATTTGCTGGAGATACTACAAGTGAAGTTCCAGTAATAACCATCACATCACAAGTATTTGCCTCGATTATTGCTCTTGACCATACCTCCTGAGGTAAGGCTTCTCCAAACCAGACAACATCTGGACGTAAAATGTTGTTGCATTTGCTACATTTGGGAGGCAGATCATGAAAACTAGATCGAATCTCATCTTTAAAATCACACTTTATGCACTTTAATCTAATTATACTTCCATGAAGTTCAAGAACATCAGAACTCCCAGCCCTCTGATGTAATCCATCTATATTTTGAGTAAGAACAATAATTCTTTTATATTTTTCAAGATTTGCTATGGCAAAATGACCTGGGTTAGGTTTTGCGTTAAAAATATTATTTCTTCTTTCTTGATACCATTCCCATACCAATTTTGGATTTTTATAAAATGCATCTATTGTAGCAAGCTGCATAGCATCATGTTTTCTCCACAATCCATCTTTCCCACGAAAAGTTGGAATTCCACTTTCTTGGGAAATTCCTGCTCCAGTTACAAAAACTATTTTTTTTGCATCTCTTAATGAATTAGCTATTGATTCATACAACTTAATGTTTAGTTTATTTCTATTTCTAAAAGATCTTTTGCTGCAATTACTGAATTATGAATTGTTTTAGCCTCTTCTATTAGAACAGATACATTTGTGTATCTAGCAGAAAAATGAGTTAAAATAAGATTAGATACATTTGCTTTTTTAGCCAGTTCAGCAGCTTCCTTTGCTGTAGAATGATGAGTTTCAATTGCCTTTTCAATTAGATCATGGGAAAAAGTTGAATCAAAACTCATGTAATCACATTTTTTAAAAAACTCTTCAAGCTTTTTCGTTGGTCTTGTATCTCCAGATATTCCTATCCGCTTACCTGGTCTTTTTTCTCCCATTACATCAGATGATTTTACAGTTCTATCCCCAACTTGAATTTCTTGTCCTGATTGAAGTTTATGCCATAACTCTCCTTCTTTAACTCCAAGTTCTTTTGCTTTTTCAGGAAAAAATCTCCCAGGTTTGTCTTTTTCCTGAAACAAAAATGAATAAGATTTGATAGAATGATCTGCTTCACAACAATTTACATTGTATGTTTTTTCATTTACTACAATCCCTTCTCTTATTGTAGTTATTATTACTGGAAATGATAATCCAAAATTTAATACCTTAATGTTGGTGACTATAAATTCTTCAATTCCGTCAGGACCATAAATTTCCATTGTTTCTTTTCTATTTTGTAGTGTCATGGTCTGTAATAATCCAAGAATCCCAATGCAGTGATCACCATGTAAATGTGTGACAAAGATCTTCATTTTTTTATTCCAACCTAATCCAGATTTTAGATAAGAAATTTGTGCACCTTCTCCAGCATCAAACATTAGGATCTCTCCATCTTTCTCTAAACAAATACATGTTAAACCACGTTCTTGTGTGGGTTGTGCTCCAGATGTTCCTAAAAAAACTAGTTTCATAATATTATTCAAACATCCCTTATACAATTGCTTTTGCAATTATACCAGAAACATCAACTAATGCTGTATTTCCAGGAATAGTATTTGTGCTTACAATTTTTGATACTCCAGATCTTTTTATTTTCTTCTCTGCATCTTCTCTTAGTAAAGCATGTGTACATGCAACAAAAACTCTATTGCATTTTTGTTTTTTTAGAAACTCTGTTGCTTTGATAATACTTCCTCCAGTACTAATCATGTCATCAACAATAATCAAATCTCTCCCTTTTACTTCATTAAGATTAGTAGATTTTATCTGAACTTTTCCCGTTTTTCTATTTCGGTGTTTATTTAAAACAACATAATTTGTTCCAAATCGTTTTGCAAATTCTTTAACACGTAAAGCTCCTCCATGATCTGGTGAAACAATCAGTGGTTCCTTTAATCTTATTTTTTTGAAATAATTAACTAGTAGAGGTACTGCAGATATCTCCTTTGAAGGAATTTTAAAATGATTTAACGCAATTTTACTATGCATGTCTATCACTATTACTTTTGATACGCCTAAACTTTTGAATAATTTTGCAATAACTTCCATAGTTACTATTTCTCCATCTAGAAATTCTCTATCTTGTCTTGCATATCCAAAATATGGAATTACTGCTATGATATTTGAAGAATATTGCCTTGCTTTTGAAATTAATGATAATGTCTGGATTAAATGCGAATCTACCGGAGGATAGGTGGATTGAACAACTATGATTTGTCCTTTTTTTGGTTTTCCATTTAATGTAATTTTCCCTTCACCATCTGGGAAAACTCGTAAATTTGATTTTAAATAAAGAGCATTTAGCTTTTTTGCAATTTTTTTTGCCAAGATTTCAGAGGCAGTACCGCCAATAACTGTAATTTTTTTCACAATTCATCGAGAAAAGGGCGACTCTTAAATTTTGAGACGAGAGACATTCATAATTTTTTATTCATTATTGATAATAAACTACAACATTTTTAATGCATTCTACTGTTTTTTGTCTTTATGAAACGTTTGTTTTTTCTACTTGCATGCTTACTTCTTCCAGGATTTCTTGTAGGAGCAAATGCCCATACTGTAGATTCTGTTGGAGAATATAGATTAGAAATAGGATGGATGAGTGAGCCAGTAGTTTCTGGCCAAACAAATGGTATAGAACTGTATGTTAGTTCTTTTGATCCAAATATACCTGTAGAAGAACAAAACTTCAAAGATGGTATTACGGGATTAGAAAAATTTCTGAAAATAGAATTAGTTTTTGAAGAAAAAAAAATTATCCTACCACTTAATTCGGATCATAATATTCCAGGGAAATATTATGCATTTGTTGTTCCGACAGTTTCCGGATATTATCAAGCAAATCTATTAGGCACTATTAAAGATACGAATGTAAGTATCTCAATGCATCCTCCTAAGGTGGATGAACGAGGATATATTGAATTTCCAGAACAATCTGATGTCACACTTAAACAAATTATTGCTGCACACACTTCAATTGTTGGTGATATTAGTGACTTGAAAGAATCTGTCAATAGATTAAACGAATCCAATCAAGCAGCCGCCTTGGGTTATGCTGGAATTACATTAGGAACTGTTGGCACAATCATTGCATCAATTGCACTCTTTAAAACGAAAAGATAATAATAAAAAATGTCAAACGGAAATTATTCCATTTGAAATAAGATATTGTAATCCATTTGCAAACTCTTTATCTGAAATTAATCCTTCTGACCACCAACCAGCATTATTTCTAACCCAATCAGGAATTATCGAATTTTCTAAATAATCTCTATCATACATCGAAGGAATCGTAATAATTCCTTCTTTAATCATAAATTCAATTCCTAAAGCAAAGTCGTTATCTTCAATAAGTCTTGATGACCACCAACCAGCATTATTTCTAACCCATTCAGGAATCTTAATTTCAGAAATTTCTATTCTATCTACAACAATTGGTAGACCGACCCTGGCAAGACTGTTCCCGTCTAAATTATTAAATTGTACAGAAATTACTCCTTTGACATCATTTGGAATTACAAACTCAGCTATATTATGCTCATTTTTAGAACTGGTACTAATTCCAGTTTGAGTAAATATGATTTTGTCTTCATGAAGAACAGAAAGATCATAACTAACTGACACTGGTCTATCCTTCAAAAAGACATCCATGATATCAAAATAAAAAATTATTTTTGAGCCGGGGCTGACCATTTTTGGTTCCCAATCTAAAATGATTCTAAATTGACCGTTTCCTGTTACTGTGCTTAATGGTAAGTTCTCACTTTGTGGTTTTAAAGAAAAATTCATTCGATTATAGCCTTCTTTTTGTTTTTTGTATAATTCAAGTAAGTCATTTTGATTTAGAACTATGTGAATAATTCGTTGAACTTCTGAGAAACCATCAATGGTAATTACTCTTTGTGGAACTTCTTCATCATTGATTTTTATAGAAAATTCTGAAACCATCAGATCTCCAAAAGTTTTTGGGATGGTCAACTCTTCATGTAAAATTGATGTCTGGTTGACATTTTCCTTGGTCCATTCAAATGGCATTGAAAAGGTTATAGATTTAGTGGCCGGATTATATTGAAAATCCTCAATTTCATCATAATATGTAACAACACTAAGTTGTTGAGAGCCAAAATTGGGATCATTTACATTGTAAAAATTTCTCTGGGGAATCGATAAACCTACATTATATTCAATAGGAATTTCTAATGGTTTAAAAAATGAATCTGCTGTTGTAATTAAAACTTTAAACTTGTATAATCCTCCAGTATTGAATGGTTTTCCTGTTACCTCTACAACATTTTTCTTTGAACCTATTAGGGAATCAAAAAAACTAGCTTTATTTTCATGCTTTAATGAAATTTTTTCTGAATCGCTATGTAAAAAATCCATCACCAATATTCCATCAGTAGTCTTAAAGGTTTCATCAAAAAGGATTTGATCTTTCTTTTTAGCCTCTATATTGTAAGTAACATCTTTTAGAATAATTCCTGTTTTTATATCCAATAAAGAGAAGATTATCTCTCTATCAGGACTATCTGGATTTTGATATTGTGAGGATGTGACCTCTAAAGAAACCATTCTGTCTCCTAGCTTAACGGGTGGTAAAACCTCAAAGCCTACACCATGACCAAATGAATCTGCCATGATGAATGGAAAAATTATCATAATAATTAAAAATCCAAATATTTTTTTTCGAATTAACATATCAAATCATTTTTTTCTAAGTATTTTCTTCTTCTTTTTCATACTTCTTTTTATAGCTAAAGAAAAAAGCGTACCAGCTGGTATTGCGATTATTGTCCCAATACTAACATAAGGAGCTATAAAGAAATCACCAATCCAAATTCCACCATCAGTTGTTATTTCCATTAATGTTCTTGGGCGTAAAACTAGTTGAACAGTTTCAGAATCAATTTTTTCATTTCCAATATCATCAGTATAGGAAGCTATTACCTCAAAAGGGATTTTATGTTCTGTAGCCAATTCTTGCTGGGGAGTTTTTATCTGAGATATTATTGAAATTGGAATATTTTTTTGAACTGTTGAAAAAGAATGAGTGACCTCTCCCAGAAATTCAATACTCTCTGGTGGTATTATTTGTACAGTAAGTTTTGTTATATCAATATCCTGAGAAATAATTTCAATCTCAAATGGAAATTCTGCATTTGGGAATATTGCTTCAGGCGTAATGGTATGGATAATTACTTTGGGTTGATTTTTTATTGTAATTGGAATTGCTATATTATTTGTAGTAGGATTTTGTGGTTCAACATTGTTCTTTACAAGAACTTGAGAATATAAAAGATTTAGAAAATGTTTACCAATACTTGCATCAGGTAAAATTTTAAAATCTAATGTTCTTCCATACGAACCTTTAGTTGATAATCTATCAATCTTCATCTCATTATTTTCAGTTGGAATAATTGTACCATCAGGATTTGAGATACTCAATGAAATATTCTGCTTATCTTCCCATCCATTGTTTTCTAATAAAATTGAAACGGAAAAAGTTCTTCCGATTACTACTGATTCAGGATATATGATTTGTACATCCAAACTTCCTTCCATTGTTTGTTTAATAGTTTCTGCCTCTGCTAATGGTAAATAAAACACCAAAAGTATTGAAATTAATAAATAGACATGAATTTCGAGTTTCATCTGATTACATCTTTTTTATAGCAAGGAGGGCTTTTCTATGTTGCCCAAAAATTTTCATAGCTAGCTATCCTTGAGGCTAAATTTACATCTGACTTGGGTTGTTGATTCATAAACCCAATTATGATATGTTTTCCTATAGGTGGGATTATGGTAACAGAGGCTGTAAATTCTAAAGAAAAATGTCAACGTTGCGGTAAGGGAAAAATGGTTACTGATAACGAATCAGGAGAGATGTTTTGCTCAAAATGTGGTTTTGTTTTATCCGAAAAATTACAAGAATCTGGTCCTGAATGGCGCTCTTTTACTCAAGACGAACATGGTGACCGAGCTAGAGCTGGTGCTCCTACTTCACTTACAATGCATGACATGGGATTAGCAACTATCATCAATCCAATGAATAAAGATGCTGCCGGGAGGCCGTTAACCGCTTCAATGAAAAGTACTATTGAAAGACTAAGAACTTGGGACAGTAGGAGTCAAGTACATGAACCAGTTGACAGAAATTTTAGGCAGGCATTTAGTGAGCTAAATCGATTAAAAGATAAACTTGCAATATCTGATGCAGTCATAGAAAAATCAGCTTATATTTACAGGAAGGCATTAGAAAAAGGTCTTGTTCGTGGAAGATCAATTTCTGCTTTAATGGCAGCAGCTCTCTATGCCGCATGTCGTGATACAGCTACTCCGAGAAATCTAAAAGATGTAGAAATAGCAGCAAATATCAAAAGAAAAGACATTGCAAGATGTTATAGATTACTTGTAAAAGAACTTGATCTTAAAATGCCTGTTACCGATTCTATTCAGTGTGTAGCAAGAATCGCAAGTAAAATTGGTATCGCAGAAAAAACAAAACGTTATGCAATTTCTGTGTTAAAAAGTGCTCAAGAAATCGAAATTTCTGCAGGTAAAGATCCAATGGGATTGGCAGCTGCTGCTTTGTATTTATCTTGTGTTAAAAATGGTGAGGATAAAACCCAAAGAGATATTGCTGAATCTGCTAATGTAACTGAGGTAACAATAAGAAATCGATACAAGGGATTAAAGGAATTACTTAATCTCTAATTTTTTTCTAATAGAAAATTTATGAAATTTTTAGTTAGATGAACCACTCACTATCATCATAGCCACTCGTTCAAAAATACTTAACATAGTTTGTCCAGTTAGCATATCGACTATTCTATCTCCAAATTTATCAATTACAAAATCTACCCCTTCTCCGAGAACTTTAGTTTCAACCACAGTCAATATTTTATCTAACGTCTGCTCGGCAACAACTTCTGAGGTTTGGGTAGCATTGGTTGTAAAACCAAAAATTGAAGGCATAATTCCACTTACAATATCTGGTGTAATATTTTTCATAACTTCTGACGCTGCGTGTTCTGTAGGTTCACGGATTGCATTTGTTATTATTTCAGAATCCATCAAAATATCTTAAAAATCCCTATCCTATAACAAGGAAGGAGCTTCTATAGAGGATTAAGCAAACCAAAGTGGCAAATTGTAGAATATCTCCTTCCATAATGGAATGAAAGATTTTTCTTAATATTTCAAAAAAATCAGGTAGGCGATAAGAAATTAAAGAAACTATTACATGTATAATTAGAATTGAGTGCAACCGATATACTTCGTAAAGATCATCAACAGATTAAACGATTGGAAAAGATTATTTCAAAATGCTATAAAGATCTTTACTCAGGTAAAGACATCCCTTTTACAGATATTGAAATAATCTCATTAATAATTTCCGAATTTTTGGATTCTATTCATTACTCACGGGAAGAAAATTCTTATTTTCCATGTGTTGGTAGTTATGAAACTTTAAAAAAAGAAATCCGAACTTTTTTAATTGAACATGAGTTTGGTCGTCGAATTGCTATTAAAATATCCCAACACCTTCAAAGATGGAAAAAAGGAGAAGATGCAAGAGAACCTGTTGCAAGATTTCTTAGAACATATTCAATTTATCTACAGGACCACTTGGCAAAGGAGGATTCATTTTTTGATAAAGCCGAAAAAACTGTACTTTCAAAGGAAGAAGAGAAAGAGATGTTTGAACAATTTCAATCTGTAATGGCAATTACAAAAAAAATCGAAGAAATGATTAAACAAATCGATTTTTTAGAGAAGCAGTCTTGGTTTAAAAATTAATTTAACTTTTGATTCGATAAATTTTTAGGACTTGAGGTGTAATAAACATGAGATGAACATTTTATGGAAATTATGGGTAGAGGAATTCGCCAAATAATAAACGAATCCCCACTGTATTTTCATATACTTCTCAAATTTGCTGGTTACAAACTTTTCAATAAGCGCAGTCCTCTATATGGTTCAGCCGATATAATCAATGTATGTAATCTACATTGTGAACATTGTTACTGGTGGCTAAATAGAAAAGAAAATGAGGAACTCAATTTAGAACAATGGAAAAAAATTATTGATGAAAAATTCAAAAAACAACATGTTTTCATAGTGACACTTGTTGGTGGTGAACCTATGATGAGGCCTGATGTTGTAAAATTATTTGTTAATGAATTCCCAAAAAGAGTTTGTGTAGTTACGAATGGGACTTTTCCTATTCCTACTCTCAAAGACATCTATTTTTATTGGATTTCTATAGATGGGACAGAAAAAATCCATAATGATATACGTGGTGATGGGGCTTGGACAAAAACCCGAAAAAATGTTATTGATTATGTAGAAAAAAATGGAGAAAAAGCCTGGAAAGATATCTGGATTACAATGACCATTAACTCTAGAAACTACATGACTGTTAAACAAGTAATAAAAGATTGGTACGGCTATTCAAATAAAATCGGTTTTCAATTTCATACACCATTTATGAAAGATGATCCATTATGGCTTCCATTTGGAGAAAAAAGATCTAAGGTTATCGATGAGATAATTGCTTTGCAAGAAAATGGGTACAAAGATTACATTATCAATCCTAAAAATCAACTCGAAATTATGAAAAAAAGTTGGGGGGGAAAAGGAACAATACCAGTTGATTGTCCTACGTGGGCAATTCTTTCGGTTGACCATATGGGTAGAGAAAAAAGACCTTGCTGTATTGGTAGTGCTGAAAATAGCTCTTTGAAACCAAGATGTGAAGATTGTGGTCTAGGTTGTTATTCGGTATTAATTGGATATGGAATGAAGGGCTAGGTAGTTAGCTCCGGCTTTAATGTCCATACTATAGCTAAAATGACAAAGGGTACTGATATCATTGCTGTAATCTCCAGAATTATTATTAATTGAGTTTGGGATGCCTCAGAAGGTGCTGTTAAAACCCATGGTAAGGGCAGTGTAATTACAAACCAGATCATTGAAAGAAGGATAATTATCTCAAGTTTTTTCTTTTTACGTGGGTTCATAATTCCTAAAAAATTAAAATTTTACTCCGAAAGTCCAACGCCGATTTATGATGAAATTAATCGCTCCGGCAATAAATATTGAAATTAAAGCAGCTAACATATAGTATACAGTAAGTGATTCTACTAGGACATAGATTGAACCTAACTGAATAGCCATGCCTAACATACTAACACTAACAAATTTGGCATACATTACCATTATTCTCTGTGTATCAATTGAATCCGTAAAAGTCCAAAATTTATTTAATACAAAATTTGAAGTAATTGAAACAGAAATAGCAAATGCATAAGAGATAAAATACCATAACCCAACAAATTCTGTGAAATAATAAAGAAGCCCTAGATTAACAAGAATCCCACTAGCTCCTACAGTATAATACTTGACAGCATGTTTTGCAAAAAGGAATAATCTGCTTCTTTTATCTTGATCTCGTAGCGTCATTTGTTTTCACAAGTCAAGATGTCACTAATAAATAAAATCCTGAACAATCTCATGATTCAATTAGGTGATAGGAGGTTTTTAATTTAATAGCTAAATCGACTCAAAAAATATATAATTAGGCAAAATTTATTATAATAATCATAATAAAATCTTAAATAGTTTAAAAACATATACTATTTGATGCGAAAGGATGCAAATCCTATCGATTAAAACCGCGTGGCTCCGCAGAACATAAGGTGAAAAATAGGTCTTAGATTTGACCTGATTAGAGAGGTAATCTCTCAAAGTTCTGCAAAGGGAGTCACGCCATTTTTAATTTTTAATAATATCTACAGAAACTGGACCTAGAATATTTCCATTGGGATCTATTATAATTTCCACGATTTGCTTTTGGGGAATTAAAATTCCATTATTTCCCAAATATTCCCAAGTATAATATGTTGATAAACCGGTTTCATGAGGGGTTCCTTTTAAGGTAAAATTCTCTAAATATCTAATCGATTGACCTTTCAATGAAATTGTCAAAATCTGGGGGCTATCACCATTAGGCACAAAATTATATGCATATGTTCCTTCATCAATCTCAAATGAATCCCGAAAAACTCCATTTTCATAATTTTCGGGGCTTGCTAGTGTTTTGTGAAAAACTGCATTTTTCTTCTCAATCTCATCGGTTGGAATCCCAAAAATTACTATTAAAATAGCGATTCCAACTGCTATAGCAATACAGCCTCCTAATTTTTTCTTCATTGAAAAATCTATTCAAAAATGAAAATAAAAAAATTTCTTAAAAGAATTTTTTAAAACGTATTTTTATTTTCATAAAAAATCTACCAACAATTTTTTGATTTTTTAATTAGAAGAAATATTTAAATACTAACACTCTAACTTAGCGTAAATTGCAAAAATGTCCACTTTGCGGAGAAACCCTCAGCAACGAATCTGGAATGCACAGTCATATACGAAAAATTCATCCTCAACGAACTACTCTTCAAAATATCTAGAATTTAGTATATACTCTATTCCTAGTTTTGTCACCTAAATTTCATTAACTGTTAATCAAAATTCACATCTGGAATTAATAATCAATTAATAGAGATTTAGCATGGCAAATTTCCAAAACAAATGGGCAAAGCCAGTAACGCCAGGAATTACTGAAAGAATTAATGAAGCCGTTAAACCAAAAGGGGCATTAAAGCCTAGAGTTGAAATGGCCGTTAGAAGATTACAGGGCCAGATATCAAAATTAGATAATATGCTTACAAAATTAAAACAGCGAGATGAAAAGATTTTCAATAGAATTGTTATTGCTACTCAACAACATGATACCCACAGCTCTAAAGTTCTTTCAAATGAACTTGCTGAGGTGAGAAAAGTTAGTAGGGTACTTGGAAATGCAAGAATGGCTTTAGAACAAATTGAACTCAGATTAACAACCTTCCATGACCTTGGTGATACTGTGGTAACAATAATGCCAACAATAGGTCTAATGAAGAGTCTAAAATCATCACTTGTAAAATTCATGCCTGAGGCAGACCAAGAAGTTACCAGAATGACAGAAATGTTAGGTGGGTTGATGACAGATACCTTCTCAGGTGATTCTTCATTTGGCATCGAGCCATCAACTAATGCAGAATCTGATAAGATTTTACAAGAAGCAGCTGCAATTGCTGAGACTGCAGTTGATCAAAAATTTCCTTCAATGCCAATTGAGCAGACATCCCCCGCTTCATCTACAACGTCACGTTACATGTAGATGTTAAACTAGTTCTGAAATAGAAAGATTAAATCAAAAACTATTGTGATTCTTTTCGTGAATCCTTAAAATTCTTGATTTTTTCGCCTTCCAAATTTATAACAGAATCAATACCAGAAAGTTTTCCACGTAAGTTGTTAATCAAGGAACCAACATTATCTGCCTCATTTTCAACTGCACTTCTTTTCCTAGTCAAATTCTGAATTCCTTGATTTTCTTCTTCAATATACTCACTAACCTTCATGAGTTTTTCCTTCAAATTCTTAATATCTACAGATTCATCCTCAATTTCTTTTTCAAGATTCGTACGTTTATCCTTGAGATTTTTAATCATCAGACCTACATAGTCAATTGCCTCCTCTAGTTTCACCCGTTTATCCTTAAGCGCTCTAATTCCAATTTGACCTTCAGATTGTGATGTTTGGATTTGAGAACTAATTTCTGACGGGGTAGATATTTTAGACTCAGAAATACCCTCTTCTGGGTAACTTTTTTCTCCCTCAGCCGGTCTTTCTTCTACCATTTCTGAACCCCCAGATTCCTCCTTATTTTTTCTGAATTTCTCAAACATTATAACTAGAAATGGTGTGTACAATATCGAATAAAAAGTTAGAGATATGATAAGCTGACAATTTTGCTTTCTTTGTAATACCTTTTTGTGGGTTTTGTATACTTGCCCCCGCGTCAAAAAACCATCAAAATTACACTTTATTGAGAGTGAAACACCTGTTCCGCTAGGCGTTCCGCTATAGGGTTTCAGAATGTCCCTCATTAATCAAACCTGATAATACTATATCATGTCAAAACAACAATACAGATCCGAAATGGGCATCATGGGAGATATCCTTGGTGTTACTATGGATGGTGGACGAAGCGGAGTTATAGTCTCTGCTATATCCCGAAAGGCTAACCTTTCTCACTATGCTGTACTAGACAAATGTGAGAAGTTAGTAACTGCAGGATTAGTAGAGTCGGTAAAGAACGATAGGAATAGAGTCTATCTGATGACTGAAAAAGGAGTCAGATTTTTCCAGGAGTTCCAGAGATTCCAGTCCCTAGTTGAATCCATGAATCTAAGGTATTAGAAAATGGCCCAGCAAATGGTAGTGCCTTACTGGCAAGACCACTCTCCAGAAGAGGGAATACTTTTTGTAAGGACAAAAGGTATCCTGAAAACGATGGTTAGGGTTCCTCTTGTAGTAGTAGGGTTAATTGTAATGGCAATATCTCTGCCAGTTCAGAACACCTTTGGTACAATAAGGACACTTGAACTTACTGTATATCCTGATGGAACTACCCACGTCTCATCGGAAATCTTAGCAGACCCCTTAGTACCAGACTTTACTGTAAAGTTATTTGGTGCTACAATTGATAATTTTGTTGCTCAAGATGAAAATGGTTTTTTACTTTCCGCTACATTTGAAGAAAACTTTGCTTTGGTAGAAACCCTTGGCTCCTCTACAATATCTGTAAATTATGATATCCACGATCTAGTATCTAAAAATGGTCGAATTTGGTCATTTAAAATAGATTCACCTGTAGAATATTCGCTTTTAATGCCAAGCAATATTGTGATAGTCGGAATGAGTACATATCCGCTAAACATGCAGATGATTGATGAACATACTCAGCTTTTATTGCCAAAGGGACCAATCGAGATAAGTTATTTCTTTGGGGCATCACAAATTCCTCAAACCCCAACTACAAACCCAGAACCAAATTCTGATAATTCAATTTATCTTATAGGTGGCGTAATTGCTGCTGTAGGAGCAATTGCTGCAATATTCATGAAACGTTCCAAAAGTAAAACCATCCTGAAAACACCCGAGACTCCTCTACTAACAGATCCAATTAATGATAAACCTCTAAATGTTGAAACTATTTTTGAGCTAAGACCAGAATTAAGAGATGATGATAAACAACTTGTATCATTCATTTCTTCAAATGGAGGTCAAGCCTACGAAAGTGAATTACGTAAAAAATTCCTTCAACCTAGAACCACAATGTGGAGAGCAGTAAAGAGATTAGAAAGATATGGGATAGTTGAAATTGATAAAAAAGAATTACAAAACTTGGTAAGACTGAAGAAAAAATTGGAGGATGAAAATTTATGAGAAAAATGATCACCACCTCTACTGTCTTGATTTTGGTAGCTTCCATGATTTTTAGTAGCATCCCAAACTACGTCTTTGCAGATTCCCAATCCAACTCATTAATCAGAATTGCCACTCAAGCTAGAGATCAGCTTAAAATTCAGTTATCAGAAGTAGATGTTTCTCCTGAAATTAAAGAAAAATTTGAGTTAGGTTCCGCTAAGATAGAATTACTCATTCAGGCATCAAAAGACGAAAATGTTCCTGCAGCAAGGGAACACTTTCTCTCTGCCATGAAAATATTCAATGAAATAATTCAGCAAATATCTGAAAGAACAGCACCAGCTGAAACAACACTATCTACATCTCAGTCAGTAGATGTTTCTCGAATTTCAAATGTAATAGATAGATTAGAAAGATATATTGTTCAACTAAAAGGAATATCAGACAAAAATGGTTTTGAGATTGATTTTAGCCAAGCCTTTGATCTAATTGATCTTGCGAGAAATCATCTTAGGGAAGGTGATTCCGAAGCAGCAAATTCCGCTATTAAAGAGATAGAAATTTCAATTGGTAATCTAAATGAGACTCTTAGAGAAAAAACTAGACAATATACAACTGATCGTGCCAAAACTTTAGCAGAAAAATATCTGGAAGATTTAGACAAACTCATAGTGGAAGCAGAACAGGCCCAGGTTCCTCAAGAAACACTCGATAGACTACTCAAAAGCAGAGAGATGCTAAATTCCGCGTCTGATTCATCTGATGTTGAAAAAATGATTAATGAGATTAGGCATTTAATTTCAATTAAACAGGACTTTGAAGATACAAAAATTGAAAGACTAAAATCAAGAGTTAATCAACTTGAAGCAAAAATTAATAGACTTTCAAATCATCCTGAGGAAATTCTTGAATTGGCTAAAGTAAAAGATATGTTTTTAGATTTAACTGACATGGTTTCAAAAGGTAGTTATCATGAGGCATTATTGACATTGAATTCCCTAAATGATTCAATTAATCAAATTGAAATCTCCATAATCGAAAAAGAGAAAATAAAAACCTCAGTTGAAGAAACCTCATCTTCCTCCTTAGCTGATTCAAAAACTGAGAGAATCAAGATTTACATCCAAAGATTAGAAAATACAATTAACGAACTAGCTGAACAAGTTGAAGAAAATGCGGCAGCAAAACGATGGTTAGATAATGCATTATCATTATTAGAAGACGCAAAAAGTCAAGTAGACGATTCTCCTAGCGAGACTTTAAAAACTATTCAGAGCATCGAACAAATTATCAAAAGAATCCAAAATACCATTCAATAAATTCATATACATTTTCAAAATGAGGTCTTGTACATGACTTCAAAACAAATTACATTTGGAGTTGGAATTCCAATGATAGTTGTTGGTGCTTTGATTGCTTTATTGTGGGCCCCTTTTGAAGTTGAATTGGGAGAAACCGTAGAATTTGTTGGAAGTTTAATTGGAATTTTGGGCGTTGTTTTCTTTATTGCAGGATTATTTTACACAAAAGAGCCTGTATTGCAATAAAAATAACTCATTAAAATTTTAATCAAATATCATCGATTAAATATTAACATAGTTTAGTTTCTACACTTGAAAATTAGATTATTTGAAGTTTTTACTTCTGTAGAAGGAGAAGGTATTCTATATGGAACAAAAACTCTTTTTGTTAGATTAGCTGGATGTCCATTTACATGTTTTTACTGTGATACGCTAGACTCTCTCCCAATGGATTCAGGAACCGAATATTCTATACAAGAAGCATGTAATTTGATAAATAAAAAATTAGAAAGTAATACCTACAAAGTAAATTTTACCGGAGGGGAACCTCTAATCCAATCTGAAGGAGTAATAGAAATTGCCAAATATCTAAAATCAAAAAATATTCCAACATATCTTGAATCATCTTGTTACGATTCAGAAAAATTTTCCAAAGTACTTCCTTTCATAAATTATATTAAAATTGAATTTAAAACTCCAGATGCTAAATTTGTTGATTCTAAGCATTATTCAAAATTAATTGAGAACGCCTTAAAATGTCTGAAAGATTCAGTTTCCTCAAAAAAGATAACTTACATCAAAATCGTAGTTAGTTCAAAAACTGAATTAGAAAAATTCAAAGATTTACTTGTAAGGATCTTTAACATAGTTTCAAAAGAAAGTCTTGCCGGGTTTATCATTCAACCTACTTATGGTATATCTGAGCCTAGTCTAGAAAAACTTTTAAAATTATATGATGCTGTTTTTCCTTTTTATAATGAGGTACGAGTAATCCCACAACTACACAAATTCATTGGCGCACCTTGATAAACTAGTGGCAAGTTCAATAGTCTGGTAAAACTTTCAAATATGAGGACGAATTCTTCTCATGTACACATGGATAAAGAGAGAGTACAAAAACTGATAAGAGAATTAATAATCGAACTAGGCGAAGATCCAACCAGAGAAGGATTACGTAAAACTCCAGAACGAATTGCTGATATGTATCAAGAAATTTTTGGAGGTTACGATACCGATTCTCAGCTTTCAATACAGTTTTCTGAAGATTCTGACGTTGTAATTGCAAAAGATATTCAATTTTATTCAATGTGTGAACATCATATGTTACCATTTTTTGGTAAAATTCACATTGCTTATTCTCCAAATGGTCGGGTATTTGGAATTTCAAAATTGATAAGATTAGTAGAAAAATTTTCAAAAAGACTACAAATTCAAGAACGATTAACAAAGAATATTGCAGATGAACTTTATGCCCAAGGGGTAAAAGGAGTAATTGTGATGGCAGAAGCCGAACACCTATGCATGAAAATGAGAGGGGTACGTAATAATGCAACAATGACCTCGGCTGCATTTAGAGGTGTTTACGAAAAGAAAGAAGACAGACAGGAAATTGTTGAGTTAATTAGAAAAAATTCTTCTGACGTGGTTTCTAAGATCTCCTGAAAAGATAAATAATCAAAATTAAAAACACCAAGAAATGGTAACTCACGATAATATCCATATTCCCACCGAATCTTTTCCTCATTGGATTTGGTTTGTCATCGAATTTGCTATCGTTTTAGCTGTCTCTGCTTTGGTATCAAGAGAAATAATGGGAATTTTTGTAGGTCTTGATGAATCTATGCAAAATTGGGTTTACTTTGGTCTCCTAACAGCAATCTTTGGTGGTTGGTACATAATCATTAGAGGTTTTATTCTAAAAAAACCAATCCTTGAAGGTCATAAATAATATCCTACTTTGATTTAAAAATTCCAAATTATCTTAGGTACTTTGTTTTATCATATAGTTTTGCTTTGTGAAAAGCAGCTTTACGGTTATTACATGATTCACATATACCACAATGAAATTTTTTATTATCATAACAACTCCATGTATTGAAAATTTTATCACCTAAGATCTCTGAGCCTTTTTTTAATAATTCACTTTTACTTAATCCTTCTCTAAATGGTGACCATATTTCGATTTTTTTTCTTATCCCTAACTTTATTCCATCTGATTCTCCTTCATTGAGTGCTTGTTCAATTTTTTTTGTAAAACTTGGTCTGCAATCGGGATAGTTTTTATCATCTTTATGTGCACCATAAGCAATTAGTGTAGCATTTAATGTAAATGCCCATGCAGTTGCAATTGATAGAAAAATTGCGTTTCTAATGGGAACTACAATGGAATAATTAAATTTTTGAGGAATTATGTCATTTGAATTAGTAAGGACATTAGTTTTTCCATATAGATTTTTCATGAAACTAATGTCTATAATTTTGTGTTCTTTTAACTCTAGAATTTTAGAAAATACTTTTGCGGTCATTATTTCTTTATTTGCTCTTTGTCCATATGAAAAAGAAATTCCATAAAGATGGTATTTTGATTTTAAATAAGCACAACTACAAACAGAATCAATTCCTCCACTAAAAACTACAACAGCTTTTTTCAAATTTTCACACCAACGATAATTATTTAACTTAATTTTTAATTACAGTAACTCCCTTACTCGGTTTACAAATTACAACATCACATTTTTTATTTGCAGATGCAAAACCTTTTGTCATTGATTGTGAAATTCTTTTGAGATCAGATGATTTCTTTGCAAAAGCTATCACAGATGGGCCAGCTCCGCTAATAGTAACCCCAAGTGCACCTGCATTTAGAGCATATTTTTTTACATTAATAAATCCTGGAATCATATGTTGTCTTGATGGTTCTACAATTACATCAATTATAGATTTTCCAATAAGAGTCGAATCTTTTTTCATAAATCCAACAACTATAGCTGCAGCATTTGCTAAATTAATAATACTTTCAGAAAACTTGATTTTAGATGGGATAACACTTCTTGATACTTTGGTTTTTTTAGCTGGTATGGCAAGTTTTGGAATAGCTACACATAATGCTAAATCTCCTGGGGGTTCAATTTTGATTACATTCAAAGGATTTTTTCTTATAATTACAAATCCCCCAAGCACCGATGCTGCAACATTATCATAATGAATTGTTCCTGCACTTGCTTTTTCCCCTACGCCAGCACATTCAACTAAGGTATTAGAGTCAAGTTTAAGATTAAATAATTTGTTAATTGCCATTGCAGTTGCAGCTGCAGATGCTGCACTACTCCCCATTCCAAAACCTGCAGGGACTCCCTTTTTGATTTTAATTTCAATTCCATCTTTAATTTTAAATTTCTGTATCATGTTTTTTGCAACTAATCCAGCTGTATTTTTTTGAACACTGGTTGGAATTGAATCAGATGTAACTATTTTAATTCCATGTTCTTTTTTTGTAATTTTTACTTCATCAAAAAAAGCATCCAAAGCAAGTCCAAAAACATCAAATCCTGGACCTAAATTTGCTGTTGATGAGGGAGCCCTCACTGTTACACTTTTGACCATTAATCTTCTACCTCTTCACCCAAGTTAATCATTCTGCTTAAAGCGCTTTGTAAATTAATCATTCCTTCACCAGTAACATTTGATATAGGAAAAAGTCCTTGTGCAAATCCCCCAATGTTGAGACTTCTTAAAATATTAGAAGTGAGAATGTATGTATCTCCATCTGATTCATTTAAAATTTCTGTTTCAAGTGATTTGAAATTAGTTGACCAATGAAGAATTTCTTTTAGTTTTGAACCAATAAGATCAATTTTTGTAATTACGTTAATAGTTGGAATACCTAGTCTTAATTTTATTGAGGTAGCTAGAAGAGCTATTGAAACAAAATTTACTGCTGAAGTAATAAGGGAACCATCATACAAAAAAATATTTACTTTTTCTACTGCATCTAAATTTTTGGCAAGAAAAGGTCCACTAGTTCTAAAAGCAAACAATTCAATTTGACCTGGTGTATCTACAATCAAATAATCAGGATTTACTTTACTTATTTCCTCTTCTAAAATTTCAATTTTAGATGCAATTAGATCATTTGCCATTATCAATGCACCATTTGGTCCTAGATCATATTGTTTCATAATAGAAATAATATCTACATGATCTCTTACATCAATATCACAAGTATAAGGTAAATTTTCTACTCCTGGATCCAAATTTAAAATCGATGCAAATGCACCATTAGTGGTATAGTACTCGTAAATTTTAGATACCAGTAGTGATTTTCCAGCTCCTGCAGTACCAGTTACAAAAATTATTTTCAACCTTTTCGGTCTAGTTTTTTTTGATTCGCTTATATTTGAATCCATCAGAAAATTATTGAATGAATTGGAGAATTATCGCTATTTTTGGAAGCATGATACCAATTATTATAATTGCAATCCAATTTGAGATAAAACTTGAAGATGTTTTTGAAATTGGATTTTTACCATTTTTGGCCGCTATAGGTGCAATGATGATAAAACTTCTCCTACAAGGTGTCAAATTTGCATATATTTCCCGAAAATATCTAGGCTACGTTGATTCCATTCCAAAACTTGTAGGAGTCAGAGTAGGAAGTGAATTCATTAAATTTACAACTCCTATGTTTGTTGGTGCAGAATTTATTGTAATTTACTGGTTACATAAGAAGGGAATTCCTACATCAAAATCTTCCTGGGTTGCAATCTTGGATATAGTTACTGAAGTGTTTGCAGGAGGATTATTAGCAATTTTGGCAGGTATAATTGCTTTAATGAATGGTGCATTTGTAGTTGGAGCTATAATTCTATCTACAAGTATTTTTGTAACTACACTCTGGATGATCCTGTTCTTTCTTTCCTCAAAGAAAACTTTTCAAGTACCAAATGTAATTTCTAATCTAACAAAAAAATTTGGAAAAGAGAAGGGTAAACGCATTATTGAGCAAACAAATCAATGGATGGAAGAAATCTGTTCAATGAGTAGAAAAAATTTAAGAACAAAAGAATCAGCAAAGATTTTTACTAACAGTTTCATTCTTTCACTAATTTCATGGATTTTTTATGGTGCATCATTTATGATAATTGCAAATGGAACAGGCTATGTAATTGATCTATTTGATTCTGTGATGGCTGTGATGGGTGCAAATGCAATTGGAAACTTGCCAATAACAGTAGGAGGTTCTGGATTAGCCGAATTTGGTATTGTTGCATATCTAAACGGTCTAGATCCATTTAATTTTAAAATTCCACAAGAAGGAATAGAATGGTCTGCAGTAATTGGATGGAGAATTGCAACATATTATGTTCCAATTGTAGTGACTTGGTTATTACTGGTGAAATTAGCTTTGAGTAAATATACTAAGCCTACATAGAAACCGCTTTATCGCTAAAACAGTTTTATCTAATTATGAAATTCAAAAATAAGATTGTAGTAATTACTGGTGCTTCTAGTGGTATTGGTGAGGCTGCAGCTATCGAATTTGCAAAAAGAGGCTGTAATGTAGTGCTTGTTGGAAGAAGAAAGGATAAATTACTTGAATTGGAAAAGAAACTCTCTAAATTCAAGATTTCTACTTTTGTCTGTCCTTGTGATGTTTCAAACAAAATTCTTGTAAAGGAAATGGCTAAACTGGTGTTTGACAAATTTGGGAGAATTGATATTCTTGTAAATAATGCTGGTTTTGCAATTTATGGAAATGTATTGGATTTGGATATTGAGCAGATGGAATCTCAAATAGCTACAAATTACTTTGGAATGATATATTGCATAAAAAATTTTCTACCAAAAATGACTGAACAAAATTCTGGACATATTGTCAATGTTGCGTCGGTGGCTGCAAGCTTTGGGTTACCAGGACTTGCCTCTTACTCTGCTTCAAAATTTGCGATGCTTGGGTTTTCTGAGGCACTGCAACACGAACTTCAAGGCACTAAAGTAGGTGTAACTGTTGTAAGCCCAATTATGGTTAGAACTAACTTCTTTGATCATTCTTCCTTTGAATCAATGCCAAAATTTTCACCTACATCATTGAGTGCTAAAACTGTTGCAAAAGCTATACTCAGGGCTGCTAACTCATCAAGACTTGAAATAATTGTTCCTGCTGTAGTTCGAGGAGCAGTATGGACAAAACAAACTTTTCCATATCTAATTAATCCAATTATAGGCTCCACATTTAGAAAATATATGAATTCTAAAGATAAATCAAAATAGTTTACTATTCTTCAATTTCATCCGTTGATTCTTCGGAGCTAACATCTAAAAGTTCCATCTTTTTTAAATTAAATTGATATACTGCATCCATATCAATTTCTTTTTCTTTTTTTAGATATTCAACTACTTTTTTACTTAAGGGAGCCTTTAATGATTCAAAAGTAAATTCGTAAACTACACCTCGTTCCAAATCTTTAGTTTTGATATTTTTTGGTAGATCTAAAGTAACAATATGTCTGCCATCTTCTACTGGTTCGTATAATTGTGCATCTACTTTACCATCACTTTCATAAATTTCAAGAATATATCCTGTTTTAGTTTCCTCTTTTGGTTTTTGGAAACTAGCATTTTGAATTTCATCTGTAACCCATTTTGGAATATCATCTTCTTTCTTTTTTACCATAATTCTTTAACCTCTATCTTTGTTGTTTGTCTTTCTTACTTTTTTGCCACCAATCCAGGTAGTCATATTGTCTATCTTCCCGAGTAGATTCTCGTCGATTAAGTCTATCTCTAATATCGCTAATTTGCTCTCTTGTTGCATATAATCCACATTTTTTACAAATAAAGTGTTTAGTAGAAATATCAAATTTCATTGGAAATTCTCCTTCAACTGGCATTTCTGTTTCAATTGGAGTATCAATTTCACCTGAGGCTGCTTGTTTTGCAAATATTGCTTTCTTTTTTTTCGCAACACATTCAGGGCAATCTGGCAATGATAATCCTTTCAAAATTTTCAATAAAAGCGTTGCCACATTTGGTAAAGATCGACTTTAAAAAATAGTTTGAATCTTCTGGTACGCGGATTATATCGTCATCCCTTGCGGTCAGTTCGCCCATCGAACATACCGCGTACCAGATCATTACTTTATTCCCATAAAATATTATTATATCTTCTTCTCTAGCTCATCACACACAATTTTAGCAGTATTTTCTGCTCCGTTTGCTAGAAAATTTTTGGAAAAATTAACTAGACTTTCCTGAAACTTGTTATAATTACTAGCGATATTACTAATTGCCGCTATAACTTGGGTTTTATTTTTAGCTAAAACTCCTAAATGATTTTCTTCAGCCCATTTCAAATTATTTGAATGTTCATCATAAACAGGAATCCCAATAATTGGTTTGGAATTAATTCCTAAAATTTCTCCCATTACAGTATGTGAACCATTTATTACAGCATATTTACAATTTCGTAATACTGTTTGTTTTTCATCCTCACTTAAAAATCCAATATCTATCTGTATCCAATCAATTTTTTTTTCTATGGCTTCATCTATAGAATATCTTTTACCATCTTTTCCTAGTACTTTATCTATAGAAGGATTATTTCTAGCATGAGAGATTATTCTTTTTTCATTTTTTAGATTAACGTCATTAAAAACTTCTTTATACTTTTCTCCTGTTACATCATTAGTTGATTTATTTCCAGTACGCATCCAATAACCATATTCATTATCTTGAATTAATTTTTCAAGATTTGTTATGGTGTTGTTCTTCTTTGCTTTATTTATTGCAAAATGTCCAACATAAGTAACCTTCTTTTTTATTTTATCTGGAAAATTTAGGTTATATTCACAAATAGTATATGGTGGAGGGGAATCAGCTACAATAATTCTTGATGCTTTAGCAATTTGTTTTGAAATAAAAACAACCGATGGATAAAAGTAGAATCTAGATGTCCAAAGTTTGGGTCGGAATTGATTTGTAACAAAAAGACTAGGTATTCCTCGATTTTTTGCTAAAACATTTGAACCCATATCTCCGTCATTTATTACTAGATCAAACTTTTCCTTATTGTAGAGTTTTCTTTCCTCTTTAAGATAATTAGAAATTTGTTTTACTAATGGAGGATTTTTTGAAATAGGTAAAAATAGATTTAACATTGACAAAGAAACACTTGGACCCATCTTTCCATCGATAGGGGTTGGCATCAATATTTCATGAATTACATTTCGTTGTGATGGAAATTTTTCAAGCAATTTTTGATAAATTTCTGCTTTACTTGAATAATGAATTACAAACTCTTCTTTGATGAATTCTGAAAGCTTATTGTTTAATGCCATCATTCTTGAAAAATGGCCACTTCCCCAAGGGTAGATGAATTCTCCTATTTTTTTCACATACTCAAATCAAATGATGGTGTTTAAATTTTCAATGATTTGATTCTAATCCATCCATGATATCATGGATATTATTTGGACCTATGGTGATAGTGATGGCTCTTTTTGTTTTAAGAATTTGCTGGGCAATTTTTTGCGAATTGTTATTGTTTTTAGTATCTGAGTTAAATTTAATTTTTCCTAATCTTTCTATTTTTGATAGATATTTTTCTAAGCCAATTTCTTTGGTGCATGTAAGAATATCTTCATCAATTCCTGAGAGGGGAATTTGTGGTAGAATATTTTTTTTATAGGCTTTTGCGGTAATTTTATCGATGAAAAATTGAGGAAATACTAATGGGGATACTGCCAAAGAAATTCGTTTTACTTTATTTGTGATGGCCACCAATAACATTAGTTCTGTTACTGTCTCAACTAGAAGAAGATAATTTTGTGTACTTGTTCCATTAATTAAAATTTGGAAAAATTCTAACTCAATCTTTTGTTTTAGTGTCCTAGGAATTATTTTATTCACAATCTTTACTAAGTTAAGTAAATCAGATTTCTTATGATAGCAGACAATAATTTTTACATCAAATCCTTGCCTAATTGTTTCTAAACATGAAATAGCTGATATTTCGTCATAAATACAACAAACTGATTTTTCATTTTGAGAGTTATTTGGTATTCCACCATGCCCTTTATCGCTAAAAATACATACATATGCATTTGATTTAGTCAAGAACGTATAGAGAAGTTTATCATAATTATCTTCTGTTCCTGGTTTTGCACCAATTTTAATCGTTTTTTCTATTAGTGAAGATGTTGCAGTAATTTCTACGTCCTTTGGTAGAAAACCTTTTGCGCTACCGTCAACTTTAATATAAAATCTGTCACCTTTAAGCAACAGATTAGAACCAATTTTTGTAATTTCTGTAATGATTGTATCGAATTCATTTTTAACCTGTTTTGCAATTGCAATTCGCTCTATTCCAAAAAGTAAATTTATCGTAGATGAAGCAAATACTGGATCGTTTGCTTCAACTATAATTACTGAATCATCTTTCCTAACCTTCTGAAACTTTTGATTCTGTATTTCGAGAATTTTTTTAATATTTGATACAAGAAAATCTAATTTATTATGAGTGAAAATTGAAGGAAAAATTACTAAAACATTATCACTCATCTCGTTTTGTTCTCTGAAGGTCTTTATAATTTACGGTCTTCTATATCCACTACATAGACATCCCTAAACTATTGGTGCTTTGTTAAAGTGATACTTTCACAGTTAATTCTAGTGTGAGTGAAAAAATGCCCGATGAAAACTGTAGAAAATGTGGAGGGGAATTATTGGAGCACACTATTTGTGCAAAATGTAGAGTATCGAATCAATTCATTTGTCAAATATGTGGTTCAATAACACTCCAACAAAATCATACTAAATGTTTTCATAAATTAAGAACCTTTGAACCATTGCAGATAGGAAGTATGTGTTAAAATGAATGGAGCTAAAATTTTACAAAAAAGTGCTAAAAGAAACCTCTTGGGACTATCTTTTGAAAGAAAAGACAATGGATCCCTATTTCTAAAATTTGAAAATTCTCCTTGTAGATTATTTCTAGAAGGATTAGATGAAATTATAGAAAAATAATTACAAAAAAGATATGTTGATGAAAAACTTAAATCATCAAAAAAATTAGTGTGTGTTTTAGAAATTTTTTTAATATAATTAGACCTATTTTTGTTATTTATCAATTCATTATTGTAATACTATATAGTTCTCGGAGCAGTATAGGGATTACGTAATCTATGTTTGTTATTTGTAAATAATCTAAAAAATAACAAAAATCAAATGAAAATAATACTGACATCTTCCTTGGTAGGAATTTTATTGGTCTCTATTTTCCTTCCTGTATTAGCAAACGCCCAGACTCAGATGAGAATTGATGGTGCTGGCGCAACCTTTCCTTTCCCACTAATTGATTTATGGAGGGTCAAATATACTGAAAAACATCCAAATATTTCAGTTAACTACCAGTCTATAGGTAGTGGTGGTGGAGTTACACAGCATATAGGAAAGACAGTTAATTTTGCAGCATCTGATGCTCCCTTAACTGCAAAAGAAGTAGAACAGGCATCTGATTCACTTCACATCCCAGAAGTCATAGGTGGAGTTACAGTAACTTACAATCTTCCAGAATTTCCTCAAAGTGGATTAAAACTAACATCAAAAAATCTAGCTGACATTTTCTTGGGTAAGATTACAAAATGGAATGATCCTGCAATTAAAGCAGATAATCCAGATGTAAAACTTCCAAATAAGGAAATTCTAGTGGCACATCGTTCAGATGGGTCAGGAACTACCTTTGTATTTACAGAATATCTTAATATTGTAAGTCCTGAATGGCATGAGAAGGTCGGCTTTGGGAAAACTGTACCATGGCCTGCTGGTGTTGGTGCTGCAGGAAACGAAGGAGTAGCAAATGTTGTAAAGTCTACTCCGTATGGAATTGGATATGTAGAGTTAGCATATGTGATTCAAAACAAAATGCCTTATGCATATCTTCAAAATGCTGATAAAACTGCATTCATAGCCCCCTCTACTGAAAGTTTCGCGGATGCAGCAGCAGGTGCATCATCAAAGCTACCAAAAGCCCATGAATCATGGGAAGGAATTTCTATAAACAATGCACCAGGACCAAATTCCTATCCAATAACTAGCTTTACTTACATTGTATTGCATCAGAATTTAGAGACAGTAACAAAAAGCAAGGAGCAGGCATTAGAAACAATCAATTTCATAAAATACATGATTACAGATGGCCAACAATATGCAACTAGTCTTAACTATGTTCCAATACCTGATGAAGTAACAAAAATAGGTCTTGATGGATTATCACGCGTTACATATAATGGAGAAAAACTCCTTTCAGGAATTGTCCAAAGTAAAGAAAGCTTACCTACACCTTCCAGTAAGCAGGACAAAGTACCCGCATGGATTAAAAATAATGCAGGTTGGTGGGCAGAAAAACAGATTGGTGACTCTGATTTTCTAAGTGGACTTCAATTCATGATACAACAAAAAATTATTCTAGTTAGTGGAAACCCCAGTGGAACAAACCAAGCTAGTTCATCAATTCCTGAATGGATACGTAATAATGCAGGATGGTGGTCAGATGATCTCATTTCTGAAGCAGAATTTGTCAAATCCCTTGAATTTCTAATAAATAATGGGATAATCAAAGTTTAGTCGAATACTTTTTTTATTTTTTTAAAATCAATACTTTAATTTTTACACCTTGAAATTTTTAACATAAACAAAATTATAAAACAATTTTTAATTACACGTTTTTTGATTTTATCTATATAGAACTAAGATGACTATGTTACCCACGTAAACAATATGCATTGTGAATATTATCTACCAATCTATATAATCAGCAATGAACGTATTAAAAACAACATCAATAGTTGCTGTCAGTGTTATTACAACATTAGCAGTAGCTGCAATAATGGGTTTCGAATTAGCGGAAATCACTGCCGAAGAAGTAAAAGCTCCTGATTATCTTTATGCAGAAGGAGTTGCACCTACCGCTCTTTTCAAATTCAGAGAAGGTGAAGAACTGGTTCCACTTCAAGTATTTACACAAATGAAGGGATTCCAAAGAACAGATCCATTCATCTTTACAATACAAAAAATAGTTGGTAACACTCCATATTTGCATATGCATGCAGATGAATCATTTTTGTATAGAAACTCTGAACTTCAAAAGAGAGACTACAATCCTTTTGGAGTTGAAGTACTACTTGCTACAGGTCCATATGCTAAACGTGCTTTCACATACCATGATTGTTTTGTAGATGATTATGGCATAGCTACATTAAGAGACAATGAAGAAGGATACATGAACAAAGGATTTGCTGTCGTTGAAAACTATATCATCGAATGTAAAAGGATGGAACTTCATAATCCCTCACTTGTTGCAATGAATGAAATCCCAGAAGATCAACAAGCACAGACTATAAGTACATTGGATTTGGCAGAATCACTCTTTACATGGAGTGACCACTTCAAATATCAAAAACCTGGTTCACTAAAAAAGTAAACCAAATCATTTTTTTTATTTTTCTAATATAACTGATCTAATATTTTCGTTTATTACTATCTCGGCAATATCTGTAGAATATTCTACTGTTCTTCGAATATCTTCTAAAACAAATTTTATGACTGATGAACTATCTGAGTCCTTTAAGTTAGACATGACCTCTTTTTCGTCTTGTACGGTTTTTGAGGCTTGAATAGCCACTTTTTCTGCTAAAGAATAGTCATTTTTAGTCAATGCTTGGATAGAATTTTCAAAAATATTTACTGCAGATTCACTCAGGTGATTAATGGACTGGATAGTTTTTTTATCAATTGGCGTTTGCAGAAATTTGATTCTTTTTGCAATTAATACAGCATGATCTGCAATTCGTTCAATACATCTAATGACAGTTCTATATGCTAAACAATCAGTTGGTTTTTTTAAGCCAATTTCTAAAAGAATTTCTCCACTCTGAACTGCTTGGAAAAGATTTCTAAGCATATACAAACTAAACCTATCTACCTCATCATCCATTTTGATAACTTCTTGTGCAGCTTCATTATCCATTTTCCCTAAAGCATCAATTGCTTCATAGTGCATATTAGATGCCATAAGATACATTCGCCTAAGAGCTACCTCAAAAGATAACTCAGGCAATCTTGTAAGAATTTGAATACGAATTGATTCTGAACTAGACTCTACAATTTCTGTACCGATCATGGAAGTTCTTACTAACTCTCTTATTGTTTTTGTATGATTTGGCTGTATTCTTATCCCCTTTGAAATAATTTCAATTATTTTATATCCTGCAAGATATATTGCAATAACTTTTCGTTTCAAAGATTCTTCTGAATCATCTTTACTGATTTCTATTATAGATTTTCTAGTTTCAAATTTATCAAAGACAGAAAGGATTGTAAAAGATTTATTTGGATTTTTTATTAAAATAACCTCATCACCAATTTTCATTTTCAGTTCGTCGATCCATTTTTTTGGAAGTGAAACTACAAATGTTGAACCGCCAGTTAGCTGTAACTTTCTTCTTTCCTGACTATTTTCTATTGATGTCAATACTTTACAGCTTGTTTTTACCGTTATACCAATTTAGTACATATTCTATATAGACTCAATACTACCTATAGTCTTCACATAAAATCCTGTCAGATTCTTGTTAAATTACATTTGAGAAGTTAATTATGTTAAAAAAAGAATTTACTAAATCTCGTGGACATGGACCTGTCTCTGATAAGATATTCAAGATTGGTGTAACGGTTGCAGGCGCATATATTCTTGTAGTAGTTCTATTAATGGTTGTTCAGCTAGGTCTTGGATCAGGCCCAATCTGGAATGAAGAAGGACTAGGATTCATTTGGGGTACCGATTGGAATGCAGTTGATGGAAGAGAATCATATGGCGCCCTTCCTTATATCATTGGTACACTAGTTACAGCAGCCATAGCAATGACAATTGGAGTGCCACTAAGTATTGGTATTGCAATGTTTGTGTTGACTGCACCGAAGAAAATTGGGGAACCATTAAGTTATCTAGTTGAACTTATTGCTGCAGTTCCTAGTGTTGTATTTGGATTATGGGGGCTCTATGTTTTTAGAATCTACTTTAAGGATCTAATAGAGCAACCACTACATAACACATTTGGTGATTCTATTTTTCTTTTTTCAGGTACTCCTTTTGGATTGGACATCTTATCTGCAAGTATTATCCTTGCAATAATGATTATTCCTACAATTTCTGCAGTTTCAAGAGATGTAATGTTAGCAGTTCCTCAACAACAAAAAGAGGCTGCTTACATGTTAGGTTCTACAACATGGGAAATGTTCCGACTAGCAGTTTTTCCGTACTCTAAAGCTGGATTGATTGGAGCGTCCATCTTGGGCCTTGGTAGAGCAGTAGGAGAAACAATGGCAGTAACTATGATGATTGGCAATGCTACGGGTTTGGCTGCTATACCTGAATCACTATTTGATTCTAGTCAAACAATGCCAAGCATAATTGCAAATGAATTCATAGAAGCGTCTCCAGTGTCGCTTCACATGCCAGCACTGTTGGGTGTTGCATTAGTCCTGTTGCTTGTTTCAATGGCAATTAACATTGTCGCACATTTTCTTGTAATCCGAATGTTAAAGATTAAGGAGGGTGCAATTAACAATTGAGTAACATTCTACAAGACAAACAAGCGAAGCGAGCAGCATATCGCTCCATGTTTAGATCTAATGTGAAAAATAGATTACTAGTTGACAAAATAATGATGGGAGCTGTATTTGCTTGTGTTGTTACTGCAATTACTCCCCTACTGTGGATATTGGGTACATTATTTTATGGGGGAGCTGAGGCACTAAGCTGGGAATTTCTTACACAGGAACCAGGTGCAGTGGGTGGAGGAATCCCTCCAGCAATTGGCCCTGCAATTCAAGGAACACTAATCATTATTGGACTGTCTTCTATTCTTGGTATACCAATTGGAGTAATGAGCGGAATCTATCTTGCAGAATTTGGTGGAAATTGGCTTTCCAAACAGATTAGATTTTTTACCGATGTTTTTATGGAATTTCCTTCAATAGTTTTAGGAGTTTTTGCATTCCTTGCAATTGTTTTAATTTTAGGACATTTTTCAGTCTGGGCTGGAGCATTTGCATTATCTTTGATAATGTTTCCAATTATTGCACGCGCAACTGAAGAAGCAATGAAAATGGTTCCTTGGAGTATTAGAGAAGCAGGAACTGCACTTGGCTTAAGAAAATGGATAGTAACACTACGTATTGTTATTCCTGCGGCTAAAAATGGAATAATTACGGGAGTATTATTATCTGTTTCAAGAGTTGGAGGAGAGACTGCTCCATTAATTATGACAATTTTGGGTGCCAGTCAATTCTTTGGGGGATTAGATACTCCTATGGATGCACTACCATTGAGAATATGGCGATTTTCATTACAACCATATGATGAAGCAAGACTTGCAGGATGGGGCGCAGCTTTGGTTTTGGTAATTACAATTCTTGCAATACATATTGCAGTTAGATATTGGTTTATGCACAGATCAAAGAATAACAGTATCAGTTCACGATTTAGTAAAGTAGGAGTCTAAAAAATGTCAACAACGATTACTCCTAAATCTGCAATACCAACTATAAATAATTCAATTAACATTCCACAAAAAAAATACAAAATGGTAACAGAAAACGTTAATGTTTATTACGGAAATCTCTTGGCAGTTAAAAATATCTCAATTAACTTTCCTGAAAAATCTGTCACTGCCTTGATTGGTCCATCAGGATGTGGCAAAACTACATTTCTTAGATGTCTAAATAGAATGCATGACATGACAAAGAGTGCACGTGTAGAAGGAAAAGTACTGATTGATGATATTGATCTTTACGATAAAAGTATTGATCCAATCTACCATCGAAGAAAAGTAGGTATGGTCTTTCAAAAACCAAACCCATTTCCAACTATGTCAATATATGAAAACGTTGTAGCAGGGGTTCGTCTAAACGGAGTTCGTGATAAGAAGATTCTTGATGAAATTGTTGAAGATTCTCTTAAAATGGCGTATTTGTGGGATGAAGTAAAAGATGATCTTAAAAAACCCGCAATAGAATTATCAGGTGGGCAACAACAAAGATTATGTATTGCCCGAGCACTTGCGATTCAACCTGAAGTGTTATTGATGGATGAGCCTGCTTCTGCGTTGGATCCTATTGCTACACAAAAAATTGAAGAGACAATAACTGAGCTAAAAAACGATTATTGTATTATAATAATCACTCATAATATGCAACAGGCTGTTAGAGTTTCTGATTATACAGGTTTTATGTACCTAGGAGATTTAATAGAATTTAGGGAAACAAAAAAGCTATTCACAGACCCTAAAAATGAATTAACCGCAAAATATGTCCAGGGGCACTTTGGCTAAATGACTCGATTAATTGATCCTTCTTTAGATAAATTATCAAAGCTTATGGCTCACATGGGTGATATGGCAATGGAATGCGTTACAATTGCTGTAGATTCTTACCTAGAGGGGATTGGTACAGGTGGTCAAGTTCGTGAGCTCTCAAATGAGATTACAAAAAAGTATTTTGAAGTTGAGGATTTGACTTTTGATATGTTACTCAGGTATCAGCCCGTAGCAGATGATTTTAGATTAATTAGATCTTCTACTGAAATTTCTTATGCATTTTCTAGATTTGGGCGTTATGCATATGACATTACACAAGTTCGCCATCTGTTTGGAGATATTTCAGAGTGTCATAATGATTCATTAATTGAAGCATCAAAAAAAGTAAAACATATGATTCGAGAAGCCGTATTATCGTTTGCAGAACTAGATGTAAGAAAAGCTGTTAAAATTCAGGAAAGTGAAGAATTTATTGATAGAATGTATAAAGAAAGATTACCAAAGCTAATGGAATTAAATAATACAAAATGTGCACTTGCAGAAGCATTACTATTACGTTATCTTGAGAGAATTGGTGATCATGCTGTGTTTATGAGTGATGCAGTAAATTATATTGTAACAGGAAAACATAGACCTACAGAATCACAAATTTTATCACATATACCTAGAGAAAATCAAGATTAGATTTGAATATTAGATTGAATTGAATTTATTTAAATTCCCATTCTATAATTATATAAAATTACTTGGTTTCAAATCTCATTTAGGTTTGGAAGACAAACTGTTTTTCTTTCAATCCAATCAATGTCCATAGTTGTCAAGTCCTGCAATAATTTCAGGACAATTCCATTTTGTGGCCATATCCTCATGCGTCATTCCCTTCAAGTGATTCAATTCATGTTCTAAAATAGTTTGACCACAAGGATCTCTGATTTCTGAATCATTATAGATACTGGCAAAGCTTACCATTCCATATCTGAAGTTGTGTCCTTCCCAATGCCAAGCAGCTTTTTCACCTACGCATCCATTTCTAACAAATCCTTGTATTGCTTTACCACAATTTCTTTCAATATCGATTAAGTCATCATAGATGTTAATCTCCCATTTTTCTGAACAGTCTTCGCCTCCAGATAAAAGGAGAGAACAAATCATCATTGATTCTAAGAGCATCTTTACTGGTTAACAAAAACTCTATAATATTTTCGAGTTAGCTCAATTTGATAAATTAGTCTTATTTTAGATAATTTCACTATCAGATTTACAACAATTTAATTTTCCAGCTCGCAAAGTAGTTTAGCTTGGAATAATATGTTTATAATGATTTTTCATGATAGGATCTCGTAATGATTATAAAACATCATAAATCCACAATTAGTATGAATAAATTTACCCAAGAACAAATTGCAGATCTTAATAATAAACTAAAAACTCCTGAAGAGGTTTTAAAATGGGCTTTAGAAAATTTACATCCCAAATTAGCTCTAGCCTCTAGTTTTGGAGCAGAGGATGTAGTAGTTATCGACATGTTAAAGAAAATAAATCCAAAAGCCAGAATATTTACTCTTGATACAGGAAGACTAAATCAAGAAACGTATGATGTAATGGATGAGATTCGTAAAAAATACAATACTGATATTGAAATAACGTTTCCAGATGCAAAAGAAGTTATCGAAATGGTTACTGTAAATGGAATGAATCTCTTCTATGACAGTCCTGGAAATAGAAAGTTATGTTGTGGGATTAGAAAGGTACATCCACTAAACAAAATGTTAGCTACACTTGATGGTTGGATCACTGGTCTACGTAGTGATCAAACTCAAAATAGAGGAAATGCTGCCAAAATTGAAATTGATGAACAACATAACGGTATGATAAAATTAAATCCAATTATTAATTGGACATGGGATCAAACCTGGGATTACATTAAAGCTAATAATATTCCATACAATAAATTACATGACAAAGGTTTTCCAAGTATAGGTTGTGAGCCTTGCACGAGAGCAGTAAAACCAGGAGAAGATCTACGTGCAGGTAGATGGTGGTGGGAACAAGATTCTGAAAGAGAATGTGGTCTACATATGGATCATAAAAAATAGATTATCTTGTCCCAAACCTATGGAATAACTAAACCACACGGTGGCAAATTAGTAAATAGAATATCAAACAAAGATTATTCTGGATTATTTTCAATTTCAATTAGCGATGAACTTGCTGATGATATTGAAAACATTGCAGATGGAATATTTAGCCCATTAGAGGGATTTTTAAATCAACAAGATTTTGAAACTGTTACTAGTAGAGGAAGACTGGCCAACGACATTCCATGGACAATTCCAATTGTACTAGACGTTGATGAAACAACTGCAAAAAAAATGAAAGATGCTGGAGATGTTCTTTTAAAAAATGATGAATCAGACGGATTTGCAATTTTAACCGTCGAGGAAACCTTTCGTTACGATAAAGAAAAGACCGTTAAGGGAGTTTATGGGACTACTGACCCAAAACATCCCGGAGTTGCCCGAACATTGGAAATGAAAGATACCCTTGTAGGTGGAAAAATTGATTTCATAAAAAGACCCAAAGAAACTCTAATTAGAAAATATAGAAAAACTCCAATTCAAACTAGGGAAGAATTTCAAAAAGCCGGATGGAAAACTATTGTAGCCTTTCAAACTAGAAATCCTCCTCATGTTGCTCACGAAATGCTTCAAAAAACCTCACTTACTACTAGGGATGGAGTTTTTGTTAATCCATTGATTGGTAAAAAAAAATCAGGGGATTTTGTTGACGAAGTGATTATAAAATGCTATGAGACTCTCATAGAACATTATTATCCAAAAAACAGATGCCAGCTTGCAACTCTGCATACTGAGATGAGATACGCAGGCCCAAAAGAGGCAATACACCATGGAATAATGAGACAAAATTATGGTTGTACCCATATAATTATTGGAAGAGATCACGCAGGAGTTGGAAACTATTATGATCCATTTGCTGCACAAAAAATTTTTGATGATTACCCTGATTTAGAAATCACACCAATTTTCTTTCCTGCATTTTTTTATTGTAAAAAATGTCTTAATTTTACAAATGATAGAGTTTGTCCACACGATGTTGAATCAAGAGAACAGCTTAGTGGAACGAAACTTAGAACAATGATTCAAGAAGGTAAATCACCATCAGAGTATATTCTTAGACCAGAAGTTTCTAAAATTATTATGGATTATGATAAACCCTTTGTCGACTAGATTTTTATTCGTGCTTTCATGAGCTTATTTGTGAAGATTCTTCTAATTTTATTCATATTTTTTTCAATTCTTCTTGTTCCAGTTTATGCTCAAACTCAAAAAAATCCAACTCTAATTTTAGAAACATTTGAAATACCTCCAGCTGATTTTAACACAGTAGCACGTGATTCGGTAATTGTGAATCTACCTAATCCACATTCAATTAGTTGGCAAGTAACAATAAAAAATAATCTTACCTATGCTAACCCTGATGGTAATGCTGTAATAAGATTTTATGATTTAGTAAACCCTGAAAAATTTATTGAAATTGGAATGGGAAGTCCACCAGAAAACAAATTCTGGTTAGCAGTTCAAATTCCTGATGATACTGGATACGTTGTAATATACAGCAAATCTGAGCGAGGATGGATTAAAACATCAAATCAGATTATGGCATATACTGAGAATGCTGGTTTGACAGTAAATAATGGCGAAAGAATAGTTGTTACAAATTTAGATATTGGATCTTTTCAGATTGGTTCATACTCTGTTTTTGGTATGGAAGGTTCAACTGATCCTCCTGCAATAAATTCGGGTAATCTAATAATGGAATTTATGTCAGGAGATCCTACCCAAAATCAGTATGCTCTATTTCCATTTTATCTAGCAGGTGGAGTGGGAATATTAGTTGCAGTGTTATTAATTACTAAGAAGCGTAATTAATTTTATAGAATTTGCATCTATTTTTTATTTTACAAACTCCGCAAAGCGGTGTTATTGGCTTGCAGATATTTTGGCCATACATAACAAATGTATCATTAATTTCAAGCCAGTATTTTTTTTGAATTTTTTTCATTAATTCAAGTTCAGTTTCTTCTGGGGTTTTTGTATTAACAAGCCCCAATCTATTTGAAATTCTATGAACATGAATATCAACAGGAATTGCAGGTTTGTCATAAGCATAAACAAGAACACAGTTTGCAGTCTTTCGTCCAACACCTGGTAATTGTATAAGATCATCTAAGGAGCTTGGAACTTTACCCTTATACTTTGAATTTATTATATTTGCAACATCTATAATTCGTTTAGCTTTGACATGATAGAAACCTATAGATCTTATTGTTTTTTCGACATCTTTGATTTTGGCTTTTGAAAGTTCTTTAGCTGATTTATATTTTAAAAATAACTTTTTTACAACCTTTGTAGTATTCTCATCTTTTGTTCTTGCAGAAAGAATAGTTCCAATGAGAATGATAAATGGATCACCTGTCTCGGCTTCATGTAGTTCTCTTAAGGCAGTCATTCTAGGTGGTTTAACTGAATTCATTGTTTTTATCATCCCACTAAGAATTGCTTTCATGACAATCAATTGATTTGATTCTATTATAATGTAAACTAAAATAACAATAAATTGATAATATTTTTAATTTTTGATATATCTATGGTACAAATATTATATCTGATAAAAAGAAGGTTTCGTATTGGAACTTACAAAAGATGAAGAAGCAGCCCTAAAGGGTGAAAGTGGTGAAACCCTTCAACTTGCCTATCGAATTTTGGTAGCAACTGGAGAAGCTACCGATGCTGAACGACTTGTACCAATAAAATGGGCTCATGTATCTGGTGTTAATTATAATACAATTGGAGATGCTGGAGAAGAGTTTCTATCCAATCTTAGCAAAAATGCCAAAGTTAAGGTTCAGACAACGGTAAACCCCATGGGTTATGATATTGATAATGTTTCCAATTATAATTTGAGTGACGACTTTATACAAAAACAAGAAAGTATTAGAAAATCATATGAAAAAATGGGCGTTATACCATCTTTTTCTTGTATCCCATATGAAATATTTGATTTACCGCAAAAAAATACACAGGTTTCTTTTGCAGAAACAAATGCTGCAATTTTTGTAAATTCAATTAGTAGTCTTAAAACTAACAAAGAAAGCGCATTTAGTGCATTAGCTAGTGCTCTAACTGGCAAGAGTCCGTATTCTGATTTACGCAAAGATACCGATTCTCCAAAACTTACAATTAGAATGAAGTTAGATAATCCAAATGAATTAGATTTAGGAATGCTAGGATTTTTTGCAGGAAAGATTGCTGACAGTTCTGTAAGAATCTCTGGAGTAGATAAAATGGATAGACGAAGCTGCAAATCACTTTGTGGTGGAATGGGTACATCAGGTCGGTGTGGAAAATTTTTCTTAGAAAGCAATGATGATAATTCTGAAAAAGTAGATTTTGATAAAAACGAGAAGCAAAAAATCTATGATGAATTAAACACAACTGATTCAAGTGATCTTATTACACTAGGTAGTCCACAACTAGGTTTAGAAGAATTATCTGATCTAACTTTAATGCTAAAAGGAAAATCATTTAAAAAAAGATGTATGATTTTTTGTCCACGAGCCATTCAAGACCAAGCTTCCAAACTTGGATACACAAATGAACTAAAACGGGCAGGATGTGAAATACTAACCGATTGTTGTACTTGTCTGACACCATTAATAGATCAAAAAAATGTTGATGGAGTAACTACAAATAGCATTAAAGGAGCATATTATTTGAAAAACTCAAATGGTGTAGATGTTAACCTAAAACCCTTATCAAAAATTATTTCTGAGGAAACAAAATGACTCTAAAAATAATTGTAAAAGGTAAAGCTAAAGGAAAAATTATGAAATTTGGTTTTCCTATAAATTTTCTAGGAACTGTTGATAAAAAAACTGGAATAATTACAGATAATCAACATAATATTTTTCAAAAACCACTAAAAGATACAATCTTAGTCTTTCCTCATGGAATTGGTAGCAGTGTTGGAGCTTACACAATTTATTCATTAAAGTCTAATGGAACTGCTCCAGCTGCAATGATTTGTACTAAAGCTGATCTATCTGTAGTCTCTGGATGTGCATTAGCAAACATACCATTAGTCATTGCATCACAAAATGATTATGATTCCTTAACTGATGGGCAAGAAATTACTCTAAATACTGAATCTGAAAAAATTCTATAGTGTTATTTGAACTATATTTCCACTAGGACTTTGTTCTTTGAAAACAACTCCTTCGAATTTTTCAATCCTTGTTTCTTTTTTTTTCCAATAATCTTTGGGAAGGCCTGCTTTTTCACATGTATGTTCTAGGAATTGTTCCTCATTCCATCCATATTCAGTGGGAACTTGTGGTAATAGCAAGCCAGAGTTCATTCCTGCTTTTACAATAAGTCCATCTCTTCCTACTTTAATCTTAGAAGGATAATCCGAAGTATTTTCAACCTTAATCTCTATAGGTGGAGTTAGAACTGTAACTTCAAAGGTTATCTTATCTAATTCATCAAAACTTACAGAATTAAATCTAGGATCCTCAGTAGCTGCCGCTATTGCTGCATCAACTAATGCATTGAATAGTTTTTTGTTAGGCAAAGGATAGCCAATACATCCCCTAAGCTTCCCAAATCTGTTCAAAGTTACAAATACTCCTGAATTAAATGAAAAAGTTTTTTCAAATTTTTCATCAAGTTTAATTCTTGTATTATTTTTTAAAAATTCTGTAACAACTTTTCTTGCCGTTTTAACTAGAGATTCTCCTTCTGATTTAGATATTTTATGATAATCTAGCATTTAATTCTGCATTAAATTTCTGTAGGTTTTTAATATGGGTTCCCTCCCAGTAAATCTTCTTGCACTTATTACACACCCAAAAATTATTCATATTTTTAAAAACTCCTAGTGGAACATGTTCTAATATAGTATTTTTTTCGGTAGGAATTAGAACACCATTGCATACTGGACATCTAGTATTATTACTTTGAATAATACATTTTCCAAGATCTATTTTTTCGTTTATTTGAATTAATTGTTCTATTTCTTCGTTTTTTGTTATCTGAATATTCTCAATTTGAAATTTTTTAGCCTTTTTTATTAGCTGTTCATCTTTTGAAATTATTATACGATTCTCATTTTTTGCTATTTGTAATAAATTATCATCTTCTATGTTTGAAGAATAAAAAGAATCATAACCTAATAGTCGTAGTTTTTTTGCAAGCTTTCCTAGCATTGCATCTACAATAAAGATAGGTTTTTTCTTACTCACTTATTTGATCACCTCTGCCTGATTCAATAATGTGACTATCACCAGCAGGTAATACACGAACAAACTCATCAATGCTTATTGATTTTGTAGCATTTTCGGTAATTTTATTAAATTCAAGTTTAATTTTTTTTGCAACTTCAACCATTTCTGTTCCAGCTGGCTCTATTATCACATAGCATATACTATTTTTTTTGATTGGCTGTGGTGGTCCACAAGAAATTAAATAATCAGTATTTTGTTTAATTAGTCCTATTGCAAGTTTTAGTGTTGAAATATTTACATAGTTTCGTTGTCCTTCAATAACAAAAGACCCTTTGGGAAGAAATTGTCCACTTGGAGCGGCTTTTTTTACTTGTTCTGGTTCAACCCAATACGCGTTTAATCCATACATTGCCTCTCTCCAAGCACGACTAAAACACACTGTCGCATGTGCAACCTCATTTAGGCTCGTGGGAGGGATCTCTTTTTTATCATTTTTTAGAATAAAAAATGGTGAACCATGTATGTCAGCATGAAACACCTTGTCATTTTTTTCAATATGTTTTCGTATTATAGCAGTATTTGATGACGAATCTCGTCCACCTATTGCTAAAATCCCATCTGAAGTAAAGAACCATCTATATCGTTCGTACCAGTTTTTCTTTCTAATCTCTGAATAAGTAACAGAGTCCTCCGCAACTTTTACCTGACCCATTTCTTTTTCTAATTTCTTTTCAGTTTTTCTTTTTAGCTTCTCTATTCCAAGAATTGCTGCTGATTTTCGTTTTGACTCATCAAATAATTTTGATGATATAGTTTGAAGAGAAGATTTAGGATCAATCTTAATTTTTTCATCATCAATTTTTATTAAGAAAATTCCTTTTTCTCTTTTAATCTCTGCTCCATTTTTTCTTAGCTCCTCAACTGACATTGAATCTTCAATTGATGATACTCCCTGAGAAACAAGACTTGAAATTGATTTAGCTACATTTGCAATTTTTAATGATTTTTCTTTAACTGTAGAGATAGCTTTAGTTTGTTCATCTAATTTATTTTTAAGTTCTGTAACATTTTTGTTAACCGAACTTGTTTGTATAGATTTACCACTTTCTACAATAGTTTCAGTAAATAAAACATCCAATCCTTCCATAAAACTAGAAACGTTCTGGAACTGTTCTTCATCATTTCCAAGTCTGATAGGATAAACATCAGATTTTTTTTCATCTCTAACAATAACTGCTTTATGATTTCCCTCTACAACATCATTTATTATCATTTTAACTGACTCGAAAATATTTTTAATATCATTATTTGATAATTCATTTCCAGAAACTTTAGAATCGATATTAGATCTTCTACAAATCTCTTCTGCATACTTTGTAGGCAATCCAAGTGTTCTGCCTATCCATTTTGCACATGGCATAGATGATGATAATAATTCTTCAAGCTCTTTTTGCTCCATATTAAATATATTTACAGAATTTTCTGGAGGTGGAGAATAGGTTAAACCAACTTGAAGTTTTCGATGTCTTACATCTATTGAATGTAATAATGCAAGAATTTTCATTTCATTATTACACAGAATAATATTACCTTCTCCAAAGAATTCACCAATTATAATAAACTCTTTATCAAAACCACTAAATGTTAAGTAGGTAATTCTTTCAGCCCCTATTTGTTCAATTTTTGTTAGTTTTAGCCTAAGTAGATCACTACGTAATCGCTTTAACAATTTGTTTACTTCAATTTGTTCAACCTTCTTTGATGTTGTCCATAATCCAATTGTAGAAAACATCAAAAGAACATCTGGTTTTTCTGGATGGTGTAATTTGAATAGTAAACTTTTGCTATTTATTCCATAAATGTTGCTAACATAGTAATCTAAGGTTTTTTTTGAGATGTAATTTGTTAGATATCTTAATTCAATTCCAGATAATGTCATAGTAAAATCACCAGATTCTAAAATTATATTCTTACTCCTCTTAAATGACTCTGCTATCCAAAGATTTTATACGAGGAAATCTTCAGTCAACCTAGAAATTTCTTGGCTAGACATGATCCAAAGAAAAAAAAGACTCCTGAAGAACCCAAGGATTCTGATACTAATGAGCTTCCCCCTACTGAGCCAGTACAAAATGATGAAGAAAAGAGCTATACCAAAAAGAAGCTAGATCAACTTTTTTGGCTTAGAATTGGCCTTGCAGTAATAGCTGGAATATTGGCCACATTCATCTTTGAACCAATTGAGGGAGAAGATAGAAGATGGGCCTCAATTACTTTTATGATTATAGTATTCATTGTTTCAATTGGTATTGCAAAGGGAATGAATCTTCAATTACCAAAATCTGATAGAAAAAAGATAGTTACAACAGGTATTGGAAGTTTCATATTCATTTACCTGTTTATGTGGATTTTATCTTATACAATTATGAATCTTCCAAGCGAGTTTGGAATTTCCACGCCTTTCACATAGCACTAAAATAGTAAAACAAGTTCATCAGTCTAAATGTGGAATTACAAGACTCCAGGTATTCCTGATGAAGAATTTGAAAGAACAGAGGAAGTTCCAATTACAAAAGAAGAAGTTAGAACTATCCAAATAAGTAAAGCACGACTCTCGCCTGGACAAACAGTTTATGATATTGGATGTGGTAGTGGCTCTATCTCTGTAGAAGCTTCACTCCAAGTAGAATCATCTGGAATAGTTTATGCCATAGATTTTGATTCAAAGGCAGTAGAATTAACAAAGAAAAATCTTGAAAAATTTGGTATATCAAATGTAAAGGTAATTTTTGGAAATGCTAAAGAAAAAATTTCAGAGCTACCGGAGGCAAATGCAATATTTATTGGCGGTACAGGTGGAGATACCAAAGAAATTATTGAACTATGTCATGATAAATTAAAATCCGGGGGAAGAATTGTTGTGGGAGTAATTTTAATTGAAACTCTTTTTTCTGTGTTAGAAGTAATGAATATGCTTGATTTTTCTTCGGTTGATATTACACAAATTACAATATCTAAAAGCCGAAAAACATCAACTGGTACTATGATGCTTGCAAGAAACCCTGTTACCGTAATTTCAGCTACAAAATCTTAGATTAATCTAGTCTAGCTTTTAATTAGGAATAAATGAGCACGATCTCATGCCTGAATTAATTTGTGTAGGTTGTGGACCAGGCGATCCAGAATTACTTACTGTAAAAGCAGTTAATGCAATAAAAAATGCTGACATTATAATGTGTCCAACATCTAAAGAGGGAAAACCTAGCATTGCTTTGTCTGTTGTTTCATCATTGATTGACAAATCCAAAAATCCTGAAATTGTTAATCTTGTGTTTCCTATGACTAAAGATAAGGAAATTCTTGAAAATACTTGGCAAAAAAACTCACAAACTATTGCAGATAAAATCTTTTCAGGTAAAAAAGTAGTATATCTTACCGTCGGTGATCCATATCTGTACAGTACATGGATATACCTTCATCGTGAGCTTTCAGTCAAACATCCAGACATCAAAATTTCTGTCATTCCAGGAATTGTTTCCATGTTTACATTTGCATCTAAAATTGGAATTAGTCTAGCTGAAGGTGCAGAAAAATTAGCTGTAATTCCGTCATGTTATGATCTAAGTAAAGTCAAAGAGATTGCAAAAAATTGTGACACCATGGTTTTCCTAAAGGATGGAAGATATTTTGATCAAGTAATTGATCTCTTGCGTGAAGCTGGTTTTTCTAAAGACTCTATTTTTGCAATAGGCCAAGACCTTGATTCAGATAATGAAATTATTAAAAAATTAACACTTGGTCAGGTTACTGAAGATACAATTACATCAAAATATTTTTCAATAATGGTGGTAAAGCGTGTCTAAAGTTTTTTTTGTAGGATGTGGTCCTGGTGACCCTGAATTAATTACCATTAAAGCAAAAAAACTAATTCAAAAAGCCGACTTGGTTGTATATTCTGGTTCATTAATCCCTCCTGCAATACTTAAACTGTGTAAAAAAGGCAAATTACACGATGCTGCCAAATTGGTTCGCGAAGAAATTTTTACTCTATTAAAAAATAATTCAAAAAAAAATAAGCTGGTTGTAAGACTACATGATGGTGATCCTACGATCTATGGAGCAATTAAAGAACAAATTGATAATCTGGAAAAAGAAGGAATAAAATCCGAAATAATTCCTGGCGTAACTTCTTTTTTAGCTTCAGCATCTGCATTAGGTACTCAACTAACCCTTCCAGGTGTTACTCAAACAATAATTATTACTAGAGCAGAAAAAAGAACCAAAGTTCCTAAACGTGAAAAAATTTCAGAGCTTGCTAAACACAAGGCAACTATGATCTTCTATCTTAGTGTTCATCTTCTTTCCGATATAGTAAAAGAAACAATTGCTGGAGGATATGCAAAAACAACTCCTGTTGCGGTGGTTTATCGTGCTAGTTGGGATGATCAGAAAATAATTACAGGAACACTTCAAGATATTACAAAAAAGGTCTGGAATGAAAAAATAACTCGTACTGCAATTATAATTATTGGAGATGTAGTAAAACCTACTTCATATGAGTATTCACGACTATATGATAAAACCTTTAGTCATGGTTATAGAAAATCAAAATTGAAGTAAAAATTACTATAATTTAATTATGATGTTTTTTAAATTTATTATGTATAGAATTACATATTATTGAAAAATAAATAAAAAATAGTTCATTAAAAAAAGAACTAGGGATTGTCTATGCTGTAAGGGTTATTGTCCAAGTTACTGATAGAGTATCTGCAGGTAACACTTCAACACCTGTAAGAGAAGGCGCAACTGGGGGTAAATCTTTTATTGCAAACATACTTCCGCCAGATGTTGCATTGAATAATCCTGATTGAGTTACTGTTGTGCCTGTTGGTGGAAGACCAAGACCACTGAAGGAAAATGCTGTTGGTGTAGTTAAGGTTACAATAGTACCTGCTCCACTATTTGGTGTAATGACAGCGTCAATTTTTGTTTGACTTCGAGCAATTTCTCCACCACCACCATCAGTGTCTAATGCAGTATCAGTTGCAGATGCTAGAGGAAATACTCCTGTTGCATTTCCAATTGCAATATAAGCAAAATTACCTACATTGACACAGACATCATCTGTGAAGTCAAAGATCGCTGTGGCAGCACAATCAGTTCCTGTTCTGGTAATAAAATTATCGCCCTGCATGTAGTGTTTAACTTGGCCGTCTGCACCTCTTACTTCATAAGTTACATGACCGATCATAAGACCAGATTCATGAAAATCAGAGGCACCTTGCATCGAAACTAATGATGTTGCTGAAATAGCATCTATGCTAATCAAGCCTGCTACGCCTACTACAATAGCCCCTATCAAAGCTAAAGTTGTATATTTTTTCATTAATTGGTTATTCCTAGCTTTAGATTTATGCATAGTGGAATTTAATTTGAACAAATAGCTCCATTTTGGCTATATTAGGGGTTTGCAAAGCCCATTTTCTCTTCTAATTCAACAGATAGGTTTCTACCTTTAGGAATGACTTCCTCTTTTTCTGTAGAATTTGAGGTTGATTCTAACTCATCATTAAAGTTGGGATTAAGAGATAATATCGATACTATTCCTACAATAATCACTATTGAGATAATTGCCAGTATGATAGCTTTTTTCACATCTTATTCCAACAAAAATAGTCTATAAACTTGCTTTTCTAAGTCATTAAAAATTATAAAAATCATTCATCTATCTACAATTTTTTCTTTCTATATGAAAAAAGTCTTCCTATCCATTTCAATACTATTGTTATTTTTTTTAAATATTGTTTATGGTGAAGAATCAATACTGATTACATATTCAGAAGCAATCGATGAAGTTGTTTTTGATGGAAAATGGACAGATGAATTAGAATGGAAACAATCTTCGTGGGACATAGTTCCTACTCATACAGGAAATGCAATGCATATCAGATCTGCTCATCATGGTGATTATATCTATATTTTATTAGATGTTGTTGCTGATCAAAGTATAGATCATTTATCTGATAGAGCCATTATTTGTATTGATGGAAATAACGACAAAACAATAACTTCAGGAGTTGATGATTACTGTTTTCAAGCTTCACTGGGTGGTAAACAAAGATTTGTTTATCAGGGAGGATCCTCCTTAACACTAAATGGTCACTTTAAGAAAATTCCTAATACTTTTGAATACATAGGAATAGGTGCTAAATCAGATCAAAATGATAAGTATAGTCATATACCGCATGCAAGTTATGAATTTAAAATTCCTATGAATCTTTTTGGGAGATCTAATGTTTATGGTTTCTATGTTTTAGTTTACGATGCAAGTAAAAATCAGTATTATTCTTGGCCTACAGGTATAGGACCAGAGAGTCCATTTGATATTCCCAGTTCACGTAGTTGGGGTGAATTGGTATCTCCAGATAAATCAATCCCTGAATTTGATCTACCAATACTTGCTTTAATTCCTGCGATATTTCTTGCCATTTATTTTACAAGAATTAAAAAATATAGTTAAAAATAATAAATTAAGACTAACGGTGCGTAGATTAGAAGAAAACCAGGGAACAACGTTTTTACCAAAGCAAAGAAATGTCAACCTAGATTAAAGTGAATATTACAATAGTAATTCCTACCTATAATGAAAAAGATACACTCCCTAGCCTAATAGCGAAACTCTCTTATGAGGTAAAAAGAATTGCAGAAAAGTTTTTCATCATTATAATGGATGATTCATCTCCAGACGGTACAGGAAAAATTGCTGAGAATCTTAACAAAAAATACAAAAATATTACAGTTATTGAAAGACCTTCAAAACTAGGTCTGGGTTCCGCTTACAAAGAGGGATTTCAAATTGCTTTAGAACGATTTAACTCTGATTATGTGGTTCAGATGGATGCAGATCATTCCCATGATCCAAAGGAAATTTCTTTGATGGCAGATAAAATAAAAGATCATGATTATGTAATTGCTAGCAGACATTTGCCTAGCTCATCTATTATTGGGTGGGGGACAGGAAGAAAATTATTACATTCTATTGCAGGAAACTTTGCTAAAAAATGTGCCAAATTAGAGATATCAGATCCTACTAGCGGATTTAGAATGTTCAAAAAAAGTGTCTTAAACGCTGTTAATTTTTCTGAAATTAAATCTGAAGGATTTGCGTTTCAAGTTGAACTGCTTTGTTATCTAAGAAGAAAAGGTTTACACGGAATTGAAATTCCCACAATCTTTGTTAATAGAAAGATTGGAAAATCAAAGATGAATATTGGAGAATTAATTCAATTTTCAAAAATGTGTGTTAATCTTTTAAAGAATAGAATTTAGGATTCTTTAAAAAATAAAAACAAAAAAGGAGGGGACTTGCGTCACCCTTCACCTATTACTGCTCTATTCGTAAGTAGATGAGGTTGATGAAGTTGATTTACTTGATAGTCCATCAAGTGACGGCACAGTTGGGAATTTATCTCCAATTTGTTGTTCTGCAACTGCAGAAGCTTCACGGAGAATCTTGTCTGTTTCTTCGTTTGATACTTCGGATTCCATGTTGAATGCATCACCAGAGAATGAATCAACCATTAATCCATTGAGTGTCTGGGTCATGGAATTCAATTCTGAATCAGCTTCTGGCATGAATCTGCCTAACGAAGACTTCAAGCCTTTCATGGTCGACATTGCAGGTCCTATTGCTACCATTGCATCGCCGAGGTCATGAATTGTCGTCAATCGTAGTTGAACTTGTTCTAGTGACATTCTTGCATTACCAAGCATTCTAATGACTTTGCGAATTTCTGCTAACTCATTAGATAATACCTTGCTAGTACCGGTATCATGCTGTTGCATTGCAGTAACTATTCGTTTGAATATTTGTTGATCTCTTTCATGTAGCTTAGCTAACATAGAGTCCATTTTTGAAATTTGGACTTGTAGTTTGTTAACTGCGGTCTGAATTCGTGGCTTTAAAGCCCCTTGTGGTTTTACTGCATCGCGTAGTTTGCCTGTAACACTTTGTGTTTCCTGTCGTGCCCAAGTCTTATCGAAACTTGTCATAGCCGCTAATTTAAGAATGGCTTCTTAATTCGGGGTGTGTATTTAGATCAACTTTAGACTAAATTTAGCTAACAAAAATGTAAATCCTATAGGGAATTTTTACCAATCATGGTAAAAATTGTTGTTTTTGATTCAGGATTTGGTTCATTATCAATAATAAAACCAATCAGAAAAAAAATAAAAGCTGAAATAATCTATTTTGCTGATCAAAAAAATTACCCATATGGAAAAAAATCTATTTCGGAACTAAAGCGAATAATAGATAAGACCATAAATAACATTCAAAAAAAATTCAAACCAGATTTAATAGTTGTTGGTTCAAATACACCTTCCATTTTACTTGGAGGATTCAAATCATCTAAGATCATTGGAGTATATCCACCACTTATAGAGGCATCACAAAAAACACAGACATCTTCAATTGCAATTTTGGCTACACAAAATGTAGTAAAAAGTAATGCACTTGATAAACTAATTCTAAAAAATATCCCAAAAAAAGTAAAGGTATTAAAGATTAATGCATCTCCACTTGTAGATTTAGTAGAATCAGGAAAATTTATTGATAATAAACAATATTGTAAAACTAAAATTAAATCTCTTTTAGCTCAACCATTAGAGACCAATCAAGTTGATGTAGTGACTCTTTCTAGTACTCACCTACCATTTTTGCTTCCTCAGTTACAAAAATTATTTCCAAAAATTCAATTTTTAGATCCTGCAAACTCTATTATAAATAAAATTTTAACAATTTCTAAACTTCAAATAAATAAACCTACCTTGAAAATATATTCATCGGGAAATAGTAATAAATTTCAAAAACAATTAAAAAAAATTAAAATAAAAACCAAAGTAAGGGCACTCAAAATTAATTAGTTTGTCATTTTTTTTAAATACATACCCTACACTATTAATTATGTAAAAAAATAATACTATGGCACTAGCAGAAAAATATGTATATCTGTTTAAAAAAGAATGTTTTGATCTTTCAAAGATAGTTTTACATAATCTCAATTTATTAAAAGAAAATCCCGATGACTATTATATAATAGAAAAAATTATTCAAGCAGCAGATACAATGATTGGTGATTCTCGTTTTATTAACCACAAAGAATTGGAAAATGCTTCCATGTTACTTGTAAAGACTTTTAATCAAAAAGAGAATGTATTAGAAAAATCTGAAATCGAATTTTTTATTAATTTATTTTCCACAATAAAAAAAGATCAATTATAATTTAGGTCTACGCGTATTTTTTTAAGGTCTACTACCAGAATTTTTTTTATGGTATACCGATATTTTTTCTAAATTATTAGATTCATCAAAAAATCTGAAAAATTTAATTTTTTTCCAAATTGGTCTAAATGTTGAGGTTTTTTACCATATTGGAGGGTCATTTTTCTTCGTACTTCCACCCTGTTTAATGGTATTTCTAGTAAAGAAATACTCGGTATGGCATACTGGGGATCTTTCACTAGAGTGAATATTATAGCTATTTTCTTGCTTAGCTCATTACTATTTTCATCTATTGCAAATTCAAGCTATGAATCATTGGCTTTTAGCTCTAATATCGAATCTACAAATTATTTAGATTATAATGAAAATGAAAAATTAGTTCAAACAAAATCTGTTCAACATTCAATAAGCTTGTCTGAATCAATGAATCTTTCATCACCAAATGAAAAAAATAATTTGCCAAAAAATCATATCAATGAAGTACAAAATATTAAATCAATATTTTTTGAGGAAGAATTAATTTTTTCATCAGATTCGTATCAACAACAAACTGCTGTAATTTTAACAAAACAATTTTCTGATCGAAAAGCGATTATTGAAAGAATATCACCATTTGATAGAATTCGTAATCAGGAAAAATCATCGCATAAAAATTATTTAGATACTGGTGTTCAATTAGTTTTTTTGGATAACAATCAAAAAATTATCAAACAAGATTACCAAACAAATTTTATATCTGATTCAATATTTGATGAAAATTTTAATAATTATTTATTTAATTCTTTAACTATTTCCCCAAACGATAGTTTTGTTCACTATTTTGAGTTACAACAATTTTTAGATTCAATTAATTTTATTTCTGATTTACAATTATCTAATATTCTATTTAATCAGATTAATACAAATGAACCAACTGGAATTATTATTTTATTTTTAATTTCTGGATTAATCTTTATCAGAAATGAAAATGAGCATATACAATTTCATAGTTATAAAAAATTATTCTCTTATGTTGTAATTATATTATTATTTTCATCAGCAATTATTACTCCAGCTTCAATATCATCATCATATTGGGGTACTGCTTTTGGTCAAGAAATGAATAATACAGAAATTGACTTCTTAGATGATCATCAAACTACACCACCAGCAGATTCTATCAACAATACATTTACTGGAAATCTTAATTCACAAAATGTTGATGATTTTATTGTATTAAACTCTACTGAACTATTACCAGAAAACTATACTGCTCCAATCTCAAACTCTACTGAACTATTACCAGAAAACTATACTGCTCCAATCTCAAACTCTACTGAACTATTACCAGAAAACTATACTGCTCCA